>CAZKXJ010000005.1:0-290472 GCA_964556825.1 uncultured Hyphomonas sp. | reverse complement strand
GAATCTGTCGCGAGGGGTGCGGTTTTTATGCCGAAAGGTCAAGTCAGAGGGGCAGATATGGCGGGTTCAGATTTCCTGATTGTACGCGCCGACATCCTTGTGTTTGCCGAGGCGGGGTTTGACTTCCTTGTGAAACAGGTCGCGCATATCGTCGGCCGATCGGAGGCTTTCGACGACGACGACGAGCTCCGGCTTGTTCGACGAGGCACGGACCAGCACCCATGAACCGTCCTCCAGCGTCACGCGTGCGCCATTGACCGTGTTCACATCCACGACTTTCCGCCCGAGAATTTCCTTGCCTGCCATGCCTTCATACTCAGCGACCATCTGGTCGATCACGCCATATTTCAGCTCGTCATCGCAATGTGGCGACATGGTCAGCGAGGTATAGGCCACACCAAGTTCGGATTTGAGGTCGGCCATCGTCTTGTCCGGATTGCGGTCAAGCATCTGCAGGATTGCACCAGCGGCGACGATGCCGTCATCATAGCCAAGCCCGATGGGCGGCCGGAAGAAGAAGTGGCCGGATTTCTCGAAGCCGGCCAGCGCGCCGAGGTCCGTCGTGCGCCGTTTGATGTAGGAATGACCCGTCTTGTAATAATCGACCGATGATCCATTCTCTTTGAGAACCGGGTCAGTCTTGTAGAGACCGGTCGATTTTACGTCGACGACAAAGTTCGCGCCGGGATGAACCTTTGACAGGTCGCGGGCCAGCATCAGGCCGATCTTGTCGGCAAAGATTTCCTCGCCCGTATTGTCGACCACACCGCAGCGGTCGCCGTCGCCATCAAACCCCAGGGCAACGTCAGCGCCTTGCTCTTTCACGGCCTGCGCCATGGCGTGCAGCATTTCGCTGTCTTCCGGATTCGGGTTGTACTTCGGAAATGTGTTGTCGAGGTTGCAGTCCATCTCGACCACTTCGGCGCCCATGGCGCGCAGTGCGTCGGGTGCAAACGCGCCGGCAGTACCGTTGCCGCAGGCCGCGATCACCTTGATCCTGCGTTTCAGCTTGATGCCTTCGGATGTCGAGGCGATGTATTTCTCGCGCAGGCCGTCAACACGGAATGCACCGCCGCCCGCGCGGGGCTGGAAGTCGCCATTCAGCACGATTTCCTTTAGCCGGCCCATCTCGTCGGGGCCGAAGGTCAACGGGCGGTTGGCGCCCATCTTGACGCCGGTCCAGCCGTTTTCATTGTGGCTTGCCGTGACCATGGCGCAGCAGGCCGCGTCGAGTTCGAACTGCGCCCAGTAGACCATCGGGCTAAGGGCCATGCCGACATCGAACACTTCGCAGCCGCCCGCAATAAGGCCGAGCTTGAGTGCATTCTTGATCGGCAGGGAGATGGAGCGGAAATCATGCCCGGTCACGACTTTCGGCTCGACGCCAAGCTCATGGAACAGGGTCGCCATACCGAGGCCAAGCGCTTCGGCGCCAAGCAGGTTGAAGTCCGGCGCCTTCGGATTTCCCGGCACGCCAAACCACCAGCGGGCATCATACTCGCGGAAACCGGTCGGTTTCACGAGGGGAAGGGTTTCGAACTCGATGGAGTTAGGGGCGATGTCGGCGCGTGGTTTCGGCATCATGGGCCGGGGTCTCCTAAATAAACTCGTCTCACTTGGCACAGAATTGTAAAGCTTTTCCAGCCTCAAGCCGATTTATCCGGCTTTGTGATGCTGCCTGAGAAAATTTGCCATCCAACTGCCCACCAATGCATTGTCGACGGGTGTTTCGAGACTCTCGCTCGCGGCATCGACAGTGTCTTCGCCAAACACGCTGCCGCGGCGGACATTGTAGAGGGCGCGGCAGAAGCCCGCGGAAAATTCTGGATGGCCCTGAAAACTGATCGCGGGCACGAGGCCGTAATCGAGCACCGCAAATGGTGTAAACTCCGAACAGGCGACAACAGACGCACCGGGCGGCAAGCTCAGCACCTGGTCCTGGTGGCTTACGCCGAGCGAGAATGTCTTCCCGTGGAAATCCCCCATCCATTCAGGCCGGGCGCGCACATCATAGACATGCCGGCCTATGCCCCAGCCCTTGTCTGACTTTTCGACCGTTGCGCCAAGCGCTTTGGCGATCGCTTGATGACCAAAGCAGACACCGATCTGGGGAATGCGCCTGGCGGCAGCGCGCTGGATGAAGTTCAGGAGCGGTGGCATCCACGGATGAGGTTCGTAAACCCCAGCCGCAGAGCCAGTCACGAGGATGGCATCGACAGCGTCCAGATCAGGAAAGTCTGCGCCCGATACAATGGCGACGCTCTCGGTTTCCAGCTCCGGGAGGTGCGGTGCGATAAGCGCCTGAAACATCGCCGGATAACGCGGCCAGTCGGCGCGAATGCTTTCCGGTGGGAGGCCGGTTTCTATTATGGTGAGTTTCAAGGTGTTACGGCGTCCATTGTATTTGTCTCGGGCGGAAGCTGGCCAGCGATCCAGTTATCTATACGGACTTCGAGGGCATCAAGCGGCAGGGAGCCAGCGCCGAGCACCTGGTCATGGAAGGCGCGGATATCAAACGCGCTGCCCAACTGGTCCTTGGCGCGTTGCCGAAGCTCCAGGATTTTCAGCTGCCCGATCTTGTAGGCCGTCGCCTGGCCGGGCCAGCCAATATAGCGGGTCACTTCATTCTCTACGTTCAGGGGCGACAGCGCAGAGTTCTCATAGAAACAGCGTGCGGCTTCCTCGCGCGTCCAGCGATACCAGTGCATCCCGGTGTCAGCGACGAGCCGACAGGCGCGCCACATCTGATAGGAGAGGGCGCCGAAGCGTTCATAGGGGGTCTGATATATGCCTGCTTCGCCCGCCAGCGTTTCGGCATAAAGGCCCCAGCCTTCTCCAAATGCTGTTGCATAATATTGCTGGCGGAACCGAGGCACGTCAGAGAGTTCCTGCGCCGTGGCAATCTGGATGTGGTGCCCGGGGACGGCTTCATGGGCGGACAGGGCAGGCAACTCATAGAGGGGCCGTTGGTCGAGGGCGTGCGTATTCACCAGGTAGGTGCCGGAAATGCCTTCTTCCGGATCGCCGCCCAGATAGCGCCCCGTGGTATAGCCGGGGGCGATGTCAGCGGGAACGGGTTCAACACCATAGGTCAAACGGGGCAGTGTGCCGAAATATTCAGGCAGGATGGCATCCAGTCGCTTGGAGATGAGGGCTGCCTTTTCCATCAGGTCCAGCGGCGTCTCGGCATAGAATTGCGGGTCTGTTCTCAGGAAGTGAAGGAAGTCTTCGAAGGTGCCCGGGTATTCCAGCTCTTCAATGATGGTTTCCATTTCGGCGCGTATCCGGGCCACCTCAGACCGGCCTAGCGCCTGTATCTGTTCGGGTGAATAGCCGGCGCCGGCCGTATGGTTGCGAATGGCTGCCTCGTAATAGGCTTGCCCGCCCGGGAGGGTGATGATGCCAGGTTCGGGGCGGGCCTGAGAGGCGTACTCTTCCTCGAAGAAGGTGAGCACGTCCTCATACGCCTTCACGGCCTTTGTCACAGCGAGCCGGCCTGACTGGCGCAGCGTGGCTTGCGTCTCTTCATCGATAGAGTCCGGCATTGTTTCGAACGGTGCCCAGAGCACACTGTCTTCCGGTGCGCTGACATCCTGTTCGCGGACCTGGTCCATGACGGTCTGCAGTGGATCGGCGTGTGCTGTCCAGCCGGTGCGCAGGCCGCGCCGCATATTCCGTACATTGTCTGAGAAATAGCGCGGCAGGTCGTTCAATCTCGCGATCCAGGCCTCCGCGTCATCAGCCGATCGCAGCCGAAGATTGCCGGCCTCGAAGAATGGCGCGGCATGGAACCCCCAGTCCCCCGTAAAGGGAATCCGGCTGGTATCGAAGTCATCTTCCATGATCAGCTGATCGAGGAGGTGCGACAGAATCACCCATTCCGGTGTCGTCTGGTCCTCAACCCTGCCAAGCATGTCTTTAAGGGTCCGCGCTTCATCGGCCTGTGCACGGATATGGGCCATCGAGACATCGGGCCAGCGGTCGGGGGCGCGGTCTTCTGCTCTTGCCAATGCTGACGGGCTTGATGACTGGATCAGGTCTTCATACCCGCGGATGACTATGCCGATATCAATCGGAGCCGGAGCTGCTGTCTCGACAGGTTCAGCTTCTGGTGATTGTGCGGTGACGGGTAACGCTAGGGAAAGTCCTAGAAATATCGCCGAAATCCATACTTTCATCAGGCTGTAGCTTTCCTTGCTGCGTTGACACTGCGCTGCACCAATCTAGAACCCGACATAGCAAATCAGCAGGTTCCGGGAGATACCCAATGTCAGGTTCAGAGTGGACTGATCCACGCCCGATGTCACCACACCTCTCTGTGTGGAAATGGCACTGGACGATGGCAGCGTCGATTTTCCAGCGTGTCACAGGCATTGGCAACTATCTCGGGGCCCTTCTTGTCAGCGCGTGGATTGTGTCGCTCGGCGTTGGTCCGGACGCTTATGACTTCGTTGAAGGTATCATGCTTTCGGCGGTCGGGCAGATTTTGCTCTTCTTCTGGCTCGCTTCGGTTCTCTTTCACTTTGCCAATGGCATTCGTCACATGATCTGGGATGGCCCTAAGGCTGGCTTCACACCCAAGGTCGCCAGCGCATGGAGTGTCTTCAACTTCGCTTTCGCCATAGTGGCGGCAGCTACGATCTGGTCGCTTGCGACCAATCTGTTCTAGGAGGCTGACGCGATGAGCACTGACTTCAAGACACCGGCAGCATCAGCGCGCGGACTGGGCTCTGCCAAGTCTGGCACCGAGCATCATATCAAACAGCGTGTGTCCGCGATTGCGCTGGCCTTCCTCATTCCGTGGTTTCTCTACGCCGTGATCGCAGCCAGCCGGTCTGGGTATGACGGCGCGATCGCTTGGCTTGCCCTTCCATGGAACGCGATCCTGATGATCCTGACGCTGGGCGCCGCGTTCTTTCACATGCGACTCGGTATGCAGGTCGTCATCGAAGATTATATCGGAAAGGCGGGGATGAAGCAGGGCCTGCTGATCCTCAACACATTTGCCTGCGTCGCGCTGTTCGCGGCGACCGCGCTTTCGGTTCTCAAGATCTGGATATCGGCGGGCGCCTAGAGCGCGGCCCTGAAGGGATAAGACCATATGTCTGACTACAAGTTCATCGATCACACCTTTGATGTCGTCGTCGTTGGCGCGGGTGGCTCGGGCCTTCGCGCTGCGCTCGGCTCTGCGCAGGCCGGGCTTCGCACCGCTTGCATCACAAAGGTCTTCCCGACGCGCTCGCACACCGTTGCCGCCCAGGGCGGGATTGCCGCATCGCTCGGCAATATGGGCCCGGACAATTGGCGCTGGCACATGTACGATACGGTCAAAGGGTCCGACTGGCTCGGTGATCAGGACTCGATCGAGTATCTCTGCCGTGAAGCGCCCAAGGCCGTCTATGAGCTTGAGCACTGGGGCATGCCCTTCTCGCGGAATGAACAGGGCAAGATCTACCAGCGTCCGTTCGGCGGCCACACGACCGAGTATGGCGAAGGCCCGCCCGTCCAGCGGACCTGCGCGGCAGCTGACCGGACAGGTCACGCCATGCTGCACACGCTCTACGGTCAGTGCGTCAAGGAAGAGACCGAGTTCTTCATCGAGTATTTCGCGCTCGACCTCATCATGGATGAGGAAGGCGTCTGCCGCGGTGTTACGGCGTGGAAGCTCGACGATGGCACGATCCACCGCTTCCGTGCACAGAAGACCATCCTTGCGACCGGCGGTTATGGCCGGGCTTTCTTCTCGTGTACCTCTGCGCACACCTGCACCGGCGACGGCAACGCCATGGTGCTGCGGGCCGGACTGCCACTGCAGGACACCGAGTTCATCCAGTTCCACCCGACCGGCATCTATGGCGCTGGCTGCCTGATCACCGAGGGTGCGCGCGGCGAGGGCGGCTACCTCACCAACTCCGAAGGCGAACGCTTCATGGAGCGCTATGCCCCGTCAGCCAAGGACCTTGCGTCCCGCGACGTGGTCTCCCGTGCAATGACGGTGGAGATCCGCGAAGGGCGCGGTGTCGGCGAGGACAAGGATCACATCCACCTCCACCTCGAACACCTGCCACCCGAGACGCTGGCCGAGCGCCTGCCGGGCATCTCGGAGACTGCGAAGATCTTCTCCGGCGTTGACGTCACCAAGGAACCGATCCCGGTCCTCCCGACGGTTCACTACAATATGGGCGGCATCCCGACGAATTATCACGGCGAGGTCCTCACCAAGAAGGGCGCCGACCCGGACAGTGTCGTGCCGGGCCTGATGGCCGTTGGCGAAGCGGCCTGCGTCTCGGTGCATGGTGCCAACCGGCTTGGCTCCAACTCCCTGATCGACCTCGTCGTCTTCGGTCGGGCTGCCGGCCTTCGCTGCGGCGCGACGCTCGAGGCGGGCGCCAGCCAGCCAGAGGTCCGCGACACCCAGACCGACGCGCACCTTGCCCGCTTCGACAGGATGCGCAACGCCTCCGGTGACCAGCCCGTCGCCAAGCTGCGTCTCGACATGCAGAAGGCGATGCAGAACAACTGCGCTGTTTTCCGTACCGGCGAAGTGCTGGACGAAGGCGTCGAGCAGATCGCCGAAGTCTATTCCCGTGTCGGCGGCATGGACGTGAAGGATCGCGGCCTGATCTGGAATACGGACCTCATCGAGGCGCTGGAATTCGACAATCTCATTGCCCAGGCTTCTGTCACCGTGAACAGCGCCGCCAACCGCAAGGAAAGCCGTGGCGCGCATGCCCGCGAGGACTTCTCCGACCGCGACGACAAGACCTGGATGAAGCACACGCTTGCCTGGATTGACGAGGCCGGAAACGTCACCATCGATTACCGCCCGGTGCACGAGTACACGATGTCCAACGACATTGAGTATATCGAGCCCAAGGCGCGGGTTTACTAAGGGAAATCAAATGGTTCAGCTGACACTCCCCAAAGGATCCGCCCCGAAGAAGGGCAAGGAATGGCCAAAGCCGGATGGTGCGAAAAACACCAAGGCTTTCAAGATCTATCGCTATTCCCCTGAAGCCGGCGGCCCGCCGCGCTGGGACACGTATCATGTCGACATGGACCGCTGCGGTCCGATGGTTCTTGACGTCCTGATCTGGATCAAGAGCAATGTGGACTCCACGCTCGCTTTCCGCCGTTCCTGCCGCGAGGGTGTCTGCGGCTCCTGCTCGATGAACATTGGCGGCCACAACACCATTGCCTGCACCAAGGGCTGGGACGAGGTGGCCGGCAAGACGATCACCATCGCCCCGCTGCCGCACCTGCCGGTCGTGAAAGACCTGATCCCGGACCTGACAAACTTCTACGCCCAGCACGCCTATGTGCAGCCCTTCCTCAAGACCGATACGCCGGAGCCTGAGAAGGAGTGGAAGCAGTCCGAAGACCAGCGCAACGAGCTGAACGGCCTTTATGAGTGCATCCTCTGCGCCTGCTGTTCGACCTCGTGCCCGTCCTATTGGTGGAATGGCGACAAGTATCTTGGACCAGCGGCGCTGCTTCAGGCCTATCGCTGGCTGATCGACAGCCGCGACGAGGCCACTGGCGAGCGTCTTGACGACCTTGAAGACCCGTTCAAGCTCTATCGTTGCCACACGATCATGAACTGTGCGCAGGTCTGTCCGAAGGGCCTCAACCCGGCCAAGGCGATTGCCAAGGTCAAGCACATGATGGTCGAGCGGGTCGCTTAAGCCTCCCTCATTCGCCTTTCAGGCATGATGATTGTCCCCGCCCGATGGCGGGGATTTTCATTTGTGGGCTTTGATGCGTCGGCTGGGCTGGGCCGCCATGGCGGCAATCGCCTGATCTCCCGCGCCAGATGGACCAGCATGCCGGTCAGCCAGGGCGGGGTGTATCGGCTGCGGCTGCCGGGCGGGTGGCCCGGGCGGCAGGGATTGGTGCGGCTGGCCCAGCCCGTCCCGCCCCGTCTTTCGACAGGCTCAGGATGAGGGTGAGAGGGCTGCGATTGGCGTACAAGGAAACGGGCATGGCGCCTGGCGCGCTTGTCCGGCGCCTCGAGGATGGCCTGCAGCGCCTGGATGCGGGCGATGAGGCGGGCCGGGCCGCGTGGGTTTTCTGTCGTGGTTTCAGTCTGTTGCGGTGTATCGAGGCCAAGGATGCGCGGGCCGGAAGCTGCTGGATTTGCGTCGGGCGGCGCATCGAACATGCGGAAGCTGGGAATGGGCTCGAAGAAGCGGAAATGCGCGGCCTGCTTCGGCGTGGTTCGGCTTTGCGCCCGTATCGCCGCGAGGCGGCTCACATGGAGCAGGCTCAGGGCTGCGCCATCCTGTTTCGCCATGGTTCGGCTTGGCTCACCATGGCGAATCTCCGCCAGCATCTCCCGCGCCATCAGTACGATGAGCCGGCGCACCAGCGCCTCGGCGGGGCGGATGAGGCGCAGGGCTTCAAGGCGGGCGAGCCGGCCAATCCGCTCTGGCACCACGCCGTCCGCCAGTCCGACGAGGCGTGCGACCTCCCCCAGCAGCCCGGCGAGCAAGGGCCAGGCCCGCGCCATGGCAAGCCGTGCATGATGGTCGATCCCTGACATGGCCGGAAGACTAGCCGGGCGCCTGTGAGGGCGGACAGATAGGTACAGTAACGGTGCAGCCACAGTACATTTTCAGTGCACCGGGGTGCAGTTGAATGCTGGACGCAACGGTGTTCCCCTCTCCCGATCGCGGGAGAGGGGCTAGGGTGAGGGCACGTTACTTTCGGGTCAGCCTTGTGATCTCGTCTCGCACTGCCGTGATCAGATGATCCGGACTCATCGCGATTTCGGCGCTGACTCTCAAAATGCGCCAGCCTTCTTTTGTCAGACGTGCTCCACGCTCAGCATCATTCAGCTTTACATCTTCGCGGTCGTGAATGCTGCTATCCACTTCAATCACGAGCCGTATTGACCGGATCGCGAAATCGACCGTCATTCCCGCTATGGGCGCTTGCCGCCGGACGGGATGGCCCTCCTTGCGCAGCTGGCGGAGTGTTTCCCACGCCTTCTGCTCAGGCAGGTTGGCGGCCTGCCTCAACCGGCGTGCACGCTTTATCTCGGGATGTTCCGGCATCGCTATTACGTAGCGGCGTTACCGCAAATTGGCGAGGTAGCAGCCCTCACCCCTGACCCCTCTCCCGCAATCGGGAGAGGGGGAAGACGCATGGGTTTAAGGTGCCACTCTCCCTTCTCCCGGTCGCGGGAGAAGGGTCGGGGATGAGGGCGCCTTTTTCTGTATCGAGCGGCATAGGCGCTATGGGACGACCCTAAACCGTCACCACAACCTTGCCCTTGGCCTTGCGGTTCATCAGTTCGCTGATGGCGTCGGCGCCTTTTTCGAGGGGGTAGGTGTTGGAGACGTGGGGTTTGATCTTGCCCTTGGCGTAGAGGTCAAACAGCTCCTTGATGTTCTGCTCATTGGCTTCGGGATCACGCGCGACGGCAGCGCCCCAGAAGACGCCGACGATGTTGCAGGATTTGAGCAGGGTGAGGTTGAGCGGCATTTTCGGGATGCCGGCCGGGAAGCCGATGACGAGGAAGCGGCCATCCCAGTTCATTGCGCGCAGGGCCGGTTCGGCATAGTCGCCGCCGACGCCGTCATAGATGACATCCACGCCGCCGCCGCCGAGTTCCTTGATCTTGTTGGAGAGCTCTTTCTGCTGGGCGCGGTCAAGTTCGCCCTTCGGGTAGACGAGGCCGTGATCGGCACCTTTCTCGAGGCAGAGGTCGACTTTCTCCTGGGATGAGGCAGCAGCGATGACGGTCATGCCCATCGCCTTGCCAAGTTCGACGGCGGCGAGGCCGACACCCCCGGCGGCGCCGAGAACCAGCAGGCTTTCGCCCGGCTTGCAGTTTCCGCGGTCCTTCAGGGCGTAATAGGAGGTGCCATAGGTCATCAGCAGGGCGGCGGCTTCCTCATAGGACATGTCTTCCGGGAAGGGGCGAACGCGGGCCTGGTCGACAACGGCTTCCTCCGCCATGCCGCCCCAGCCGATCGAGCCCATCACCCGGTCTCCGACCTTCACCCGGGTAACGCCCGCGCCGACGGCTTTCACCGTGCCGGCAAGCTCACCGCCCGGCGAGAAGGGACGTTCGGGCTTGAACTGGTACATGTCCTGGATGATCAGCACGTCGGGATAGTTGACGCCGATCGCCTTGATCGCGATGACAACTTCGCCCTCGCCGGGCTCTGGGGAGGCAACATCCTCGAAAACAAGGGTATCCGGGCCGCCTGCCGACTTGGAGAGAAGGGCTTTCATGGTGTTTCCTCACTTGGCTGATTGGGCGCGATTGATGCGCCATTGCGTTGACGGGCCGAACCTATCCATGGCACCGGCCCCTGTGAAGCGTTACGTGGCGAAAAACAAACAGGTTCTGGAGCTGTAACAGATGGCAAAGAGCTGGGCGCTGGCCCTTCATGGTGGAGCTGGCCCGTTGCGGCCAAGGGATCATGCCGGGGCCGAGGCGCATATGGCGGGGCTGCTGCGAGAGGGCGAGACACGCCTGGCGCGCGGCGATGCGGCGCTCGATGTGGTGCACGCGCTGGTCATCGCGCTGGAAGAATGCGGCCACCATATTGCCGGGCGTGGCAGCTCGCCGAATGCGATTGGCCAGTGGGAACTCGATGCTGCGATCATGGACGGACGGACGCGCAATGCCGGCGCGGTCGCCTCTCTGCGGGGGTTCAAGAGCCCTGTCACGGCCGCACGGCTCGTCATGGAGAAGACGCCGCATGTGCTGATCGTCGGCAAGGGCGCGGCAATGATTGCGCGCAAGCACAAGCTCGAACGCGTGCACAGCCCGAAGCAGTACTACAGGCCAGCGGTCAACATTCCGGTAAAGAAGGGTGAGCTGTCGCATGGCACGGTCGGCGCGATTGCGCTGGACCAGGGGGGCCGGCTGGCGGCAGCGACATCGACGGGCGGACTGCTGGGCAAGACGCCGGGCCGGGTTGGCGACACGCCGATCATCGGGGCGGGCATCTGGGCCGATGAGCGTGTGGCTGTCTGCTGTACGGGGCAGGGCGAGTATTTCCTGCGGACCAATGCGGCGGCCGATGTGTCGTCCCGCGTGCGCTATGGCAAGCAGGGGCTGAAGGCGGCGGCGGACGGTTCGCTCGAGGATCTCAACCTGCTGGGCGGGGATGGTGGCATGATCTGCATGGATGTGCTTGGCCATGTCGAGATGCCGTTCAATGCCCAGACGATGAAGCGCGGTGTGGTGACATCTGCTGGCCGGTTTGACGTGGCGACGATGCGATGAGCCAGACGACGCTGATCTTTTTCGTGGCGGGGCTGCTGGCCGTGTTCGTGTTCGGGCTGGCCGTGCAGATGCGGATGCTGGCCGGTGTCGCGCTGAAGCGGGCGGCGCATGACAAATTCCCGGATCTTGATGACGGCCCGGCGCGCTTTGCCGTGGCGCAGGCGGTGAATGGCGATGCGGCGCTGGAGGCGGGCGACGAAGCGGGCGATGCGGCGGCATATATCGCTGCGACCTATCCCGGCGCGGTCCGCCATATCCGTCTGGCGCGGAAAGTGTCAGTGGTGATGCCCGGTGTACTTATCGTGATTGCAGTGGCCTGGAGGCTCACGACTGGAGGAGAGGTCTAGATGCGCGGATATTTCGCGATTGGCGCGGAGGGCATGTCCAAGCCGATGAATCTTGGCGCGCTGATGCGCACTGCAAACGCGTTCGGCGCGAGCTTTGTATTTTCCGTTGCGGCGGCAGACCGGCTGAAAGTCGCCTACAAGGCCGACACGTCCAAGACATTCGAGAGCGTGCCGTACTATCAGTGGGATACGATTGACCAGATCGCCCTGCCCAAGGGCTGCCAGATGGTCGGCATCGAGTTGACGGAGGATGCGATCACGCTGCCGGAATTCCGCCATCCACGCTCTGCCGCCTATGTGCTGGGCCGCGAGCGGGGGGATCTGTCACCGCAGATGCTGTCGCGCTGCGACCATGTGGTGAAGATCCCGACCAGGTTCTGCATCAATGTCAGCCTGGCTGGTGCGCTCGTCATGTATGACCGGGCCGTGTCGATGGGCGCGTTTCGCGACCGTCCGGTGATGCCCGGCGGGCCGAAGGCGTAAAGCCATGAAGCGGGCGGACCGGGAGCGATTGAGGGATGGTGTGCTGGCCGAAGCCCGCAGGCGCGCCCTCGTCATGGGCATCCTCAACGTGACACCAGACAGCTTTTCCGATGGCGGGGCGCATGACGGGTTTGAAGAGGCGCTCGCCCATACCAGCCTGATGGTCAGCGAAGGCGCCGACATTGTGGATGTTGGCGGCGAGTCGACGCGGCCGGGGGCAGAGCCTGTCAGCGCCGAAGACGAACTCGCCCGTGTGCTGCCCGTGGTGCAGGCGATTGCCGAGGCAGACCGCCGCGCGGTTTCAATCGATACATACAAGGCAAGTGTTGCGCACGCCGCCTGCAAGGCCGGGGCGGTCATCGTCAATGATGTGACCGGCATGTCTGATCCGGAGATTGTCGCCGCGGCTGCAGAGACAGGCGCCGCCTATGTGCTGACCTATAATCGTGGAGCCGCGGACAAGGATATCGATGTGGCGAGCGATATGCCGGCCTTTTTCGAGGCGGCATTCGAGACCTGCGAGGCCGCTGGCCTGGCGCGCGCGCACCTGATCCTCGATCCGGGCGTCGGCTTTGCGAAGACATATGTGCAGAATTTCGCGGCGCTGGCGCATGTCCCGGCGCTGGTGGCGACAGGCTGCCCGGTCCTGATCGGCGTGTCGCGCAAGTCCTTCATCGGCAAGCTCACCGGGGCAGATGTCGATGACCGGCTCGCCGGCTCGCTGGCAGCCGGGCTGGACAGCCTGAAGCGCGGCGCGCATATCCTGCGGGTCCATGATGTTGCCGCCCACAAGCAGGCCATCAAAATGTGGGAGGCAATCGAAGATGCGGCGCACTGAACGGGTATTTGTCCAGAATCTCGCCATTCACGGCTTTCACGGGCTGATCCCGGCGGAAAAGACGCTGGGGCAGAAATTCTTTGCCGATATTGAATGCCTGGTGACGCGCGACAGCCCGCCATCCGACACGATGGAAGACGCGGTCGATTACGGAAAACTCTGTGATCTCGCACATGATGTCTCTGCCAGTGGACCGTTCAACCTGATCGAGACCCTTGCCGAGCGGATCGCACAGGCTGTGCTTGAGACATTCCCACTCGTGGCGAATGTCCGTGTGCAGGTTCGCAAGCCGAATGCGCCGATCCGTCATTTCATCGATCATGTCGGGGTAGAGATCGAACTGACACGCAATGGCTGAAGCAGTGCTCGCCTTTGGCTCGAACCTCGGCGACAGTGCCGGGGCAATCCTGTCGGCGATGAAGCAGCTGGACCACATGGATGGGCTGGAGCTAGTGCGCGCCTCGCAGCTATACCGGACACCGCCCTGGGGCGTGCAAGACCAGCCGGATTTCCTCAATGCCTGCGCGATCTATGAAACGGCGCTCTCACCGGAAGCCCTTCTGGCGGCCTGCAAGAGGCTGGAAAAAGACATGGGTCGCGAGACAGGGCAACGCTGGGGCCCGCGCCTCATCGATATCGACCTGATCTGGATGGAAGGAGAGGTGCGCGAAAGCGAAACCCTGACCCTCCCGCATCCGAGAGCGGCGGAGCGGGCTTTCGTGCTTGTGCCCCTGGAAGAAATTGCGCCGTTTCTTGACCTGTCCGGCCAGACAGTGGCGAGCCATCTGGCCGCGCTTGGCGCGCCGGGCATTGAGCCGGCGTCGCCTTGATGTTCGGCTGGAAATCAGCCGCTATAGATTGACCCGGCTGGCGCAAAGGCCATGACCAGCATGGCGGCTGCGAGAAAACCCAGTGTCGCGAGGCTGAAGCTCTTCGCGAGAAAATTCGTGACTTGCATTATCCCAGTCCACTTCCTGCTCATTCCAACCCACTTTCCGCAGGCCCTTTCTGATGAGGGCCATATGGGTGGGTTATGGTGCAAGAAACATGCTGGACCCGGAATAGGTTCCATGCGGGGCCGGAATGGGACAGTTTTGCGGCGGGCAGCTGTTGGGCGCATATTTCTTTGGCGCATCACGAGATCGCGCCTTTCGGAGACTGGCAACGCCCGG
Source organism: uncultured Hyphomonas sp. (assembly GCA_964556825.1). Classification (GTDB taxonomy): domain Bacteria; phylum Pseudomonadota; class Alphaproteobacteria; order Caulobacterales; family Hyphomonadaceae; genus Henriciella. The sequence continues at coordinate 276,387 of CAZKXJ010000005.1, read as the reverse complement.
CATAGTGTCCGGGCGTTTGTTATTATTCAGGGAGGCTTTCATGAAATTCGGGGCTTATGTCGCGCTTGGCGCGATGGCGCTTACATCTTGTGTGACGCAGGATGGTACATCCGTCCTGCCAAACATTTTTCAGTCGAATCCGGATACGGCTGTCGAGGCGCTGAACCGGTATTATGAAACGATACCGGCGTCCGAGCTACCGCAAGGCCCTGAAGGTGTGCCGCTCCCGGCAGGGGATGCGGTGTTGAGCCGTATCCTGTTCGCTTCCTGCAATGATGAGGAAATTGCCGATCCGACGCTGGCGCACATCGCCACCGAAGAGGCCGACCTCTTCCTGATGATTGGCGACAATGTCTATGGCGACCGCGACGGGCGCAACTATGCCATCAATGAGCCTGAACTCGATGAGCTGCGCGAGAGCTTCACCGATCTGGCTGCGAGCAGCGAGTTCCAGGCTGTGCGGTCAAAATTCCCGATGATGGTGGCCTGGGATGATCATGATTTCGGCATGAATGATGGCGGCAAGGACTTCCCGTTCAAGAATCTCGCCGAGCGGATTCATGAAAACTTCTGGGGCCTCGATGATGAGGATGTCGGCCAGTGGCCCGGCACCTATTATGCCCGCAGCTTCGGCCCGGATGGCCAGCGCGTGCAGGTGATCGTGCTCGATACCCGCTATTTCCGCAGCGACCTGACCCCGACCGACGAATACAATGCGCCGGGCAAGGAACGCTACATGCCGGCGCCGGAGGGCTCTTTGCAGGACATGCTGGGCGCGGCGCAGTGGACCTGGCTGGAAAACCAGCTGCAGGCACCAGCTGACATCCGCTTCGTGGTGTCTTCCATCCAGGTGATGCCGACCGTGCATGGCTGGGAAGCCTGGTCGACCATGCCGGCTGAACGCCAGCGCCTGTTCGACCTAGTAAAGTCGACCGGGGCGAAAGGCGTCGTTTTCCTGACGGGTGACCGGCATACCGGCTTTGTCTATGAAGAGCGCGGCGTGCTGCCTTATGCGGCCAATGAGCTGACGGCCTCGTCGCTGAATGTCAGCTTTGCCACTGAAAGCCCGGAGCGCGATGCCCGCCAGATTGGTGCGGCCTTCCCGCCGGAAAATTACGGCGCTGTCGAAATTGACTGGGACGCAAAACAGGTCTCGCTGATCCTGAAGGATGGCGAGGGACAGACCGCGCGGCGCAATGATGTTGCCTTTTCCGATATCGGGGTCGAATAAGCGCGCCTGAGATGCGCGATTCGCGCAGGAGACGGAGCCACGCCATGGCTGATTACCGCAATGTCTGGGCATTGATTGCCGCGGCCGCCTTCCTGCAGCTGGGCGGCGGTATCCTTGGCGTGGTCACCCCGCTTGGCCTTGAAGTGCTGGGCGTGCAGCCCGGCCTTATCGGTGTGATCGCCGCCTGCCATGCCATAGGCTTCATGGCGGGGGCGTATACCGCCAGCAATGCCGTCATCCTGTTCGGCAACATCCGTGTCTTTTCGGCGGCGGCTGCGGTGTGCGGTGCCTCTGTGCTGGCGATGCAGCTGGCACTCGACCCGTGGGGATGGACCGTGATCCGCATGGTGCAGGGCGCCGCCTTTGCGTGGATGTTTGCCAGCATTGAATCCTGGCTCGGCGCGACCGTATCAGCCCGGAGCCGGGGCAGCGTCAGCGGGTTCTATCACCTGATCGCGAAATGCGCGCTGGTGCTCGGCCCCTTCTTCGTGGCGGGCCTCGCGCCGATTGATTTCCGGCCTTATCTCTGGTGCGCCATCTTCCTCTGCCTGTCGCTGCTACCGGTCTGCCTGACGCGGCGGGGCGAGCCGCCTGCGCCGAGTAGTGATCCGTTCACTTTGCGCCGCCTGTTTGACCTTGCGCCGGCGGCGGTCATCGCAGTGTTCCTGGCGGGTGTGATCAATAGCGGGACGATGGCGCTGCTGCCGATCTATGCGGGCGTGGCCCTGCCGGATGCCGCGGGTGGGTCGACCGGAGCGGCGGCGCTGGCGGCGGCGGCGGCCTGGATTGGCGGCCTGATCAGCCAGTGGCCAGCAGGGCGTATCTCCGACATGGTCGACCGGCGGATCGTGATCGCCTTCATGGCGGGGATCGCAGGCGCTGCCGCGCTGGTGCTGGGTCTGTTTCCCGGCCTGCCGACGACTTACATCCTGGTTGCGCTTGGCGTCTGGGGTGCCGGCTCGCTCTCATTCTATGGCATCGGTGTCGCGCACGCGATCGACCGGGCCGAAACAAACCAGATCTCACGTGTGATGTCCGGGCTGCTTTTTGTCTGGGCGGTTGGCTCCGTGGTGGGGCCGCCGCTGTCTGGCGTTGCCTTCCGGCTGCCATTTACGCAGGGCGGACTGTTCCTGCTCGCGGCAATTTTATCAGGGGTGCTGATGTTTGTTATGCTGTTGCGGCGGGCGCGGCGGAAAGATGTGCCCAAGGAAGCGCAGGAACGTTGGAATATTACGATGCCGACCATGGCGACTTCGGGTGAAATTGACCCCCGCACTGACTAGTCCTGCCTGAGTTCATCATGCATACCCATCCGGTTGCACCTGTAGCGTGCGGTGTTATAAGGCCAGCAGTTTTTCGAGGGTGCACCCCTTGCGCCCTCCCGCCCGTTTTATCCAAGAGGCCCCATCTCCATGAACATTCACGAATACCAGGCCAAGGCTGTCCTGAAATCCTATGGCGCACCCGTTGCTGATGGTGTGCCTGTGCTCTCGCTCGACGATGTCCAGAAGGCTGTCGACACACTGCCCGGACCGCTCTGGGTGGTGAAGAGCCAGATCCATGCAGGCGGACGCGGCAAGGGCAAGTTCGTGGAAAGCGCGGCAGGCGAAAAAGGCGGCGTGCGCCTCGCCTTCAAGAAGGAAGACGTTCTTGAAAACGCCAAGCAGATGCTCGGCAATCACCTTGTCACCGCCCAGACGAGCAAGGACGGCAAGCAGGTCAACCGGCTCTACATCGAAGACGGCGCTGACATTGACCGTGAGCTTTATCTCTCCCTGCTCGTGGATCGCGCCTCCGGCCAGCCGGCCTTTGTGGCGTCCACGGAAGGCGGCATGGACATTGAGGAAGTCGCTCATTCGACGCCCGAGAAAATCCTGACCCTGCCAATCGACCCGGTCGCTGGTGTCACGGACAAGGACAGCGCCGCGCTTTGTGATGCGCTGAAACTGGAAGGCGATGCGCGCACGGACGGCATGAAGCTCTTTCCGATCCTCTACAAAGCCTTCACCGAGAAGGACATGGCGATGCTGGAGATCAACCCGCTCATCGTCATGGAAGACGGCCACCTGCGCGTGCTCGATGCGAAAGTGTCGTTCGACGGCAACGCCCTGTTCCGTCACCCGGATATTGTCGAGCTGCGTGACAAGACCGAGGAAGATGCCAAGGAAATCGAAGCGTCCGAATGGGACCTTGCCTACATCGCGCTCGACGGCACGATTGGCTGCATGGTCAACGGTGCCGGGCTTGCCATGGCGACGATGGACATCATCAAACTGTACGGCGAAGAGCCAGCGAATTTCTGTGATGTCGGCGGCGGCGCCGGCAAGGAGAAGGTCGCAGCCGCCTTCAAGATCATCATGAAGGACCCGAACGTCAAAGGTATCCTGGTCAACATCTTCGGCGGCATCATGAAGTGTGACGTCATCGCCGAGGGCGTGATCGCGGCGGTGAAGGAAACCAACCTTGCCGTGCCACTGGTCGTGCGCCTTGAGGGCACGAATGTCGATGAAGGCAAGGCGATCATCAAGGAGAGCGGCCTGAACGTCATTCCGGCCGATGATCTCGACGACGCGGCCAAGAAGATCACCGACGCGATCAAGGGCTAGCTTTCTTTAACGGATTTCACGCGCCTCTGGCGCGACACACATTCAGGGACCACATTCATGTCCATACTTATCGACTCCAATACAAAAATCATCGTGCAGGGGCTGACCGGGAATACCGGTTCGTTCCACACCAACCAGGCGCTGGAATATTTCGGCACCAAGATGGTCGCCGGCACGCACCCCAAAAAGGCCGGCCAGAAATGGACGGCCGATAGCGGCGCTGAACTGCCGATCTACGCCAATGCAGGCGAGGCCAAGGAAGCCACGGGCGCCAATGCATCCGTGATCTATGTGCCGCCTGCAGGCGCTGCCGCTGCCATCGAGGAAGCCATCGATGCCGGTATCGAACTCATCACCTGCATCACCGAGGGTGTGCCTGTTCTCGACATGGTTCGCGTCAAAGCCAAGCTGGACAAGTCGAACTCGCGCCTGATCGGCCCGAACTGCCCCGGCGTGCTGACCCCTGAAGAATGCAAGATCGGCATCATGCCGGGCAAGATTTTCCAGAAGGGCTCTGTCGGCGTCGTCTCGCGCTCCGGTACGCTGACCTATGAGGCCGTGTTCCAGACCTCGCAGGCCGGCCTTGGCCAGACGACAGCTGTCGGCATTGGCGGTGACCCGGTCAACGGCACCAACTTCATCGACGTGCTTGAGAAATTCCTCGGCGACGACGCCACCAAGTCGATCATCATGATCGGCGAGATTGGCGGCTCGGCTGAAGAGGAAGCTGCACAATTCCTGAAGGACGAGGCGAAAAAAGGTCGCAAGAAGCCAATGGTCGGTTTCATCGCAGGCCGGACCGCGCCGGAAGGCCGCACAATGGGCCATGCCGGTGCCATCGTTTCAGGCGGCAAGGGCGATGCACCGTCCAAGATTGCGGCAATGGAAGAAGCTGGCATCCGTGTGAGCCCGAGCCCTGCCCGGCTAGGTACGACCATGGTAGAGGTTCTTAAAGGATAAGTTCGGACTATATGGTTCGGATGGCGGCCAGACGAGGCCCTTAAAAAGACCCCGCCGGGCCGTCCGTTAAGTTTCAGGACGGTGTTAAGATGGCAGATGACGGTTCCCCAGTGACGGGCAAACGCAGCGCGCAAAACAGCGCGATGCTCGATACCGCATTTCTTTATGGTGGTAGTGCGGTCTGGATCGAGAAGATGCAGGCCGCCTACGCACGCGACCCCAATTCGGTGCCCGAAAGCTGGCGGGATTTCTTCCGCGAGCTAGGCGATGGCGGCGACGATGCGACCCGCAATGCGGACGGGGCAAGCTGGAAGCGTCAGAGCTGGCCAAAGCCAGCCGATGCCGACGAGGTTGCCGCGTTTGATGGCAACTGGGCGCTGATCGAGCCGAAGATCGCCGAGAAGATCAAGGCCGGCAAGCCGGCCGCATCGATGGCCGATATCGAAGTGGCGGTGAAGGATTCGATCCGCGCACTGATGATGATCCGCGCCTATCGCGTGCGTGGGCACCTGGCGGCCAAGCTCGATCCTCTGGCGATGGAAGACAAGTCCAACCAGCCCGAGCTTGATCCGGCCAATTACGGCTTTGGGCCGGAAGACATGGACCGTGATATCTATATCGACGGCTATCTCGGCCTCGATTATGCGACGATCTCGGAAATGGTCGAGATCCTGCAGCGAACCTATTGCTCGACGATCGGGGTCGAATTCCAGCATATCTCCAGCCCGGACGAGAAATCCTGGCTACAGGAGCGCATAGAAGGGCCGGACAAGGGCGTTGCCTTCACACCGGAAGGCAAGAAAGCGATCCTGACCAAGCTGATCGAGGCCGAAGCCTTCGAACGCTTCCTGCACCGGCGCTATCCGGGCACAAAGCGTTTCGGGCTTGATGGCGGCGAAGCGGCCGTGCCGGCACTTGAGCAGATCATCAAGCGCGGCGGCGCCCTTGGCGTCAACGAGATCGTTGTTGGCATGCCGCACCGTGGCCGTCTCAACATGCTGGCAGCCGTCATGGGCAAGCCATATGAGAAAATCTTCCACGAATTCCAGGGTGGCTCGACGCAAGGTGCCGAAGGGTTTGGTTCGGGCGATGTGAAATACCATCTCGGCGCGTCGTCTGATCGCAGCTTCGATGGCAATGAAGTCCACCTGACCATGAATGCCAACCCGTCTCACCTTGAGGCGGTGAACCCGGTCGTGCTTGGCCGGACACGTGCCAAACAGGCCATGGAAGCCGAAGAGACACATGTGCTCGACCGGTCGCACAAGCTGCCGCTACTCCTGCACGGCGATGCGGCCTTTGCCGGCCAGGGCGTCGTGTCGGAATGTTTCGCGCTGTCAGGCCTCGCCGGCTATCGCACCGGCGGGACGATCCATTTCATCGTGAACAACCAGATCGGCTTTACGACCAGCCCGATGTATTCGCGGTCCTCGCCTTATCCGTCGGATGTGGCGCTGATGGTGCAGGCACCGATCTTCCATGTGAATGGCGATGACCCGGAAGCGGTCACCTATGTTGCGAAGGTCGCAACCGAGTACCGCCAGAAATTCGGTAAGGATGTCGTCATCGACATGTTCTGCTACCGGCGGTTCGGCCACAATGAAGGTGACGATCCGACGATGACCCAGCCGGTCATGTACGCCAAGATCAAGGACCAGCCATCGACGCGCGAAATATACGCTAAACGGCTGGTGGAAGAGGGGCTCGTTTCGCCAGAGGCGGTTGAGCAGGACGTCAAGGATTTCGAGGCGTTCCTCGACAAGGCGTTCGACGAGGGCAAGGATCTCGTGACCGAGAAGGCCGACTGGCTGGACGGCGAGTGGTCCGGCCTTGGCCTGCCCGAAGACGATGAGCGCCGCGGCAAGACGGGTGTTTCCCGGAAAAAGCTGCAGGAAGTCGGCGAGAAAATCACCACGGTTCCGGACAATGTGGATATTCACAAGACCGTCGGGCGCGTCATCGCGCGGCGGGCCGAGAGCTATGAAAAAGGCACCGAGATCGACTGGGGCGGCGCGGAACACCTGGCGTTTGCAACCCTCCTGGACGAGGGCTTCCCGATCCGCCTGTCCGGCCAGGATTCGGCGCGCGGTACTTTTGTTCACCGTCACAGCCATTTCGTCGACCAGAATTCGGGCGAACGCTACACGCCGCTGAACAATCTCGGCGACGGGCAGGGCCATTACGAAGTGATCGACTCGCTCCTCTCTGAAGAAGCGGTGCTGGGTTATGAGTATGGCTATTCACTGGCCGATCCGAATTGCCTGGTGCTCTGGGAGGCCCAGTTCGGGGACTTCTCGAACGGTGCGCAGGTTTTCTTCGACCAGTTCATCTCATCGGCAGAGCGCAAATGGCTGCGGATGAGCGGCCTCGTCTGCCTGCTGCCGCATGGCTATGAAGGCCAGGGCCCGGAGCATAGTTCTGCCCGGCTCGAGCGCTTCCTGCAGATGTGTGCCGAAGACAATATGCAGGTCTGCAACCTGACGACGCCTGCGAACTATTTCCACGCGCTGCGCCGCCAGATCCACCGCGACTTCCGCAAGCCGCTGATCATCATGACGCCGAAATCCCTGCTGCGTCACAAGCTGGCCACTTCGGTCATCGAGGATTTCAACACCAAATCCTCCTTCCACCGCGTCCTGTGGGACGATGCGGAAACGCCGGGCCGCGAGGGCAAGGTGAAACTTGTCGAAGACAAGAAGATCCGGCGCGTCGTGCTGTGCTCCGGCAAGGTCTATTACGACCTGTTCGAAGCGCGCGAGGAAAGCGGGATGGATGACATCTACCTGCTGCGCGTCGAGCAGTTCTATCCGGTGCCACGCAAATCGCTGATGCAGGAGTTGAAACGCTTCAAGCAGGCCGAGATGGTCTGGTGCCAGGAAGAGCCGCGCAATATGGGGGGCTGGACCTTCATGCGCGACGAGATCGAATGGGCCGCCAACCAGGTGGGCTGCAAGCAGCCGCGCCCGAAATATGCCGGCCGCCCACCATCTGCCGCAACTGCAACCGGCCTGATGGCTCAACACAACAAGGAGAAGAATGCGCTTCTCGCTGCCGCGCTGGGTGACCAGCCTGTGGAAGACAGCATCGTCTCCGCCTGAACCTGACAAGACAAGAAACGGACTAGATATGACTGACATCATCGTACCGCAGCTCGGCGAGAGCGTCTCTGAGGCGACCGTTGGCCAGTGGCTGAAAAAAGCGGGCGACGCGGTTTCGAAGGACGAGGTGCTCGTCGAGCTGGAAACCGACAAGGTTTCAGTCGAGGTTGCCGCTACGGCAGACGGCACGCTGTCTGAAATCGTCGCGAATGAAGGCGAGACGGTCGAAATCGGCGCCGTCCTCGGCCGTCTCGGCAGTGGCTCCGGTGCCGGCAATGGCGGTTCTGCGCCAGCCAAGGCTGAACAGCCTGCCAAGGCGGAGAAAACTGAAGCGGCGCCGGCCCAGTCTAGTGAAGCGCCAAAAGCGTCCGCCGGCGGTTCGACTGTCGATGTGGCCGTGCCGACCATGGGCGAAAGCGTCACCGAGGGCACCATCTCCGAGTTCACCAAGAAAGTCGGCGACAAGGTTTCCAAGGATGAGACGATTGCCGAGATCGAGACCGACAAGGTTGCGCTGGAAGTCCCCGCGAGCGCAGACGGCACGATTGCCGAATTGCTGGTCGGTCCGGGCGACACGGTCAGCCCCGGCAGCGTGATTGCACGGATCAGCACAGGCGGGGCAGGCGCAGCGCCTGCCAAAGAGGCTCGCGTCACCGAAGGGGCCCCAACGACAGCGACACCGGCCGAAACCGGCCAGTCCGCGTCTGGCCAGGAAGACCGTCCGGTCTCGCCATCCGTTCGCCGGGTGTCGGCCGAAGGCGGCGTCAATCCTCAGGATATTCCAGGCTCAGGCCGCGATGGCCGCGCAACCAAGGCTGATGCGGTGAATTTTGTGAACAATGCCGCCAAGTCGGCCTCCAGCAGCCAGCCACAACAGGCAAAAGCGACGCGTGAAATCGGCCCGCGCGAAGAGCGCGTGAAGATGACGCGCCTGCGCCAGACCATCGCCCGCCGCCTGAAAGAGGCGCAGGATACCGCCGCTATGCTGACCACATTCAATGATGTGGACATGTCGGCGGTGATGGAGCTGCGCTCACGCTACAAGGAAAGCTTCGCTGAAAAGCATGGCGTGAAGCTCGGCTTCATGGGCTTCTTCACCAAGGCCATCGTATCGGCGCTGAAAGAGATCCCTGCGGTCAATGCAGAGATTGATGGCACCGACATCATCTACAAGAATTTCTACGATATCGGCATGGCTGTCGGCACCGAAAAAGGCCTTGTCGTGCCGGTGATCCGTGACTGTGACGAGCTGTCGATTGCCGGCATCGAGCGGGAGCTGGGCAATCTTGCCCGCAAGGCCCGCGATGGCGACCTGACCATTGGCGACATGCAGGGCGGCACCTTCACCGTGACCAATGGTGGGGTCTATGGTTCGCTGATGTCGACACCGATCCTCAACCCGCCGCAATCGGGTGTGCTCGGTATGCACCGCATCGAGCAACGCCCTGTCGCGATCAATGGCAAGGTCGAGATCCGCCCGATGATGTACCTGGCGCTGTCCTACGATCACCGTATCGTCGACGGCAAGGAGGCCGTGACTTTCCTCGTCCGCGTCAAGGAAGCGCTGGAAGATCCGGAGCGCCTGCTGCTGGACGTCTAGTCTCCCAGCTCCATGAAGAGATGAGAATCGCCGGTCCTTTTCAGGGGCCGGCGATTTGCATTTGGCGGACAATGACCAGCCTGTCGTGTGGAGCTAGGGTTTACGGGCTGTCCAGGCGCGGATCAGCATGCCCTGGAAAATCTGCTGCGGCTGGCCAAACCCTGCATACTGTATCATCGCCTCGACCTCGTGAGGCGGATGGGCCGCAAAGTCCCGGCCAAAGGCCTCTCTGTACGCAGCCGCCTTGTCGGCAGGCATGTCGCAAAGCTGCATGGCTGCGAGCCAGATATCCATGAGCGCCGCGAAGCCCGGCCCGTCGCGATCAGCCGAAAGGTCGGCATTGACCAGTATGCCGCCAGATGCAAGCCGGCCTGCGATGGCGCTGAAAAAGTCCCGGCGCCCAGCGGCATCAGTCAGGAAGTGTGAGACGAGGAGCGCCGTCGCGCCGTCAAAGATCTCATCGCCTGCGAGCGTTTCGAGATAGCCTTCATGGAAGGTGCATCGGCCTGTCAGGCCCTCCGCCTCAAGGCGCTGACGCGCGATTTTCAGCATGGCAGGCGCTGGCTCGACCAGGCAGAAGCGCCAGCCCGGATTTGCCGCTGCAAGGGTGAGCACTTCGGTTCCTGTTCCCGCCCCGACGCAAAGGAGGCTTGCCGTCTCGGGCAGGCTGGACAGGGCGAGGCGTGCGCAAAGCTGCAGGCCATCCCGCACGGCCGACATTTTCGCAAACTGGGCATCATAGCCCGCCGCATGTTCTTCGCCGAAAGGTACCATTCATGATCTCGTTTCGTATATTTATGTTATAACATACAAATCAGGATCCTATTGGCCTGTCAATTATTGTCTGGCGCGAAGGCGTCCGGTCTTCAGCATCGATGCTATCGCCAACACCGACTAAACACCGTCGCCAAAAACCATCATCGGTGCCGATTGCGTTGGAATAGCATGGTCCGAGGCGACAGGCCCGGCACAGATAAGGCCACGGTCACTATTGGAAGGGCGGCGACCGGCTGCCATTGCCAGAGGTGCTGACCCGCAAAGAGTCAAGACTGAGGGCTGGGCTGAGGGGTCAGGCGAATCCGGGTTCGCCCCGCACAAATGTGTTTACGGTCAGCCGGCCCTCCCCGATGACGGATGAAAGCGATGCGTTTGAAGGGATGAGCCCGGAATGGAGGCGGAAACTGCGATAGATGACCAGCCGGTTCCACTTCGCTTCGACCTGGCCGATCAGCTCGAACAGATCAGTGCCCTCGGTCACATAATCCTGCGCGGGAGGGTGGCGGCCGACCTCCAGGCGCAGGCTCTCGATATAGCCGGGCTGCTGCGCCTTCGAGATGCATTCCAGCCCGGTTGAGCGATGCCGGAAAAAGGCGGTGCCACCAGCTGTCTGGGCATCGGTAAGATAATGCAGGATGGCGAGCTGGTTCGGGTCGGTTGAATCAAAGTGCGGCAAGCGTTGCGACAGGGACAGGTTTTCTCGTTTCGTCGTCACCATGGAGAATGTGCAGCCGGAAAATTGCAAGTCGCGCTCGAGCCCGAACGTGTCGCGCAGGACCGGCCCAAGCAGGCTGGCCATGTCTCTGACGCTGCTCGCCGGGGCAGGGGCCTGCAGGCCGGGATAGAAGGTCTGGGAGGACAAGAAGAGCCGCGTCCGGGCCTCTACCATGAGCGCGCCGGGCTCAGGGTGGAAATCGTCAATGATGACGAGGGGTTCGGCCTGATGGCCAAAAGTCTCTGTGGTGACAACGGGCATCGGGCTTCCTTACACCGTCTTGTCAGGGCCTGTCAGGGCCTGCGCACGCCAAGTTCCCACGCGGCTTCGTCGTCATCACCTTTCCAGGCGGCATACGCAACCGAGCCTTCAAGGTCTGCGGTACGCAGCAGGGTAACCGGCCAGTCATCAGTGTCGATATTGGCAACATGGATCGGGTGGACGCCCCACAGGAGCTGCGCCCTGCGAAGGCGCGCCTCGTCTGAAGAGCCATACAGAACGAGATACCGGCCGCGATGCTTGGCGAACTGGGCGAGCCGACGCGCCGAGCCAGTGCGCAGGGCAAGAGCCGTCGCCCCTTCGGCAAAAGCGAGCGACTGGGCCGCGCGGGCGACGACATCAATGGTCAGTTCGGTGCTGCGATCACCCATGAACTGCCTGAGAGAGTCGCGATAGTCCTCGGCGTGTTCAGTGGCATGGATGATGCGGCTCATGATGGCGACGGCGGTGGCCGGATGGCGGCCAACCGCAGTTTCGGCAGACAGCATCACCGCATCGACGCCCTGATAGATGGCTGTTGCGACATCGCCAGTCTCTGCCCGTGTCGGGGCCGCATTGTCGACCATGGATTCCAGCATCTGTGTCGCGACGATGACGGGTCGGCCTATGGCGCGCGCTGACCGGACAATGCGGCGCTGGATGATCGGCACCTGCTCGGCCGGGTATTCCACGCCAAGATCGCCGCGCGCCACCATGACGCCGTCGGCGGCCTCGACAATCGCGTCGAGATCATCGATGGCGGCCGGCTTTTCCAGCTTGGCGACAAGCGGCGCCCGCCCGCCGATCAACGCCTTGACGGTTTCGACATCCTCGACCGTCTGCACAAAGCTCAGCGCGATCAGGTCGACGCCGAGTTCCAGGGCGAAATCGAGGTCTTCGCGGTCCTTGTCGGTGAGGGCCTTTACCGGCAGTGCCTTGCCCTGAACGGTAAAGCCCTTGCGGTCAGACAGTTCGGCCGGGAAGTCTGACTTGACCCGCGGGGTCTTGCCAGCAGCGGTGACGGTCAGCGCGATCATGCCATCATTGCAGAGCACACGGTCGCCGATTTCGAGGGCGGTGAGAATTTCCGGATGCGGAACGGGGATGACATCGTCCCTGTCTGTCTCTTCGGCGGCGACAAGATCATATTCGGTGTTGAAACCGAGCCGCAGCTTGCCGCCTGGAAATCCCCCGACGCGGACCTTCGGGCCTTGCAGGTCCGCCAGGATGGCGAGCGGCCGGCCAATCGCGGTTTCAGCGGCTCGCACATTGTCGAAGGACTTGCGGTGGTCCTCATGACTGCCATGGCTGAAATTGAGACGGAAGATATCGGTTCCGGCTTCAGCCAGCAGCCTGATATTGCTCGCCGAGCGGCTGGTCGGTCCGAGTGTGGCGACGATCTTGGCATTGCGGCCGCGCAGGCGGGGCAGTCGAGGTGTCATGATCTCTCCTTCGCAGTCGCTGGAAGGCATATCCGGTTTCGATGCCCCGGCGGAAGCCCTGACGAGACGATTCGCTCGCAGTGACCTGTGAAGGGCTTCAGTTCAAACTGCGTAACCCCAAGAAAATATGCAGGAAATTGCGGGCGTACACGGCTAAGGTAGCGATAACATTTTTGCGTGAGGCGTTTGAGGTGCGTGGCTCGCTATCCAGCGAACCCGGATGACGATGCGAAAATTCACGCAGCTGATTCAGCCGCAACCCTGAAGGAAATCAAATGGATGGCGCTTTCCATGGAAGGGCTGACGGAAGATTAATCGTTAATTTCGGAACGTGGCTGCGTCCCTGCCCGTTGATTGGCCAAGCAGAACGCTGAAAGGAAACGACCATGAGACGCACACTTCTTACTGCTACCGCAGCTATTGCCCTGATGGCGACGCCAGCCGTCGCACAGATTGTTGGTGGTGACGCAGATGTCACGACGAACACCGATATCGCCACAGACATCCCGGAAACTGCAGCCCAGACAGGCAGCGATGTGACCACATCCGTCCGGACCCAGACCGAAGACATGTCGGATATGGATTCCAACACCGATGTCGAAGTCCAGACCGAGCTTGATACTGATGGTCAGGGCGGCGAGTATTTCGAAGATGAGGAAGACGCTGCGGCCAATTCCAATCTCTATACAGATACCGATGTCGATGTGACAGTTGAAACGCCTGAAACGGACATGTCCACGCCGGATGTTGATACTGAACTGGATACAGACGTTGAAACCAGCGTCGAACCAGAAGGCCAGGGCGGCGTATTCTACGAGAATGAAGCCGACGCTGAAGCCGATGCCGACCTGAATGCTGGCGCTGACGTCACCATCGAAACGCCTGAGATGTCGACACCTTCAGTCGATATCGAGACAGAAACGGACACAGGCGTGAACACCGATGTCGAAGTTGAAACCGATGACGGTGTGGGTGGCCCATACCTCGAGAGCCGCAACCAGGCGATTGAAGAACTGGCAAACCTGAACGCTGCCGGTGAAGGCGAGATTTCTACCGAAGTTGAGAATCTCGATACAGATGGCCTGAACGGCTATGTTCTGAATTCGATTACGACGGGCAATATGGCCGTTGAAACCGAGACAGAAACAGAAGTTGAAGGCGAGACGACCTACTAAGGTTGGTTTCAGCCCTCAAAGAAAGCCTCGCAAGTGAAAGCTTGCGGGGCTTTTTCATGATTCCAGTTCAACATCCCAGTAGAGATAGTCCATCCACGTCTCGTGCAGGTGGTTGGGCGGAAAGCGGCGGCCGATTTCCTGTAGCTGGTAGTTGGATGGCCGCTCAGGCTTGCGCTTGGGGATCATATTGGCCTCGACCGGCATCCGACCGCCCTTGCGCAGGTTGCAAGGAGAGCAGGCGGTCGCGATATTCGTCCAGCTGGTTCGCCCGCCCTTGGAGCGCGGGATGACATGATCGAAGGTCAGCTCTTCATGGGTGCCGCAATAGACGCATTTGAAGCCATCCCTGAGGAAGACGTTGAAGCGTGTGAAGGCGGGGGAGCGGTCCTGGCGCACGAATTCGCGCAGCGCGATGACCGATGGCAACCGCATCTCGAAACTGGGGCTGCGCACGACGGTATCATATTCAGCGATGATATCGACGCGGTCGAGGAAGACGGCCTTGACGACGTCCTGCCATGGCCAGAGCGAGAGGGGGTAATAGGAAAGGGGGCGGTAGTCCGCGTTCAATACCAGAGCTGGTCGCCCGTTGGGGGGGCTGCTCAGGACTTCAGGCATGTTTATGCCCTCCACGAATCCTGCTCAATCCTGTTGGCGTCTTGTCAGTGAACACGCGCCTCCAATGCTTGCGAGGGCATCAATAATGATTCCCTGAGACGAGTTTATGACAGTTTCGGGCTTTGACCAGTGGCCAGCGTCACTTCGTTAACGAAGGTGGCGGGACTGTGGCCAATTAACCCGCCCTGCCGCCATCGGCAGCATAGGATTTGGCGCGCTCGGCATTGATCCAGCCCCAGAGCAGGTGGGCCGCTACCCCGCGATAGGGACGCCATGCCTCGGCGACTGCATTGAACGCCCGTGTGTCATGGCGCGTCTCGGCGTCGCTGAGCATCTTGTAGGATTCCATCAGCCCGACATCGCCGATCGGAAAAGCGTCAAGCCGGCCGCAATAGAGCAGGAAAAGGTCGGCCGTCCATGGGCCGATGCCTTTCACGGCAATGAGTTCGGCGCGCGCTTCATCCATACCGGCCCCGTGAACGCGGTCGAGGTTGAGCGCGCCGCTTTCAACCGCTTCGGCGATGGAGCGCAGATGACGGATCTTTGGCCGCGACAGGCCGCAAGCACGCAGCGTGTCTTCATCGGCGCCAAGCACGGCCTCGGTACAGACCTCACCAAGCGCGGCCTCTACCCGGCCCCATATCGAAGCGGCGGCCTTTGTGGTGATCTGCTGGAAGGCGATCATGCGTGCAATGGCGCTATAGGCTGGCGGGGCAGCGCGCCAGGCGGGCACGCCTATTTCAGTGAAGGCGCGCGCGAGGGCGTCATCGCGTTCAGCCAGCCATCCACAGGCGCCGAGCAGCGTATCAGCGTCCGGCCCGCTCATTGGCCAAGGTCCGTGCGCGTGCGGCCCTGGACGGCAAGCCCTTCATCGAGCAGGCGCTCGGATGCAGCTTCAAGCCCGGTCTTCAGCTCGCTGAACATCTGTTTGCGCTCCATCCCGGCAGGCAGCGGGGGCAGGGCCTCATACACGACCAGGCCCGGTCGGCGGGTCAGGCCGCGCGCTTTCCAGCAGAGGCCAGAATTGGTCGCCAGCGGGACAACCGGCACATCCAGCGTATTGTAAAGCGCCATGGCGCCTGCACCGAGATAGAGCGGCGTGGCGCCGGGCCTGGTGCGAGTGCCCTCTGGATAGATCAGCACCTGCCGCCCGGCCTCTGCGCGCTGTTTTGCTTCGCCCAGCATCTTTTTCAGTGTCTTCGATGTCCCGGCCCGGTCGATCGGGATCATCTTCGCTTTCAGGGCATACCAGCCGAGCGCCGGATACCAGAGCAGCTCGCGTTTCATGATGACGACCGGATCACGGAACAGGATGAAGGGGATGAAAACGTCGAGCATCGCCTGATGCTTGCCAGCCACCAGAAGCGGGCCGGGCGGAATGTGTTCTCGTCCGCGCAGCTCGACACGAATGCCGCAGATGAAGCGCAGGCCGATGCGCAGGTACTCCGCGAAGATGCCGATGGCCCGGATTGCGAACCGGCGCGGCAGGAGCAGGGTCGGCAGGGCCGCGACCCCGATGACCGCCATGCCGCCATACAGCCAGACGACGAAGATGAGGGAGCGTATCGTATTCAAAGCACGCCCTTCAGCGACTGTGAAACCGTGCCGCCGGCGGCCCAGCGGGCGGCAAGCCCGGCCGCAATCGGCGTGACGGCGAGGATGACAAGATCCCAGAAGTCGAGCGAGAGCTGTGGCAGGAGCTGGCTGCCCGCCCCGGCACTGCGGGCGGAAAAGACGATCATTGCGGTCACTGCCAGTGCAAAGACTGACCCGGCCGCCCCGGCCTTCAGCCCAAGGGTCCAGAAACGGCGTTCAAACAGGCGCGCAATGAATTTGTCTTCAGCGCCTGCAAGATGCAGCACATCGACAATATCCTTGCGGGCGAGCAGGGCGGCGTGCGTCGCAAAGGCAATCACGGCGATGGCGGTGGCGGCGAGCAGGACGACCATGCCGATGGCCGCCATGCGCAGTGTCGCAAGCGCACGGCGCGCTTCCGAGGCATAGTCGGCGTGCGATTCGGCGACAGCGTTAAACCCTGCTGCCGACAGGGCTGCGTCTATGCCGATCGGGTCAGCCGGCGCGTCGCGGCTGGTTTCGACGGCGATGAGCAGGGGGAGAGGTACGCCTGCCGGTATGCCGCCTGGCCCGAAGCTCGGGGCCAGCAGGTCTTCCATCTCTTCCTGGGTAAGGACATGGGCAGAGCTGACGCCGTTGACACCGCGCACGATCGCTACGGCCTCTTCAGCGCCGCGCCGGTCCGTATCGGTCAGCCGGACGGTCATTTCGCCTTCCACCTGCGCAGACCAGGCGCGCGCCGCCGTATAGGTGCCGCGGGCCGTCAGCGTCGCGAGGACGGCAAGAAAGCAGAGCGCGGCCACAACAAAAAACAGGGCCGCTTCACGGGCATCGCTTTCTGGCAGGAGAGGCGTAGGCTTGGACATCAGCTCGACTGGAATTCCACGTCGCGGACAAGAATGCCATGCTGCAGGCGCAGGACGGGTGCTTCGAATTCTTTCACCAGGTGCATGTCATGCGTGGCAATGACAATCGTGGTGTTGAGCCTGCGATTGAGCTCGAAGAACAGGCGGAAGATACGGCGCCCCATGTCAGGATCGACATTTCCGGTCGGCTCGTCAGCGATGAGCAGGTCCGGCTTGTTGATCAGGGCGCGGGCGATAGCGAGTCGCTGCTGCTCACCGCCGGACATGGAAGGCGGAAAGGCATTCACCCGCTCGCCAAGGCCAACCCAGCGCAGCAGGTCCAGCACTTCGGCGCGGTAGGTTTCTTCCTTCTGGCCGGTGACGCGCAGGGGCAGGGCAACATTCTCGAAGGCGGTCAGGTGTTCGAGCAGACGGAAATCCTGGAAGACGACGCCAATGCGCCGCCGTGTGGCTGACAATTGCTTGCGCGACAATGTGCTGGTGCGCTGTCCGAACAGGCGCACCTCGCCCTGGCTTGGCCCATGCGCAAGGTAGAGCAGCTTCAGCAAAGATGACTTGCCAGCGCCCGATGCGCCGGTGAGAAAGGTGAACGAGCCGGGCTTCAGCCGGACATCGAGATCGGAGAGCACATCATCGGTCTTGTCATATCGTAGGCTGACGCCGTCCAGCTCGACGGCAGGTTCGTCAGTTATGTCTGGTCTGAAACGGTTCATTAACGACCTTTCAATCCTGCAAGGGTCTAATCGACTATTCCAGCGAATTGCATGAATGTCCAAGGCATGATTCTCACCTGTCCAAACTGCGATACCCAGTATTTCGCCGACGATTCAACGATTGGTGAATCGGGCCGCACTGTGAAGTGCGCGGCCTGCGATCATTCGTGGTTTGTTGGTCCGCGTGGCGAGACCGATGTGACGCGGCGTGGCCCGATCGCAGGCGCGCATGAAGCCTATCGCGAGAAAGTGCGTGCACGCCGCGCCCGCGCCAGCCGCTCTGTTGCACTGGTGACCTGGCTGGTTGTCGGCGCTTTCTTCGGCTCGATGCTGGCGGGCATGATGGTGTTCCGCAACAATGTTGTGGAGATCTGGCCGCAATCTGCCGCCACGTTCAAGGCGCTCGGCCTTGAGGTAAACCGCTTCGGCCTCGAATTTCTCGACACGGAGGCGGAGCGTTATTTTGACGGCACGACGCCAATCCTCGAAATTTCCGGCCAGGTCGAGAATGTGACCACGCAGGCGCGTCGCGCGCCAATGGTGCGCGTGCTGCTGCTCGACGAGGGCGGCGCGATGATTGGCGAATCATTCGCCCCGATCACTCCGGCGCGTATCCCGTCTGGACAGACGGCGCGCTTTACCACGCGCGTGGAGAACCCGCCTTTCGAGGCGTTTGAGCTAGAGCTGCAATTTGCCACCGAGGGTGAGGCTGAGATCGCTGCGCCACGTGTTGCCGACGCGCGCGAGGTGATCGCTTCATCTGCCGGAGAAACAGAGTGAGCGAAGCGCTGCCAGAATTCGATGTCGTTCTCGCTGAAGATGAGCTGATGGCGCGGATCGATACGCTTGCCGAAGCCCTTGTCCCGCGGCTCACGGGCGACTGGTCCGCGATCAATATCCTTGTCGGGGCGACGCCTTTTACCAGCGACCTGATGAAGGCGCTGGCCCGGCGGGGCATTCACCCGGTGCTTGATGCGCTCTGGCTGGAAAGCTACCGCGATGAGCGCGAAAGCTCCGGCCGGGTGTTGGTGCGGGCAGATATTGTGCGGCCCGTAAAGGACCGTGGCGTGCTGATCATTGATGATGTGTTCGACACCGGCCGCACCCTGGCCTTTGCGCGCTCTCACATGATGACCAAGGGTGCACGCGAGGTGATTACCGTGGCGCTGGCGCGCAAGCCATGGGCACCAACAGGCCAAGACGGTGTCGACTTCCACGCCTTTGATGCGCCGGGCCGGTTTCTCGTCGGTTATGGGATGGATGATGCGGGCAAGTATCGCGGCCTGCCCTATATCGGCGCGCTCGACTAAGCTTTTTGCGTGAATTTCTCGAACAGGCGGGCCACGTCCTGATAGACTGGGCGTTTGAACGGCACGATCAGGCCGGGGGATTCCTCAAGTCTTGCCCAGCGCCAGGCGTCGAATTCCGGCGTGTGCTTGTCGAGGCGGATATCGCCGTCCGAGCCCTTGAAGCGCAGGGCGAACCATTTCTGGCGTTGGCCGATAAATGGCCCCGGCATACGGCGGCGCACTTCGGCCGGGAATTCATAATGCAGCCAGTCTTCTGATTCTTCGAGGATTTCGACGAGGTTGGAAGAGACGCCAACTTCTTCTTCAAGCTCTCTGAGGGCGGCTTCTGCGGGTGTCTCGCCGTCGTCTATGCCGCCTTGTGGCATCTGCCACTGAAACGAGCCGCGGCCATTTATGCGCCGACCAAGAAAAACGTGGCCCGCGCCCGAGAAAAGGGCGAGGCCGACATTTGCGCGATACAGTTTGGGATCCAGGGTTCGATTGCTCACCCGGCAGTATTTAGGGCCTTCGATCCGGCTTGCCCAGCCTCTGCTTTTTCGACCTTCGGCTCGATTTCCGCGACAGGGTCAATCCTGGCCGTGCGCGTAGCGGCCGAAGCCGGGGCCAGCACAATGCCTTTTTCGTCCAGCCGTTCAGCCCAGACTTTCAGGATGTCGATCGTGATCGGATAGGCAAAGCCCGTACCGAGGGAGGCCCCGTTCTCGAGCGCCAGCGCTTCAAGTTCCAGCAGCTTGGTCTCGATGACTTCGCCATCCGGCCGCGCATCAATCGGCGTATTGGCCTGGCGGAAGCGAAGTCCACCCTGTTCGGCGGCCTTGACGAAGGCGGACCGGTTGATGGTGCCGTCCTCGACCATGGCAACACCGCGCGATTTCAGGGCACTGGCCACCAGGCTTGTGGCATTGGCATCGGTGGCGAACTTGCCGCCCTGATAGTTGATGACGCCGAAATAGCCTGTGGCGCGCGACATCAGATAATCGAGGCGGCTGGTAATCTGGTCTTCGGAAAGATCAGCGTCGAGAACGTGGCTGTGCGGACGCTCGCGGCCATATTCATAGGGGGCCATGGGCACTTCGAGCAGAACTTCATGGCCGGCGGCGCGCGCCTGGTTGACCCAGCTTTGAATGTTGCGGGCCGTTGGCGCGAAGGAGAGCGTGATTTCCGGCGGAAGTTCTTCGATCGCGGATTTGGTGTGGGTGTAATTGATGCCGAGTCCGCTGACGACGATGGAGACCGTCGGGCGGCCTTCAGGGTTTGCGAATGGCCGGGCATAGACGCCCGCAGGTGTGCGGCCATCATCTGCGATCTTTGGCAGGTAGCCGAGCGACGTGCGGTCAGTCACGGCGGTGACGGGTGCGCGCGACAGCGATGTAATGTCCTTGGTTTCCTGCCATGAGTTTCCGGCAGACACCTGGACGCCATTGATGCGGACACTGTCAGCGTCAGCAACGCTGGCCGATGCATTCACGACACGGGCTGTGCCTTCATTGTAGTCAACACCAAGATTGGGCGCGGCAGGATCATCGGCGCGGGCGCCATAGGCGGCATCGAGCGTGTCGGCGCCGGCCGGCGACAGGCGCGGGTTGACATCCGTGGACGCAAAACGGGTTTTCAGACGCGGCCGCACGCCTTCATCAGGCGCGAAAAGGGCGATCTGGCGGGCGGGGCTCGCTTCGCTGCGGTCACCGGTGAGATGAATGCCGGTTGCGCCTATGGCGGCAAGCCCTGAGAAGACAGTCAGGCTGAGCATGGTGTGCACAACGCCGCTGCGGAAGGGCGACGGCTCTCTGGCCACACGGTCACTCATAAAAAACGCCTCTTGGAATCAACTGCAATCCGACTCGAAAGGTCAGATTGCAGGAGATTGGTTAAGAAGACGCAAACACTTGTTAACCCGCATTAGGGGTATTGTTTGCCGACAGCTGACCACCCTTGAGGAATTCTACGGCGCGATCGAGCTGATAGTCCTCGCCTTCGTAATTTTCAGGCGGCTGGTCGTCCGGAATGTGCGGCAGACGGCGCTGGGCCCCTTCTTCGTTCGACAGTGCATTTGGCAGGTCTGCCTCTGAATAGCGGCGGATCTTGTCGAGCTGGTCTTCGCTGATGCGCGCCTGGGCGACTTCAAGGTCCGGCTCGATGCCGGTGGCCTGGATGGAGCGGCCTGACGGGGTGTAATAGCGTGATGTGGTGAGGCGGATTGCGCCGCGGTCGGCGCCAAGCGGAATGACGGTCTGCACCGAGCCCTTGCCGAAGCTGGTCGTGCCGAGAACAGTGGCCCGCCCACGATCCTGCAGGGCGCCGGCGACGATTTCAGATGCCGACGCCGAACCATTATTGATCAGCACGACCATCGGGACATTCTTGTAGACCTCGCCATTGCGGGCATTGTAGCGGGCAATGTCGCCCGGACGCCGGCCAATGGTGGAGACAACCTCGCCGCCAGACAGGAATTTGTCGCTGACGGAAATCGCCTGGTCGAGCAGGCCGCCGCCATTATTGCGCAGGTCGATGACCATGCCTTCGGGGCGTCCGCCAAGTTCGCGCGATGCTGCCTGCATGGCTTCTTCGAGCAGCTCGGTGGTGCGTTCATTGAAGGTCGAAACGCGGAAATAGGCGATCTTGTCACCAACCGCTTTCCAGGTCACGGATTTCGGACGGATCACCTGGCGTTCCAGCGTGACATCGAAGGCATCCTCGCCTTCGCGCAGCACAGTGACGATAATTTCAGTGCCGGGCGCGCCGCGCATATTGCGGACGGCATCATCGATATTCAGGCCCACAATCGGTTCGCCATTGATTGCGGTCAGCAGGTCACCGCTTTCCAGGCCGGCGCGGCTGGCAGGTGTGTCGTCCATGGGCGTGACGACTTTCACGAAGCCGTCCTCCATGGTGACCTCGATGCCGAGACCACCATATTCACCGGAGGTCTGGACCTGCATCGATTCAAAATCATCCGGGGAGAGGTAAGATGAGTGCGGATCGAGCGAGCCGAGCATACCGTTAATGGCCGCTTCCATGGCTTCGGTCTCGTTAATCTCGGTGACGTAATCAGCGCGGGCGCGCGCCAGGATTTCGGCGAAGAGATCAAGCTGCCTGTAGGTTTCTGCGCGGCTGTCAACGGGCTTGGCTTCGGGCCAGGCGAAGGCTGAAACGCCAACCGCGAGTCCGCCAAGGACCACCCCGATCGCCGCACCTGTGAGCATTGCCCGCATCTGTATCTCCCTTGTAAAGCGGCTTAACCGCTCTTCATCCAGCGCGCTGGATTCATTGGTGTGCCCGCCTGCCTGACTTCCAGATAGAGTTCCGGAGGCGGAATTTCACGGTTTGGCATGCGTCCAACCGGTTCACCTGCTTTTACCGTCTGACCGGGCGTGCCGTAAATACGGCCCATACCGCTCAGAAGGATATGGTAGCCATCACTTGTCGAAATGATCAAGAGTTGACCGTAAGTGCGAAACATACCCGCATATTCGATCTTGCCATCAACAGGGGCAACGACTTCGGCGTCGCGTCGCGGCTGGATGTAGAGACCCTTTGCTGACTCACCGCCCGGCAGGGAGTCGCCCCAGCTACGCGAGACCATGCCGCTGGCGGGGCGCATCAGGCCGCCAAGGGCTTCTGAACCAAGGGGTTTCAGGTTTCGCGCAGCGATTGAAGGTTGGCGCGGCGCGTCGGTCATTGTGGGGCTGCGGGTGTTGGCGGCGAGCTGCACACGGGCGCCCGGCTTGATGCCCGGCGCGCTCGGCGCGGTGTCTTCAAGGGCGACCAGGAGCTGGCGCAGCGTCGTCGCTTCGGACCCGATTTTCTGCACCTGCGCGCGTAACTGGTCCGCTTCGGCGGTGACATTCTCGAACTGGGCACGCTTGGTCGCGACGAGTTGTTCGATTTCGGCCTTCTTGACCGCGAGCCGGGCCTCGGTTGTTTCGAGGCGCACTTTTTCGCGGCTGAGCTGGGTCTCGAGGGACTTCAGCTCAGTAATTTCACGCGCGAGTTCGTCTGTCCGCTGGTTAAGCACCGGGGCGGCAGCGCTCATCACAATGGCGGCGCGGATGGCATTGTTGGCTTCACCGGGGGCGGCGATCAGGGCAGGCGGGTGGTGGCGGCCGGAGACAGCAAGGCTCGCCATGATGTCTTCGAGATTGTCATTGCCCGTGACCAGTTCAGTGCGCGCGGAAACCAGGCGGGCATCAAGGTCGATCAGCTTCATTTCGGAGGCGGCCGCCTGTTCTTCGCGGCGGCGGCTCTCCATCGCGGCAGAGATCAGGTTTTCTTCAAGGTCGGTGACGTCGCGCACAGCCGTCGTCTCGGCTTTTTCAAGCGCTTCAAGCTGGCGCAGGGCGGCGTCTCGCTCACTTTCCAGCGCCTTCAGTTCTTCGCGCGTGAACTCACTCGGCGTGGCTGCGATGAGCAGTCCGGCAAAGGAGACAGCAAAGATGGCCTGGCGAAGCGACATGGCGGCCAGATTGCCATAGCGGGGATGACCACAGAATTAACCGCGATGAAAAGCATGGCGGCTTTGTGCAGCGGCGACGGCTGTTTGTCAGGCGACGCCGGCGCGCAGGAA
Organism: uncultured Hyphomonas sp.; assembly: GCA_964556825.1. Lineage (GTDB taxonomy): Bacteria > Pseudomonadota > Alphaproteobacteria > Caulobacterales > Hyphomonadaceae > Henriciella. The sequence goes on along the minus strand of CAZKXJ010000005.1, from coordinate 252,879 downwards.
GTCATGCATATGGACGACACCCAGCGGCCGCTTGCCATCTGTCACGATGAGCTGGGTGATACGTTTGTCATTCATCAGCGCGAGCGCTGCTGAAGCGAGCATGTCACCCCTGATGGTGATCGGGTCTCGCGTCATGCCTTCATCGATGACCATGGCCATTCGCCCGCGGGCCACCAGCCGGCGAATGTCCCCATCTGTGACCATGCCGATCAGGTCACCTTCCGGCTCGACAACGGCGAGGCAGCCAAACCCTTTGGCGGCCATGACGTCGAGCGCGTCGGACATCATCGCGCCCGTCTGCACGACTGGCAGCTCATCGCCGCCATGCATCAGGTCGCCAGCTGTGCGTAGCATGGCGCCAAGCTTGCCGCCGGGGTGGAAAATCTTGAAATCGTTCCCGGTAAAGCCGCGCTGCTCAAGCACGGCGACAGCCAGCGCATCGCCAAGCGCCATCATCAGCGTGGTCGATGTTGTCGGTGCGCGGGTCTCGTCGCAGGCTTCAGGGGCATCAGGAATAGCGAGGCAGATATCGGACGCCTTGCCAAGCGTACTGGTCTCGACGGCCGTCATGGCGATGAGCGGGATCGAGAAGCGGCGGCTATAGGTGATGAGATCGTCAAGCTCCTTGGTCTCGCCGGAGCGTGACAGGGCGATCATGATGTCACCGCGGCTGATCATGCCAAGGTCGCCATGGCTGGCTTCGGTCGGGTGGATGTAGAGCGAAGGCGTCCCGGTGGACGCCAGGGTCGCGGCAATCTTGCGCGCGACATGACCGGACTTGCCAACGCCGGCAAGAATGACCCGGCCGTCGCAGCTGACGACCTGCTCGACAGCAGCGACAAAGACCGGTCCGAGCCCGGCAGACAGGCTCTCCAGTGCGTCGATTTCGGTGCGGATCACACGGGTGCCAGAGGCGAGAATGGTTTCTGCGGTCATGGCGAGTTTCCTTCAGGTGGCGCGCTGACCGGCTCGAAAGTGACCGATGAGACGTAAACGGCGCGCTGCTTTTCCGGCACGACCGGGCGGATGGCGAAATAGTCATAGCCCGGCTCATGTCCGACACTGCGGACCGGCACATTGTAGGTAAAGGACACGTCCTGGAACTGACGCGTCATCTGGAATTCCTGCCAGCCTGAAGCGGCGGCATTGCCCAGTGCATAGTTCAGCCGGATACCCTCTGCGCCGTGGCTATCTGCGGCGCGGGCACGCACCGTGATCTTGACATTGCGGCCTGAGAATACGGTTTCGAGATCGGTTGCGAGGATGAAGTGCGGCCCCTGCAACGGCCCTTCGCTGAGGGCGTCAGCGGTGACTTCGATCCGCAATACGGTCTCGCCATCAACCTTCTTAAGGCTGATAAGCGAATCGCCGCCGGCTACCAGACGGTTCAGCTGCGTTCCGCTGACCTCGATTTTCGAGTAGTCGGTATTGCCGCCGCTGACCGGGCCGGATGGCAGCGCATTGAACCCCGGCAGCAGGGCAAGTGCCAGCATCAGGCCTGCCACTGCGAAAGCGCCAAAGAAGAAGACACGATCACTCATTGGTCAGCCTGTGCCTCCTTGCGATATTTCACCTGTGGGGCGGTGGAAAACATGATCACAGCTTGATAGCAATGCCCTCTGCCTGATGCGAGCCAAAAACCCACCGGAGTTTCAGTCTCTTATGACATCTTCAGCTCTCAAGCGGCGGGCACGCGAAGCCCGGACCTGGATGCTCGACGCCTGTTTCCCTCTATGGAGCCGCGAAGGCACGGGCGGTCATGGGCTGTTCCGCGAGGCGCTCGACCTCACACACAAGCCGCTCGACGCGGAGACTGTTCGTGTTCGCGTGCAGGCGCGCCAGACCTATGTCTTCACCGAAGCGCTGCGTCTCGGATGGGAGAGTGAAAGGTCTGAGCGGCTGGTCGATATGGGGGTCGCTACACTGAAAGGCCCCGCAAGACGATCCGACGGGCTGGTCGGTACGCGGCTGGATACAGGCGGCGATGGGCTTTCGGATGCCAAAGCCGATCTCTATGATACTGCCTTTGCGCTCTATGCACTGTCGCGGGCGGCCCGCGCGGGACATGAAGAGGCGCTGGCGACAGCGAGGAGCATCCTGAAATCGGTCGATACGATGATGGTGGACATCGAATTTGGCGGCTATGCAGAGACATTGCCCAAAGGCCGCCAGCGCCTGCAGAATCCGCACATGCACATGCTGGAGGCCTGCCATGGCCTGCACGTCGCCGACCCGGAAGGCGGCCATCTCGATCGTGCTGGCCGTATCGTCAAGCTGTTTACCGAGCATATGCTCGACCCCGAAACGACCACGCTGGGCGAATATTTCAAGCCGGACTGGTCAGCCGAGACCGGCGAGGCACATGACATCATCGAGCCGGGGCACCAGTTTGAATGGGTATGGCTGCTGCAGCGTCATGCTGCGCTGACCGGGGAAGACCTTCATCCGGCCATTCCCTACCTTTATGATTTTGCGGTGGGCACGCTGGATGAGGATGGCCGGGCGCTGACATCTGTTCATCGCGACGGACGCATCGCCGAAGCGTCGCGGCGCACCTGGATGCAGACGGAAGCGCTGAAGGCGCATCTGGCGATGCTGGAGCTTGGCAATGGCGAGGTCTGTGACCGGCGCGCGGTTGAGAGCTTTGACATATTGATGGACGAGTATCTGACACCGGAAGGCGGCTGGATCGACAAGTTCGACGAGCATGGACAGGTTGCCACCGAGACAATGCCGGCCTCGACCGGCTATCATGTCGTTCTTGCCTTTGAGGAATTGCTGCGGGTCACCGATGTGTGAGCGAAGCGCATGATTCTTGCTTGCACCCTCGCGCCTCCGCTTGGATTCGAAATAATCATGCTCTAAAGGGCGCCAACGCGTAAAAATTGATACAGGACCCGCCATGCCAACCCTCGCCTTGATCAGACACGGACAAAGCCAGTGGAACCTCGAGAACCGCTTCACCGGCTGGTGGGACGCAGACCTCACAGCCAAGGGCGAGGCTGAGGCGCGTCAGGCAGGCGAGCTGCTCAAGTCGGCCGGGTTCGAGCCGCGCCAGGCGTTTTCCAGCGTCCAGACCCGCGCCATCCGGACCCTGTGGATGGCGCTCACCGAAATGGGCCGCGTCTGGCTGCCGGTCGAAAAGGACTGGCATCTGAATGAGCGCCACTATGGCGGGCTTACCGGCCTCGACAAGAAAGAGACCGCTGAAAAGCATGGCGACGAACAGGTCCATATCTGGCGCCGCTCCTATGATGTGCCGCCGCCGCCGCTGGAAGCGGGTGGCAAGTTCGATCTCGCCTCCGACCCGCGTTATGCCGGCATAGACATTCCGAATACTGAAAGCCTGAAGCTGACGCTTGAGCGCGTGCTGCCCTATTGGGAGGCTTCTATCGCGCCGGTGCTGAAAGGCGGTACCGATACGGTCATCGCGGCACATGGCAATTCGCTGCGGGCGCTGGTCAAGCATCTGTTCAAAGTGCCTGATGAGACGATTACCGGCGTTGAGATCCCGACTGGCAATCCGCTGCTGATCGAACTTGATGGATCGCTGAAGCCAACCGCTGCGCGCTATCTCGACAGCGCACGGGCGAGCGAGCTGCCAGACCTGCCCTGAGCCAATGCCGAATACGCGCTACATATTGCGGGCTGACGCGCCGGACGCCATTGGCATCCTGGCGGATGTCGCGGGCTACCTTGCGCGGGCCGGTCTCAATGTGACCGAAAGCCAGGATTTCGGGGATCCGGAAAGCGGGCGCTTCTTCATCTGGGCGGAATTTGATTCCCCTGACGTGTTCAATCTCGACACGTTCGAGGCCGGCTTCGACGCCCTGGCGCAAAAGCGGGGCATGGCGTGGTCGCTGCGGCGCAAGGCCGATCAGCCACGCGCCCTGGTCATGGTGTCAAAAGGCGACCACTGCCTGAACGACCTGCTGTATCGCCATCGGCGCGGCCAGCTTGGCGCGAGCATTAGCGCGATTGTCTCAAACCATGAAGATGCGCGCTGGCTCGCCGACCGCCATGAGCTGCCCTTTCACCATGTGCCGGTGACGGCCGACACCAAGGTGCAGGCTGAAGACCGGTTGCGCGCCCTGATCAATGAGACGGGCAGCGACCTCGTCGTGCTTGCGCGTTACATGCAGGTCCTGTCCGATGCGATGTGCCGGGACCTGTCCGGGCGCTGCATCAACATCCATCATTCCTTCCTGCCGAGCTTCAAGGGCGCAAAACCCTATCACCAGGCCCACAAGCGGGGCGTGAAGCTGATCGGTGCATCGGCCCACTATGTTACTGCCGACCTCGATGAAGGCCCGATCATTGCCCAGGATGTCGCATCGATCGACCACCGGATGACGGCGGCGCGCATGGCTGAAATTGGCCGCGACGTTGAGGCGCGTGTCCTGACGCGTGCAGTTACGGCACATGCAGAAGGCCGTGTTTTTCTCAACGGTATGCGAACGGTGGTCTTCGAATGAACGATACACATGAGATCCTCATGCGCCGCGCGATCGAACTTGCGCGCGCCCAGCATGGCCGGACAGGCCAGAACCCGTCGGTTGGCTGTGTGATTGTCGGCGCAGGCGGCAAGAGATTGTCGGAAGGCGCAACCGCAGATGGTGGGCGCCCGCATGCTGAGCAGATGGCGCTTGATGGCCTGAAGGGTCAGCCTGCCAGTGGCGCGATCGTCTACGTCACGCTTGAGCCGTGCCGTGAGCGCTCAACGGATGAGGCGGCCTGTTCGGCCCGCCTGATCGAAGCGGGTGTGACGAAAGTATATGTCTCGGTCATGGACCGGCATCCGAAGGGCGCAGGTGGCAAGGCGGCGCTTGAACAGGCCGGGATCGTGGTTGAAACAGGGCTGCTGGAGGCCGAGGCCGCAGCGCTTTACGAAGATTTCTTCGCGTCGCTCGACTGATATCCGGCCCGCGGATCGTCCCATTCAGCGGCGATGCCCGGCTTGCCGCGCCGGACCAGCCAGAACATGCCGATGAGATCGGCAATGCCCGCGCCGAGCCGTCCGAGAAAGCCGTATTTCGACTGGCCGTGCCAGCGCCGCCGATCATTGACCAGTTCTTCGCGAACCTCCCAGCCGGCGCGTTTCATCAGGGCCGGCAGGAAACGGTGCATGGATGCAAAATAGGGCAGCTCCCTGAAAGCATCTGTCCGCATCAGCTTCCAGCCGCAGCCGGTATCGGTGGCATTGTCGCGCAGCATGAAGCGGCGCACGCCATTGGCGACGCGTGATTGCAGCCATTTGAAGCCGCTGTCATTGCGGCTCTTGCGCTTGCCGGCAATCAGGCCGAGGCGGCCCGTATCGCCCGGCGCGACAAGTTCTGCCCACAGGCGCTTGGTGTCGGCGATATCGTTCTGGCCGTCACCGTCAAGCAACTGTGTCCAGCGGCCATTCACGGCGCGCAGGCCGGTCATCAGCGCGGCAGACTTGCCGGCGCGGGCGACATGGGTGCGGATGATGATGCGGGCCGGGTCTTTTGCCTGCGCTTCGAGCAGTTCAGCCCCGGTCGTGTCGTCCGAGCAGTCATTCACGCAGACAATCTCATAATCGATCCCGGCAAGCGCGGCCTCGATCTCACCGATCAGCGGGATGACATTGCCGGCTTCGTTGTAGAACGGGATCAGGACGCTCAGATCTCGGCTGGCCGTCACTGGCCGGCCTCGATGCGTTGGGCGAGCGCTTCAATCCGGGCGGCGGCATCGGACAGGGATGAGGCGGCCTTTTGCTGGCTAAGGTCTGCCGGTGCGCTCTTGTGGGCGGCATCGAGCTCATCAAGCAGGGCGAGTGCGGCAACAAGCAGCAGGCGCGCCTCGCCAATATCGCCGACGGCGTCCGCAATCTGGCGCACGCGGCGGTCGAGATTTTTTGAGAGCGCGGTCAGCCGGGCTTCCTGGCCGGGGGCGCAGGCGACCGAATATTCGCGGCCCCGAATCGTGATGTCGGCTTTTGCCATCAGCGTGATCCTTCCCGGTTGAGGGCGGCGCGCACTTCTTCGATTGCAGAGCCCAGCGCTTCGGACGCCTCGTCGGCGAGGGCCTGCAGCTGGCGCTCACGGGCCAGGGACGCGTCGAGTTCATCGGCGAGGCGGGCCCGGTCAGCCGCCATGGCGGCCAGTTCGCGGCGTACGACGCCTGGGTCACCGGCACGCTCGAACAGGGCTTCCATCGAGCCTTCGAGTCGCGACAGGGCCTTGTCGAGCCGGTCGGCAGCAGAATTCAGTTTATCCATCGTCTTTTCCGATAGCAGGATGCAGGCCATATCGCCAAGCAGGTTGACAGCAAAGCCCGCTGACGTCCAAAGCGAAGCAAAAAAAGGGGTAACTCATGTCGGTTGAACATAAAGACATGGCAAATGCCATTCGTGCCCTTTCGATGGATGCCGTCGAACAGGCCAAATCGGGACATGTTGGCTTGCCGCTTGGCATGGCCGATATCGCTACCATTCTCTGGACCCATTACCTGAAGCATGATCCGGCTGATCCGCACTGGCCAGACCGGGATCGCTTTGTCCTGTCGGCTGGTCATGGCTCGATGCTGATCTACTCGCTGCTTCACCTCACAGGGTATGACAGCGTCAGCCGCGAGGATATCCGCAATTTCCGCCAGCTTGGCGCGAACACGCCGGGCCACCCGGAAAATTTCGTGACGCCGGGCGTGGAAACCACCACCGGGCCGCTGGGACAGGGGCTTGCCACGGCCGTCGGCATGGCGATGGCCGAGCGTCATCTCAATGCGCGCTTTGGCGATGAGCTTGTCGACCACAAGACCTGGGTCATTGCGGGCGATGGCTGCCTCATGGAGGGGATCAGCCAGGAGGCCATCACGCTGGCCGGGCATATGAAGCTCAACAAGCTGATCGTGCTGTTTGATGATAATTCGGTCACGATTGACGGCTCGACGGATCTTTCCGACGCGACCGACCAGTGCAAGCGCTTTGAAGCGGCAGGCTGGGCGACCAAGCAGATTGACGGTCACAATACGCGTGAAATCTATGGCGCGCTCGAATGGGCGCAGCGCCAGGACAAGCCGGCCATGGTCGCGTGCAAGACGATCATCGGCTATGGCGCGCCGACGATTGCCGGGACAGGCAAGGCGCATGGCGGGCCTTATGGCGCAGACGAGATTGCCGGTATCCGCAAGAATATCGGCTGGAGCCATGAAGCTTTTGATGTCCCGTCGGACGTCGAAGCGGCCTGGAAGCGTGAAGGCGCGCATGCGGCGCACCTGAACGGTGAATGGAAAACGCGGCTTGGCGGCTCGAAACACAAGCAGGCCTTCGAGGCCGCCCTTGCGGGCAAGCTTGGCGATGTCGAAGCGGTTGTCCGCGCCCACAAGAAGGCTGTCGTCGAGGCGGGCGAGGACAAGGCGACACGCCAGTGGTCCGGCGCCGTCCTTGAAGAGCTGACCAAGGCGATCCCTGAAATGATCGGTGGTTCGGCTGATCTTTCCGGCTCCAACAATACCAAGACCAAAGCCACCGAGCCGATGTCGCCAGACAATTGGGGCGGGCGCTATATCCATTATGGCGTGCGCGAGCATGGCATGGCAGCCGCGATGAACGGCATGGCGCTGCACAAGGGTATCATCCCTTATTCCGGCACCTTCCTTGTCTTTGCAGACTATTCACGCGCCGCCATCCGGCTTGGCGCGCTGATGGGAGAGCGGGTGATCCATGTGATGACGCACGATTCCATCGGCCTCGGCGAAGACGGCCCGACACACCAGCCGGTCGAACATGTGGCGAGCCTGCGGGCGATGCCGAACATGCATGTCTTCCGCCCGGCTGACGGTGTCGAGACCGCCGAGTGCTGGGAACTTGCGCTGAAGATCACAGATGGGCCGTCCACAATGGCGCTGACGCGTCAGAAGCTGGCGAGCGTTCGCAAGACCCATACGGATGAGAATCTCTCAGCCAAGGGCGCGTATGTCCTCTCCCCGGCGAAGTCCGACGAGAAGCTCGTGCTGATCGCGACCGGCTCAGAGGTCGAGATCGCAATAGCTGCGCAGGCTGCGCTCGAGGCGAAGGGCATTGGCGCGCGCGTCGTCTCGATGCCTTGCATGGAGCTCTTTGAAGCGCAGGATGCGGCCTATCAGCAGGAAACACTTGGCGACCTGCCAGCGATTGCCGTCGAAGCGGGCGTCCGCTTTGGCTGGGACCGCTGGATCGGTCGCAAGGGCGGCTTTGTCGGCATGGACAGCTTTGGGGCCAGTGCGCCCTACAAGGACCTTTACAAGAAGTTCGGCATCACGGCCGAGGCTGTCGTGGAGCTCGCCGACAAGCTGATCTAGACGCCGGGAAAGCGGGAAATGGGAGGGGTTTGATGAGCTGGGAACTGTTGTTCATGCTAATCAATGCGCTGGTCGTTCCGGCGTGGCTATTGCTCCTGCTTGCGCCGGGCTGGCGGACGACGTCGCTTGTCGTGCATTCGGGTATCTATCCGCTCGGACTCGGCACGGTTTACTCCATCGGCCTGATCGCCTCGATGTTCTTCGGGCTGTCGGCTGATGGTACGGGCTTTGATTCCATCGGGTCCGTCTCGGCCCTGTTCGACCACCCCAACGGGGTCATCATCGGCTGGTCGCACTATCTTGTCTTCGACCTTTTCGTCGGGGCCTGGATCGGGCGCGACGCGATGCGCCGCGGCCTGCCCCACCTCGCTGTTGTGCCCTGCCTGATCGCCTGCTTCCTGTTCGGACCGCTGGGCCTCATGGCCTATCTGCTGGTCCGCCTGTCACGTGGCCACGGGTTCAGCCTGTTCGAAACGAGTCCCGGAAAGGACTGACATGGTTTCCATCGGTACGCCCCTGTCGCCCTCGGCGACGCGGGTCCTTTTTCTTGGCGCTGGCGAACTTGGCAAGGAAGTCGTTATCGAACTGATGCGGCTCGGGGCTGAGGTCATTGCTGTCGACCGCTATGAAAACGCTCCGGGCATGCAGGTCGCGCACCGCAGCCATGTGATCGACATGACAGATGCCAGTGCGCTGCGGGCCCTGGTCGAGCTGGAAAAGCCGCATCTCATCGTACCTGAAATCGAAGCCATTGCGACCGCTGAGCTTGCCGCCATCGAAGCGGCTGGCCTCGCTACCGTCATTCCGACAGCGCGGGCGACACAACTGACCATGAACCGTGAAGGCATCCGCCGCCTCGCCGCGGAAGAGCTGGGCCTGCCAACCAGCGCCTATGCGTTTGCCTCGACCGGGCATGAACTTGCCGAGGCGGCCGAAAAGATTGGCTATCCGGTATTCGTCAAGCCGGTCATGTCCTCATCGGGCAAGGGCCAGTCGCACGTGAAGTCGGAGGCGCATATCGACCATGCCTGGGTCTATGCGCTCGAGGCTGGCCGCACGCGGGAAATGCGGGTGATCGTTGAGGGCCAGGTCGATTTCGACTTTGAGATCACGCTGCTCACGGTCCGCGCCGCCAATGGCACGGTTTTCTGTGAACCGGTCGGCCACCGCCAGGAAAACGGTGACTATGTCGAAAGCTGGCAACCCCAGCCGATGAGTGCGCTTGCCCGCTCACGGGCTGAGGACATGGCCCGGAAGGTCACCGATGCGCTTGGCGGGCTGGGTCTGTTCGGGGTCGAGATGTTCGTGAAGGGCGACGAGGTCTGGTTTTCCGAGGTCAGCCCGCGCCCGCATGATACCGGGCTGGTCACGCTGGCAACCCAGAGGCAGAGCGAGTTTGCGCTGCACGCGCGGGCGATCCTCGGCCTGCCTGTCGATGCGACGCTGAGCCGGCCGGGCGCAAGCGCGGTGATCTATGGCGGCCTCGAAGCTGAGGGCGTGATGTTTGAGGGCCTTGATGCGGCCCTGTCGGTCCCGCAGAGCGACCTTCGGCTTTTCGGCAAGCCTGTCAGCTTCAAGACCCGCCGTATGGGGGTGGCTGTCGCGAGCGCCGAAACAGTGGAGGTGGCGCGCGAAAGGGCAAGCGAGTGTGCTTCAAGAGTGCGCGTGCGGCCCGCCTGAGCTTTTGATCAACGTAAAACCTGACGAAGTTTGCGCATATTAGCGCTAACAATGCGTGCAACCTGTGACAGATCGTTCTGAATGTACGGCCAATGCTGGACGTTGCGGGCTGAGACGTCTAAACCCCGGCTCCAAAGCCTGATTTCTCAGGCGTTCAGTGCAGGTATGGAGAATACACATGGCGGTTCGCGTAGCCATCAACGGATTTGGTCGGATTGGCCGGAATGTTTTGCGCTCAATCCTCGAGAATGGCCGCACGGATATCGAAGTCGTGTCGATCAACGATCTCGGCCCGGTCGAGACCAATGCCCACCTGCTGAAATATGATTCCATTCACGGCACGCTGCCGATGGATGTTTCTGTCGAGGGTGACACGATCAAGGTCGGTGGCCAGTCCTTCAAGGTCACGCAGGTCCGTGACCCGAAAGAGTTGCCGCACGCCGCCAACAATGTCGACATCGCAATGGAATGTACCGGCATCTTCGCCTCCAAGGAAAAGGCGTCGGCCCATCTTGAGGCAGGCGCCAAGCGTGTCCTGGTCTCCGCACCGGCTACCGGCGCTGACAAGACCATCGTCTACGGTGTGAACCACGACACGCTGACGGGCGAAGACAAGGTTGTTTCCAATGCTTCGTGCACGACGAACTGCCTGTCACCCGTCGCCAAGGTGCTGAACGATACGATCGGCATCGAAAAGGGCATGATGACGACGATCCACTCCTATACGGGTGACCAGCCGACACTCGATACGATGCACAAGGATCTCTATCGCGGCCGCGCCGCAGCGATGTCGATGATCCCGACGTCGACAGGTGCCGCCAAGGCTGTCGGCCTCGTCCTGCCGGAACTCAATGGCAAGCTGGACGGCTTCTCGATGCGCGTGCCGACCCCGAATGTTTCGGTCGTCGACCTGAAATTCATCGCATCCCGTGAAACCACTGTGGAAGAGATCGAAGATGCAATCCGCAAGGCTGCCAATGGCGAGCTGAAAGGCGTGCTGAGCTTCACCGATGCACCGAATGTGTCGATTGACTTCAACCACAATCCGCACTCGTCCATCTTCCATATGGGCCAGACCAAGGTAATGGACGGGACGTTCTGTTCTGTCCTGTCCTGGTACGACAATGAATGGGGCTTCTCCTCGCGGATGAGCGACACAGCCATCGCCATGGCGAAATTCCTGTAATCGCGAGCAAGGAGCGCCCCATGCCGGACTTCAAACGGATCGAGGACGCTGACAGCCTGCAGGGCAAGACGGCGCTGGTGCGCGTTGATTTCAACGTGCCGATGGTGGACGGCAAGGTCAGTGATGACACGCGGCTGCGCTCTGCGGTCGAGACGGTTCTGTCGCTGTCTGGCAAGGGCGCGAAAGTTGCCCTCCTCGCGCATTTCGGGCGTCCGAAAGGCGAGGTGAAGCCTGAGTTCAGCCTGAAACCGGTGGCAGAGGTTTTTGCCGGTGTGCTCGGCGCACCTGTGGCCTTTGCTGAGGACTGCGTCGGTGAAGTGGCCGAGAACGCCATCAATTCCATCCAGGGCGGCGGCGTCGTCCTGCTTGAGAATACGCGTTTCAAGCCGGGTGAAGAAAAGAATGACGATGCGCTGGCCGACGAGATGGCCCGGCTCGGCGATATTTACGTAAATGATGCCTTTTCGGCGGCGCACCGCGCGCACGTCTCGACAGAGGGCCTTGCGCGGCGCCTGCCAGCCTATGCGGGCAAGTCAATGGAGCGCGAGCTGGATGCCTTGCAGGCTGCCCTCGGTAGCCCGGAGCGGCCGGTGCTGGCCGTTGTTGGCGGGGCGAAAGTCTCGTCCAAGATCGACCTCCTGAAAAATCTGGTCTCCAAGGTCGACATGCTGGCAATTGGTGGCGGCATGGCCAACACTTTCCTCGCCGCGCGCGGACATCCGGTCGGCAAGTCGCTTTGCGAGCACGATCTTGCGGACACCTGCCGCCAGATCGAGGCGAATGCAGAGAAGGCCGGTTGCGAAATCCTGCTGCCGCGTGACGTCGTCGTCGCAAAGGATTTTGCCGCCCATGCAGAGAACCGCACCTGCGGCCTTGATGAGGTTGCCGAAGACGAAATGATCCTTGATGCCGGGATGATGACGATGATGCACCTGGCGGCGGCGCTCGGTAAGGCAAAAACCGTCATCTGGAATGGCCCGCTCGGCGCATTTGAACTGGAGCCGTTTGACAAGGCGACGGTGAAAGTCGCCGAGGCGGCCGCAAAACTCGCCATTGATGGCAAGCTGGTCGCGGTGGCTGGCGGCGGAGATACGGTATCTGCCCTCAATCATGCAGGGGTCGCTGACGATTTCACTTTCGTATCTACGGCTGGCGGCGCGTTTCTTGAATGGATGGAAGGCAAGGCGCTTCCCGGCGTCGAGGCTTTGAAAGGCTGACAGTGGTTCACATCTTCCTCCCTGTTTCACGAACTGATCGAAACCGGGACGGGAGCCAGTCCAGAGTTAGCGATAACATATCCCGAAATAATACAACTTCGCGCGCCAGGCTCCGCAGCAGCCGGAACCCCTGTGCGTCCACACCTGCTTTCCACTTCGTATATTAACCTCCCAGGGGAACTGACATATGTCCAACGTTGAAATGACCAGACAGGCGGCCGAAAAAGACGGCTTTATTGCCGCGCTCGACCAGTCTGGCGGCTCCACACCAAAGGCCCTTCGCCTCTATGGCATAGAAGAAGATGCCTATTCGACCGATGAAGAAATGTTCGGCCTCGTGCATGACATGCGGGCGAGAATCATCAAGTCGCCAGCTTTCAACGGCGACAAGGTGATGGGCGCGATCCTTTTCGAGCGCACCATGGACGGCAAGATCGATGGCACGCCGACCGCAAAATATCTCTGGGAAGAATGTGGCGTTGTCCCATTCCTGAAAGTCGACAAGGGCCTCGCTGAGGCATCGAACGGCGTCAAGCTGATGAAGCCGATGCCCGACCTTGACGCCCTGCTTGAACGTGCCGTCTCGCATGGTATTTTCGGCACCAAGATGCGCTCGGTCATCGATGCGGCCAATGCTGAAGGCATCGCTGCTGTCGTGCATCAGCAATTCGATATTGGCCGCCAGATCCTCGGTCATGGCCTTGTGCCGATCATTGAGCCGGAAGTCACGATCTCGATCTCGGACAAGGCCGAAGCCGAAGACATCCTGCTCGCCGAGATCACCAAGCAGCTTGATGCGCTTGGCGCGGACCAGAAGGTGATGCTGAAGCTGACGCTGCCGGAAAAAGCCAATCTCTACAAATCGTTGGTCGAGCACCCGCGTGTCATGCGTGTCGTCGCCCTGTCGGGCGGCTATTCCCGCGACGAAGCCTGCGCGCGCCTGTCGAAGAATACCGGCATGATCGCAAGCTTTTCGCGGGCACTGACCGAAGGCCTTTCGGCCCAGCAGAGCGATGCTGAATTCGACTCGATGCTGGCGGACTCCATTGACAATATCTGCAAGGCGTCGGTCGCTGGCTAGTCGCTTTCCTGACAAATGTTTAAGTGGAAAGGCGGCTCTGCGGGGCCGCCTTCGTCATGACAGGGCGGGGTGATTCGCCTAGGGTCGGGGGCATGCTTGAAATGCGCCCTTCCTGCGAAACATGCGACAAGGACCTGCCGGCAGACGAGACCGGCGCGATGATCTGTTCCTTTGAATGCACGTTCTGCAAGACCTGCGTGCGCGATGTGCATGGCGGCGTTTGCCCCAATTGCAATGGCGGTTTCTATCCAAGACCGACGCGGAAGGGGGCGGCGCTGGAGAAACATCCGGCCAGCACGGACCGGGTGTTCAAGGGCGCGCCGGCCTAGCGGCGGGCAATCTTTCTGGCGGCCTTGCCTGAAGCCGGAGGCTTTTCTCTTATGCCGGAGGCGGCTAGGAGAGCGCTGATGAGTGAACCAACGCGCCAGCGCTCCCGCCTGTACCTGATCACACCGCCTGTCGTGGCCGATGTAGACGGCTTTGTCTCCAGTTTTGAAGCCGCGCTGTCCGGGGGCGATGTCGCCTGCCTGCAGGTACGCATCAAGCCGGATGGCGTCATTGATGAGGTGGCCACCGAGGCTGTCGCGAAGGCGGTTCTGCCGCTTTGCCGGGCAAATGATGTCGCACTGCTCATCAATGACAGTGTCGATGTGTGCGAGGCTGTCGGCGCGGACGGCGTGCATCTCGGCCATATGGACATGCGCGTGAAGGATGCGCGCAAACGGCTCGGCAAGGATGCCATCATTGGCGCAACGGCCAAGAATTCCCGCCATGTGGCGATGGAAGCTGGTGAGCAGGGCGCGGATTATGTGGCTTTTGGCGCTTTCTACCCGACCCAGACCAAGGCCGACACCGTGCCGGCCGACCCAGAGTTGCTGGAATGGTGGCAGGCTGTGATGGAGCTGCCCTGTGTGGCAATTGGCGGGATCACGGCCGAACGCGCGAAAGCAATGTCGCTTGCGGGCGCCGATTTTCTCGCGGTCAGTTCAGCCGTCTGGTCCCACAAGGACGGCCCGAAAGCGGCGGTTGCCGCGTTCAATGCCGCGCTTGATGAGGCCGAAGCCGCCTTTTAGAGCTTCCACTTGTCGATGCGCAGGACCGACAGGACCAGTTCGGCGACGACACGCAGCACAAGCAGCCTGAGGATGACGACGAAGGGTGTCTTGATGACGCCCCACAGGGCTTCGTCCCAGTCATTGTCGAACCAGGTGATGTAGTGCCAGAGCTCCCGTAGGCCCCAGAACACGATCAGCAGGATACCGACATAGAAGAGGAACTTGGTCAGCACCTCACCCATTGGCTTTTCAAAGCTCAGGAAATTCGAGATCATGTTCATGGGCATTTGCCCCCAATTGCTATCCAGCCAAGTCCTTACAAGGAAAGCTGAATATTCAGTGAGTGTCCAGCCGCAGCGCCGCTGACAGCTTGACCGGACACGATCACGCGGGTACGCCCGCGCCCACAGGACTGACAGGAGCCTCCGAATGGCCAAGATCAATGGCAACGAAATAAAGCCCGGCAATGTCATCGAACATCAGGGCAGCGTCTGGCGTGCAGTGAAAACCAATTCCGTGAAGCCTGGCAAGGGCGGTGCCTTCAACCAGGTTGAGCTGCGCAATCTCATCAATGGCTCGAAACTGAATGAGCGTTTCCGCTCATCCGAGACGGTTGAGAAGATCCGGCTGGAGCAGAAGGATTACCAGTATCTCTATGATGCCGGTGAAGCCCATGCCTTCATGGACCAGGAGACATTCGAGCAGATCGAGATCCAGAAGGATTTCATCGGCGAGCAGGAAGCCTTCCTGCAAAGCGAAATGACGGTTGTCATCGAGTTCTATGACGAAAAGCCGATCGGCATTTCGCTTCCAGACCAGGTTATCCTGACGATCGAGGAAACAGAGCCAGTCGTTAAAGGCCAGACGGCAGCCAACAGCTTCAAGCCTGCAACGTGCGAGAATGGTGTGCGCGTAATGGTGCCACCTTTTGTCGGACCGGGCGAACGCATCGTCGTGCAGACATCTGACAGCACCTATCTGCGCCGAGCCGATTAAGGAGTATCATGTCCAAGCCATCCCCAGTCGGTACCGTGATGATCAAGGCCGCCCGCGATGCGGGCCGGTCGCTGGCACGCGATTTCGGTGAAGTCGAAAACCTGCAAGTGTCCCGCAAGGGGCCGGCAGATTTCGTGTCGAGCGCTGACCATCGCGCCGAAGACATCATCTATGACAGCCTCAGCAAGGCGCGACCGGGCTATGGCTTCGTCATGGAAGAGCGCGGCATTGTCGAGGGGACTGACAAGTCTAACCGCTTCATTGTCGATCCGCTCGACGGCACGCTGAACTTCCTGCATGGCCAGCCGCACTATGCGGTGTCGATCGGCCTGGAGCGTGAAGGCAAGCTGCTTGCGGGCGTTGTCTATGACGTCGCGAAGAATGAGATTTTCTGGGCTGAAACCGGCCGCGGCGCCTGGCTTGAGCAGCGCAAGCTGCGGGTCGCTTCGCGAACGCGGATCGAGGAGGCGGTTGTCGCGACAGGGACGCCATGGCTTGGCAAGGCAGAGTCGGCGCACGCCCGCTTCGCCGCTGAAATTGCCAGTATGACACCGGTCTGCGCAGGCATTCGCCGCTATGGCTCCGCCGCGCTGGATCTTGCCTATGTCGCTGCCGGACGCTTTGACGGCTTCTGGGAACGTGATCTCAAGCCCTGGGACATCGCAGCCGGGATCGTGCTTGTGCGCGAGGCGGGCGGTTATGTCGAAGAGATCGAAGGCGGCGATGTGCAGACGACCGGCAACATCCTTGCGGCGAACGAAGCCCTGATGCCGAAGATCAAGGAACGTATCCGCAAGGCCAAGGCCTTTGGCGACACCTGATCCCTATTCGGCAGCGTCGGCGGCGAACTGCATGCTGGCAAGCCGGGCATAGAGGCCGCCCTTGCCGACGAGCGTGTCATGCGTGCCCTGTTCGACGATACGGCCATCTTCCATGACAAGGATGCGGTCAGCGCGGCGGATGGTCGACAGCCGATGAGCGATGACCAGCGTGGAGCGTCCCTCTGCGGCGGTCGCGATAGCTTTCTGTACTAGGCCCTCGCTTTCGCTGTCGAGCGCAGAGGTGGCTTCATCCAGCAGCAGGACTGGCGCTTCACGTACCAGCGCGCGTGCAAGGGCAATGCGCTGGCGCTGGCCGCCAGAGAGGCTGCGGCCCTTCTGGCCGATGTCGGCATCAAGCCCGCCCTTGCCTTCAAGAAAGCGCCATGCCTCAGCCATGGTCGCGGCGTGGACGAGCTTTTCATCCTCAACAGGACCGATGGCACCGAAAGAGATATTGTCACGCGCAGTGCCGGTGAACAGCGCAGACTCCTGCGGGGCGTATGCGAACTGGCTGCGCCACATCGCCGGGTCTGCCTCAAGCGAGGAGACGCCATCGACCAGGATGCGCCCCGATTGTGGATCGAACAGGCGCAGCGCAAGGCGGAAGACGGTTGACTTGCCGGCCCCCGATGGGCCGACAAGGGCAACGAACTCGCCGGGCTTCACATCAAGGCTGAAACCCTTGAGGGCCGGGCCATCCATCCCGCCATAGGAAAAATCGACATTCTCGAATACCAGGTTGCCAATGGCTGGCGCGGCGACCGGCCGGACAGTTGCCGGGGCGCGGATGTCCGGCGTTTCGTTGAGGATTTCGCTGGCCCTGTCAGATGCGCCGGCCGCCCGCATGACCTCGCCCCAGACCTCTGCCAGCATGCCGAAGCCTGAGCCGGCATAGAAGGCATAGAGGATCATCTGGGTCAGCGCGCCAGGGGTCATCGCTCCGCTGGCCACCGCACGGGCGCCCAGCCAGAGAATGCCGACCATGCCGCCGAGCAGCATGACCGAGACGGCAAGGATCATGAAGGCGCGGGCGGTGATGCGGGTGAGGGCCGCCTTGAACACAGCCTCGGCGGCGCTTGCAAAGGAGCGCTCGCGGCGGGCTTCCTGGCCATAGGCCTGCACAAGTTCAATGGCGTCGAGGGCTTCGGATGCTTCTGCGCCAGCGTCCGCGAGGCGCGATTGCGACCGGTTGGATGCGCCTCGGATGATCCGCCCGATGATCATTACCGGGAACAGGGCGAGCGGGATCATCAGGAGGAGTGTGCCGCCAAGCTTCCAGTTGGTGACCAGCATCATGACGATGGCCCCGACGGTCGACAGGATGGTGCGGGTGGCCAGTGAGGCGGACGAGCCGAGGAAATTCTCGATCAGGGAAATGTCCGCGGTCAGCCGGGAAACCGCCTCGCCGGAGCGGATATTGGCATGAAAGCGCGGCGAGAGGCTGAGCAGCTTGCGATAGATGTCGACGCGGAGGTCAGCGGCGACGCGTTCACCGAAGCGGGAGACGAAATAGAAGCGTAGCGCGCTCAGCACGCCCATCGCGACGGCCGCCGCAAGGACATAGAAAAAATACTTGTCGATCGTGTCGAGCAGCTGTGCACCGCTGGCACCGCCCTGTCCGGCATCTACGGCCTGACCGAATAGATACGGGATCGACAGCGCCGCGAGCGTCGCGATGACCAGGAAGAAGGCTGCAATAAAAACAAGTCCGATATGGCGTTTTACATAGGGCCAGAGCAATGCCAGCGGCTTGATGCTGCGCGCCTTAGGACGGTCGGCACCGGCTTGTGAGGGCTGTGTTTCCCGGCGGTCATTGACGGTTTGTGGGTTCTGGTCGCTCATTACATTGCACCTGGCTTGCGTACAGCCCCTTGCGGGCGGGCCTTGTTTCTACTAAGACCCCGCTTTCCGAATTTCACAGAGGCCAAACCGCGCAGGGAGAGGCCGCTGACGCAAGGACTAGAGACGATGAAAGCCGAAGGCCATCCCGATTACCACTTCATTACTGTCGTCATGACGGACGGTACAGAGTATCAGACCCGTTCGACCTATGGCAGTGAAGGCGACAAGCTGACGCTGGATATCGATTCCAGCTCACACCCGGCCTGGACCGGCAGCACGCAGAACCTCGACCGTGGCGGTCGCGTGTCGCGCTTCAAGGACAAGTTCAAAGGCTTCGTGTAAGCCTGTTCCGACTCCATCGGACAAGCAGGACCCTCGCTTCACGGCGGGGGTTTTGTTTTTCGGACGGCCTGTTTCAGGCGGCGTCAGTCGTCACTTTCGTTCTCTGAGGCATCGGCGCGCGGCGGGACGCGGTGTTCGAGGGCGAGATATTCCTCTGAGCGCATCTCGTGCAGGCGGCTGGCCGTGCGCTGGAATTCGAAGCTGCCATCACCAGACGGGTAAAGATCATCGGCTTCGGCCGCAGCCGTGGCGACCAGTTTGACCCGCGCTTCGTACAGCGCATCGATCAAAGCGACAAAGCGGGCGGCTTCATTGCGCTTGTCGCGCGACAGTTGCGGAATGGCGTCCAGCAGGACTGTGTGGAAATTGGCCGCAATGGCGAGATAGTCCCGCGCCCCGAGCGGGCGGGCGCAAAGTTCCTCGAATGTGAAACGGGCGACGCCAGCGGCTTCTTTCGGCACGAGCAGCTTGCGGCCTTTGACATGCAGGAAGCACTGGTTCGGCTGCGCCCCCAGTGTCAGCCGCTCGAACGCCGTGTCGAGGCGCGCTTCGGCCGCCTCACCGGTGAGAACATGCCAGACAGGCGCTTCAGTGAGGCGTTCGAGGCGGTAGTCGCGTTCGGAGGAGAGGTGGAAGACTTCGCACTCATCCTTTATCTTCTCGATGAAGGGCAGGAAGAGCTGCCGGTTCAGGCCATCCTTGTAGAGCTCATCCGGGTGGCGATTGGAGGTCGCGACCACTGTCACGCGATGCTCGAACAAATTCTCGAACAGGCGGCCGAGAATCATCGCATCGGCGATCTGGGTGACCTGGAATTCGTCGAAACAGAGCAGTTTCGCCTCGGAGGCGATCAATTTCGCCACTGGGGCGATCGGGTCGTTCCCGGCGCTCTTTACCCGGTGTGCAGCGCGGCGGCGTTCGGTCTCGCTCATCTCGCGCCAGCTATTCATCTCGTCATGCACGCGGCCCATGAACTCATGAAAATGCACGCGTTTCGAGGGCACGGGCGACAGCTCATGGAAGAGGTCCATCAGCATGGATTTACCACGCCCGACCCCGCCCCACATATAGAGGCCGCGAATATGCGGCGCCTTCCTGAACAGCCCGCCTGGCCGGACAGTCTCGATACGGTGCAGCACGCCGTCGAGCTTGCGCGCGGCCTCAAGCTGGGCCGGGTCTTCGACGAGCTGCCCGGAGGCTGCCCTTGCCCTGTACGCAGCTTCCACACCCATGGCGTTCAACCGCCCCCGAGGAAAGCGGCGACCTGGTCTGCGAAGATGCCGAGTGCACTCGGCATTACCACGATGGTTGCAACCAGTCCCGCCAGCGCGCCGCCAATATGCGCTTCGTGGCCGATTACACGGTTTTCCTGCTGCGCCAGCACAGCGCTGATGCCAATGAACAGGATGCCGAACAGGACCGCCGGAATGGGGATGATGATGAAATACAGCGTGCGGAACGGCTCAAACAGGCAGAAAGCGAGAATGATGCCCGATGTCGCGCCGGATGCGCCGAGGGCGCGATAGTCCGGCGTGCGGAAATTTTCCAGCAGCGCCCATAGATTGCCGCCGAGCAGCGCGGCGAAGTAGACGATCACGAATTTTGGCGTGCCCAGCGTGTATTCGATGAAGCCACCGAACTGGTAGAGTACGAACATGTTGATCAGCAGGTGAAAGACACCGCCATGCAGGAAGCCGGCGGTGAGCATTCGGTGATATTCACGTTTCTGCCGGATCGGCGCGATGTGAAACAGGTTCGCGTTCAGGAATTGCGGGTTCAGCCAGGCAAGTGTGCTGGCAATCACGTTGATGGCAATGAGGATCAGCGTGGCTGGGAAAAGGTAAAACGACTCCATGCATTTGCCCTAGCGCAAGCGCGCGGCAAACGCATGGGGTTTTTGCGGAAGACGCTTAAGCGGCTGCGACGTGGCGGGCTTCTTCGCTGTCCTGCATCTGGTCGAAGAAGAAATCCAGCATGGTTTCAGGGCGCTGGATGAAGCGATTATACGGCAGGTTGGCCTTGAACACTGGCGCTGCGGCGATGTTGCAGCCACACCGGCGCGCTGTGGCGACGATCTGGTCACGGTCCGGGTTGGCGGTCGATACAGCGATACGGTGCTGGCCCATATTGGCGATGCGGGCAATGGTCATGTCGCCGTCATAGCTGTCGGGCAGGGTGAGTTCAGTGACGACGAGGTCGAAACGCTCAAGCCGCAGGCGGCGTTCAGCCTCCATCAGCGTCGGCGCGAGGACGAGGTCAATCTGGACGCGGGCCCGCGCAGCCTTGTCAGCCGCAATTGCCAGCATGTCGCGTACCGGCTCGTGATCCTCGATCCAAAGAATTTTCATTGACTCTACCCTGTCTGATCCAGTTCCCGGAGTGCCCATCGTCTGCCCTCCCTCAATATGGCCAATCTGGCACCTCCGCCTTACGGCTTGGTAAAGCGAAACTTGCTGAATTATTTACAAATCAAAGCTTTGACCGCTACGCAGCGGACGTGATGCAGTGGCCCGGAACTGTGATAAAGTGAGTGGTAGAGGGAGTTTCAGGCGTTTGGATCCTGAAAAGAACAAGGTCAGATGGCACAGGACGTAATCAAAAAAAATATCGCAGCTTCAGCTTTTCTTGAAGGCCTTGATGAGCCGGACCAGCATATCGTCGATACGCTGATCGAGGAGCGCTGCCCGAGTTTCGTCAACCATTGGAGCTGGCCTGCGGTTCGTCCGGTGCTGTACGCAATGCTCGGCTATGGCAAGGCGCGCCGCATGGCCGACACGCTGACGCAGCTGAACGGGCGTGCCTCCTTCGATTACCTCTCCGGCGAACTTGGCGTGCAGCTGACCCTCAACAATTTTGACCGCCTGCCCGAAACCGGCCGCCTCGTGGTGGCCGCCAACCACCCGACCGGCCTTGCAGATGGTGTGGCGGTCTGGGATGCCCTGACCCGCAAGCGCAAGGATGTTGTGTTCTTTGCCAATGCCGATGCCCTGCGCGTCAATCCGCAATTCGAGGATGTGATCATCCCGGTCGAGTGGGTCGCCACGAAACGCACCCCGGCGAAGACGCGCGAAACGCTCCGTCGGGCCGCCGAAGCTTTCGAGCAGGAAAAATGCATTGTGATGTTCCCGTCAGGCAAGCTCGCCAAGAAGGTGGACGGCGTCCTGACAGAGCAGGACTGGTTTCCCACAGTTGTCAGCCTGGCGCGCAAACAGAAGGCTCCCGTCCTGCCATTGCATGTCAGTGCGAAGAATTCCTGGCTGTTCTACAAGCTGAGCCAGATCAATGGCGAATTACGCGATATCACCCTGTTCAACGAGTTGCTGAACAAGAAAAAAGCCGAATTTGACCTGACCTTTGGACCGATGATCGGGCCGGACGCCCTTGCGGGAGACGCCGCTGAAGTCACGACAGCCCTGAAGCATCATGTGGCCTACACATTGGGCGACAACCCGGATGCCGCTTTCAGCTTTCGATAGAAAAACAGGAACTTCACCCCGTCCCAAACCTTTCTACTTCTTAAGGTTCCCGTCCGGAACCTAAAGAAAGGGGTGAATTCATGGAAGAATTCTGGAACAACACTTTACGACAGATACAGGATTATGGGCCGAAGATTCTCTTCGCGCTGCTTATCCTCGTGGCTGCCTATATCGTCGCCCTGCTGGTCAAATGGGTCATCTCGACGGCGATCAACAAGACAGGCTTTGGAAAAGGCCCGGTCGACCCGGAAGGCAAGGCAAGCAAGACGCTTGGCGATAGCCTCGGGATAGCAGCCTTCTGGATCGTGATGCTGATTGGCGTCATCCAGGCGCTGACGCGGCTGGAGCTTCGCCAGATTGTCGATCCGCTGAACAATATGCTCGGTGACGTGCTTGGTTACCTGCCGAATGTGTTTGGCGCGGTGATCATTTTCGTCCTGTTCATGATCGTCGCAAACGTCGTGCAGAAGACAGCCAAGGCCGTCTTCGTGTTTGCGGACCCTGTGCCACAGCAGCTTGGCCTGGCCTCTGCGCCGGTGAATATCTCAGGGATTACAGCAACCGTGCTCGCGGCCATTATCGGCATTCTCGGGGCGATTGCCGCGTTTGACATTCTCGCGATCGAGGCCATTTCCGGCCCAGCCAACGAAATGCTGCGCGACATCGTTTCTGCGATTCCGCGCATCCTGATTGCGGCGGTTCTGCTGACGGTCTTCGTGCTGATTGGCCGGTTCGTGCACAATCTCATCATGCGCACATTACCGGGCTTCGGCGTCGACTCTGCCGTAGCCGAGCTGGGCATCCTGAAGGGGGCCGACAAGGGCCTCACAGCGTCCAGCGTGATCGCCAAGGGTGCACTCTTCTTCATCGTCCTCCTGGGCCTGATACAGGCATTGCGGGCGCTTGAGTTTGACGTGCTGACCAATGCGACCTTCACCGTCCTTGATCTTGCGGCATCCATTGTCTTCGGCGCTGTGATCATCATTGCAGGTGTGATCATTGCGCGCCTCGTCAGCGGGGCCATGGCGGCGACCGGGTCGGGCATATCCGATACGGCCGCGACCGTCGTGAAGTGGGTCATTGTTGGCCTGGCTGTGATCCTCGGCATCTCGCGGATGGAGCTTGATCCGACGGGTGGTGAGTTCGTGCTCAACGTGGCCGAAATGCTCGTCATGGGTGCCTCTGTCGGCCTTGCCATCGCGATCGGTATCGGCTTCGGCTGGGGTGGACGCGAATGGTTTGCGCGACAGCTGGAAAAGTGGAAGCCATAAGGCACCTGCTTTAACCCAACCAACAAGAAAGGGCCGCTCCATACGGGGCGGCCCTTTTCGTATCCGGTGATAAACTTTTCTAGATGCTTTGCTGGTCGGAGCCGATCAGCGAGCCGTGGCAGTGCTTGTACTTCTTGCCAGAGCCACAAGGGCAGGCGGCATTGCGCGGCGTGTTGGACCAGTCGTCCTCGGCCTGATGGAGGGGCGGGCCGGCATGAGGATCGTTCGGCCCCTCAACAACATCGGGCGTCATTTCATTGTCGCCCGTGTCCGGGTCTAGGTGTGTTTCGCTGGTCGCTGAAACAGCTTCGTCGCGGCGCAAGAGCTGTTCACGTGCTGCTGCCATCTGCGCGCGCTGGTCGTCTGTAGCCGGCGGGGCAATACGGATATTCATCAGGATGCGGGTCACCTCAACACGCATCTCGTCAAGCAGGTCATTGAACAGCTTGAAGGCTTCTTCCTTGAACTCGTTCAGCGGGTCGCGCTGGCCGTAGGAGCGCAGGTGGATGACCGAGCGGAGCTGGTCAATCTGCTGGAGGTGCTGGCGCCAGCGGCCATCAAGGACCTGAAGCAGGACCTGTTTCTCAACGGCGCGGATCTGTTTTGCACCGGCCAGCTCGACCTTCTGGTCAAATGCCTGGTCGGTTGCGACGCGAATGCGTTCGGCGATTTCCTGGTTGGCAACGCCTTCCTCGGCGGCCCATTTCGCGATGGGAAGCTCGACGCCGAGTTCGGTCTTCAGAGTTTCCGTCAGCCCGTCGACGTCCCACTGTTCGGCAAAGGCTTTTTCCGGCATGGCCTGGCCGACCCAGCCATCGATCACATCGTGGCGCATGCTGGTCACCACATCGGTTACCTGGTCGGAATGCATGAATTCCCGGCGCTGCCCGAAAATGGCCTTGCGCTGGTCATTGATGACATCGTCATATTTCAGGACGTTCTTGCGGATCTCGAAATTGCGTTCCTCGATCTTTTTCTGCGAGGTTTCGATGGCCTTGTTCATCCAGGGATGGGTGATACCTTCGTCTTCCTTGATGCCGAGGCTCTTCATGATCGAGTTCAGGCGCTCAGCAGCAAAAACGCGCATCAGGTCATCTTCGACAGAGATGAAGAACTTCGACTTGCCCGGGTCGCCCTGACGGCCTGTCCGGCCGCGCAGCTGGTTGTCGATACGGCGGCTTTCATGGCGCTCGGTGCCGAGGACGAAAAGGCCGCCAGCTTCCAGCGCTTCCTTCTTGCCGACTTCGATATCAGCCTTGAGCTCGGCTTCGAGGGCTTTTTCCTCGTCTTCGGTCGGTTCACGGCCATTTGCCTGCGTGAAGTCATCGACGGCCTTCCACAGGCGCATTTCGAGGTTGCCGCCCAGCTGGATGTCAGTGCCGCGGCCAGCCATGTTGGTAGCGACGGTTACCGCACCCGGAAGCCCGGCATCGGCGATAATCTCAGCTTCTTTTTCGTGGTGGCGGGCATTCAGCACATTGTGCGGAATCTTGGCCTGCGTCAGCAGGGTCGAAATAATCTCGGATTTTTCGATGGAGGCTGTACCAAGCAGGACAGGCTGGCCCTTGGCGCGGGCGTCGCGCACTTCCTTCACGATCTCCTGATACTTTGCGGAGGCGACACGGTAGACGACATCGTCCTCATCGATCCGCTGGACAGGCTTGTTTGTCGGCAGCTGGTAGACTTCCAGCTTGTAGATGTCGCCAAACTCGGCGGCCTCTGTGATGGCCGTACCGGTCATGCCGGCGAGCTTGTCATAGAGCCGGAAGTAATTCTGGAAGGTGATCGAGGCGAGTGTCTGGTTCTCAGGCTTGATGTCGACGCCTTCCTTGGCCTCGATCGCCTGGTGCAGGCCTTCGGAGAGGCGGCGGCCTTCCATCATCCGGCCGGTAAATTCGTCGACCAGCATGACCTGGCCATCTTTCAGGAGATAATCCTTGTCGCGCTGGAAGAGTTTGTGCGCACGCAGGGCCTGGTTGGCGTGATGCACGATTGAGACGTTCTGCGGATCCCAGAGCGAGCCTTCGAGCAGGCCGGCATCTTCCAGCATCTGCTCCATCTTCTCCATGCCGTCCTCAGTGTAGACGACCGAGCGTTGCTTCTCGTCGAGCTCGATATCGGTCTCGTCATCGAGTTGCGGGATCAGCGTATTGACGGTGCGGTAAAGATCCGAGCGGTCATCGGTCGGTCCGGAAATGATCAGCGGGGTGCGGGCTTCATCGATCAGGATGGAGTCAACTTCATCGACGATCGCATAGGCGTGGCCGCGCTGGGCCATCTGCTCCAGCGTGTATTTCATATTGTCGCGCAGATAGTCGAAGCCGAACTCATTGTTCGTGCCATAGGTTATGTCGCTGGCATAGGCAGCCTTGCGCTGCTGGTCGTCGAGGCCGTGCACGATGGTGCCGGTCGTCATGCCGAGAAAACCGTAAAGCTTACCCATCCATTCGGCATCGCGGCTGGCGAGATAGTCGTTCACGGTGATGACATGCACGCCCTTGCCGGCCAGCGCGTTGAGATAGACGGCAAGCGTCGCCACCAGCGTCTTGCCTTCACCGGTCCGCATCTCGGCAATGGCACCCTGATGCAGGACCATGCCGCCAATCATCTGGACGTCAAAATGCCGCATGCCAAGTGCGCGTTTTGAGCCTTCGCGAACAACGGCAAAAGCCTCTTCGAGAAGATCGTCCAGCGTCGCGCCACCTTCGAGTCTCTGCCGGAATTCCGCTGTCTTGGCTTTCAGCGCTTCATCGGAGAGCGCCTCAAGCTCGGTTTCCATCGCATTGATGCGATCGACCCGCTTTCGCATCGGCTTGACGCGGCGGTCATTGGAGGAGCCAAAAATCTTGCGGGCAACTGAAAGCATCGGATCAAGCACCAAACTGCGCTGTTGACTTGGTTGAGACCTCCTGCCTTCAAACAGTTTACAGGAGGTGCACACGAGAGTGTGCTGTGGGCAACATAACCTCTCGACCAGTACCCGCGGGAGACTTAAGAACGCCCTTATAGGGTGTCAATGCGGGCCGCTGTACCAGAAACACAAGGGATTCCGGATGCAAACTTGTCGTACTCTCTTTCTTGGCCTCCTGATTCTATGTGGTCTGACACTGGCGGCCTGTGATGAAGAGCTTATGCAGCCGCCCCGCAAGCAGGTTGGATTCGATGCCTCCACGGCGGCTGTCGTGAACGGCGAGCCGATTTATATTTCCGATGTTGAACTGGAAGCTGTGTCGCAAGGCCGCATCGAGCCGGGTGAGTCTTTCGGGCCTGATCATACCGAATACCAGATGGTCCTCGACCAGCTTGTCGACCAGCGCCTGCTGGCGCAGGAAGCGGTGCGCCGGGGGCTCGACCGGACACCAGCAGCGCAGCGCCGTCTGGAAACGGCCCGAGAACGCCTGCTCGGCAATTTCCTGATGGAAGACCTCGTTGCGACCGAAGTGAATGAAGCGGCCATCGACAAGATGTATGATGAGCAGGTGAAGTTGCAGCAGCTTGATGATGAGGTGCGCATTCGTCACATCCTCGTTGATACGCAGGAAGAGGCCGCCGAGGTGTTGCGCAAGGCCCGCGCCGGGGAAGACTTCACCGCGCTGGCCTTTGAAAACTCGAAAGACACGCGCACGCGGCTCGATGGCGGTTCATTCGGATGGGTCGCGCCGAACGAGATGATCGACCCGTTTCCCTCGGTTATTGCGGACACGCCGGAGGGCGAAATTTCAGAGCCTTTCGAGTCTGAACAGGGCTGGCATATTCTCAAGGTCGAGCAGCGCCGTACCCGTCCGCCAAAGACGCGCCAGGAGATGCGGCCCGAAATCGTCACCTATCTGACATTCACCCAGATCAGCCAGATCCTTCGCGAACTGCGCGCCGATGCGAACATACAGCAACGCGACGGTGGCCCGCCGCCCGCGCCGGATATTCTCGAGGAGGCGCCAGATAGTGCGCCGGGCGGCGAACTGCCCGCGCCGGATGAGACCGCATTGAGCAATGATGCAGGCATGCCGGCAGAAGACGAAGGCCCGATCGAATGAAGCTCAAGACATCCCCTTTTGCACCGGACAGGTTTCCGGCGCTTCCGACCGTGAAAGGTGTGCGTGCGGCCACTGGCTCACGCGGTTTCTATGCGCGGCGCGGCGTTGAACGTGACGACGTGTTTCTGTTCGTGATGCCGGAAGGCACAAGTGCGGTTGGCGTCTTTACCCGCTCGCACACCGCTTCGGCAGATGTCGACTGGTGCCGCGAGGCCTTGAAGATGGGCAAGGGCTTTGGCCGCGCGGTTGTCGCCAATGCCGGCAACTCAAATGCGTTTACCGGCAAGGCCGGGATACTGAAGAATGAAGCCACGCTAAAAGCCATGGCCGAGACTCTGGGCGTGCCGCGTGAGCAGTGTTTCCTGGCCGCGACAGGTGTCATCGGAGAGCCGTTGCCGGATGCGAACTATGTCGGCAAGATGGTACCAGAGCTCGCGCCAGAACTTGGCGAACCGGACTGGGAAGCCTGCACGCGGGCGTTCATGACGACCGATACGTTTCCCAAGGGCGCCGGCGTGCGCTGTGAGATCGACGGGGTCGAGGTTTCGATCGCCGGGATTCTCAAGGGTTCGGGCATGATCATGCCGAATATGGCGACCATGCTGTGCTATGTCTTCACGGATGCGGCCATTGCGCCGGACGTGCTGGACAAGCTCCTGCGGGATGCGGTTGATCCGACACTGAATTCAGTCACGGTCGACGGCGATACGTCCACATCGGATACCTGTATGCTGTTTGCGACCGGCCAGTCCGGTGCGCCGATGATCGAAAGCGTTGAAGATCCGCGGCTTGAAGCTTTTAGTGCGGCGCTGCACGGCGTGTTTCGTGATCTTGCCCACCAGCTCGTCAAGGATGGCGAAGGTGCCTCGAAATTCGTGGAGATCCGCGTTGAGGGTGCCGTGTCAGCGGCGTCTGCCAAGACGGTCGGCATGCACATTGCCAACTCGCCATTGATCAAGACCGCAATCGCGGCAGGGGACGCCAATTGGGGGCGGATTGTCATGGCAGTCGGCAAGTCCCTCGAGCCAATCGACAAGGATGCGATGCGGATCTGGTTCGGCGACCATTTGGTCGCGGAGGGCGGTATGCGCTGCGCGGGCTATGACGAGGCGCGAGCCAGCGCAGAGTTTGCGGGTGACCACATCGCGATCCGGCTTGACCTTGGCGCAGGCGAGGCAGGCTGGACGGTGTGGACCTGCGACCTGACACACGCCTATGTCGACATAAACGGTGCCTACCGCACATGACGAAACGCATGGTGCTCGTCGTGGCGGCGGCCATATTCGATGGCGATGGCCGGATACTTCTGGCGCAGCGCCCGCCGGGAAAGTCCATGGCGGGCCTTTGGGAGTTTCCGGGTGGAAAAGTCGAGGCCGGGGAAACGCCAGAAGAGGCGCTGGTCCGCGAGCTGGAAGAGGAATTACAGATCACGGTTGATGTCCGCAACTGCCATCCCATCAATTTTGCTAGTTTCGATTATCCAGATTTTCACCTTTTAATGCCACTTTTTGATGTTCGTGACTGGGCCGGAACGCCTGTTGCCCTTGAGGGACAAACCCTCGCCTGGGTCAGGCCTGAAGACTTGGCAAAATATCCTGCGCCGCCAGCGGACATCCCGCTATTTGCGGATCTGGCTGGGCGGTTCTGAAGGGTTTGCAATGGTGCGGCATCTGGTTCTTAGGTTTTTCGGCGATCAACGTGCGGCAACGGCCGTCGAGTATGGTCTGCTGCTTGGTTTGATGGTGATCGCCCTGGTAGGGGCAGTGACCGCCGTCGGGACGGGCACAACCAACAATTTCGATGCGGCCGTGGAAGCCTATCCCGAGAACTAGGCTTACCCTTGGGTGACATTGACGTGGGGCCGTGGGCCGTCTTTCTTTCCTTCAACACAGGGAGAGAGACATGCCGACTGCGATTCCCTTCAAGATCGAGATCAGCGACGAGACGCTGGAACGCATACATGACCGTGTAGAGGCTTATCGCTGGTTTCCGGCCCCGGATGCGGGCGGCGACTGGCAGTTCGGCATGTCTACGCCGGCGCTCAAAGATATTCAGGCCCACTGGCTCAACAGCTATGACTGGCGCAAGGCGGAAGCCGAGCTCAATAAATGGCCGCACTTCAAGGCCAATATTGATGGGCTCGAGGTGCATTTCCTGCATATTGTCGGTGAGGCGAAGGGCAAACGGCCACTATTGCTGACGCATGGCTGGCCCGGCTCTTTTTATGAGTTCTACAAGGCTATTGGCCCACTCGCCTATCCGAGCCAGCATGGCGGCAAGGCGGAGGACGCGTTTGACCTGATAATCCCCTCGCTGCCGGGCTATGGCTTTTCGGGCAAGCCAGCCTCCCCCATGGGCCAGCGCGCCACCGCGAAGCTGTGGAATACGCTGATGCGGGATGTGCTCGGTTATGACACCTATCTCGCGCAGGGCGGTGACTGGGGCGGTCTGGTGACATCCTGGCTTGGACTGGATCACGGCGTCGATACGGGTGGCGGCTGCAAGGCTATCCATCTCAACATGATCGGCTTCCGGCCGAGCCCTGCGGCACCGCAAAGCAATGACGAGAAGGCCTGGATGGCTAAATCACAGGGCGCCATGCAGGCCGAGGGCGCCTATTTCATGGAGCAGGCGACGAAACCTCAGACGCTGGCCATGGCGCTGATGGATTCACCGATGGGAACCGCCGCATGGATTCTCGAGAAATTCCATGGCTGGTCAGACCTCAGCGCTGGCGATCTCTTTTCGGTCTATAGCCGCGACCAGCTGCTCACCAATGTGATGATCTACCTGGTGAATGACGCGATTGCGACGTCCGTCTGGTACTACGCTGCGCTCTTCCTCGAAGGCGGCGTTGCGTTGAAAGACGGAGAGAAAGTCGGCGTGCCGACAGGCTTTGCGAATTATCCGGGCGAGAAAATCTATACGCCGCCGCCGCGCAGCTGGTGCGACCGGGCCTACAATATCACTTACTGGTCAGACATGCCGAAAGGCGGTCACTTCGCGGCGATGGAAGTACCGGAGCTGTTTGCCAGCGATGTCAGGACATGGGCGAAGACGCTCGATTGAGCGTCTTAAACAACCATCGAGAACAAGGCGATCAGCAACTGAACGATCAGTGCGAGGCCGGCCAGTGCAATCACAGTCGCGATCCATGCGCCGCCAAAGCCCATGAACACACCAATCGCGAGGCCTGCGCCGGCGCAGATGATCAGCGAGACCAGCCAGTTCAGGCCGATGGACAGGGTGAAGACCATGTAGCCGACGGCGATCAGCAGGATCAGGCAACCCCAGGCGCTGGCTTTCATGAAGCCGCTATACATTCCCGACTGGGCGTCGATTTTCATTTCGCCGCGTGTATATTCGCCAGAAGCCATCAAGCGCTCTCCATTCATGCACTATACGCGTTTTATAAAGACCGCGCGCCGCGTCAAGCGGCCAAGGGGTCGCAGCTGTAGTGCGATTCAGGCCGCGCTCAGTTGAGCTTTGACTTCTGCTCTTTTTTCGGCGGCACGAAAGCGGGTGGAAGCGGTTCGGCAGGCACGCCTTCTTCCTTCAGCGCAGCACGCTCTTCTGGCGTCGTTTCGCCCCAGACAGGGCGGTGTTCACGCTCACCGTAATACATGGAGCGGGCCTCTTCGGCGAACCCGTCTCCGACATAATCATAATTTTCCGAAATATGCTGACGGGCCTTGGCGGCGAGCTTGCCAAAGACGCGCTCAGGGTCACTCGCGGCGCCTTTGCCGGACGCGCGAACCGAAGGCGCCATCACCTGTTTGCGGACATCAGCGCCGCCGCAGTCCGGGCAATTGACGAGGTGCCGCTCGACCTGTCTGTCAAACGCGTCCGATGAGGCGAACCAGGCCTCGAATTCGGCGTCACAATCCTTGCATGCCAATGCATAGCGGATCATTTGCCGCTCCTAGCTCGCGTTCAGCATCGGGTCGAGCTTGCCCGACCGGTCGAGTGCCATCATCTCGTCGCAGCCGCCAATATGCGTGTCGCCGACGAAGATTTGCGGGAAGGTGCGCCCGCCATTCGAGCGCTGAACCATTTCAGCTTTCTTGTCGGGGTCCATGCCGGCATCGATCTCGGTGAACGCCACCCCCTTCTTCTCCAGAAGCGAAACCGCCCTTGAGCAGAACGGACAGAATGCGCGCGTATAGATGGTTACCTTGTTCATATTGGCCCTGATATATTGTCTTCAGCAGCAATTTATATGGTGACGTCGCTCGGCCTGACAACGCGGGACAGCACAAGCACGCTTATATGCGACGGATCTGCCTTTTTCAGGGCGCGGGTGCACGCGTTGAGGGTTGAGCCGGTTGTGTAGACATCATCGA
The DNA here is from genome assembly GCA_964556825.1 of uncultured Hyphomonas sp. Lineage (GTDB taxonomy): Bacteria > Pseudomonadota > Alphaproteobacteria > Caulobacterales > Hyphomonadaceae > Henriciella. Next base: position 221,234 of record CAZKXJ010000005.1, on the reverse strand, counting down.
CCAGCAGGATATGTCGACCTTCGACCCGGTCTCGCCGCGCCGGACGCACGCTGAAGGCGCCGCGGACATTCAGTCTTCGTTCCCGCGCCGACAGGCCGCCCTGGCTGGGGGTTGGCTTGTGACGGACGAGGGCATCCACGCAATACGGTACACCGGAACGGCGCGAAAGGCTGGCCGCCAGCCATGCCGACTGGTTGAAGCCGCGACTGGCAAGACGCCTGTAATGCAACGGTACAGGGACGATGAGGTCGGTGTCCTGCAACAGGTCGCGGCCTGCCAGCGCCATCCATGTGGCGAAAGTAGTAAGGCCCTCCCGGCGTCCGGCGCGCTTCAGGTCCAGGATGGGCTTGCGCGAGGCGTCGTCATATTCAATGGCCGCGCGGGCTGCGTCCCACAAAGGCGGATGGGCGGCGCAGGCCCCGCAGATGCTGGCATCGCCCAGGTCGCGTTCGAGCGGCAGGGCGCATTGGCGGCATCCGGCCCCGTTGAGGAAGGTCAATTTCGCGAAGTCTCCGGCGGAAATCAGCCCGCTGCCACCATGGTGTTCACCCGAGACAAGTGAGCGCGCTGGCCAGATGAAGTCGCTGAGCGACCGCAATCCGGACTTTGCCACACGGCTCATGCGGTGCATATCGAGCCCCATGACGCCTTCACCCCCCAGAGTTTTCGACCGCGATCTCGTCCGCCTGCACCGTGACAGGGCGGCCCGGTCATTTCAGGACTATGCCTTCCTCAAGACCCGTGAGTCGAGTCAGTTGATTGACCGGCTGGAAGACGTGTCGCGAACTTTCGCGAACGTGCTCGACCTTGGCGCGCATGACGGAACGGCGACGCAGATGCTGGCCGCACATCCGCAGGTTAGCCGGGTTGAAGCGGGCGAGGTGTCCCCTGAATTTATCAGTGCAATCAAGGCGAAAGGTCTTGCCGGACGCGTGCTCGATGAGGAGGCGCCCGACTTGCCCGAAGGGACGTATGACCTGATTACCAGCGTGCTTTCGCTGCATTGGGTGAATGACCTGCCCGGGTCGCTGATCCAGATCCGCAAGGCGCTGAAACCGGATGGCCTGTTCCTTGGCTGCCTGTTCGGGGCCGGGACGCTGAGCGAGTTACGCTCTGCGCTCAGCGAGGCCGAACTGGAGCTGACGGGCGGTGTCTCGCCGCGCATGTCGCCATTGCCGGGCCTGCAGGACATGGCGGGCCTGATGCAGCGAACTGGCTTCGCGCTGCCGGTTGTCGATGTCGATACGGTCACTGTGCGCTATGGAGACCCGTTCAAATTGTTAAGCGATCTCAAGGGGATGGGCGAACAGGCGGCATTCGCTGTAAGCGAAAAGGCGCCGCGGCGGCCGCTGTCCCGGCGGCTGCTTGCGCGTATGGCGGAGATTTATGCCGAGCGGTTTTCAGACCCTGATGACCGGCTCAGGGCGACGTTCAATGTCGTCTGGCTGTCAGGCTGGAAACCGGACCAGAGCCAGCCCAAGCCGCTGAAGCCCGGAAGTGCAAAACATAGTCTGGCGGATGCGGTAAAGAATATCAGACGGAGCGATCCAGACGAATAGGGTGCAGGCACGGTGCAGTAATCGTACACTAGCGGTGCACCTGCGGTACACTTGGATGCGTCAGCGCCGGCCATGAAAAAACCCGCCCGGCACGAGGCGCGGGCGGGTCTGATTTCGAAGGCTTCGAAAGCGCCTAGCTTTTGAACGCGCTGAAGATGTCGTCTGCGTTCGGCTCTGCATCATTGCGCTCGTCGGCATCAGATGCGGCATCCGCGTTTTCGGCCGGTGCGAGACCCGGGCCTTCGACTTCCTTGTCCTTCTGAAGGTCCATCTTCTTGCGGCGATCGACGGCCTTGGTGATGACTTCGTCCAGCTCGATCTGTGAGCAGAGACCTAGGGTCACCGGGTCCACCGGTTTGATGTTCTGCGAATTCCAGTGCGATTTCTCGCGGACATTGGTGATGGTCGCCTTGGTCGTGCCGATCAGCTTGGAGATTTGCGGGTCGGTGACTTCCGGGTGGTTGCGGATGAACCAGGCAATGGCGTCCGGCTTGTCCTGGCGGCGGGCGACCGGCGTGTAACGCGCGCCCTTGCGCTTGGGCTGCGGGATGTGCGCGATCTTGGATTCGGCAACGTGCAGGCGGTATTCGGGGTTTTTCTCGCCCTTGAGAATTTCCTCACGGGTCAGCTCGCCGCGCGAAATCGGATCAACGCCGCGCATGTTCTCGGCAACGTCGCCATCGGCAATGCCTTTGACTTCCAGCTTGTGCAGGCCGCACAGGTCCGCGATCTGGTCAAAGGAAAGTGTTGTATTGTCGATCAGCCAGACGGCCGTCGCCTTGGGCATAAGAATATCGGCCATGAGGGGCTCCATTTGCTTGTCCCTGAAACGCAGCCGCCCGGCCTTTCGGGCCGGGCGGTCAGGGTTCCAGAAGGGGAATAAGTCCTAACACGTGCCAGTATAAGCCTTCACGAGCCAATTGGGAAGGTGGGGTTTGTAGTAGAGCGCCAGTCCTCCGCCTACTGAACTATTTCTTCGGGGAAGCGCATGGCGAAAGTCCCCGAAAAGGCGCTAAACCCGGTGCCTTGAGCATCTGTCAGGACGATGTCGAAGGACTCGCCTGCATTTATGCTGCGCGCAACCTTGAGGGCCTCTGCCGGGTCTTCGATCCTCAGGATGAAGCCGGAATTGGTCGCACGGTCTTCGGCCCATTTGTTGATGGCCGTTGCCTCAATCGTCTCGCCGGGCAGTTGAATCCCGGCGGCGGGGCCGGCTGCACGATAGCCCCTGATGCTTTCGGGGGCCTCACGCATGCGTTCCAGATTGAGCCGGATACTGGTCGGCTGGTCATCGCAGTAGGTGATCTTTGTCTGCGGGCCGAAACTATCAACATCAGCGAGTTCATAGCAGTCGGCATGGGCTATTCCCGCAAGTGCTACCGCTCCGATGGCCATCGTAAGGGTGCGTGTTGTCATGATCCGGCTTCCTTTCCTGTGGCGTCACTGCGCAGTGAACGCACCGTCGTGAATGACCTTGGTTTCGCCTGATTGCAGGCTGACCAGCGTGAGGGTGACCGGCTGGCCGCTGGTGATAGCGGTGTCGACCGCCTCCATGACGGCGGCGCGCTGCTTGTAGGCCTGAATGGCACTCTGGAAGGACATCTCCTCGCCGGAGATATAAGCGGTCAGTTGGTATGACTTGCCGCCCGCCGCCAAGTCGGCCCGAATGGCGGGCACGGTGTGCATATAGGCGCCTCGCTTTTCTTCCATCTTGATATCGAAAGGTAAGCCCGCGAGCAGATCTGCTGAGACGAAAATACGGCCCATTTTCAAATTGTCACCGCGGTATTCGACACCCGGCGTCGCGGTGGCGCTTTCGGCAGGGACATAAGTGATGAACCGCTCTTCCCCTTCGCCGCGCTGTGCAGAGGCAGTGGCGGAAAGTAACAGACAAATAATCGCCAGTGTGAGCTGTCTCATTATGTGCTCCCTCAGAGTCGAGGGACAAGTATTCGCCATGGCGGGTCGAAAGGTCAACACCATCACAAAACCTTGTCTTGTGATTTTTGCCGCTTGCCGAGGGTCTGCCAGTATTCGAGTGGATAGCGAGCCGGTTAGCTTGTCCGGTCTGACGTGATGGCCAAATTGTGATCGGCGTCTTTCTTCATGACAATATCGGCATGCGCTCTCAGGGGCGCGATGTGATTGCGGAGATTTGGCAGGTTGATGGCTTCCCACACAGCTGTGCGGGCAAAGGCGATCGTGTCGGCTTCGCTCATATGGCGGAAGCGGACATAGAATGAGGTCGGGTCATGTTCGGCGGCGCGCCAGAAGCGCATGAAGCGGTCGAGGAACCAGGTTTCGATATGGGCTTCCTCGGCGTCGAGATAGATCAGCACGTCAGGTTCGCCCGGCATACGCACCGGCTTTGAGGGTGGCTGGAAGCCGAGGCCTTCAAGGATGAGAATATCGGGCCGGGCCAGCGTGCGGGTCAGCGCCGGGTCAATGTCATAAATTTCATGGCTATGGACCGGGAAACGCGTCTCGCCGTTACGGATGGCGACAAGCGCGGCGGCCATGGCCTCGCGATCAAACGTCTCGGGAAAGCCCTTGCGCATCATCAGGTCCCGCGCCTCAAGCACGGCATTGGGGTAGAGAAACCCGTCCGTGGACACCGTCTCGACATGGTTGGCGGCGGAAAGCGCTTCAGCAATATGCGCTGCGAGCGTCGACTTGCCCGACGCGACAGAGCCGGTCAGGCCGATGACCAGCGGTGCCTGCTGCGTCTTCAGCGCGGTGAGCCGGCCTGCGATTTCAGCGAGGGCCGGGCCTGGCATGTAAGGGATCGTATCGCTCATGCGGGGCGCCTTGAAAAAGGAAGACCGGGCGGCAGGTTAGCGTGAGCAGCGCCAGCTTTCCAGTTCAGCTTTCGGCAGCCTTGGCGAGCCCGATCCAGCCTTCGACTTCCGCTTCGTCCGGGGCGCTGGAGCCGGCAATGATACGCCGCGCTTCAGGCGTTTCGACAAAGGCCATGGAGGCGGCGAGCAGCTCTTTTACCGACGTGCTGGCAAGGTCTTCGACCGTACGGATATTCGCGCCGACGAGGATCTGCACATCATGTACGCGCAGGCTCGGCATTGCCATTTTGAGACGGGTCTGGTCCTGCCAGTCGGCAAAGCTCTCGGCGGTAATATAGCCGGTATCAAGCGCGTCGGCGCTGTCCATCGGATTAGCGTCGAGCAGGTCAGCCACGGTCGTGATGCCAATGGTAGCCAGACGGTCGGCCGTCTTCGGACCAATGGAGGGCGCATCGACCACATCGCTGTCGAGCGTGAGGCCGGAGTCGCTGGCAATGAAGACATCCTCCGCCCCGGTCCCTGCTGCGATGGGGGCCGTCTCGGGGGTTGTGTCAGGGGCCGATTTCTCAGGTGCGGTGACAGGCTTGGGCGCAGGCGTGACAGGGATGGTCTCTGCGGCTTTGGCTTCCGGTTCGGCCTCGATCACCTCTGCTGGCGCGGGGCTCAACGGTTCGGCGATCCCGGTGCGCGGGGTATGCCTGGCACCGGTTGGCTTCGCCGGCTGGGCGTCGAGCTGTTTGATCGGCACGCGCAGGACCTGGCGGGCATGCAGCCTGCGGATCGCCTTGTCGTCATCGGGCAGCTTCCTGATGACCTTGCCGGTCTCCTGCAGCTCCTTGTACATCGCCGTGACGGTCTTGCGGTCGCCTGCATCGTCCATCTTCTTGGCGACCCAGTGGACCGGGATGTCCAGCGTCGAGAGATAGCCATGCAGGGTGAGGTTCACTTTTTTCGGCTTCACACCGGCCTCGGCAAAGGCGCGCTCATAAAGCACGGCCATGCCTTTGGTGGCATAGGCGCAAAGGTCCGCGATGGCGTCCAGCATCGTGTCATCAAGGCCGGCCGGCGGGTCTTTCACCCCGGCATGGATGTCATAATGGTCAATGAAGGTCTGGTAGTGAGGATGGGAGCGTTTGGCGCCTTCAAGCACCATATCGGACACAAAGCCCGGTCCATCGCCGGCCGGCACATCAGGATAGCCCTTGGCCTCGATGCGGCGACAGATCTCTGCCCGCGATTTCGCGATGCTCCACTCGACGGCGCGGTGGATCGACCCTTCCTCTTCGGTCTGCCCGGTATGGAAGGGCTGGCAAGGATCAGAGAAGTAGTGGCTCAGCACGCCCAGCGCGTAAGCCGCCATGCTCCACTGCCGGTCGCGCAGGGCTTCGACGGATTTGCCATACCATTCCGCCGCTGCATCGCGCGCACCGCCCCACTCGCCTTCGGAGACGTGCAGGACATGATTGCGAAAATCCTTGAACTCGGCATCCGGGGCCTTCGCGCCGGTCAGCAATGACATGTGCTCGACGAGCAGCAGGTCACGCCAGGCATCGGCGTCCGGGCCGTTCATCAGGTTGAGCGCTTCCATCGCCATGAAGTGATGGGTGGAGCGACAGCGGTGCGCGACGATAACGTTCTGCAGCAAGCTCGACATGGTTGAATTCCCCTCCCGGTAAACGGTCTGCCTCGCCGGTCAGTCCGGCTTGCATTATGGGAAGAGTAGGCGCCGTTTCGGTTAAGGCGCCGTTAACCCTGATTGACAAGCTGTTAGGTTTTGGCCGCGCGCCGTCGTGCGTGAAGGGCCGGGCGCGTTGAAAAAAAGTCCGCCCCGAAGATGTATCTCCGGGGCGGGACTGGATGCCTAGCGGGCGCCGCCAAGCGTATCGCCGGAAGCTGCGCCAGAGACCGAGACCTTGACCGGACGGCCAACAGACACGGGCGCTGCGCCCTCATTGGCTATGATCTGGATCTGGGCGGTGCAGCCCGTCACCTGGATCTGATTCATGGTCACAACACCGCTGTCGCCGGTTGCGAGATTTGCGTTGAACCGGTCGATCCGCTGCTGCGCCTGGCCTTCAAAAGCCCAGATGATGTCCGACTGCAGATCTGACGAGTTTGCATCGAAGACCCCCTGGAAGACATAACTCAGCGGCGTGCCGTCATAGTCTGTTCCGGCACCGGCAATTTCGACCGGAGAGATGCCTGCCAGCGGCAGGTCGAAATTCTGCTGCAGCTGGAAGGGCAGGCCGACGCAGCCAAGGAACACGGTCCAGGCGGCATTCGCGGCCGGTTCGGTGGTGGCACAGACCGATTGTGATGGCAGGGACTGATTGCCCGATGCATCGATTGCAGCGACGCTGTAGCAATACTCCGTATCCGGATTGAGGGGGCCGGCGGAGAATTGTGGTGAGGCGCTCGCCCCGACACTGCCATAGGCTGCACCGATATTGTCGTCGAAGACGGTGTAGCCCGTCACGGCATCATTGTCCGTCGAAGCATCCCATGAGAGCAGCATCGAGGAGGAGGTGATGTCCGTGATGGCGAGGCCCGAGGGTACGGTCGGCAGTTCACTGTCAACGTCTTCCAGCGTCGTCGCACAGACGAGGTCCAGTGGGATGTCAGACTTGTTACCTGCGGCATCCACCGAGATGACATAGTAGCAGAATTCGGTTTCAGCAGGCAGGCCGCCATCGAGATATTCAAGGCCCGATGTTTCGGCGATGAAATGCGGGCGGGCACCATTGGAGTCCCGGCGCCACACTTCATATGAAACGACCCCGATATTGTCCGTTGCCGTGGCCCAGCTGAGCTTGATTTCGCTGTCCGAAAACGGGCTCGCGGCCAATGCGCTAGGGGCTGATGGGGCGGTTGAGTCGACGGGGCAGTCAATTGTGCCTGAATCGATGTTGAACTCGACGAAGACAGGCAGGGTTTCGAGCGTCAGCCGGCGACCGACGCGGCCGAATTCGCCGCCGGCGCTGGCGCGCCCGCCGATATATTCGCGAAAGTTCAGAAGACAATCTTCGCTGGGGACGAGGGAATATTCTGCGCCGCCATAGATGGTTGATTTAAGGAATGGCCCGGCCAGTCCGTAGAGCTTGGCCGTCGGTTTCAAGCCACCGCCAATGTCTGCGCTGAAGCTCGCTGACGGTGTTTCCGGCACGACGACGTCGCCCGAAATCGAGAAGTCGGACAGGTTGGTCCAGCCCGATTGGCGATGCCATTGCGCGCCGAGGGCCGACACTTGTTGCACGGTCACCGATGGTTCGATTGTGACTTCCAGTGCCGAGTTCAGCGTTACGATGGGCTCAAGTTCGATCAGGAAGACGGCAGGTCCGGCAATCACCGTTCCAACCGGTATCACGCCGAGCGAGAGCTCTTCGTCCAGCGACAAGAGCGTGTCGATTTCACCTGAAATGCTGAGCGCCAGGTTTGCATCGACCGAACTTGCCCCGGCAAAGCGGAAGGCTTCCAGGCCATTTGTGGCGGTGAACTGGGCTGCGATATTCGGATCGAAGTCTACGACGACATCGCCAGTGACGGTTAGTGAAACACCGTTTGCATCGAAGATTGGCAGACCAACAACCACCAGCGGAATGGCGTCGGCTGAAACGGCTGCAGCAGTCTTGTCGATGCTCATCCCGGCCGGAAGCGCGGCCTCATTTACAGATGAGGGGCTGATGTCTGCTGTTGCAAGTATGGTCCCGCTCGCGACGATCTCATCAAGTGAGACGTTGACAGTCTCGACGATGATCGGAGATCCGGCCAGCGCGATTATATCCACGATGCGCTTGCCGAAATAGATATCGTTCGCCGCGCTTCCCTGGGACACGATGACCGTGCCGATCGGGTAAGTGCCAACATCAGAGCCAGCTGCAAAGAACAGGATGTCGGACGATGCATTATAATTGAGGATCGAATCGATCTGCGCATCGCTGAGAATGACCACATCGGCCTGAAGCGTGACGGCCGCATCAGACGTGGAGGTTGCGAAAACAATACTGTCTTCGTCCATCGTGATGGTGCACTGATTGCCCGCCACCGTATCGCAGTTGATCCATGAATCGAATGTCCAGCCAGTGGCCGGCGCAGCTGTTACAGTCACGCTCGAACCGGCATCGAGCGTTGCGCTGCACACATCGCCGCCCGCATTGCAGGTCACAGATCCATCTGAGAGGGTTATCTGTGCGTCACCGAAATTGCTGATATCCAGCCGGAACTGTTGACTGGCGACAGTGACGAGACGCTCGGCGGTGGCCGTGTTCCCAGCCGCGTCCGTTGCCTCATAGGTGATCGTATAAGTCCCCGCTGTGAACGGGTCGACCGACCCGGTCGAGCTTACGTTTACCGTCGTGTCGGTGTCATCGGTGGCTGTTGCCCCTTCATCGGAATAGACAGACCCGTAGACAAGGTCGACTGCCGCATCGCCGGTAAGCGTAATCGTCGGCGGAGTTGTATCCTGAGCCGGCGGCGGCGTCGGTGTCGGATTGTTATTGTCGGAGCCGCCGCCCCCACAAGCTGCAAGTAGCCAGAGCCCGCTTGCCGCGAGCGCTGTTCGTGTATCGATTTTCATGACCCCACCCGGTTCCCTGATGCCAAAAAACGTTGGTTAACGCATGTTAACGGACAGATTTTAAGCAGCAAAAAATTGAGAGCTCAACCGCTAATTAAAAAAATTTTTATTACGGTATTCGCGTCTACTGCCAGCTCTGCTGGGCATGGATATGCCTTCAGAAAATCCAGTCTTGCCAGAGTGCCAGATTCGCCGTGCCCTGCATGGTTTCACCCGTGTGCGTGGATACCTGGCGGATGGCTGTTCAGCCCACTTTGAGCAGGATTTTGCCGATATGGCCGCCTTTGGCCATCAGGGCCTGCGCGGCTTCGGCCTCGTCGAAGTCGAACGTCTCATCGATGACGGGGCGGATGTCGCCAGCCGCTACGAGTGGCCAGAACTGGTCCTCAATGGCGGCGCGGATTTCGGCCTTCTCCTCGACGGGCCGGGCGCGCAAGGTCGTCCCCGTCAGGACCAGCCGCTTCATCATCAGGTGGATGAGGTTCAGCTCGACCTTGGAGCCATTCAGGTAAGCGATATTGCAGATCCGCCCGTTCACTTTTGCCGCCGAGATATTCTTCTGGACATAGTCACCGCCGACCATGTCGAGGATCACATCGGCGCTGCCGCCAGCGCGCACGATCTCCTCGAAATCCTCTTCCTTGTAATTGATGGCGCGGGTCGCCCCCAGCGTTTCAGCCGCCTTGCACTTTTCAGCCGAACCGGCCGTGGTCCAGATCTCTTCAGCGCCGGCCGCCTTCACCATCTGGATCGCCATCGAACCGATGCCGGATGTGCCGCCATGTATGAGGATGGATTCACCAGGCTTGAACGCGCAGCGCATGAAGATGTTGGCGTAGACCGTCATCATCGCCTCGGGCAGCGCGGCAGCTTTCAGGAGGGTCAGATTATCTGGGACGCGAAGCAGCGATCCGGCGTCAACTGCGCAGTATTCGGCATAGCCGCCGCCTGCGAGCAGGGCGCAGACCCGGTCACCTGCCTGCCAGCCGCTGACATTCGCACCGAGCGCTTCGATGGTGCCTGCGCATTCAAGGCCCATGATGTCAGACGCGCCCGGCGGCGGCGGATATTTACCGGCGCGCTGCACCAGGTCCGCCCGATTGAGACCGGCGGCATTGATCTTGACCAGGACCTCATTGTCACCGGGCGTCGGCCGCGGCACGTCCTGTAGGCTGAGTGGCTTTCCGTCTTCGGCGATAACCGCCTTCATCGTGTCGCTCATGGATGGTCTCCTCGCACCAGGCGCACATGAAGCGATGTTGCCGCTTGCATTTGTTGCGCTGCTGGCCTTGCCTGTTTGCGTGCATGCCTAGTCGTATGGTGGAGTGTAATCAATGTTTGAAGAAGACGTCCCGAAACCTGCCCGTGTGGACCTCGAAGTCATGTCGGTGGATGAGCTGAAGGCGCGCATCGAGGCGCTGAAAGCCGACATCGCGGCCTGTGAGGCGGAAATCGCCAAGAAGCAGGCGCATAAATCCGCGGCCGATGATATTTTCAGGAGCTGATGAGAGTTGTCCCTCTTAAGACCCTTTAAACCCGTCGTCCGGTAGAATCGGATTTCCCGAGTCGTGGGCCTGCGGGTCCAGGCAGATGAACAGCTTCCGAGTAGATTACGCATGGCCACCTTCCCAGATTTCTCGACTGAGCCCTTCGACATGCCGGACTTTACGGCGAGCCGCGTCTTTGAGCGCGTGTTTGCTGATGGCATGGCGCTGGTCGAGGAAACAGCGTCCTACCTGGATGGGCCAGGCCGGGACATGGCCCAGAAACTGCCGCGCGAAGCGGGGCTGACCTATGCGGCCTGGAGCATGGAGCTGACCTCGCGCCTGATGCAGGCGGCGAGCTGGCTTGTCATGCAGCGCGCCGTGCGCGACGGCGACATGAAGCATGAAGATGCCACTGCGCAGAAATACCGCATCAGCCGGGATGGCCCGCCGCTTGATGCCTCAAAACAGCGTGACCGCGGCCTGCCCGAAACCTTCCTCGACCTGGTCGAGAATGCCGAGAACCTGTTCAGCCGGATATGCCGCCTCGATGCCGCGATCTATGTCGATGAACACGATGAAGGGCCGAGCCCGGTCAGCCGCCAGCTCGAGGAGCTGAAAGCGGCCGCAGAAGACGGTGCCTTTGATCCGCTGCGCGTCTGGGGCCGGGCGCGCTAGCCCGTTCCCTGCCTACCGGCGCAGGACAATCCGCAGGTCTTTCGCATCCACTTCCCGGCCGTCGGTGCCGACAAAGGCCGCACGCACAGCCTGCCGGCTTTTCATGTCCGTGAAGCTGACAGGCGGCTGGCCCTGCTCATCCAGCCAGGTATCGCCCCATTGCGTCAGCGCGATGAGCACCGGCCGCAAGGCTTCCCCCTTGTCCGTCAGTACATATTCCGGCCGCGCGCGCCGGCCTTCCACCTTGTAGGTGCGCTTGTCGAGCAGCCCCGTATCGACGAGAGATTTCAGCCGGCCTGACAGGATGGTACGCGGTGTGCCCAGCTCGGCCTGGAAGTCATCGAACCGGCGAATGCCGTACATCGCAGAGCGCAGGATGAGCAGCGTCCAGCGATCACCGATCAGGTCAACCGATTTGGCGAGGTTACAGTCAGAGGGCGGGACGGGCGACTTGCGTGACAGTGGGATCATGATTGTGGACCCTGCATGGGTTCGGGAATCAAATCCAGCCAGTTTTTTACAGGCCCCTGAAAAGTCGCCACAAAACGTGACGCAGGTCCTGTTCTGCCTTAGGATCCGGAGGCCCCGAACTGAATGGAACACCGACCATGCCGAAGCCGAAAAACCTGATCGACAGGCGCACGGCCAATACACTGATCAGCGATGCCGAGGCCAAAGGATTCACCAGCCGGGCTATGGGCGTCAGCGGGCAGATGAGCATGAAGGTCGTCGAAAAGATGATCGGCGGTGTGTGGATTGGCGGGACGGCGTGGCTGACAACGGACGCGCTCATTTTTGAGGCGGGTCGTGCCAGCATCGCGTCCGGCCTGAAGATTGACGATGTGCGGATCACGCTGCCACTGAACGAGATTGAGGAGGTCAGCTGGCGCAAGGCCTTCCTGACGAGCATTATCGACATTTCCGCCGGCGAACAGGCGCTGACACTTCGCTGCTACAAGGCGCAGGCCTTCGCCGACAGGATCCGCAGTGAGGCCGAGGCGGCTGCCCTGAAAGTCGAAGTCGCAGATGGCAGGGCGATCAGAGACTAGTCGTGGTCGTCGCTATGATGGGCGCCGTGGCCGTCATGATGGGCGCCGCCGTGCGTCTCCAGCTTCACGACTTCGCCGGTCTGGCCGTCAATCTCGATTTCGAGTTTCTCGCCAGAAGCGTTCTGGCCCTCAATTTCCCAGAGGCCATCATCACGGTCGGTCTCGGAGACGTAGGCCATGCCGTGATCGTAGGCGATGGCGAGGGCCTGGTCGCGGGTAATGATGTAAGGCCCGGACGACCGGTCCCTGTCTCTGGCCTGGGCTGGCATCGGCGTCGCCAGCGCAATCAGGATCAGCCCGGTCATCGTGCGTTTCATGTCCGCCTCCCACGTCTGCATGAACAGGGCGCCATTTTCGCGCGTCGGCCACGTCCCGCAAACATAATGTTTTGTCATTCTCACAAGGGCGTGAGGCGTCACGATTTTGATGTCAGTGGCCTGCGCGGCGGGTTAGGATAATTGCGACGCTTTCAAAAAAGGAGCCCCCGATGATCCGTTCCACACTGGCTGCCATTTGCCTCGCCGCCGCAGCAGCAAGCCCTGCAATGGCACAGCAGAGCGGCGTCGCCGAAGCAGACATGATTGGCCCGATGGTCGGCAGTATGGCGCCTGAAATCGACGTGGTCACGTCGGCCGGCGCACAGGCCACGCTTGAGACACTGGCTGGCGAAAATGGCACGGCTATCGCCTTTATCCGCTCGCTCGACTGGTGCCCGTATTGCCAGAAACAGGCCATCGGCCTGGAAGCGGCGAAAGCCCCGCTGGAAGATGCGGGCTGGTCACTGGTCGCCCTGTCCTATGACAGCCCGGAAACGCTGGCCGGCTTCGCTGAGGACAAGGGCCTTAGCTATACGCTCGTCTCCGATGAAGGTTCGGACGCCATCAAGGCGTATGGGCTTCTCAACGAGGAGATGAAGGAAGGCTCGAAATATTATGGCATTCCGCATCCGGCCATCCTCTTCATCCGCACGGACGGAACGGTTGCGGCCGTCTTGCGCGAGCAAGGCTACAAAAACCGCCCGGAAGTTGAAGTCGTGACCGAAACCGCGACGCTGCTGAACGAAGCCGCAGGCGGGTAAATCGCTGGAATCTGACGGGCGGGCAGCGTAGAGGGTCAGCCCATGACGCATGCCTTGTCAGACCAGATCGCAGAGACTGCACGCTTCACGGCCGTGCATGCCGGCCTCGTCAGTGAGGATGACGCCTCGCTGGCTTGGCTTGTGACCGGCGCTGTGCTTATGGTGCAGCAGGCCTGCGTGCTTGCACTCTCGGAGGCGGGGGCGGAACTGCCACTGATGCCGGGCCCTGCCAGCTTGTCGCCCGCGTGTCTGACCCTGCGACACTTGAGCAGCCCTTCACCGCCCCGATGAAGCCGGAAGATCATCGTGCGTTTGAGCGGGTCGTCGCGGCGCGCAATGATGTGATGCATCCAAGGCCAGCCCCACGCGCGATTGATGGGTCAGTCTTGCCGGCCGGTCTCAATGTGGCGGTGAACCTCGTGCGTCACCTTGTGCTGACCCAGCCTGTGCGCCCCTCCAGTGTGACGCCCGAGGCAGGGGCGCTCATCCATGATGCCTTGCGGCAGGTCGATACCGGGGTCGATTTCTGGCAGACCGTATTGGCGCGCACCTAGCGCTTCAGCGCTGTGTGTGGATGGCCTGGATCGCGGCTTTCAGCGCGTCCGGCGACAGGGCGTCAAAGTCAATCGCTGCGAGGCGCTGCAGGCGTTTCTTCAGACTGGAATATGTGTCTTCGAGGGCAGCGCGGCGCTGTGCCATTTCCTCAATGTCGAGCGGATCGGGCAGACTCCAGTGAACCTGGACCGGATGGCCCGGCCAGCGGGGGCAGGGTTCGCTGGCGGCATTGTCACAGAGGGTAATCACCACGTCCATCACAGGCGCGTCAGGGGCGGCAAAGTCTTCCCAGCTCTTCGATGAGAGGCCCGAGACGTCATGGCCTTTCGCTTCGAGGAGGGTCTGCGCCATGAAGTTGATCTCGCCGCGTGGAGACGTGCCGCCGCTATAACCTTTCAGGCCCGGCATCGACGAGGCGAGCACTTCACCGATGATGGACCGGGCGGAATTGCCGGTACAAATGATCAGGATATTGCGTGTAGTCAAAGCGCAGGCCGTGTCGCTGCCACACCGATTTCCGCCTCGAGAGCCGCTCCGAAGGCGATGAGATCGGCTTCGCGGAAGTGCGGTGCCCAGAGTGAGATCGCGACTGGTGTCTGCGCCGGGGCGGCATCGGGATTATCTGTTCCGCCATGGATGGTCCGCCCCCTGGTTTCCTGAAAACCGGCGCGCATGACGAGGCAGGGATGGCCGGTGAAATTCGTCGGCGTCAGGAGGCCAGAGGTGAAATTGGGGCCGACGACAATATCAATGCCGTCGAATGCTGCATGCAAATCCTGCATCCAGCGTCGTCGCAGGCGGTCAACCTGGATCAGGTCGACACCGCTCAGGAAGCGGATGGCGCGGAAACTGTTCGGCCAGGCCTCTTCGTCCTGCCAGACCATCTCATCATCGCGATTGCCCAGCGTTAGCTCTTCAAAGGCGGCGGCAGCCTCGGCCAGTAATTGTTGTGGCAACGGGTCGGCTGGCAGGTCAGGCAGTTTGAAGTCAACCACCCTGGCCCCGAGTGACAGCGCCCGGTCAAAAGCGGTGAGTTCCGCTTCGCTCGCGCCTTCCCGCCATGCCTCGTTGAACCCTAGCGTCAGACCGGAGAAGTCTGATTTCGGCGCATAGGAAAAACCCGATGGCAGCGAGCCTGCATCGTGTGGGTCGTGGCCGTTTATGGCGTGGAGCACATAGGCGAGATCCTCGACACTGCGGGCCATGGGGCCGACCTTGTCGAGTGACCAGCAGAGCGCCATACCGCCCGCGCGGGAAATGCGTCCAAAAGTCGGACGCAGGGCTGAGCCGCCGCAGCGATGCGATGGCGAGACGAGCGACCCAAGGGTTTCAGTGCCGATGGCGAAGCCGCACAGACCGGCGGCCACCGAGCTCGCCGATCCGGCGCTGGACCCGGACGAGCCTTCACGCGGGTCGAACGGATTACGCGTCACCCCGTCAAACCAGATGTCGCCATAGGCGAGCGCGCCGCAGGTCGTCTTGCCGAGGAGGACCGCGCCGGCCGCCTTGAGTTTCTGGACGATGGTGCAGTCTGTCTCCTTGGCCGGGCCGTCACTATAGGGTTTGGCGCCCCAGGTGGTCCTGGCACCGGCGGCGTCGAACAGGTCTTTCAGGCCGTAGGGAATGCCATGTAGCGGACCGCGATAATGGCCGGACGCCAGCTCGGCGTCCATCTCGTCTGCTTCGGATCGCGCACGCGCCGGCATGACTGTGACCCAAGCGTGAAGCTTCGGATCAAGCGCTGCAATGCGGGAGAGATAAATATCGGTGAGCGCGCGCGAGCTTATCAGGCGCGTCTTTATCCAGGCGGCAAGCTGTGAGACGGGCGCGAAGGCAATGTCGTCCTCATCGGAGGGCAGGGGCCGCTCAGGAACAGGCGAGGTGGCAAGGCTGTTTTCGCCAAGGCCGGTCTCATAGGCGATGCCCGGCAGGCGCGGGTCGAAGGTAAGCGCCGGGGCGAGCTCATTTGGCTTGTCGATGGCGCGCAGCTGCTGGATCGCTTCGAGCTGGCTTTCGATTGTCGAGGCCATCATCTCGCGTTCGACATTGGTGAAGGTCACGCCGCCGAGCTTCTCGGCGGATGCGATATCTGGTGTGGTGATGCCTGCCATGTCTGCCTCCTGCGCGGCGGCGCGGCTGGTCGCGGCGAGCCCTGCGATACCGGCAGCACCCACTTTGAGCAGATTTCGCCGTGTTGTGTCTTTCATCGCAGTTCCCCTGTTTTCCAGATAGCCAATCACATTAAGCTCAAGCCATCGAATTACCAGAAACCTAGTTTTGAAGACGAGCCATGTATAAAACGCTGATCACTGTCACCACCCTGATGCTGGTGGCTGCCTGCCAAACGAGCCCCCCACAGACCAGTAAACAGGAGACAGATGCCAACGTGACCGCAGCTGAAGACACCCCCGATATTTCCGCCGCACTGCCGAGCGCTGATGGCACCGACCCCTATCTCTGGCTTGAAGAAGTTGAAGGCGAGGCGGCGCTCGACTGGGTGCGCAGCCAGAATGAGCGCACGCTGGACGAGCTGCAGGCCGACCCGCTCTATGAGGGCTACTATCAGGATGCGCTCGATGTCCTGACATCTGACGAACGTATTCCCTACGGCACCATCCGCGATGGCCAGGTTTATAATTTCTGGCAGGACAGCACGAATGTGCGCGGCCTGTGGCGACGGACCCCGCTGGAAAGCTATGCGACCGACACGCCGGAATGGGAAACGATTGTCGACTTTGACAAGCTCGCCGAGGAGGAAGGCAAGAACTGGGTCTATAAGGGTGCAAACTGCTTCCAGCCCGAGGAAGACGGCAAATGGCTGTGCATGGTCTCCCTGTCGGATGGCGGCAAGGATGCCGTGATCCAGCGTGAGTTCGACCTTCAGGCGAAACGATTTGTCGAGGACGGTTTTGTCACCACCGAAGCCAAGCAGGGCATTTCATGGGTTGATGCAGATACCGTCCTGATTGCGACAGACTGGGGCGAAGGCACGACCACCGAGTCCGGCTATCCTTTCATCGTCAAGCGCTGGACGCGCGGGACACCGCTGTCCGAGGCTGAAGAAGTCACGCGCGGGAAGGCAACCGATGTCGGCGTCTGGCCAATGGTCCTTGAAACCGAAGACGGCCGGCGGTTGCAGGGCGCGGTCAAGGCCGAGACATTCTTTACCTCGACCTATTGGTGGCTGCCGGATGGCGAGGAAGAGCCGGTGCAATGGCCGATCCCGCTGAAATCATCGCCTGCCGGTCTCTATCAGGGCCATTTCCTCCTGTTGCTTGAACAGGACTGGGCCCCGGAAGGGCAGGACACGTCGTTCAAATCGGGCGACCTTGTCGCCTTCGACCTCGAGGCTTTCCTCGAGACCCGCACCCTGCCGCCTGTCTCACTGGTGTTCAGCCCGAATGAAAGCCAGGCCATTGAAGGCGTTGCCATCGCCAAGGGCGCTGCCTTGCTCTCGATCAATGAGAATGTTGTCGGCAAGGTGCTGAAGCTGGACGCATCATCGGGCGGGTGGTCGACGTCAGAAATTGCACTGCCGGGCAAGGGTCAGGCTGGTATCGCATTTGCCGACAAGGACGTGGGGACGGTTTTCCTTAACTATGAGGGCTTCCTGACGCCCGACTCGCTCTTGCGTTATGACGTTGCTTCCGGCGAGGTCAGCCCCCTGAAAAGCCTGCCGCCAAAGTTCGATACAGAGGGCCTGACGGTTGAGCAGTTTTTCGCCACCTCGACGGACGGGGTGAAGATCCCGTATTTCATCATTCACCGCGAAGACATGCCGCTGGACGGGACGACGCCGACGCTGCTCTATGGCTATGGCGGTTTCCAGGTTTCGATGAACCCGTCCTATTCGGCAGTGCGCGGGCGGCTGTGGCTGGATGAAGGCGGGGCTTATGTGCTCGCCAATATCCGAGGTGGCGGTGAGTTTGGCCCCGATTGGCACCAAGCCGGCCTGAAACAGAAACGCCAGATCATCTATGATGATTTCATCTCCGTCGGGGAGGATCTGATTGATCGCGGTGTCACCACGACAGATCATCTCGGCATTATGGGCGGCTCGAATGGCGGCCTGCTGATGGGCGTCATGCTGACACAGCGCCCGGATCTCTGGGATGCCGTGGTGATTCAGGTGCCGCTCCTGGACATGTTGCGCTACCACAAGTTGCTGGCCGGTGCGTCCTGGGTTGGTGAGTATGGAGACCCCGAAATCCCCGATGAACGCGCGTTCCTTGAGACGATTTCGCCCTACCATAACTTCGATCCGCAAGCGGATTATCCGACACCGTTCTTCGTTACTTCAACCAAGGACGATCGGGTGCATCCCGGTCATGCGAGGAAGATGGCGAAATTGTTTGAGATTTCCGATAAACCGTTCTATTATTATGAGAATGTCGATGGGGGGCATTCTGCTGCGGCGAACCAGAAGGAAACCGCGCGGAGATCCGCACTCGAATATACGTACTTGAACCGCCGGCTCTTCCCCAGCGTCGGTCGGTAACGTCCCCACGTTCGGCCCCTTTCCTGACGAGGAGAGGGGCCGGACACCCAAAACCCCGCCACTGCACGACCACAACACGCCTTCCCCAACGCGAGTCTTGACTTGCCGTGGCCTGCGGCGCCCCCTTCACTGAAAACACATCAATGGAGGAAAATGTGGGCGACCTATCTGGGAAAACAGCGATCATCACGGGCGGCGCGAGCGGCATTGGCTATGCGGGCGTCGAAAAATTCGTCGAGGCGGGTGCAAATGTCGTTGCTGGCGACTTGCAGGATGAGAAGGGAAAGGCCCTTGAGACGCGTTTCGGCTCTGACCGTGTGCGCTATGTCCATTGCGACGTGACGAAGACGGCAGACCTTCAGGCACTATTCGATACGGCAGAAGACGCCTTTGGCGGGCTCGATATCCTGTGGAACAATGCCGGCCATGGCGGGACGCCGACGAGTGTCGAGGAGCTGGATGAAGCCGGCTGGGATGCCACAATGGCGCTGTTGCTGAAGTCCTGCTTTGTCGGCACCAAGCTGGCGATCCCATACATGAAGAAACGTGGCGGTGGCTCGGTCATCAATACGTCGTCGATCTCGGCCGTGTGTGCAGGTTATGCACCGATCACCTATTCTGTGGCCAAGAAGGGCGTCGCGCATTTCTCAAAGCTCGCTGCGGCTGAACTGTCGAAGTACAAGATCCGCGTCAATGCGATCCTGCCGGGTTTTATCGCCACTTCGATCTTCGGTGCATCACTGGGCCTGTCGCGTGAGCAGGCCGACCAGATGGCGGCGCTGGTCGAGCAGCAGGGCGGGCGCATGCAGCCAGCCGGGCGTACGGGGCAGGGTGTCGACATCGCGGAAATGGCCGCCTTCCTGGCGTCGGACAAGGCCGCTTTCATGACGGGCGGCGAATTCCTCGTCGATGGCGGCATGACGGTCGGGCCGCGCCATAGCTGGGATGAGAGCGATGCTGGCCCATTACTGGACGCGCTGGGCATCAGCGCAGAACAGGCCGAGCAGATGCAAATCGCGATGAAGGCCGCGAAAAGCTGAAGCTGCGCCGGGCCTTAGCTGGCTGAACTGGCTGTGTTCAGGCCCGGAATGCCCTCGACAGCTGTGAGCAGGTCGTCGAGCGAGCTTGCCTCGGCGACTTTTCGGTCTTTTTCATCATAAAGGGCAAATCCGCCCCCAGTCTTGCGCAATGGGAATTTGCGCCAATGGGCCTGCGTGCGATAGAGCCAGACTTCTTCGGGTTCGGCCCCGCTCGCAGACCAGCCGGTCCAGACATGGTCGGCCGGCACGCTGCGCCAGAGCTGGTCGATGGCATCAAGGTCTGATTGGGAAAAAGTCTGCATGAATGATCAGCCTAGCCCAGTTGAAACGCCAGAGACTAGTGGCCGCAAATTATCTGGCAATGCCATCGGCGCGATCTTCATGATCCTGTCGGGGGTAGCGTTCACACTCTACACCGTGCTGGCAAAGGAACTCTCTGAGGATGTGCACCCGGTTTTCCTCGCATTCTGGCGATCCTTCTTCGCACTTTTCTTTTCCGTCCCGCTGATCCTGAGGGCCGGCCTGTCCAGCATGAAGACCTCCAAGCCGCGCCTGGTGCTGTTGCGCAGCCTTTTCGGCACGCTGGGCTTCACGCTGGCGATGGTCGCGGTGTCGGACTTCTTCACCCTGTCGCTGTCGCAGTTCAATGCAATCAGCTTTTCGCGCCCGCTTTTTGTGACCATCCTTGCCGCGCTCGTGCTGCGGGAGGCTGTCGGACCGCATCGCTGGGGCGCGGTCGCGGTCGGTTTTCTTGGCGTGATGATTATGGTGGTACCCGGCGTCTTCCTGTTCTGGATGCCGCAATCAGCATCCGGGTTTCACCTGGATCTCGGCACGCTGACGGCATTTGGCAGCGCCTTCTTCCTCGCTTTCGCCATTGTCATGGTGAAGCGGTTAAGCGCAGAGCTTTCGGCTGTAGCGCTGCTGACCTATGCGAATCTCCTGTCGAGCATCTTGCTCCTGCCATGTGTCTTCATCTTCTGGTCCGATGCCTCGCTCGAGACCTGGGGCTGGATTTTCTTCATGGCCTTCACCGGTTTTGTCTCGCAATACTGCTACATCTCCGCTGTGACGTTCGGGGAAGCTTCTTTCATATCGCCGCTCGATTACCTGCGCCTGCCAATGGCGACCGTGGCTGATTTGATCGTGGTTGGCCTGCTGCCGGGGCTGAATGTCTGGATCGGGGCGGGCATCATTGTTGTATCGGCGGTCTACATCACTCTGCGTGACCGCAAGAAATCCTCCCGGCCCATCGAGCTGCATCACGAGCGCGAATAGGCGCTGCGCGCGACAGGTCCAATTGAAGATATTGCGAGTTTCCCGATTCTGTGGTGCTTTCTCTTCCTGTGCCTGGCGTGGGGGAAATACACATGGAAGATCGTAATCTGGATATTGGCTATGTCTTCGAGAAGACATTCAGCATCATCGGACAGAAATTCGCAGAGCTTGCAATGCTCTCGCTTGTACTTGTCGGGGTGCCCAGTCTCATACTTGCCTGGGTTGCAGCCCAGATGCTGGAACAGGCGGTTGCCTCGGGCAGCATGATGGCGGCTTTTTCGCCGAGTTTCATCCTCGTCAATGTCGTTGCGGGCCTGTTGCCGTTACTCCTGCAGGCCGCTGTGGTGCACACGACCGTTGAAACCATGTCAAACCGGCCATCGGATTTCGGAAGCTCGCTGTCCATTGCGCTTGGCGTATTCCTGCCGCTGCTCGGCCTCTCGATCTTGCTCAGCCTCGGCTATGCGATCGCGTTCATGCTGCTCGTCATTCCGGGCCTTATCCTGATGACATTCTGGGCGGTCACGGTTCCGGCTTTCGTGGCAGAACGAACCGGCATTATCGGTGCTTTCGGCCGCAGCGTCGAGCTGACCAAAGGCCAGCGCTGGCGCATATTCGCACTGATGGTTGTCGCCTTTATCGCCTTCATGATTGCAGGCCTAATCATTGGCATGCTGAGCTTCGGCGCCATGGCAAGCACGCAGAGCTATGAGGCGTTTGCTACCTTCAACCTTTGGGGCGCGCTACTCGACATGGTGCTTTCAATGATCGCAGGTGTCGTCGGCGCCGTCGGCATTTCAGTCCTCTATGTGCACTTGCGCGACCTGAAAGAGGGAACATCGCTGGAGACAATCAGCGAC
Source organism: uncultured Hyphomonas sp. (assembly GCA_964556825.1). Lineage (GTDB taxonomy): Bacteria > Pseudomonadota > Alphaproteobacteria > Caulobacterales > Hyphomonadaceae > Henriciella. Next base: position 199,784 of record CAZKXJ010000005.1, on the reverse strand, counting down.
GTTTTCCGCTAGGCCGGAAACGCGATGGGCGTCCGGGGGAAGGCGAGGCTGTCTATTTCTAATGGCAGCCGCAACTTCCGCCGCCTTTCTTGCCGCCGCCCTTGTGTCCGCCGCGGCCCTTGAAACCACCGCTGAAGGCGATGCGGGCGGCTGCTGAAGAATAGGCGCTCGCCGACGAGCTGGCGCTGGCATAGGCGAAGCCGCCACCGCCGCCATAATATCCGCCGTCAACACCTGCACCGACACCGCCGCCAAAGCCTGCAATGTCGATTTTGATACCGCGATCCGCATGGACCCTGGTCACGGGCGGGCGGGCACGGGGTGGTGGCGGCGTGCCGCCGCAGCATTCGCCGCCTGTGGTGTAGCGATTGGTATAATGGCGGGTCTGGGACTCGTCGATATAGGTGCGTGTCGTTGCGCCATAGGCGTGGTGGGACACAGGCCGGACCGGGGCGTGATGCACGGTTTCACCGGAAATCGGCGGGCAGGACCAAGTGTCATGACCAACCGGATAGCAGCCCGGCTCAGGCGGTGTCACCGCGTGTGCCTTGAGGGGCGGCGGGCCGTGATTGACGGTCTTGTTGGCGTATCCATCTGCGACGGCCGGCGCTGCGAACAGGGCGGCAAGCCCTGCGAGCACGGCGAGAGTGTAGCGTTTTGACATGCAATTCGCCTCCTGAGCGAAATCTGAGGGCATCTGTACCAATAGGAGCAAATGCAGGGCCATCCCGCAGTAAACGCGCCCGTTGCGGCCGGTGCAAACAGGTTAACCGGAGACGCGAGCTCATTTCCCGCCTGACGCGCAAATTAACCGGGCCTCAGAAATCGTAAGCGATACCCTTGCGTTCCCAGTCCCCGAACCGGATGGGTTCAATGTTCTTCGGGCCGCCATTTTCCTGTTCCCGCCGGGCTTCCAGGTCTTTTTCGCGGGCCATCTGGTCATGGCGGCGCGCTTGCGCTTCGGCAAGGGCGCGCTGGGCTTCAGGGGAGAGGTGTTTTGTCATGATATTTCTGTCATTCGGCATGCAAGAGACTGACACATGCGTTAACGCTTTCCATATAATCGCCTGACACAGATTAAAGCGAACCCGCTGTCGATCAAGGAGTCCAATCCCGTGGGCACAATGAAGACTTTCATGCTGCTGGCTGCACTGACCGCACTGTTCATGGCGGTTGGCTATCTCGTCGGTGGGCCTTTGGGCATGGCTATCGCCTTCGGCATTGCGGTGGTGATGAACGCATTTTCCTACTGGAATGCAGACAAGATCGTCCTGAAAATGCAGGGCGCCCGCGAGATCACTGAAGAGGAGCGCTCACCTGTCCTGCGCACCTTTGCGAATGACACGCGCGCACTGGCTGAACATGCAGGCATGCCAGCCCCGCGTATCTATATCATCGACACGCCCCAACCCAACGCATTTGCCACGGGCCGTGACCCGAAACACGCCGCCGTTGCCGCCTCGACGGGCCTGCTCAACATGCTGTCGCGAGAGGAAGTCGCCGGCGTGATGGCGCATGAGCTGACCCATGTGCAGCACCGCGACACGCTCACCATGACCGTCACGGCGACGATCGCGGGTGCGATTGGCATGCTCGCCAATTTTGCATTGTTCTTTGGCAATCGTGAGCGCGGCGGGATTATTGGCGCCATTGCAATCATGATCTTCGCGCCGATGGCGGCCGGCCTGGTCCAGATGGCGATCAGCCGTTCGCGCGAATATGAGGCTGACAAGGGCGGCGCTGAGATGTGCGGCAATCCCTACTGGCTCGCCTCTGCCCTGGAAAAAATTGATCGCGGCGCCCGCTCAACGTTGAACCAGCGCGCAGAAGCCAATCCGGCCATGGCGCACATGTACATCATGAACCCGCTGGCCGGCCGCAAGGGCGACAGCCTGTTCTCGACCCATCCGGCGACCGCCAACCGGATCGAGGCGCTCCGTAAGCTGGCCACGGAAATGAATGTCTCGCCGTCTGGCACCATCGCTGAAATTGAAGAGCCGGCACCGACAGCCGGACCCTGGGGATGAGCGGTGCACGTGCCAGAAAGGCCGCCGCGGAGCTCCTGATAGAAACGCTGGATAATCGCCGCACGCTTGATGAGGCGATGGCGACATCTGAACATTTCGAGCGACTGAAAGGCCCGGATCGCGGCTTCGCGCGGGCCATGGCCAGTGCGGCTCTCCGTCAGCTCGGCCGTATCGACAAGGGCCTTGCGCCCTTCCTGACCCGTCCTATCGAAACCGCGACACCGCCCGCCCGCGCCTTGCTGAGGATTGGCGCGGCGCAGGCCTGGCTGATGGAAACACCACCGCACGCGGTGGTCAGTGAAACAGTGGATGCGGCCAAGGAATGGGCACGTGCCAAGTCGGCTGCCGGTTTCGTCAACGCAGTGCTGCGCAAGACTGTGAATAATCGCAGTCATTTCGACAGGGCTGCCGTGACTGCCGTGTGGCCAGACTGGCTGACGGTCACGATGATGACCAGCCTCGGTGTCGACATGGCAACGGCGCTGGCCGAGGCGCAGCTTGAAGAACCCGATCTTCACCTCACGCCGAAAGTTGAAAGCGACGCGCCCAAGATTGCTGAAGCGCTCGGCGGCGAAATTATCGGGCGTGGCAGTGTCCGGGTGCCGACAGGCAAGGTTGCGGACATGGATGGCTTTGAAAGCGGCGACTGGTGGGTGCAGGATGCCGCTGCTGCCCTGCCAGCCATGCTGCTGGGTGCAAAACCGGGCGACCTTGTATTTGACCTTTGCGCCGCGCCGGGTGGCAAGACGATGCAGCTTGCAGCGACAGGCGCGACCGTCGTGGCGGTCGACCGGTCTGCCACACGGCTTGAAAAAGTCTCCGAGAACCTGGCACGGACCGGCCTCGCCGAACATGTCGAAATCGTCGCAGAGCGGCTGGAAGACTGGGCACCAGCCGAGCCAGCTGACCTGATCCTGCTCGACGCGCCGTGCTCAGCTCTCGGCACCTTGCAGCGCCACCCCGAAGGGGCGTGGATCAAGCAGCCTGACGATGTGACCCGCTTCCCGGATGTTCAGGCCCGCCTGCTGCGCCGGGCCACCGAAATGCTGAAGCCCGGCGGTGTCCTGGTTTATTGTGTTTGCACGCCGCTGAAGGCGGAAGGGCAGGACGTGGTTGACGCTGTTCTGGGTGACGGGCAGCTGGAGCGCGTGCCCATATCGGCTGAAGAGGCCGGTGCGTTTGCAGGTTGCGTGACGGAAAAGGGCGATGTGCTGACCCTTCCTGGCACAGGCTTTCGCCATGATTCCTTTCATATTTCCCGTCTCACGCGAAAGTGACTTAGATTACGTCTAATTCACCCAGCTATTGCCTTAAAAACGCCTGCCCGGGTTCATATCTGGTTCAGCGATGGATCGCGATAATGAGAGCGTCCAATGTGCAAAGGAGCACCCAATGACGACTGAAACAGTATCCGTTAAGAAGCCGAGCAAGATGATGGCCGGCGCCTTCGCAGCCCTCACCCTCGCGCTCGCGGGCTGTGCCAGCGGCTATGGCGCCAATACAGTGAGTTCTTCCGGTGTCGGCTATGCGTCGACAGTGCGTGAGGGCACGGTAACGGCCGTTCGCGAAGTTACGATCAAGCCCGACAATTCAATTATTGGTGTTGCAACCGGTGCCGTGCTCGGCGGCCTTGCCGGTTCCGAGCTGGGCGGTGGTGACAAGGCCCAGACAGCTGGTGCCATTGGCGGCGCGGTCCTTGGTGGCGTTGCCGGTAATGCGGTTGGCAAGGGCGTGAATACCAAGCGCGGCTTTGCTTATACGGTCCGCTTCGATTCCGGTGACATCAAGGAAATCGTGCAGGGCAATGATATTTACATCCAGCCCGGCACCCGTGTGAACGTGACCTTCGGCGCTGACCGCGTCACTGTTGCGCCGGCTGGCTACGGCCCTGCCTACTGAAGAAACTGAAAGGGCCAAACGGGCCCTGACGGATATGATCCCTGACACCGCCGTCAGCCTTGTGCTGGCGGCGGTTTGGTTCTAGGCGTAGCGCATGTCCAAGGTATTGATCTCCCCCTCGATTCTGTCCGCCGATTTTGCCCGCCTCGGTGAGGAAATCCGGGCCATAGACGAAGCTGGCGCAGACATGATCCATGTCGATGTCATGGATGGGCATTTCGTGCCTAATCTTACATTCGGTCCACCTGTCATTGAAAAGCTCCGGCCGCATTCCGACAAGCCTTTCGACGTGCACCTGATGATTGCACCGGTCGATCCCTACATCGACGCCTTCGCGAAAGCCGGTGCGAATATCCTTACCGTACACCCGGAAGCCGGGCCGCACCTTCATCGGACACTGAAGGCAATCCGGGACGCTGGCATGAAGCCTGGTGTCGCGATCAATCCGGGCACGCCGGCTGAAGTGGTGGATGCGGTGATTGATGACATCGACATGATTCTTGTCATGTCGGTGAATCCCGGCTTTGGTGGGCAGAGCTTTATCGAGAGCCAGCTGCGCAAGATTGAGGCATTCCGCAAGAAAATCGACCAGAGCGGACGCGATATCATTCTCGAAGTCGATGGCGGGCTTAATCCTGAAAATGCGCCACGGGCAATTGATGCAGGCGTCACGGCAATCGTTGCCGGGTCTGCCGTGTTCAAGGGTGGCCCAAACCGCTATGCAGGGAATATCGCAGCCCTTCGCGGCGAAATGGTGAGCTGAAACAGCCATGTCAGTCGAGTTAGCAAAGTCAGCCCCGCCCCAAAGGCGGACTCCCGAAGAGGATGCTGAACTGTGGGCGCGGCTGACAGGCAAGAGCGGCGAAGAAGCGACGGCGAGCCCCATTCACAGGTTGAAGATTGCAGGCGCGGCGCCCGATGGCTTCGGGCTTTACCCACGCCCTGTCGCGCCGGCAGACGAGCTTCGCGGTGAGAGCCTGATGCGCGATGTCTGGCGCATTGGCATGAGCAAGCTGGAAATGAAGCTTGGCCGCCCGCCCTGGTCAGTGCCGTTGCCGTCGAAGCATTTTGCGGATCGCATCCATCGTTTTGACTGGCTGGCCGATGTATTTACGCAGGGCGATACCGGCGCAGACCGGGCGCGATTCCTGGTCGATGACTGGATCGAGAATTTCGGCCGCTTCAACGGTTTTGCATGGCGGGCCGGATGTACCGCCGACCGCGTATGGAACTGGATGCTATGCGGTCCCGCCCTGTTCGACCATGGCGAGGAAGGCCTGGTGCATCAGCGCCTTGATACCCTGGCGCGCCAGATACGTCACATTGATTCCCTGCATGAAGATTGCGTAGAGCCGGCCGCCCGCTGGCGCATTTCGGTGGTCATGGTCCTGCAGGCTGTGTGCCTGAAGCGCGGCAAGGGCCTGCATGATTCCTACGCCCGGCTGGAAAATGAATGCACCGCGCAAATCCTTCCCGATGGCGGGCATGTTACGCGCTCGCCAGCGCGCGGCCTTCGGGCGATGCTGGACCTGTGCGTCCTGCGGGACGTTATCTCGCGTTCCGAGCGCGCCGTGCCGGACTTCCTGCAGCGCTGGGTTGAGCGTCTGGGGGGCATGATTGGCTTCTTCCGGGCAGGAGACGGGGCGCTGCCCCCCTTCCACGACAGCCAGGAAAGCTTTCCCGACATTGTCGACGCTGCAATTTCCTGTCTCGGTGTCTCGCCGCGGCGCTTCACAGTTGCGCCGAAGTCCGGCTATCACAAGCTGGAGAAAGGCTCGACATGCCTGATCCTCGATGCGGGTGCGGCGCCGGAGCAGCCCTTTGGAGACGGCGCTCATGCCGGGGCGCTTGGCTTTGAGCTGCAGGATGGGCCAGCAAGGCTTGTCACGTCATGCGGGTTCAGCCCGGAGGTTGATATTGACTGGCGCGCGGCGGTGCGCCGTACCAGCGCCCATTCGACCCTGATCATCTCTGGCGAGGACTCTGCGCCTTTCCTCAGGAATGACGAGACACGTCTGACTTATCCAGCAGGCCCGGAAGGTATTTCCGCGAAGCGGCTCGAAGAGGCCGATGAGATCTGGCTCGATGCGCAGCATGGCGGCTACAAGAAGCTTTTTGGCCTGCTGCACCGGCGCCGGCTTTTCATGTCGGGTGACGGTGCCCGGCTGACGGGTGAGGACTCGCTCGCGCGCCCTGTATCCCAAGGGGCGGCCAATACAGACAGGACGATTCCATATGTCGTGCGCTTCCACTTGCATCCGACTGTTTCGGTGACGATGGGGGGAACATCGATAAGACTGGAAACTGACACAGGCGCCGTCTGGCGTTTCAAGACCAGCCATGACGCTGCACGCCTGGAAAAGACCATTTATCTCGGGCGGGGCGTCATCGAGAAAAGTACACAAATCGTTCTCAGTGGGCGGGCCGATGCCGATAGCGACGGCTCCGGACCTCCCAATTGCGTGCGATGGGCATTTCTCAAGGAGAGAGCCGCATGACCCCTCGCGATGAAGCCCGCCGGGCCATGGGGCTAACGCTTGGCTTCGATACGGTCGCAGCTGCCATTGCCATGGCTTTTGCGATTACCGTGCGCTGGCTGGCGACGGGCGGGGCACCGCCTGATGCCATTCAGGCTGGTGCCATGGCCACCATGACATTTGCGGCGGTAGCGCTGGCGTCCTTCTATCTTTTCAGGGTGCATAAACAGGTCTGGCGACACTCTGGCTGGACCGATGCTGTGCGGATCATGCAGGCGGTCGGCCTTGCAACGCTGATGTTTCTTCCGGTCATGTTCCTGTGGAACCGGCTGATCGGATTTCCGAGATCGGCGATCATCATTGCGGATTTTGTCTGGCTCGCTTTCCTGTTCCTGGGGCGCATGATTGCGCTTGGTCGCTCCACGCGCCGCCCCTTCCAGATTTTCTTTTCGCGGGTGCAGGCCGATGCGCCGATGACCCTCTTGATTTCAAAGGCCGTGGAAGCGCCGGCGATCCTGAGCACGCTCAACCGGGATGGACGCGGGGCAAAAGTCCGCGTGCTCGGCCTGATCGAGCCGGATGGTGCCGAGTTTGGCCGCGCGATTCGCGGCGTGCCCGTGATGGGCGGCCTCGAAGATCTCGGCAAGGTGCTGGACCTGCTGGCGGTGCGCTACGGCAAGACGCCGCTCGTTGCAGTGTCGGGCTCTGCGCGCGAGCGCCAATACATGACGCAGATCCTGGAAGAAGCCGCCAACCGGAAGACGGAAGTCATGTCGCTTGACGCAGGCGGGGATGGTAGCGCCATGCTGCCGGTGCGCCCGGCCGACCTTCTGCGCCGGCGCGAACGCATCCTGGACTATTCGCCGGTGACCAATCTTATCGAAGGCTCGCGTGTGCTGGTCACGGGCGGCGGCGGTACGATCGGAAGTGAGCTGGCGCGCCAGTGTGCGGCGATGAACCCGGACTCGCTGACCCTGTTCGATGCGTCCGAATACAATCTTTACGAAGCAGACCTTGCGCTGAGGGCAGAGTTTCCGAACGTTCGGATTTTCTCTGAGCTGGGCAATGTGCGCGACGAAATCCGCGTACAGCGCGCGATCGAGCAATCCGATCCGGATGTGATCATCCATGCGGCGGCGCTGAAACATGTCCCGCTGATGGAAAATAATGTCTGCGAGGCGATTCTCACCAATGTCGGCGGCGCTATTAAGACGGCCAAGGCGGCCCGGATGCAGGAGGTCGAAAAGCTGGTCTTCGTGTCGACCGACAAGGCGGTCAATCCGGACAATGTCATGGGCGCGACCAAGCGGCTTGCCGAAATTGCGATGACGCGGCAGGCCGAATCCTCAAGCCTGTCTGTTTCCATGGTGCGGTTTGGCAATGTGCTCGGTTCGTCCGGCTCCGTGGTTCCGCTGTTCGAGCGTCAGATCGCGGCGGGTGGCCCGGTGACGCTGACCCATCCTGACGTGACTCGCTACTTCATGACAGTGGAAGAGGCTTCGGCGCTCGTCCTGCAATCGGCGACGCATAATGGCGCGCCGGGCAGTGCGTCTCTCTATGTGCTCGATATGGGCGAACCGGTGCGTATCAAGGCGCTGGCGGAAGCCATGATCCGGCTGAAGGGCCTGGTGCCCGGTCGCGATATTGAAATCCGCACCACGGGCCTGCGCGCTGGCGAAAAAATGCACGAGATGCTCACCTATAATCATGAAGAGGTGAACTCGATCGGCATCGAAGGGATCTACAAGGTTGCGTCGAAGCAGGTTGCCTCGAATGACTTTGATGAACGGCTGGACGAGTTGCTCGAAATGGCCCGCCTCAGGAAGCGTAATGATGCGATCCGGATGCTGTCCCAGCTGGTGCCGGAATATAAGCCCAAACACCTGCCGGACTAAGGCGACGCCGCGCTGTGGCCATCTGAGACATCGCGCTCAGTTGACCTTGTGCACGTCCATGCTACGGCAGGCGCGATCCCGTTTAGCGCCTTAATGAAAGAATTATTTCGCCATGTCCGAGCGTTTCAAGGTCCGCCGCGCCCTCCTGTCCGTATCCGACAAGGATGGCCTCGTTGAATACGCCCAGCGGCTGGCGTCGCACGGGGTTGAGCTTGTCTCGACGGGTGGAACATCCCGCACCCTCAAGGAAGCAGGCCTCGACGTGGTGGATGTCGCTGACCTGACGGGTTTTCCCGAGATGATGGACGGGCGGGTCAAGACGCTGCACCCGGCGGTGCATGGCGGCCTGCTCTTCCGCCGCGACCTCGAGAGCCATCGCAAGGATGCCGAACGCCATGGCATCCAGCCCATCGACCTTGTCTATATCAATCTCTACCCGTTCGAGGCGACGGTCGCCTCCGGCGCTGATTTCGAGACTTGTATCGAGAATATCGACATTGGCGGCCCGGCCATGCTGCGCGCCGCCGCGAAGAATGGCGATGCGGTCGCGGTGTGTACCGATAGCGGTGACCTTGCGGCGGTCCTGTCGGAAATGGACAACCAGGACGGCGAAGTATCGCGGGATCGCAGCCGTCGGCTTGCCGCCAAGACCTATGCGCGCACGGCGGCTTATGATGCGGCAATTTCGGGATGGTACGCCGCTGAGCTTGAGGAAACCGCGCCAGACTGGACCGGTTTTGGCGGTAAGCTCGCCCAGAGCCTGCGCTATGGTGAGAACCCGCACCAGTCTGCGGCCTTCTTCACCACCGGCGACAAACGCCCGGGCGTCGCCACCGCGCGGCAGGTCCAGGGCAAGGAGCTGTCCTACAATAATATCAACGATACCGATGCGGCCTATGAGCTGATCGGAGAGCTGGGCGAAGACAAGCCGGCGGTCGCCATCATCAAGCACGCCAATCCATGCGGCGTGGCGCAGGCTGAGACGGTGATCGAAGCCTATCGTGCCGCCCTGTCCTGCGATTCCACGTCAGCATTTGGTGGCATCGTGGCGCTGAACCGGATGCTGGACGAGGAAACGGCCGAAGAGATCACGAAAATCTTCACTGAGGTCGTCATTGCGCCGGGGGCAGACCAGGGGGCACTCTCGATCTTCGAGAAGAAGAAAAACCTCCGCCTCCTGCTCGCCAATGGCCTGCCTGACCCTGAAGCGCGCGGCCGGACAGTGAAGTCCGTAGCAGGCGGATTGCTGGTACAGGATCGTGACTTCGGCCGGATCGAGAAGGACGACCTGCGCGTCGTGACCAAAAAGACGCCAAGCGATACCGAGCTCGAAGACCTGCTATTTGCCTGGCGCGTTGCAAAACATGTGAAGTCCAACACGATCGTCTATGCACGCGATGGCATGACGGTCGGGATTGGTGCGGGCCAGATGAGCCGGATCGATTCTGCGAGGATCGCGGCCCGCAAGGCTGAAGATGCCGCCGAAGTGGCCGGCTGGGACACGCCCAAGACAAAAGGCTGTGTTGCGGCGTCGGACGCGTTCTTCCCCTTCCCGGATGGCCTGCTGCAGGCTGCATCTGCCGGCGCGACTTCCGTGATCCAGCCAGGCGGATCGATCCGCGACGATGAAGTCATCGCGGCAGCTGATGAGGCCGGGATCGCCATGGTGCTGACGGGTATGCGCCACTTCCGACACTAAGCAGGATTGGAGCCGTCCATGAGCGCGCCATCTTCGCCATTCGACGAACAGATGCAGCACTGGCTGAAGGTGCGAATCTATTACGAAGACACTGATTTTACCGGCATGGTGTACCACGCCAACTATCTGCGTTTCTTCGAACGGGGCCGCTCGGAATTCCTGCGGGATGCCGGGGTCTCGCACCAGTCCCTGCTCGCGCGGCCTGATCCGGCGGCGTTCACGCTGACAGATGTCCATGTGAGCTACAGGAAAGCGGCCCGCATCGATGATGAACTGGCCATACGGTCACGTTATGTCGGCACGCGCGGCGCGAAGGTTATTTTTGCGCAAACGGCCTTGCGGGACGGCGTTGTGATTGCCGAGGGCGATATCACCGCTGTCATGATTCATGCCGATGGACGCCCGCGTCGGCCAGTGCCGGAAGTCGTCAGCCAGCTCGAAAGCTATGTTTACCGGGCCTGAACCCTGTTCACGGCTGACAAATCGTTAACCAGATCACTTCATTGCTGCACCCGCTGCCTTGAATGGCAGCCACGTCAAGTTTCCGCCTGATTTAGGTTGGATATGGGTGTGGCTTGCCAAACCTGGCCCTGACCGGCTGCGCCAATACGTAGCGAATGATGCACGAAACAAGAGGACGCCCATGAACCTAATTGCAATCGCACAGGAGGCCGCTTCGCAGATCGAAGGCCTGGGAGCTGCGGAATCTGAAGGTGGTTTTTCGTTCATCGGGCTGCTGCTCGAAGCCGACCTTGTCGTGAAATTTGTCTTGATCGTGCTGTTTATTGCCAGTCTCTGGTCGTGGGCAGTGATCATCGAGAAGCTGTTTACCGTCGGCAGCGCCCGCAAGAAGGCGAAAGCCTTTGAGGATGCTTTCTGGACGGGCCGCGCCGACGAGCTCGACAATCGCCCCGGTGCCGGAAACAGTGACCCGGCCTCGCGACTGTTCGCATCAATCTCACGTGAATGGAATGACGCCCGCCGCCTTCCGGCCGGCCAGGACCCGCACATTCTCGTAGATCGCGCCGAACGCTCCCTGCGGGCAGGCGCAGACCGTGAAGTCGGACGCGTCAGCAAGGGTCTCGGTGTGCTCGCGACCATCGGGTCGTCATCTCCCTTTATCGGTTTGTTCGGGACGGTGTGGGGCATCATGAACGCCTTCATCAACATTTCCGAAAAACAGGATACCAGCCTGACCAATGTGGCCGGCCCCATTGCTGAAGCGCTGTTCGCAACCGGACTTGGCCTGATTGCCGCTATCCCGGCGGTGATCTTCTACAACAAGTTCACCGGCGACCTGAACGCATTCGCTGATAGGCTCGACACCTTCTCGCAGGACCTTCTCGTACGGCTTTCTCGTCGCGCCACGGATGCGGGGAGCTAGGTCCTGTCCTGGCAATTTATTGCGGAGGCAATTGAATGAACAAGGCATGCAGGGAAATACGTGCAGACCGGGCTGCGACCCGTTCAGGCGGATTGACGCGGCAGATCGCCGTTCAGGCGATTGAAGCCCGCGAGCACCGCAGCTCCTATCAGTGCGGTAAAATTTATCAGAACAGGACGTAATCATGGCCGGAAGCTGGGCAACTGGAGGTGGCGGCGGCAAGCGCGGACGGCGTGGCCTCGCTGCGGAGATCAACGTAACGCCGCTCGTCGATGTGATGCTGGTGCTGCTGATTGTGTTCATGATCACCGCGCCGCTCCTGACGACGGGTGTCGAAGTTTCGCTGCCGAAAGCGTCCGCTGAGAACCTGCAGGCGCCTAAATCGCAACCTTTGTCCGTTTCACTGGATTCGGCGGGGGGCATCTATATCCAAGATACGCAGGTTGATCCTGACGAGCTGGTGTCGACGCTCCATGCCATCGCTGGCGAAGGCTATGAGGAACGCATCTACCTGCGCGCCGATGAAGGCGTGAATTACGGCCAGGTGATGGACGTCATGACGCGCATGCAGCGCGCCGGTTACCGCAATATCGCACTCGTCACCGACCCGAAGGTTCAGCAATAGATCATGGTGCGCGGCCTTCCAGCCTCCCTGTTCCTGCACGCCGCCGTTCTCGGCGCGGGCTATCTCGTATGGCCTTATGTCGGCACGTCCGTGGTGGAAGACGAGTTTGTCATCGTGCCTGTCGAGCTTGTCGATGTCGGCGAGATCACAAATGTCGCGCCGGTGATCGAGCCACCTGAGGAGGTCGAGGAGCCGGAGCCCGAGGAAGAGCCGGAACCGGTCTTGCCGGAAGAGCCTGAGAGCGACGACCCGATCGAAGAAGAGCCGGACGAACGCGACCTGCCAGAAGACGATATCTCCACGGCAAGCGAGGCGCCGCCGCCTGAGCCTGACGAAGAAGACGTGGTGCCAGACCTGGAAAAGGATCCGGAAGAGGAAGAACCAGAGCCCGAGCCTGAAAAACCGGAGCCGCCAAAGCCTGAAAAGCCGAAAGCACCCAATCCGACGCCGAAGGCCAATCCGCTCGACAGCTTCCTCGACGACGCTGATTCCACCTTTGAGAGTGAGCGCCAGACCAAGCGGGCCAGCCAGCCGCCGCCCAAGACGGAGGAGCGTCTGCTGAAGGAAACTCCGCCCGTCCAGGAACCGCGCCGTGGGGCAGGTGACCGGTCGGCAAATACGGTGCGGATCGAGCAGTTGCTCTATAACCAGATCTATCCATGCTGGGACGGCGTTGCTGACCAGCCAAAACCCGAACGGCTGAATGTCAGCATGCGCGCTGAACTGGATGCTGAGGGAAACATTATAGACGTTGAGCTTGTCCGCCCGACACGCGCGCCGATCGGAGACAGATCCATGTCTCTGGCCGTCGAGCGCGCCTTGCGGGCGGTCCGAAAATGCCAGCCTTACAGGCTGCCCAAGGACGATTACGAGCTCTGGAAAGTTGCAAACATCAATCTCGGCCCTGCCTTCAAGGCCGATTAGAGATCAAGACGAAAAGGCGAGGAGCCAAAATATGCTGAGAACCATTGCCGCCGCCCTGCTGACCGGACTGGCCGTCCTGATACCTGCCGCGCAGGCGCAGGTGACGGTGAATATTTCCGAAGGCGTCCTCAAACCGACGCCCATCGCGATCCCGACCTTCGAGGCCATCGGGGCGGATCCTCAGCTTGCCGCCGAAATTACTGAAGTTGTCCGCAACGACCTGCTTTCGACGGGCCTGTTCACGGTGACGCCGGAAACCGCCTATATCCAGCGTGACCTGTCGATTGATACACAGCCGCGCTTTGCCGACTGGAAGATCATCCAGACGGACGCGCTGGTGGTTGGCGAGGTTGATACCGTTGTTGTCGAAGGGGTTGAGTTCATTCGCGCCTCGGTCCGGCTCTGGGATGTTTATGGCGAAGAGGTGATGCGTCTTGAGGGCCAGGCTGGCCGACGTTTTACGGCCAAGCCTGAAGACTGGCGCCGTATCGCGCACAAGATTTCAGACTCGATCTATTCGCGCCTGACCGGTGAGGACGCTTATTTCGACTCGCGTATCGTCTATATTGCCGAAACCGGTCCACTGGATGCCCGTGTGAAGCGTCTTGCCATCATGGATTCTGATGGCGCTGGCGTGAAATACCTCACAAGCGGTACGTTCACGGTGCTGACACCGCGCTTTTCGCCATCCAACCAGCAGATCACCTACATGTCGTTCGAGAATAATCGCCCGCGCGTTTACCTGTTCGACATCCAGAACGGTCGCCAGGAAGTGCTCGGTAATTTCGAGAACATGACGTTTGCCCCGCGCTTTTCGCGCGATGGACAATCGGTCCTTCTGACACAGGCCAGCAGCGGCAATTCCGATATTTATTTGCGGGACCTCGTGACCCAGCAGACGCGGCGCCTGACAGATCACCCGGCCATTGACACATCGCCGTCCATGTCACCTGACGGACGTCAGATCGTGTTCAACTCTGACCGGGGCGGTAGCCCGCAGCTCTATGTCATGAATACAGACGGGTCGCCGCTGACCTGCCCGTCAGGTGGCCGCGATACGGCCTGCCGCATCACATTCGGATCCGGTCGCTATTCCACGCCGGTCTGGAGCCCGCGCGGTGACCTGATCGCCTTTACCAAGCAGACACGCGGCAAGTTCCATATCGGCGTTATCGGCACCGATGGCGAAGGTGAGCGCCTGCTGACTGAATCCTATCTCGATGAGGGTCCTGAATGGTCGCCTAATGGACGGGTCATCACCTTTTTCCGCCAGGCTTCACCCGGCTCCGGACCGAAATTGTGGTCAGTTGACCTGACTGGACGCAACCTGCGCCAGATACCGACCCCAACGGATGCATCCGACCCGGCCTGGTCGCCACTTTTGAATTGATGACTTGCGATTGCTGATTTTGTGGTCAAAATGCCACAAATTGTAGAGATAAGAGCGTGCGTCGCCATAGCCACGAAGTTGACAAATTCCGTGTCTAAACGCGCTCGCTGAACGACTATAGCAAGGAGTTACCAATGCGTCGTACTGCCATGACTACCGCTGCCATTGCCCTTATCCTCGGCGCAGCAGCCTGTTCTTCCAAGCCGAAGCCGGTTCCGGAGCAAACTGCTTCCGCGCCAGTTCCATCGAACAATGCGCCAACGGAGCCTGTGGACACGGGCAATATCCAGGAACCAAAACGCGTGATTGATGCCGGCCCTGCTGCTGGTTCAATCGAAGATTTCACCGTCAATGTAGGTGACCGCGTCTACTTCTCGCTGGATCAGTACCGCCTTGATGGCGACGACCAGGATATCCTGCAGCGTCAGGCCGCCTGGCTTCAGTCTTATCCGAACGTCCGTATCCTCGTCGCTGGTAACTGTGATGAGCGCGGCACGCGTGAGTACAACCTCGCCCTTGGTGAGCGTCGTGCGTCGATCGTGAAGGATTACCTGGTCAGCCTCGGCATCGACCCGGCCCGTATCGAAACAGTTTCCTACGGCAAGGAACGCCCGATCGCCACGCAGGCGAACGAAGCAGCTTGGGCCCTGAACCGTAACGGCTTCACCCAGATCCTGTCCGGCGCGACCAGCTAGGACAGTTGACGACTGTACTGATCAAGCCGGGTGCCACATTTTGGCCCCGGCTTTTTCGTATGTGGGATACGGAATGTTTACACGAGCGTGGAGTAATTAGTTCATGAACCGTCTGGCCTTCGCCTCCAGCCTGATTGCGTTGACCCTTGTCAGCGTGCCTGTTGCCTCTGCGCAGAAAGCACCGGTCACGCGCGGCGTTACCAGTGGTGACCTTGCCGGCAATGTTCAGGAGATGCGCCAGCAGAACGCGCAACTCAATCTTGATGTCACGCGTCTTGAATCTGAAGTCGCGCAGCTGAATGGCAAGATCGAGACGCTTGAATTCCTCTTGTCCCAGTCCCGCGATGAGATGAATCGCCTACAGGATGATGATGCCCGGATCGGGTCAGAACTTGACCGGCTCGCCTCGCAGAATGGTGACCTGAAACAGCGGCTGGCAGATCTGGAAAGCCAGATGGACGATCTCCTGAGTTCGGTCCTGTCCGGGGAACCCGGCATGCAGACCGGCGCCATGAACGGTGCCCAGCAGGAGGATGGGACGGACGAAACAATCTATGCTGACGAGCAGGGCAATTCGATAACACGCCGTGTCATAAGCCGGGACGAGGCGTCAGACGTGGTTGGACCGGGCGGCAATCCGGGGGCGCAAGGCTCACTTGGCACCATCCGGGCGAGTGACTTGCCGGGCGAAGCCGGGCCACTTTTTGCGACCGCGAAATCCCGTTTGCTGAAATTTGACTATGCCGGCGCTGAAGACGCGTTCCGTGCCTTCCTGCAACGCTTTGGGGATGATCCGCAGGCCGGTGAGGCACAATACTGGCTGGCCGAAACCCTGTTCCAGCAGGAAGCCTATGCCGAATCCGGCCAGGCCTATACGCAGATGATCCGCGACTATCCTGACAATGCACGCGCGCCGGATGCCCTGGTCAAGCTGGCGCGGTCGATGCGGCTGGTTGGCGATACGGAAAAGGCGTGCAATGCCCTTGCCATCCTGCCCCAGCAATATCCGAACGTGTCGGGCGTGACCCGTAACATGGCCGGGCTAGAGCGCACGCGGGCCGGTTGCGACACCTGATCCAGACGACCGGACAAGTTATTGACCGCATGGCGACAGGGCATGATGGCCCCGTCGCCATTGCCGTTTCTGGTGGCAGCGATTCGATGGCCCTGCTGTTCCTGGCTGCAGCCTGGGCAGACGAGACAGGCCGGAGCCTGCTTGTCCTGACTGTGGACCATGGGCGCCGGCCCGAAGCCGCTGATGAAGCCTGCGAAGTTGCCGCGCTCGCACATCAACTCGGACATGAGGCTCGCATTCTCAAGCTTGAAGGCAGCGCGGCATCGCAGGACGATATGCGCCGCGGACGGCATGAATGCCTCGCACGGGCCGCCTGCGAAAGGGGTGCCTCCCTCCTGTTGCTCGGCCACACACGTAATGACGCTGAAGAAACCTTCCTCATGCGCCTCAGACGGGGATCGAGCCTGATCGGGGCGGCGGGGCCGCAACCCGTTTCAGTCTCACCTGTCTGGCCAGCGGGGCGGGGGCTCAGCATCGGTCGGCCGCTGCTCGGCCTGCGCCGGGACACGCTGCAAGCCTGGCTTCGTGATCAGGAAGTGGGCTGGGTGAGTGATCCGGGCAATTTGTCAGATGCTTATGAACGTGTCCGGACCCGTAAACTGATTGCAGCCCTGCCGGAGAGCCGTCCGCTGGCCTCCATCGTCGAGGATGCCTTCCGGTTGCGGGCGCTCAGCGATGCGCAGCTGTCTCTGGATATCGAAACGCTGGTTGATGTCGATGCGTCGGGACTGGTTTCGGTACAAGCCGAACACAAGACGCCTGTACGGCTGGGGCGGCTGCTATCAGTAGTCCTGCAGGCCGCGTCAGGGAGCGATCAGCGGCCGGATACGCAGAAACTGAGGGCCATCGTGGAAGACATACGCGCAGGTAACCTGCCGACGCGGGCGACGCTTGCCGGCGCCTGGCTGCAGATGCGGACCGGATGTCTCCTGGTCGGGCGAGATCCGGGGGAAGCAAGACCGGGTTGGGTGGATGGGGTCTGGGATGGCCGCTATGCCAAAGCCGCTGCGCCCGCGACGCATGACGAGGCCCCATTCCTTGTGCGCCACGCCATGCCGGATGGCGAGGGCCGGCGGGAAATCATCAGTAAGCGCCTGTCGGACTGGGCGAAGACGCTAAGCCGGAGCGCAGAGCTGTCAGCTCTCCTGCTTGATGCCGGCAGGCCTGAAGGCGCTACCACACGCCCCGGCTGAGACCTGTCCAGACATAACCGCCAAAAGTGGGGGCAAACCACTGCTTCGATGGCAGGTCGACCGTTTGCGGTGCGAGCCGTCCGTTCAGCGCATCCTCCATCGCGCGGATGGCGATCTCGCGGCTGCCGGCAGCAAGCCGCCAGAGATAGGTGTGAAAGTTGTCGCCCGGCTGCACATCAACACGGGACTGGTAGAGGATGGCGCCTGTGTCGACGCCCTCATCAATCAGGTGAACTGTTGAGCCAAAATGCTCCGGTTCCCCGTTCGCGAGGGCGAAATAGCCACCGAACATGCCGCGATAGGCCGGGTTGATGCCGGAATGGTAATTGATGAAAGGTGCGTCGACGGCGCTCAGCGTTTTCCTGCCGATCATCCGGGTGGAGACGACGAAGACGGCTTTTGGCGCGGCGTCTTTCAGCGCAGTGCGGCAAGCCTCGCTGTTCACGGACGGCACATCGATGATTTCAGTGCCGGTGAGCGGATTGGGTTTCAGGCGTTCTGCCTTGATCATCCTGTCGATGATGGTTTGCGTGCGGGCCTTCGTCAGCTTCAAGGGCACGCGCGCGGCCTGCATGCTGGCCACTTTGAGCGGCCCCAACAGTTTCATACGGCGCCGCCACAGGATCGATTGAGGCTCGCCCTGCTCCATGATGACCGGAAACGCACCAAAGCGTTCGCGCAGCGCATTGATCATGATCCAGCTGTGCGGCCCACCAGAGGTCAGGACGACAATGTCGCTTGAATTTTCCATGCCATACACTCCCAAACTGGATCAGTCTGGCGATGGGGGTGCAAATTCCGGGCTAAGGATGTTTTAACCAGCCGCGCGAACGGCATCTGCCACTTCGTTGACGGCTGTTTCCATGTCAGAGGCGTCCTCGGCTTCGGCCATGACGCGGATCAGCGGCTCTGTCCCTGATTTTCGAATGACCAGCCGACCGGACTTGCCAAGACGCTTTTCAACAGCCGCAATTGTTTCCTTTACGGTCTCGTTATCTAGCGGCGCACCGCTTGAGAAGCGCACATTGACCAGCTTTTGTGGCACAGGCGTGAACACGTTCGACAGTTCGGAAAGTGGCTGCTCGGCATTGACCATGACCGCCAGGACCTGCAGGGCCGCGATCAGGCCGTCCCCGGTTGTCGAATAGTCGGACAGGACGATGTGGCCTGATTGCTCGCCGCCAAGGTTGAAGCCTTCAGCGCGCATTTTCTCGACAACGTAGCGGTCACCCACCTTGGTGCGTTCAAGTTGCAGACCCAGCGTCTCCAGATGTTTCTCGAGGCCGAGATTGGACATGACGGTCGTCACGACGCCCTTTCGGGTCAGCAGTTTGCGCTTCTGCCAGTCGGTCGCGACCATGGCGATCAGCTGGTCACCATCGATCTCATTGCCCTTCTCATCAATCAGGATGCAGCGGTCAGCATCGCCGTCGAGCGCGATGCCGATATCGGCGCGGTATTTCAGGACGGCTTCGCGAAGGGCCAGCGTATCGGTGCTGCCGACCTCACGATTGATGTTGAAGCCGTCCGGCGACACGCCAATCGGGAAGACTTCTGCGCCGAGTTCGTAAAGCGCGGTCGGAGCGACCTTGTAAGCGGCCCCGTTTGCGCAATCGACGCAAACGCGCAGGCCGGAGAGCCGCATCCCGCGCGGGAACGTCGCCTTGACGATTTCGACATAGCGAGCCTGCGCATCATCGATACGCCGCGCACGGCCAAGATCGGATGGTCCGGCGAGCTTGTCATCGAGGGCGCGGTCCATCCGGCTCTCGATTTCCAGCTCGATATCATCCGACAGCTTGAAACCGTCTGGCCCGAACAGCTTCAGGCCATTGTCCTCGAACGCGTTGTGACTGGCTGAAATCATCACACCGAGATCGGCCCGCAGCGACCTGGTCATCATCGCGACGCCGGGTGTTGGAAGTGGGCCGAATAGCGTGACATCCATGCCTACAGCGGTGAATCCGGCCACAAGCGCCGGTTCGATCATATAGCCTGAGAGGCGAGTATCCTTGCCAATGACGACCGAGTGGCGCCGCGCACCGCCGCGCCGGAAATACTTGCCGGCCGCCATGCCGAGGCGCATCGCGATTTCCGGCGTCATCGGGGGCGTATTGGCCGTTCCGCGAATACCATCCGTACCAAAATATTTCCGCGACATCGACTGCCTCCTCTATTCCACGCCCAACCTTGCAGGCAGATGCCACACTTCGCAAATACCTGCCAAGGCGCGAATTGTGTTGCAGCTTGCAATCGGGGCTGGTTCACTCGACCAGACCTTTACCTGTAGGAGACAATGATGATTGTTTCGAAAACCCTGTCCCTTTCCTTGTCCCTGGCCGGCCTGCTGCTATTTGCGTCGAGCTGCACGAGCATCCCATCCGATCAGTCGATCGCCGATTATTGCGCGCAATCCGACAAGATGTCCGAGAGCATATGCCGTCTCAAAGTTGAAATTGACGGGAATTCGACAGCCATCGCCGAGACGGATCTGAGCGTGGAGCAGGCCCGCGCCCTTGCTGACGCAGCCCAGGCCTCGGCAGACGAAGCGGCTGAAGCAGCTGCAGCCGCCCAGCTGACGGCAGATACCGCGCTCGTCCGCGCCAATCAGGCGCTGGAAGCAGGTGACCTGCAATGTATCACCAAGACGGTGAACAACTCCAAGATCGGCCAGTGCCCTGAGAATTTCGCCCTCGTCAGCTGCACGCAGACACGTTTCACAGAGCGCGCGGGCGGGCTGTCTTTCCTGCGCGAAGTCGACAATGAACAGTGCCGGTTCAACAGCTCCGTTCTCGAGATGGATGTGCGTTGCTGCCGGGCCGCAGGCTCGTCCTATGAGTGGAATGACACGCCAAAATCCGTCGACCCTGCGATGCGCTAAAGGGGCCGACAAACCTCCACGCCGCCATCACTTGTCCCTGACACTGTCATAATCCGACATTCTATTTGCAATGACGAAAGCAGTCTGTGTTTCCTATGGGCTGTACGAAACGCGCGAATTGAACGAGTTGAGGCGGCATGTGTGGAATAATTGGCATTCTTGGTAATGAACCGGCAGCCCCGCGGCTACTGGAAGCGCTCAGGCGGCTTGAGTATCGCGGCTATGATAGCGCGGGAATCGCAACGCTCGACGAGCAGGGCAAGCTGGGCCGTCGCCGTGCACCGGGCAAGCTGAAGAATCTCGAAGCAGAACTGGCTGAGAACCCGTTGGCCGGTCATCAGGGCATCGGTCATACGCGCTGGGCGACGCATGGTTCGCCGACGGTTGGAAATGCCCACCCGCATGTGTCCGGCGGTGTGTCCGTCGTCCATAATGGCATCATCGAGAATTTCCGCGAATTGCGCCAGGAGCTGGAAGCCAAGGGGCACAGCTTCGAAACCGAAACCGATTCCGAAACGATTGCACATCTCATCGCGTCGAACATCCAGGCGGGCATGAGCGAAATCGACGCCGTCAAGGCCGGCCTCGGCAAGCTTGAGGGCGCGTTTGCGCTGGCCTTCCTGTTTGACGGAAAGCCTGACCTGCTGATTGGCGCGCGCAAGGGCTCTCCGCTGGCGATCGGCATAGGCGAGGGGGAAATGTATCTCGGCTCTGATGCGCTTGCCGTGGCGCCGTTCACGAACCGGGTGGTCTATCTCGAAGAAGGTGACTGGTGCGTGCTGGGCCGGGAGAGCTACCAGGTCTTCAATACAAAAGGCGCTGAAGTCACACGTGGTGTGACCCTGGTGCAGGGGGCTGGCGCCGCCGCCGAGAAGGGCAATTATCGCCACTTCATGCAGAAGGAAATCTTCGAGCAGCCGGACTCAACGGCGCGAACCATCGGCGCTTATGTCAACGCGCTGAAACAATCAGTGGAGCTGCCTGGAGATGAGGCCACGGCGCTTGACTGGAGTGAGATTACCAGCCTGCAGATGATCGCCTGCGGCACGGCGCACTATGCCACGCGCGTTGCTGAATACTGGTTCGAACAGGTGGCTGGCCTGCCGGTCAAGACCGATATCGCGTCGGAATTCCGCTATCGTGAGCCGGCCCTGCCCGAAAGCGGCGGGCTTGCCCTGTTCGTCAGCCAGTCTGGCGAAACGGCTGATACGCTCGCAGCGCTGCGCTACTGCAAGGCGCATGGTCTGAAAACCGCAGCTGTCGTCAATGTGCCGACATCGACCATTGCGCGGGAGGCCGACCTTGTCCTGCCGACGCTTGCCGGGCCTGAAATTGGTGTAGCATCGACCAAGGCGTTCACTGCGCAACTATCGGCGCTGGCGGCTGTCGCCATTTCCGCCGGGCGGGCCAGGGAAAAGCTGTCGCGCGATGCGGAAATCCGCTTGTCGCGCGCGTTGATCGAGCTGCCGCGCCTGATCTCGACCACGCTTGGCCTTGATGAACGGATCGAGGCGCTGGCGCGGCACATCGCGAAAGCGACGGACGTTATCTATCTTGGCCGCGGCGTGCATTACCCGATTGCGCTGGAGGGTGCGCTGAAGCTCAAGGAGATCAGCTATATCCACGCGGAGGGCTATGCGTCCGGCGAGTTGAAGCATGGGCCGATCGCCCTGATCGACGAGGAAACGCCCGTGGTTTTTGTCGCGCCATTCGATGGGCTGTTCGACAAGTCGCTATCAAACCTGCAGGAAGTGGCGGCCCGGCGCGGCGAGGTCATCCTGATTTCGGATGCGGCAGGCCTACGTGCGGCGGGCGATGCACCGGCGCACCGCATCGAGCTGCCCGACTGTGACCCTTTCATTGCGCCGATCCTCTATTCGGTCCCGGTGCAATTGCTGGCCTATCATGTTGCGGTTGAAAAGGGCACGGATGTCGACCAGCCGCGTAACCTCGCCAAATCCGTTACGGTTGAATAGGCGCAAACACGTTCAGCGCCAGATATTGAAAAGCCCCGCCAGCGCTTGCTGTCCGGGGCTTTTTCTATGGTTGTCTGAAGCTGTCTGCGAGGACAGCTGCATTACATCATGTAGCCGGTCATCATGAGAACAGCGGCAGAAATGCCAGCTGCAAGCGGCAGGCTGATCAAGGTTGCGAGAACACCCTGGCGGGCTTCTGCGTGGGAGGAAACGCTCATTTCTTATTATCCTTCAAGCTCGGGCGGTCATGCTTTGCCGTCCCTTGCAATGCCATATAGCAAGCAGGTGAATAATAATCAATGAATGATTTTAAAAATGTTCAGTGTTTATCTTCCGGGGTCTTTTCAACGCCCTGTTTCAATCCGGCGATGATGATGTCGAGGACGCCGTTCAGTTCCCGGCGGAGCTTTGGCAGCGTCAGCCGTGAGAACAATTGCGGGAAGCGGTATTTCATCAGGCCGGATTGAATCATCTCGGCGGTGTAATTGCAGTCTTCGATCGGTGCGAAGACACCTTTTGCAACGCCGTCCTCAAGCACAGTGCAAAGATAGATGCGCTCCTGGGCGAGGCATTCATTCATGTAGAGCGGGCGCTCATCACCCAGCACCTCTGCCACTTCAAGAATCTTAGCTTCCTTCTCGATGGAGTCATAGGTGCGGCTCAGGCCGTGGTGGAACATATGGCGTAGACGTTCGGCCGGCGGTTCGTCATTGCGCGCGATTTCGGCATAGCTCTGGTAAAGCTCAGCGTTGAACTTGCGCGCCATGGCTTCGGCAATGTCGATCTTGGAGGCGAAGAAACGGTAGATATTACCCGCCGACATATCGCAGTCGCCAGCGATCTCAGACATGGTGGTTTTACCATAGCCGTAGTGTACGATACGGTTCATGGCCGCTTCGAGGATTTGTTTGCGGGTCTCGGTTTTGTCATTCATGGCGTATAGAGTAGGGGAATTGTCTGAATGATCAACGAATTATTCAGCGCGTGCATTTCAAATTCGCGCGAGGTGTCATGCAACAGATAGGAATTCTTGGCTGTGGAGCCTGGGGCACGGCCCTCGCCTTTACGGCGCGAGAAGCGGGCCGGGAGGTGCGTCTCTGGGCGCTTGAGGCCGATGTTGCAAAGACCCTAAGTGCGGGGGAGGGCAACCCTGCCTTCCTGCCGGGCATAGACCTTCCGGCCATGCCGACCTCGACCGATCTTTCATCTCTGGCTGGGGTGGATGCGATCCTGTCCGTCGTACCCGCCCAGCATGCCCGTGCCGTCTTCACAGAGCTGTCGCCCCATGTCGCGTCGGGCACGCCGGTCCTGCTGTGTTCCAAGGGCATCGAGAAATCGACCCTCAGCCTGATGACAGATGTTGTTCACGAGACCATGCCCCAGGCGACCCCTGCAGTGTTGTCCGGACCGAGCTTTGCTGCGGATGTCGCGCGCGGCCTGCCGACGGCTGTGACGCTGGCCTGCGCAGACAAGGCGCTCGGCCAGGCATTGATGCAGGCGATCGGGCGTCCGACATTCCGGCCCTACTGGTCGAATGACCTGATCGGTGCTGAGATCGGCGGGGCGGTGAAGAACGTGCTCGCCATTGCCTGCGGTATTGTTGAGGGACTTGAGCTTGGCAAGTCGGCCCACGCGGCGCTCATTGCGCGGGGTTTTGCAGAGATGACGCGGCTTGCCGTGGCGATGGGCGGTCAGGCGGCGACGCTTGGCGGCCTTTGCGGACTGGGCGACCTGGTGCTGACCTGTTCGTCCGTCCAGTCGCGTAATATGAGCTTCGGCAAGGCGCTGGGGGAGGGCCGAAAAGCCGAAGATATCCTTGCGGAACGAAACTCCGTCACCGAAGGGGTTGCGACGGCGCCGGCCCTGCTCGAACTTGCCGCCCGGCACAATGTCGATATGCCCATCAGCCAGGCCGTTGCTGATATATTGAGCGGACGCTCAACACTCGACGCTGCGATGACAGCCCTGCTCAACCGCCCCTTTAC
The DNA here is from genome assembly GCA_964556825.1 of uncultured Hyphomonas sp. Classification (GTDB taxonomy): domain Bacteria; phylum Pseudomonadota; class Alphaproteobacteria; order Caulobacterales; family Hyphomonadaceae; genus Henriciella. Next base: position 175,659 of record CAZKXJ010000005.1, on the reverse strand, counting down.
TCAGGAGAGCCTCTAAGACCATGCCGCAATTCCTGCTCAATGCCCGCGACAAACCCGGCGCGCTGGACCTTCGGATGCAACACCGGCCTGCACACCTTGAATGGGTGCGTTCGCATGCAGACAAGATCCTGATGGTTGGTCCTGTCTTCGCAGATGATGGGGAGACCTTTGCCGGATCGACCTTTGTGGTCGAATTCGACTCGCTTGAAGCCTGCGAAACCTGGGCGGCACAAGACCCCTATGCCAGGGCCGGCCTCTTCCGCACGGTCGAAATCATGCCTTTCAAATGGGTGTTTGGTGAAGGACGACCCTCATGAGACTGTTTGTCAGTGGTAACCTGAACTATTCGAGCTGGTCGATCCGGGCCCTCCTGATGGCGCGACATGTCGGGCTTGAGGCGCGTGAAGAGATCGTACCGCTCGATTTTCCGGACACCAGCGCGCGGCTCGCCGAGATCAGTCCGACGCGCAAGGTGCCGCTGTTGATCTGGGACGAGGAAACCGTCTGGGACTCGCTTGCCATCATTGAATGGCTGGCAGAGCGCTTTCCCGGCCGGAATGTATGGCCGGAAGACCCGGCAGCGCGGGGCCATGCAAGGGCGATATCGGCAGAGATGCATTCCGGCTTCCCGGCGCTGCGGGCAGAATGTTCCATGGATATCAGGTCAACGCACCCGACCCCGGAAATGACTGACAAGCTGAAGGCCGACATTGAGCGGGTCGACGAGATCTGGTCGCAGACGCGGGCCGCTTTTGGCGGTGCCGGTCCATTCCTTTACGGGGAATGGTGCGCGGCGGATGCTGTCTATGCCCCGGTCGTGACCCGCTTCATCACCTATGACCTGCCACGCAGCGACGCGGCGCAGGCCTATATGGATGCCGTGATGGCACATCCGCTACTGGTTCAGCTCGCGAAAGAAGCCGAAGCAGAGCCCTGGTGCATCGAATATGGCCCGCATGGCGTGGGCCGGCGTGCGTGGATCAGGTCTTCGGAAGATTCATGAGGTCATAGCCGAGATCAAACCGGAACAGCTCTTTCACGCGGGCCCGGTATATCTCGAGGGCGTCGCCTGAAAACTGTTCTTCAAGCGGCGTCTTGCGAAATTGCAGGACATTGGCTTCAGCGTCCGGATCGACCTTTTTTGCCATGGCTTCCTTTGTCCCTGCCTTCAGGGCAGCATCGATCGCTTCTGGCGTCAGCGCTATTTTCCAGTGTGCCGCCATGCCGCCGAGTATGGCACGCGGATTGGCGCGGGTGTCTTCATAGTGAACCCGGTAAATGCGGTCTCCCGCTGTCTGCATGACCTCGCCCCAGCGGTTCCAGAAGCGGGCGAGCCAGTAGATGTCGCAACGATACACCGCGCCGGACGCGTCGCCGCTAATATAGTCGAGCCAGTCGACCCCAAGCTCGTGGTTCCACTTGGCATGGTGGCTAGCCAGAATGCTCATCGGGTGGCGCACGAACAGCACGTAGGGCGGCAGGCCAGCGAGGCCGCGTGCCCAGCCCCAGTCGGCAAGGCGATGCGGGATCGTATGGCTGAAGGCGAGGCGGGGCAGTTCCCTGAAGGTCGGTTTGTCTTTCGGCCAGCCAATATAGGGACGCACGGCATTCTCGGAAAAATATTTGGGACGTTCAACGCCATAGGTCTCCGCGAGGGCGATCGAGAACATGTATTTGACCCAGTGGGTGCCGGAATTCTTGGACGTGACGAGGACGCCATCAAAGGCGCGGTGGCGCAGGACTGAAAAATTGCCCCAATTGTCCTTGCGGACGCGTTTGTCGAAAGCTGTGCTCATCACCGCTTCTTCTAATGCGGCGCAGGCTTGCCTGCCAAGCGTTTCAGTTCAGCCCGGACTTCTGGCGCCAGATATGGATCAGGTCGCGTTCATCGACGCTGACATCGCCATCTGCCACGGCGACATTTTCCAGCATGCTGGAGAGGTCATCGAAGTCTTTGCGTCCCATGCCGGGCGCGCGGATGATGACGTCGCTCATACGGCCCATCACGACATGCGGGGCCGGAGCCTGGCGCGACAGCCAGCCCGCCTGAACGATCATGTCTTCGGCCTGCGCATCGGTGAAGCCAAAATGGTCAATCATTTCGGCGCGAATGGCCGCTTCCTGCGTTTCATTGACGGTGCCACGCGTGCGGGCCACTTCGAGCATCATGATGGCAGCGGCTTCACGCGGGTCGGAGACGACCGCGAGGCCGCCTTTACGTGCACGGTGCTGGAAGGACAGTCTGCGCGGCAGGTTGGCGACGCCCTTGGCAGCGTCAAGTCCGCCACGGGCCGCACCTGACAGCATCTTCAGCCGCCAGTACCAGGTGGCGAGGAAGATCAGGAGTCCGAAAAGGGCGATCAGGATATGCATAAAAAACTCCCCGGCAGGGCCTGCCGGGGAGTTTAGAACTGTGTCCGCTGAAATAGAAGCGTTGAATTTGACGATGGCCTATTGCGAGCCGCCATCCTCTGCGCCGGCTTCATCTTCGGCCGGTGTAGCTTCGTTCATATGGGCCTGCGTCAGGACATAGGCGCGGATCGCTTCGGAATCTTCCGGCGTGATGACATCGGCAAAGGATACCATGCCATTGGCCGCGAGATTGCCATCCATGACGACGCCGTTCCACGCGTCCGGGCTTGCGGTATAGGATGACCAGCGAAGGTCCGGCAGCACGCCGGAGCTGATGCCGAGCATACCGTGGCAGACACCGCAATTGCGCGAATAGTGAACAAGGCCGGCCTGCAAGACGTCTTCATCGCCAAATGCATCGGCATGAGGTGTCGGTTCAATCAGGAGGTCGGAGTCGAGTGGCGGGATTTCAGCTTCGCCGCCGAGTTTGAAGGTGATTACCTTGCCGACGGCCGGTGGGACCGCATCCTTGAACAGGAAGCCGGCCGACAAGCCGAAGGCGTGGCCCCAGCCTGTTGTGATGGTGATATATTGCTCGCCGTCAATTTCATAGGTTCCGGGCCCGGAAAGCGCGCCGGAATTCAACTGCTCACTCCACAGCTCGTCGCCTGTTGCCGCGTCATAGGCTGCGAAAGTACCGTTGAGCTGTCCCTGGAAGATGACACCTGACGCTGTCGACAAGACGCCGCCATTCCATGCGGCTGTATGATCCACACGCCATCTGGCTGACTGGGTTACCGGATCCCAGGCGACAAGTGCGCCCTTGGTGGCAGCGCGCAGGGCCTGCACCGTACCTTCCGGATAACGCAAAGGCATGCCGGCCGAAAAATCCATGCCGGTATTCCATTTGGCAGGTTTCGATTTGAAACGCGGATCGGTGATGTAGGCCTGGCCGAGCTCCTGGACCGGGATGTAGACGAGGCCCAATTCAGGGTTCATCGCCATCGGGTGCCAGTTGTGCGCGCCGTATGGGGCAGGTGTCTGGACAAAGCCGGCATAGGTTGCCGGGTCATTATTGCGGGCTTCTGGGTTTTCGATCGGCCGGCCCGTCTCATCCAGGCCAGTGGCCCAGTTGATGTCGGAAAAAGGCTCGCCGGAAATGAACTCGCCCGTGGCGGCCTCGACGACATAGAAGAAGCCATTTTTCGGGGCCTGCATGGCGACGTGACGGGTTTCACCATTCTCGCCCAGCGGCAGGTCAGCCAGCATGATATGCTGGGTGGCCGTATAGTCCCAGTTGTCGCGCGGGGTTGTCTGGAAGTGCCATTTATATTCACCCGTATCGGCATCCACGGCGACCATGGAGGAGACAAACAGATTGTCGCTGCCATTCGGGTCACGAAGATTGGCATTCCATGGCGAGCCATTGCCGACGCCGAAGATGACTTGGTTGTTCTCAGTGTCGTAGACGATTGAGTCCCAGACGGTGCCGCCGCCGCCATCGGTGACCCATGCGCCGTCATCGCCCCATGTGTCATTGGCCAGCTCTGCGAAAATCGCGTCAGATGCTGCGCCGTCCGGTTCCTTGTTGGGGTTTGGCACCGTGTAGAAACGCCAGCTGAGATCGCCGGTCTCTGCGTCATAGGCCGAGAGATAGCCGCGCACGCCAAGTTCTGCGCCGCCATTGCCGATCAGGACGTTGCCCTTCACGATGCGGGGTGCACCGGTGATCGTGTATGGCTTTGACTGGTCTACGGTGATCTTTTCCCAGATGAGGTCACCCGTCTTGGCGTCCAGCGCCTGCAGGCGGCCATCAATGACCCCGCCATAGACCTTGCCATCATAGACAGCGACACCGCGGTTCACGACATCACAGCAGGCTTTGACGCCGACGGATTTGTCGACTTCAGGATCATGCACCCAGATCTCTTCCCCGGTGACCGGGTCCAGCGCGTAAACAACCGACCAGGACGAGGTAACGTACATCACGCCATCGACGACGATCGGCGTCGACTCGATGCCGCGCCCGGTTTTCAGGTCATAGGTCCAGGCGGGGGCCAGCTCTGAAATATTGTCTGGCGTGATATCGGTCAGCCCGGAATGGCGCTGTTCGTCATAATTACCATTATAGGTCAGCCATTCCTGCGGGGTGGCCGAGGCGTTGAGAAGCCGCTCTTCGGTGACCGCCGCAGCGCCTGTTGCATCGGCGGTCTCTGCCGGATCTGTCTCTACCGGCGGCGCAGGCGCCTCGGTGTCTGCGGTTTCGCTTGATGGATTCCCGCAGCTCGCCAGCCAGAAGGCAGATAGCGCAGCGGTCGCAACTAGGCGCATTGGTTTCATGTTCACTCCCCGTGATTTCTCTCATTCGGCCCGTTCTCATGCGCGCCTGATCTGCCGGCAGATTACGGCAAAACAAGGTGAAGTCGAGATGGACGCCGGGGAAAGTATGGCACGCTGGTTCAGCAACCCGTCACGGCAGCAAGATCGGCCTTGGCGACATCAATCGCGGCGGTGACGATGGTGTGCCAGTCTTCCACGGAAGTTGCCGTGTCGGCGCCGTCCGGGAAGTTCACAGATCGCGAGGCGCTGACCACGCCGCCCGCGAGGCGATTGCCATGAGGACGGAAACCGGCCACGGCCTCCCTGGCGCTTGCGCCTTGTGCGCCATAGCCCGGCACCAGAAACAGCGCGTCTGGTGAAAGTGCCCGCAGCTGCCGGGCTTCGTCCGGCCCCGTCGCACCGGTAACAAACATCAGCCCCGACCAGCCGGAGGCACCTTTAAGCCGCTCGACGGCTGGTGCGCATGCCTCGACCACGCGTTCGAATAGCGGCGCGCCATCCAGTGATCGCGACTGGAAATCGGCAGAGCCCGGATTGGAGGTTCGCGCCAGCACGATCAGGCCCTTGCCATTGGCTTCAGCCTCTTTCAGGTGCGGCTCCAGTGTGTCGACGCCCATATACGGGTTGACGGTCAGGGCGTCACAGGGGAAGGGCGCGTCACTGGCGAGATAGGCGGAAGCGTACCCGGCCGCGGTTGAGCCGATATCGCCGCGCTTGGCATCCATCAGGACGACAAGGCCCGCATCCCTCGCGGCGCCCAGGATCGTCGTCAGGGCGCGCAGGCCCTGCCAGCCGTGACGCTCAAAGAAAGCTGATTGTGGTTTGACGACGCCGACACGATCTTTTGCGGCCTCGACCATTGCGAGACCCCAGCGTTCAAGGCCTTCTGGTGTGTCGCCGCCAAAAAGTGCCGGGACGCGGCCCTGGTGCGGGTCGATGCCGACACAGAGGACGCCGTGCCGCTCAGTGGCATTTATGAGCCTGTCGGCAAAAGGTGTCACAGGTTTTCACCGACGCTGCAGGCGACTTTGACCACTTGCAGGCTCTGGCGGGCCCGGTCGGCGGAGCCGCCATAGGATTCAGGCGCGAAAGGTATCGGGCGATCGCCTAGAGGCTGGATGTTCTGCTCGGCGAGGAAGTCGCCAATGGCTTCGGGCGAAGCACTGTAGATGCGGCCTCGCCGGGGGCTCTCGGCAACAATAACGCCGCGAACCTTGCCGTTTGCATCGTAAACCGGCCCGCCGCTCAAGCCGCCGAGTGACCCTGTGAGATCACTGGTGCGTCCGGTTTCGGCCCAGGCCAGGACCGGCTCCTCGCCGCGCCGAAGCCCGCTTGTGACGAGTTTGGAGCGGGAAATCAGCCGGCTCACCGCTTCGCCCGGCCTGCCCTGCGGATAGCCGACATGGAAACCATAGCTGCCGATGCGCAGGTCTGCAGATGTGTCGAGGGCAACAGGTGTGAGGCTGGGGCTGGCGGTCAGCAGGGCAAGGTCGCTGGTTTCCGAGACTGTCACTGTATCGACAGGCAGGTACCGGTCAGGGGCAACCAGTAATGCAACCTTGTCGCAACCATCAACCACGTGACGGGCTGTCAGCCAGTTGCCATCGGAATTGATCGAGAAGGCCGTGCCGATGCCATCCTTTGGCGAGTCGACGCGCACCAGTATGGTTTCGTCGAAGGCGGAGGGCGGTGGCAGGGTCGCGCCTTCGCGCTGGATCGAGTCCGGCGTCGCGGGCGGGGCGTCCTGATCGGGCGTGTTCGAGAATACGCCGCCGACAATCGCGAGAAGCGCGAGCGTGTAGACCAGCCAGTCGGGGACGTATTTCAAGAGCTTGCCTCCTCCTAGAACCTTTGCAGTGCCGGGTCCCAGAGACCAGCCGCGAGCAGCATGGCGCTGGCCAGCTTGGTCCCGATGAGGACGATCGCCGCGCCAGCTTCATCATTCTGGATGCGTTTTGGCAGATCCCGCAGCAACAGATCGGTCAGCCGGTAGGCAAGAAGTTGCAGGATCAGCGAGACGACACCCCACAGGAGGAGGTCCAGGAGCGACACACTTGAGGCGAGGCATGAGGCAAGCGGAATGGCGAGGCCGACAATGGCCCCGGCAAGCGCGAGGCCCGCTGTTCCGTTTCCGCCTTTGACGAGGGCCAGTTCCTTCCAGGGCGTGAGCAGCACATAGACCGACACTGCGAGGATCAACATGGCACCGGCTGCACCGGTCCAGATCAGAAATGTCGGAAAACCTTCCTGAAACGACTGTAAAACTGAACCCATACGTGCCTCGGTCTGTTGTCTTCGGAAGCTTTGTCCTAAACAAGCCAGAACCGTCACTCAAGAACAATGGGGTACTCATGCTGCATCGCGGAAAAACAGCACTTATTACCGGATCAAGCAGCGGAATCGGCAAGGCGATCGCTGAAGCGCTTGCGGCCGAGGGTGCAAATGTCGTCCTGAACGGTCTCGTCAAGCCGGGCGAGGATGATGCCCTGGTGGCTGAGTTCGAGAAAAAGTTCGACGTGAAAGTCGGATTTTCGGGTGCTGACCTTACAAATCCCGACGCGATCGAGGGGCTGATTGGCTATGCGACGCGCGACTTTGGCGGTGTCGACATCCTCGTGAACAATGCCGGTGTCCAGCATGTCGCGCCAATTGAAGACTTCCCTGTCGGCAAATGGGATTTGATTATCGCGCTCAACCTGACGGCCGCGTTTCACACCACGCGGATGGTCATGGCGCCAATGAAAGAGAAGGGCTGGGGCCGTATCGTGAATACGGCGAGTGCCCACGCCCTCGTCGCCTCTCCGTTCAAGGCGGCCTATGTCGCCGCCAAGCATGGCATTGCAGGGCTGACCAAGGTGGTTGCGCTGGAAGGCGCTGAACATGGCGTACGCTGCAATGCAATCTGCCCGGGTTATGTCCACACGCCGCTCGTCGATGCGCAGATTGCCGACACCGCCAAGGCGCGTGGCATCTCCGAAGACGAGGTTGTCAGGGAAGTTATCCTCGACGCACAGCCGACCAAGCAATTCGTCACCGCCGAACAGGTCGGGGCGATGGCGGTGTTCCTGACAAGTCCGAGCGGCGACCAGATCAATGGCGCCCTGATGCAGATGGATGGTGGCTGGGTCGCGCAGTAGCGCGGTCCGTCATCTTCAGCTTTCGGCCGCCTCGACCTTGCAGACGCCTGACTTGTAGTCACCGACAATACGGATGACTTCATCGCCATCAGGCTCGACGCGCTGGCCCGTGATGAGGTCCACCAGGACGCGCTCAACTAGGCTGTCGAGGCGGGTGACCACATAGCAGTCCACACTTGGTTCGGCGTGCGGGTTTCCAACGCCGCTATCATCGGTCAGGAACAGGTAGCGCCCACCTGTGATCTGGCCCATGGACCGCATCAGGAACTCGGCCGTGCCGTCGACACCGCTGGCTGCGAGCGGGACGATGTGGATGCCCTCCATGCGGGAATAGAGCGCGCTATCCCAGGTCGCCGCGATGTCTTCATCGTGTGGCGGCGCATCCGCGACCAGCATATTGACCTTCACGGCGTCATCGCGCCAGTCAAACGCCAGACCTTTCGTCATGGCATCCTGCATCGCTTCAGGAAAATCACCCCCGCCAGTCGCGCTCTGTGCGGCAAGAGTCTCGGAAAAGGCATCGAGGTCGCCTGTGAAGTCGAAGTCCCGCACAACGTACTGGTCTCCCACATCTCGGTAGACGATCAGGGCGACGCGAATGTCGAGCGTGTCCTGCCCATCCCGCACACGGTCGAGGATTGCGAGCAGTTCGCTTTGCAGATAGCGCATCTCGTCACTCATTGAGCCGGTCGCATCCATGGTGAGCAGCAGGTCGAGCTTCTGCACCTTTGCCGCATCGCCGCCAAAGCTCAGCGTGATTTTAGAGAGCTTGTGCTCGCGCGACAGGTTGATGGTGTGCGAGAGGGTTTCGCGCGCATCGGCCGAAGTCAGCTGCAGGGTGATGGAATCGCCGAGGGCATCAAAACCCGGATACAGAAACACTGATCCGTCCGCGCCCGTCCGCAGCGGGAACATTTCATTACCGTCCTTGTCGCTCAACAGGATCGTCGTGAACGGGGCGGGCTTGCCGAGGCGGTCTGTGACATGGACCTCAATACGGTCGGCGGCATCGACGAAGGGCATGTCTTTTGTGCCCAGTTCGCCCTGGAGCGTCTTGTCGAGATAGGCCTTGTAAAGGCCCGGATTGAGCACATCGTCATAGTCGCCCGCTGTCAGCGTTCCTGATTGCGGCAATGGTTTGGGCGCCTCGTCGCGCGGTTCAATCGTCATGGATTCGCGCCGGTCACTGCCGGACCCGGTGACGACTATGTCCTCAGCGCTTTTTGCCACGCCGGAGGAGGGGGCGGCCATCGACGCCGGAGGGGGCGGCGGTGGAGGAGGGGGAGGAGGTGGCGCTGGCGGTGCCATAGGCGCGGCTTCCTCAGGACCGGTGCTCCCGCTAGGCGATGACTGATCGGTTGCGCATCCAGCCAGCGCAAATGCGCTGGCCATGGCCAGAACGATAAGTTTCGTGAACCGCATGATATGTCCCCTTCATGACTTTCCGGACAGCTAGTCTGGAAAGTCTGGCATAATCAAGGCACCAGAAGGGCTGTTCGAGGCCTTGAAAGGGCGAGACCGGGGAAAATACGCGTCTAGTCTTCGCCGGGTTCGTCTGGAATCGGGGCCACACGCAGGCCGGTAATCTGGTTGCGGGTCTTGCGGATGACGTCAAAGCGATGGCCGTGAAAGGCAAAGCGCTGGCCCGGCTCAGGAATGGTCTGGGCTTCATGGATCAGCAGGCCGGCAACAGTGACGGCCTCTTCGTCCGGCAGGTTCCAGCCACTGGCACGGTTGAGGTCGCGTATGGTCACCCAGCCTTCCACGATGACAGAGCCGTCGGCCTGCGGGCGCACGCCTTGTATGGGGACATCGTGTTCGTCGCGGATATCGCCGACGATCTCCTCGAGAATGTCTTCCAGCGTGAGCAGGCCCTGCAGCTCTCCATACTCGTCAACGACCAGCGCGAAGTGATTGCGCTCTTTCAGGAAGAGGTCGAGCTGGTCCTGGAGCGGGGTGGTTTCAGGCACGAACCAGGGCTCGCGCAGCAGGCTCGAGATGTCGATGCCTTCAATGTCACCCTTCTGGTGGACGACGGCGCGCAGCAGGTCTTTCACGTGCAGGACGCCGACGATCTCGTCCTGGTCGTCATTGTAGAGGGGGATACGGGTGTGCGGGCTGTTCAGGGCCTGCTTGATGACTTCACCTGATGGCAGCGTCGCGTCGAGCATGGTGATGTTCTTGCGGTGGATCATCACCTCTTCGACGGTCATGTCCTTGAGGTCGAGGGCTCCGACGAGGCGATGGCGGTCTGCCTCGTCAACGCCGCCTTCGAAGTGGTGGAAATCAATCGCGCCGCGAATTTCTTCTTCGGCGGTGAACGCAGCGTCTGGCGCGGCGGCTCCGACAAGCCTGAGCGTGGTATTCACGATGGCCTGAATGATGCGTACGATCCACGACGCGCCCGAGACGAGCCAGTTAATCGGCTTGCTGACCGACATGGCCATGCTGTCGGCCCGTGTGATCGCATAGGTTTTCGGCAGCACTTCCGCGAAGACCAGGACCAGCACAGTCATGACCGCTGTCGCGACGGCGACGCCGGTGGCGCCCGGCATCAGCGATGCAAACAGCGTCGTGGCGAGCGCGGAGGCAAGGATATTGACGAGGTTGTTACCCAGCAGGATCGCGCCGATCAGGCCTTCACGGTCGGAAATCAGCTTGTTGACGACCGCGGCGCGTTTGTTTCCGTCGCGCTCCAGCTGGTGCATTCGCGTTCGGGAGGCGGCGGTCAGGGCTGTTTCAGAGCCAGAAAAGAATGCCGACATCCCAAGTAGGAAGACGATGGCGACGAAAGTTCCGATGATCATGGCTCAGCCCTGCTGAAGCTCCGTATTGAGAAAGTCACGAACGTCCAAGAGGTCGGCGTCCGGCTGGATAAAGGCACGGCCCAGGCCCCGCGCCAGAATGAGTGGAACGCGGCCTGCGCGCACTTTTTTGTCCTGCTTCATCGCCTCGGTTAGCGTATCAGCCGGGTAAGGCCCACCTGGTAGTTGCTTTAACTGTGTCGCAAGGCCTGCAGATTCAAGCAGGCGGGCGGCGCGCTCTGCATCCTGGCCATTCATGAGGCCCTGCCGGACCGAGTATCTGAGGGCCAGCGCCATGCCGGCGGCAACGCCTTCGCCGTGCAGGAGCGACGGCCTGAACCCGTTTGCAGCCTCAAGCGCATGGCCGAATGTGTGCCCGAGATTGAGCAGGGCGCGAACCCCTGATTCACGTTCATCCTGCGAGACAATCCGCGCCTTTGATGCACATGAGACGGCGACCGCATGGGCAAGTGCCTCAGGCTCCAGCGCGATCACGCGGCTGCCATTCTGCTCGAGCCAGTCAAAGAAAGCCGGGTCATCGATCAGCGCATATTTGACGATCTCGGCATAGCCGGCCAGTCGTTCGCGCTCCGGCAGCGTGCTGAGGACGGAGGTGTCAGCCAGCACAAGCCGGGGCTGGTAGAAGGCGCCGACAAGATTCTTGCCCTGCCGGAAATTGACCGCGGTCTTGCCGCCCACGGAACTGTCGACCTGCGCGAGGATGGTGGTCGGGACCTGCACGAAGGTCATGCCGCGCTTCATCAGCGACGCGGCCAACCCGGCCAGGTCACCGACAATGCCGCCGCCCAGGCCGACCAGCACATCGTCGCGGCCAGCCCCTTCATCGAGAAGCCACTCCAGCACCTCGCCGAGTGTCGCCCAGGATTTTGAACCTTCACCGTCGGACACGGCCTTCAGGTGTAGTGTCAGGCCCGCCGCGCGGAGGCTGTTTTCCATAGCGCCCGCATACAGGCCGCCAACAGTGCCATCGGTCAGCACAAAGACGCGAGGCTGTTTGACGAGCGCCGAGAGGTGGCGCCCGGCTTCGGCGAGCAGCCCGTCGCCGATCAGGATGTCATAGCTCCGGTCGCCAAGCTCGACCCGAACTGTTTTGGGACTTGTCATCGTGTCAGCCATTCTGGGTTGCGGCCCATTCATCAAGAGCTTTGAGGATGGAATCCACCGTCGCCTTGTGAGGGCCCTCTGCACTCCGCACGACAAGATCGGCCTGCTCATAGATTGGTGCGCGTTCGGTGAGCAGCTTGCTCAGCACGCCTTTTGGGTTGTCTGCCTTCAGCAATGGCCGGTGACTGCGCCGGGAAACGCGCCGCCATAGCGTTTCAAGGTCAGCGTTTAGCCAGATCGTTACCGCCTTGTCGCGCAGGAGGTGGCGGGTTTCAGGGTCAAGATAGGCGCCGCCGCCGGTGGCGAGGACATGGGGCGCTTCGGTTAGCAGGCGTTCCAGCACCTTGCGCTCACCGCGCCGGAACTCGGTTTCGCCGTGCAGGGTGAAAATGTCGGCAATGGACAGGCCTGCCGCTTTTTCGATTTCATTGTCGCTGTCATAGAAATCGCGGCCGAGCACATCGGCCAGCCGACGGCCAACCGTGGACTTTCCGGCCCCCATCAGGCCAACCAGCGCGATGGTGCGATCGGAAAGGGCTGCCTCAATTCTGCCAGCGTCTCCCGTGTAGTTGCTCTTTGTGGTCATGGGCTTTTCGATTGCAATATGACTGTCCTATACAGTCTTGAACGTGGTGAGCAATGATTCCGGTGGATCGAAGCCGGGGAAAGAGATTTTGCGTTGCGCAAGTGGTTTATTCTATTCGGTGTCCTGATCGTGGGCGTCCTGGCGGCATTGTGGTGGCTTGGAACGGAGGTATCTGCGTCCAAACCTGAAGCTGGCGAGGTGCGCATGGAGATCGATAGTGCGCTGTAAATCGGCGCTGGTTGTGCTCGCCATGGCGTTTGCCATGCCGGCAACTGCGCAGATCGAGTCGACCGGGCTCGGTGACCTGGATGCCTGGGGTGTGAGCTTCCTCGACCGCAGCGAAACCCCGTTCAGCCAGAGACTATGGTCGGGATCCGACGAGGACTACCTGCTCGCCCTCATGGAGCGGATTGAGGTTGATGCCCTGACACCTGCCGAGCGAAGCCTCGTCAGCCGGGCCATGCGCTCGCCCTCCACGGGCCCGTCAGGCGAGATGGGCCAGGCCCTGCTGAATGAACGGCTTCGCCTTCTCATGGCACTCGGTGAGCGACGCGCCGCTGCGACGCTGTCGCGCCAGCTTGATGAAGTGCCTGAAGGTTTTGATGCTGATGCCATCCTGTCCGACGAGCGCCTTGCGAATGGCAACCTTACCGTCGTGTGCGCACAAATGGACCGGACCGCTGAGGGGCTGTTCTGGTCGCAGTTGCGCGCAGTGTGCACGCTCGCCGATGAGGATATGGCGTCTGCAGAACTCGCTATCGAGATTGCCGCGCAGAGCGAGGGCGCCGATCCGTGGTTCAACGAGACCGCGATTGCGCTGCTGGCTGAGGCTGAAGAGCGGCCATCGGCGCGCTATGGGTCTGGGCTGGAGATTGCCTTGTCCAACCTGGCAGGTCTTGAGCCTGATATCGAAAGCCTGTCGGCCGATCGCGCGGACGTGGCCGCCGAGATTGCCATGGATGATGAGCAGCCGATTGAGCTTCGTGTCGCCGCAGCAGGTCTTGCAGCCGAAGCTGGCGCGCTTGCAGCAGAAGACCACCGTGCGGTTTACCAGACCCTGATCAAGGGCGAGGAATTTGAACCTGTAGATGCGATCGAAGCCGCTTTCGTTGTCATGGCAAAGGCACCGGAGCCGGAAGACGAGCCCGAGCGGCTGCCAGCGACACGCAGCGGGCCGCTCGACCTGCGTTCGATGAACGAGGCCTGGATTGAGCCGGTTACGCCCGAAGACATTTCGCCCGACGCGCTCGATGCTGAAACCGTTGACGAGGTCTCGCTCGCTGAAGAACAGGCACTGGCGCTTTCAGAAGCCCTTGCACAGGCCGCGACAGACCAGCGCAGGTTCACAGTGATCGCGCGTCTGTTCGAGGCTGATCTTGAAGCACTGCCACGCAATGAAGACACCCGATTTGCAGCGACCACATTTGCAGCTGCGGCCCTTGCGGCCGGTAATGTCGGTCTCGCCCACGACTGGCTCGAGGAGACTGAAGAGGCAGATACGGAAACAGAGAGCGAAGAGGCGGGGATGTTTGACCGCGCGCTGCTCACCGGGCATGCCCTTGTGGCGGTTGACCAGCGCTCGAATGAGGCGATCAGCGATCTTGCTGTGCAGTTGATCGAGACTGGGGTCGAAACCGGTCAGCGCCAGAAAGCGCTCCAGCTTTTTTCGATCTGGGCCGGCTTTGACATGCCGGTGCCTGTCGAGGCGCGGATTGCGCTTGCCGGTAGTGATTTGTCGGGCCGTGCAATCAGTCCGGGCATGCAGGCTGCAATCGAAGCCGCACAGCGCGGCGGCGCCCCGGGCGAAGCCCTGCTCACAATCCTTACCCAGACCGATGGCAGCCCACAGGCGCTATCGGGCAGAGGCCTCGAGACAGTGCTGAGGACGCTGCGCCGTATGGGGGCAGAAGATGAAGCAAAAGCGCTGGCGATTGAAGCCGGCCAGATATGGAAGACCGCCGAACGCTAAAGCGGGCCATGAACTGCTCCGGCGCTACTTGCCTTTGAAGGCTGCTGGTCGTTTTTCGAGGAAGGCCATCATGCCTTCGCGCGCATCTTCTGTCTGCAGGAGGGGCAGGAGTTGCAGGAAGACGTGATGGACATGCTCGGTAAACGGCTCCGACAGGCCCATTCTCATGAGGCGCTTTGAGGCCTGCACGGCGAGGGGCGCATTGGAGGCGATCTCTGTCGCCATGGCGCGCGCTTCATCGATCAGCGTGTCATGCGGCACGACTTTCGAACAGAGCCCTTCGGCGAGGCATTCATCGGCCTTCAGGGTGCGGCCGGTGAAGATCAGCTCACAGGCTTTTTCCCAGCCGAGCAGGCGGGGCAGGAACCATGTGCCACCGGACTCTGGGAGGATGCCGCGCTTAGTGAAGGCGGCGGCCATCTTCGCCTTGTCCGACATGATGCGGATGTCACAGCCAAGCGCTGTGTCCATGCCATAGCCAGCTGCCCCGCCATTGATCGCGCAGATGGTCGGCGTGTCCATGTTGAAGAGGATGGTGGGCGGCGTATTGCGTAGGTCGAGGCTGGCAGATGAGACCGCGCCGGAGCCGATTCCCTCGCCCTTGGTGGCGCTCTCGAGGTTGAGGCCGGCACAGAAGGCGCGGCCAGCCCCGGTGAGGATCACGCAGCGGACATCCTGATCGGCATCTGCCTTGAGAAGCGCCTGCGAGAGCCCATCCAGCATTGGCCCGGAGATGGTGTTCATCCGGTCCGGCGCGTTTAGCGTGATGGTCGCGATATGATCTGCAACCTCGTAGAGGATTTCTTCAACTGTCGGCGCTGTGTCCGGCATGGCGTCTCTCCCTTGTCTGCTTTTGGGAGAGTTTAGCGGCGGCAGACCGCACTGCCTATTGGTGACGTTGGGGAGGGGGCGTGCGCGTCTGAATGATCTTCCAAAGAGCATCTGAAAACGTAGATTCGTTTCCAGAAAGCAATTGTTTCACGGTCAAGGAATTGGAGCTGCAATGCACGGAATCCCAGATTGACAGACGGGCCACTCTCGTCCCATTTATCAAGTAGCAAACGTCCTTGAGAAAATCGTAATATGCTCGTTGACGCCATCTAGCAGGGCCGAGGCCAATTAATTGGCCTTGTTGAGGCGAAAGTCCGAACTGTTTCTCGCTACCGCCAGTGGTCCATTTCCTTCCATATTTACCGGCCTGATAGCAATCAGTTTCGTGGAGTTCACAAAATTCATCAAATTCTCTCATAGGGAAAGATTTGAGGTTGGCATACAAGGAAGATTGCAGGCTGATCTTTCGGTAGCGATTGAAGTGAAGCTGTTCGTCTAGTTCAATAATATATCCGTCTAATTCCATGTCCCATGTGGAACGCGGATTGACTGGCGGTTCATCTAATATTCCGCCAAGGTTCCTGTACACAGTATAGACTTCATCGGCTATTCCAGATCCTAATAAATCCGCACGGCTCAAGCGACCTGGTCGAATAGATGAAGTTTTCGCTCGAATTGAGAGAATATTTGCGAGCTTTTCTTGCATGCTTCCCATGAAAGCCTTCCACAAGCCTAGTCCCCGTCCATCCGTAGCGCCGCCACAAACGCTTCCTGCGGGATTTCGACCTTGCCGAACTGGCGCATGCGTTTCTTGCCGGCGGCCTGTTTGTCGAGGAGCTTGCGTTTGCGGGTCGCGTCGCCGCCATAGCATTTGGCCGTGACGTCCTTGCGCAGCGCTGAGATCGTCTCGCGGGCGATGACTTTTGCGCCGATCGCGGCCTGCACCGGGATCTTGAACATCTGGCGCGGGATCAGGTCTTTCAGGCGCTCACACATCTGGCGGCCCCGGCCTTCAGCGCGATCGCGGTGGACCAGCATGGCGAGCGCATCGACCGGCTCGTCATTGACGAGGATGGACATCTTGACGAGGTTCTCGGCGCGGTGGCCGATCATCTCATAGTCAAAGCTCGCATAGCCCTTGGAGATGGATTTCAGCCGGTCATAGAAATCAAATACGACCTCATTGAGCGGCAGTTCGTAGCGCACCATGGCGCGCCCGCCGACATAAGAGAGCTCTTTCTGGATACCGCGACGGTCCTGGCAGAGTTTCAGGATGCCACCGAGATATTCGTCGGGCGTGTAGATCGTCGCATTGATCCACGGTTCGCGGATTTCAGCGACTTTCACCACGTCCGGCATGTCGGCCGGATTGTGCAATTCCAGCTCTGTGCCGTCTGTCATCGTCATCTGGTAGACAACGGATGGGGCTGTGGCGATCAGGTCGAGGTCGAACTCGCGGCTGAGGCGTTCCTGGATGATCTCAAGGTGCAGGAGACCGAGGAAGCCGCAGCGAAAGCCCATGCCGAGGGCGGCAGAGGTTTCCATCTCCCAGGTAAAGCTCGCATCATTGAGACGCAGCTTCGACATGGCGGCGCGCAAATCATCAAAGTCGCCGGCATCGACGGGGAAAAGTCCGCAGAAGACGACAGGCACGACGTCCTTATAGCCCGGAAGCGGCTTGTCGGTCGGGTTCTTTTCATCAGTAATGGTATCGCCGACGGCTGTGTCGGCCACTTCCTTGATGGAGGCGACGAGAAAGCCGACTTCACCCGGGCCAAGCTCATCAACATCGGTCGGTTTGGGGCCGAAAATGCCAACCTTGTCGACTTCATAAGTCGATTTTGTCCGCATCATGCGGACCTTCTGTTTCTTGCGCAGTACGCCGTCGACAATACGCACGATGACGACGACGCCGAGATAGGGGTCGTAATAGGCATCGATCAGCGAGGCCTTGAGTGGCTTGTTGCGGTCGCCTTCGCGGGGCGCCGGCAGGCGGGTTACGATGGCTTCAAGCACATCCTCGATGCCAAGGCCGGTCTTTGCCGAAGTCAGGATCGCGTCAGATGCATCGAGGCCGATAATGTCCTCGATCTGCTCTTTCACGCGGTCGACATCTGCGGCTGGCAGGTCGACCTTGTTAAGGACCGGGATGATCTCGTGGTTCTGGTCAATTGCCTGATAGACATTGGCGAGCGTCTGGGCCTCGACGCCCTGGCTCGCATCAACGATCAGGAGCGACCCTTCGCAGGCGGCCAGGCAGCGAGAAACTTCATAGGAGAAGTCGACATGGCCCGGCGTGTCCATCAGGTTGAGGACGTAGGTCTCGCCATCCTTGGCAGTGTAGTCGAGCCGCACGGTCTGGGCCTTGATCGTGATGCCGCGCTCTTTCTCGATGTCCATGGAATCGAGGACCTGTTCGCGCATTTCGCGGTCGGTCAGCCCGCCAGTGACCTGGATCAGCCGGTCAGCCAGAGTGGACTTGCCGTGGTCGATATGCGCCACGATGGAAAAATTGCGGATTTTGTCACGAGCTGTCATGTCTGCGGCATATAGCGGGGCTTGAGCCTCCCGCCTAGCGGGGACTTGCTGTCAGGGCCGTGTCTGCAGGCTTTCTGTTAGGGTTCTGGCAGTATAAAAGCGCAGATATGGCCGACACACAGACCCTTATAGACAAGACGGTGGACACCCAGCCTGGCATTACCGCCGAGGGCTGGCTGACCGATAGCTGGTATCTGGCGTGCACCTCGAAAGAGCTGAAGCCCGGCGCGCTGATGCACAGGATCATGCTGGACCAGCCGATTGTCGTTGGGCGCACTGATGCAGGCGAGGCTTTTGCGCTTCGCGATATCTGCCCACACAGGCTGGTGCCGCTATCGGCCGGCAAACAGGTCGATACCAATGGCGAGGCGACGGTGGAATGCGCCTATCATGGCTGGCGCTTTGGCACCGATGGGGTCTGTCGCCACATGCCGTCCGTGCTGGAAGACCAGCCCTATGAGGCCAGCCGCTTCAGGGTGCGCCGCTATCCGGTGGCCGAGAAAAACGGGCTGATCTTCGTCTTCATCGCGCATGACCCGAAATTTTCAGGCGAGCCGGATATACCGCCGCCAGATTTTGGCGCACTGCCGGACAAGCCGAAATTCGTCATCGAAGAGACCTTTAACGCGCATATGGATGATGCGGTCGTTGGCCTGATGGACCCGGCGCATGTCGCCTTTGTTCATTCGCAATGGTGGTGGCGTCCGCCGAGCGCCGGGCTGAAGCTGAAGGAAAAACCGTTCGTGCCGCGCGACCGGGGCTGGGCAATCGATCGCCACCAGCCCTCGTCCAACTCGCTGGCCTACAAGGCGGTGTTCGGTGGCAAGGTGACGACCGAAATCATATTCCAGCTACCGGGCTATCGCTGGGAAATCGTTGAGAATGACAGTGCGCGCCTTTTGACGCTGACCTGCCTGACGCCAGTTTACAAAAAGAAGACGCGCGTGACGCAGGTGACCTGGTTTACCGGGGCGCCGCTGCTCAACCTCGCCATCCCGGTGTTCAAGCCGGCGGCACGGAAATTCCTGCGTCAGGACGGCGATATCGTCGACCTGCAGAATGAAGGCATGAAATACCAGAAGGCGATGATCTGGATCGACGATATAGACGTCCAGGCCAAATGGTATCGCATGCTGAAGAAGGAATGGACCGCCGCCCGGACGGGGCAGCGGCCATTCTCTAATCCTATCGAGCCTGTCACCCTGCGCTGGCGCAGCTAGGGCGGGCTGTGGCTATGCCGTCGCCTTGCTGTCGGCGAACAGGTTCACGACCGGTACGAAGCCACCAAAGACCATGCGTTTGCCATCACACGGCATTTCAGCCTTTTCCATGCGCGGATCGGTCATCATCTTTTCCCATGCGGCATCGCATTTTTCCTTCGACGTCCACTCAATCCAGGTAAAGGCGACGGTTTCATCGTCCTTGGCGGCGACGGCGCGCTGGAAGTCAGTCACCTTGCCGGCCGGCACATCGTCGCCCCAGGTGTCGACGACGCGGGACGCGCCATGGTCCAAAAAGATCGCGGACATGGTTTCGCAGAAGGATTTGAAGGCGGCCTTGTTCGCGTTGGGGACGGCAAAGAGTGAACCGCTGACATAGTTTGTGCCTTCCGCGGAGCCCACATCAGCCAGTGTCTCGAAGCCGCCATAGATCATGCGTTTGCCGTCAAAGGGCATTTCGACCATCTCGGCCATGCGGGGATCGCTCATCATCTTTTCGCCCGCTGCATCACGGACCGTTTTCGACGGATACTCCATCCATGAGAAGACGATCTTTTCGTCTGGCGTGGCTTTCACGGCGCGGCGGAAATCAGTGACCTTGCCGTCTGTGACATTGTCTTCCCAGCATTCGGCATGGCGGATGCAGCCAAACTCACGGAAGAGCGGAAAAGCATCTTTGGCATGATCGATAAAAGCCTCCTTGTTGCCCGCTGGGACAGCAAGGACGAAACCTTCAGTATAGGACATTGGACGCTTCCTTTTTGATGATGTGGACGGTCAGGGATCAGGTTGGGAAATTTTCAGGCGGCTCGCCAGTAAAGTCGGCCATCTGTGCCGCGAGGGCGCGTCTGAAGGCCGGGCGGGCGAGGCATCGTTCGAGATAGGCCTTTAGTCCGGGCAGGCCGGTCAGAGGCAATTGCCTGTCGACGTCACGAAGCACGGTCGCCATGACGATATCGGCGACAGTGAAAGGCCCCACGAGATAGTCACGCGTGCCCAACGCTTTCTCAAGCTGTCCGAGACGCCGCCGGATGAAGTCATGGCTGCTTGGCTGACGAAGCTTTGCCCATTCTTCGCCCGCAAATACGACATGCAGGAAAAAGAGTTCGAGCGTGTACTGCTCGATACTGTTCAGCGCGGCAAACACCCAGCTTTGTGTCGATGCACGGCCGGCGGCGTCTTTCGGCATCAGGATGTCGCTCTTTTCAGCAAGGTGGAGCAGGATCGCGCCCGTCTCGAATATGTGGATATCGCCATCGACCATAGCCGGCACCTGTCCGAATGGCTGTTCGGCCAGATAAGCTTCGGGGCGCGGATCGCCGGCATTGTACAAGCGCGTACGATAGGACAGGCCAGCCTCTTCAATGGCCCAGCGGGGGCGCAGGTCACGTACATAGCCACGGGCCATGTCCGGCACCCAGCTGAAAGCACAAAGCTCGATATCGGCGCTCGGATCGAGGGGCATGAAAGAGACCTGCATTGGCGGCTTGACTAAAAACGTTGATATCAACATAGTTTGGTATGTCAACACCGAATCAGGTTACATTCGAGACAACTCTCCATGTCCGCGACCACTGTCTTTGCCTTGCGGCCCAGCGGGCAGCACGGGCGCTGGCGCGACGCTTTGATGAGGCGTTCCGGCCCATCGGGATCACCAGCGGGCAGTTTTCCCTGCTGATGTCCCTCAACAGGCCGACCCCGCCGCCACTGGGCGCGGTTGCGTCGTTGCTGGCGATGGACCGCACGACCCTCACCGCCAATCTCAAGCCGCTGCAGCGGCGCGGACTGTTAACGCTGGACGTGGATCCCAAAGACCGCCGGGGGCGATTGCTGCGCCTGACCGATGCGGGCAGGGCCGTGCTGGCTGAGGCCACGCCAATCTGGAAAAGCGAACATGCGGCGATAGACGCCGAAATCGCGGAATTTGACCCTCAGGCGTTGCGAAAAGGGCTCGGTGCACTCGCATAAAGTACAAATAAGACACTGGTTGCGTGCTCAGGCCTTGCATTGTGGCCGGGCAACGCAATGTGCGCTGTATCTTTTTCTCAAACGGAGCGTGCGACCTGCCAATGAATCATAACCTGCTCGAGCAATTCATTCTCTTGTGGGTGGTGATAGACCCGATCGGTACGCTTCCGGTTTTCATTGCCGTTGTCGCTGGCGTTGATCGTGCCCGGCACTGGAAAATTGCGGTTCAGGCAACCATTGCCGCGACCGTTGTACTGCTGCTTTTCCTGATCGGCGGCCAGTTCCTGATCAATGCTCTTGGCATCAGCCTGCCAGCCTTCCAGATTGCTGGCGGCATCGTCCTCCTGATCTTCGCGCTGACCATGATCTTTGGTGACTCCAAGCCGGAGTCCGAGACGGCCGGATTTTCGAAGCTGGACAGTGCGGGAGGGTCAGTCGCGATTTTCCCGCTGGCCATGCCATCACTGGCCTCGCCGGGCGCCATACTTGCTGTCGTCGTCCTGACCGACAATAATCGCTTCAGCATTGAACAGCAGGCGCAGACGGCAGGTATCATGCTCGCTGTCATGGGCGCTGCACTGGTCATGATGCTGGCCGCCTCGCCGATCCTGAAAGTTATCCGGATGAGCGGCGCGGCCCTTGTCAGCCGCGTGATGGGCATGATCCTGGCGGCTGTTGCGGTGAACACCGTGATCCTTGCGGTTATCGAGCTGATAAGGACGACTGAAATCTGAGGGGGGAAGTGAACCCATGAAGCTTTTCGGCATGCCCCGCTGGGGCTCAGACATCGTGGAGTTCCAGCTCGTCTGGTATGGCTTCGACTATGAACTGGTCGAGACGGGCGACCTCTTCGAGGCGCCGGACGCAGCAGATGCCTTGCGACAGGTCAACCCGCTCCGACAGATCCCGACCCTGTTGCTTGATGATGGCACAGTCATGACGGAAAGTGCCGCCATTACGCTGCTCCTGGCTGACCTCGCCGCGAATGACAGCCTCGTGCCGCCGCCGGGAAGCCCTGAACGCGCAAGCTTTCTGAGGTGGCTGGTTTTCATCGTGGCGAATATTTATCCGACTTACACTTATGTGGATGACCCGTCCCGCTTTGTCGCCGTCGAGGCTGCACAGGAGAGCTTTGTCCGGTCAGTCCACGCCTATGCGCGCAGGCTCTATGCCCAGCTTGAGGGAGAAGCTTCGGCCCCGTGGTTCCTTGGTGAAAGGATGTCGGCGCTTGATATCTATATTGCGGTCATTTCGCGCTGGACGCCGCGCCGCGAATGGCATTCGCAGAACAGTCCGAAACTGACGGCAATATTTGAGCGGCTGGAAGCCTTGCCTGAATTTGCGGACCTTGTCGGGCGTAAAAGCGTCTAGCGTGTCGGGACAGGCGCGTCGCCGCGATAGTCGTAAAAACCGCGCTTCGCCTTGCGGCCAACCCAGCCGGCTTCGACATATTTTACCAGTAGTGGACATGGGCGGTACTTGGTGTCCGCGAGCCCGTCATGCAGCACCTGCATGATCGAAAGACAGGTATCGAGACCGATGAAGTCTGCCAGTTGCAACGGTCCCATGGGGTGGTTCGCACCGAGCTTCATCGCTGTGTCGATGCTTTCCACCGTACCGACGCCCTCATAGAGCGCATAGACGGCTTCATTGATCATCGGCACGAGGACGCGGTTGACGATAAAGGCCGGATAATCTTCGGCATTGGTTGTTGTCTTTTCGAGGCGCCGCGCGAAATCGAGCGCCATCTCATATGTGTCCTGGTCGGTCGCGAGGCCGCGGATCACTTCCATCAGCTTCATCAGCGGTACGGGATTCATGAAGTGCAGGCCGATGAACTTTTCAGGCCTGTCCGTTGTCGCCGCGAGACGTGTGATGGAGATGGATGATGTGTTTGTTGCGAGGTAGGCATTGGACGGGACGGCGGCGCAAAGCTTCTGGAAAATGGCTTCCTTGATTTCGCGTTTTTCAGTCGCCGCTTCGATGGCGAGATCGACATCTGCGAAATTGGCCATGCTTGTGCCGGGCTTAATGCGTTTCAGTCCGGCTGACATCTCCTCGTGCGAGATCATGTTGCGCGACACCTGCCGGACCATGTTGGATTCGATGGTTTCCATGCCCTTGCTCAGGGCGTCTTCGGAGATGTCGTTCAGAAGAACGTCATAGCCAGCCAGTGCGCAGACATGGGCGATACCATTCCCCATCTGTCCTGCGCCGACGATAGCGATTGTATTTATGGTGCCCATTTCGCCCTCCGACAGGTCGAACTTTAAAAAACTGTAAGCTGGCAGAGTGATTGTGCAGCGCATCAAAGATCAAGCTTTGTGTGCACCTTGATGACAACTCGTTGAGGATTTGTGACCCGGGGGGCACAGGCCGCGCCAGGATTTCTACCTTGGGGCGGAGGCCGGCCCGGCGGGACCGCCCCGGCTGCCTGCGACCTGCCGGTATCACACCTGTTCCTTCTGGAACCTGAATGGGATGGGCCGGTTGGTTTATCAGATGACCATGCAAACAGACGGGACTGACAATGGAAACCCACTCATCCGGAAATTACGCACGCTTCGCCGCCATGATCGGCACGTCGACATTGGTGATGTTTGCCCTGATGTATTTCAACACCTACACGCTGGAGCATGTGCGCTGGAGCGAGACGCGCTTCTACATGGCCTTCGTCATGGGCGGGGCCATGGCAATTGTAATGCTGGCTTTCATGCTGGGTATGTACCGAAACAAGCGGCTCAACCTTATGATTTTCGGCGGGAGTGCGCTGATCGCGGTCCTTGCGCTATTCCTGGTGCGTAGTCAGGTAACGGTCAGCGACCAATCCTATATGAAGGCAATGATCCCGCACCACTCCATTGCCATCATGACAAGCGAGCGCGCCAATATCGAAGACCAGCGCGTGCGGGAGCTGGCTGACGGTATCATCCGCGCCCAGCGCAGGGAAATTGACGAAATGAACTGGCTTATCAAGGACATCGAAAAGAACGGCAAAGCAACCACCGCTGAAGCCGCTTCCGCTCGGCCGGTTCCTGAATTTGAAGGAAAACTGAACCCATGACCCCGCCCGACGCAGATATTGCTCCACCCGTTGCAGACACAAGCCCCGCCGCCCGAAGCGGGCCGAAAACGGCCGTGCTCTATCGCATGGTTATGGACAAGCACATCTGCCCGTTTGGCCTGAAGTCACGGGACCTGCTGAAACGCCAGGGTTTCAAGGTTGAGGATCATCACCTGAAAACGCGTGAGGAAACGGACGCGTTCAAGGCCGAATACAATGTCAAGACAACGCCGCAGACCTGGATCGACGGCAAGCGTATCGGCGGCCATGATGCATTGCGCGAATATTTCGGCAAGCCGAAGCCTGACCCGGACAAGAAGACCTATACGCCGGTGCTGGCAATCTTTGCCATGGGCCTGCTCATGGCAATTGCCGTCAGCTGGGCAAGCTTTGGCACCGTGCTGACACTACGCACGGCTGAGTGGTTTATCGCGATTTCGATGTGCCTTCTTGCCGTCCAGAAGCTGCGTGACCTGGCGAGTTTTTCGAACCAGTTCCTCGGTTATGACCTGCTGGCGCAGAAATGGGTGCGATACGCCTATCTCTACCCGTTCGGTGAAGCCCTTGCCGGTATATTGATGATTGCCGGCGCGTTCATCTGGCTCGCCTCGCCCATCGCCATCTTTATCGGGACGGTGGGGGCAATCTCTGTCTTCAAGGCGGTCTATATCGACAAGCGAGACCTGAAATGCGCCTGCGTGGGCGGCAATTCCAATGTCCCGCTTGGATTTATCTCCCTGACAGAAAATCTCATGATGATCGCAATGGGCATCTGGATGCTATTCTAGGCGTCGTATAGGTGTGTCGGCCATGAGTGATGCAACAGAACTTGCGCAGCTGATCAAGCTTGCCCAGCGCGTCGTCGTTTTTACGGGCGCCGGCATATCGACCGAAAGCGGGATTCCGGATTTTCGCAGTCCCGGCGGCGTCTGGTCGAAAATGCAACCGATCTACTATCAGGATTTCGTTGCCTCCCGCGACAAGCGGCGCGAGGCATGGACGCGCGTTTTCAACAAGACTGCGGGATGGGTCGGCGCGAAGCCCAATGCGGGCCATTTTGCGATTGCTGACCTCGTCAACCAGGGCAAGGTCACGGCTGTGGTGACGCAGAATGTCGACAATCTGCATCAGGATGCAGGCGTGCCGGACGACAAGGTTATCGAGATCCACGGCAATGCGTCCTACGCGAAGTGCCTCGATTGCGGCATGCGGCATGAACTGGAAGAGCTGCGGGCGCCATGGGAGGCCGATGAGGAGATCATCTGCGTCAACTGCGCCGGCCTGCTGAAGACCGCGACGATCTCTTTCGGGCAGGCCATGCCGGAGGACAAGATGGACCGGGCAAGCGCAGAGGCTGAAGCGTGCGATCTCTGTATCGTTCTCGGATCATCGCTGGTGGTCTACCCGGCAGCAGGTATTCCGGTCCTGGCACGCCGGGCGGGCGCAAAACTCGTCATCATCAACCGCGAGCCAACCGATCTCGACACATATGCCCATATGGTGCTGCCGGCCGAGATCGGGCCGCTTATGGGCGACGTGATGGATGAGCTGAAGCGATTGTAAAAAAGCCCCGGATCTTTGCAGGACCGGGGCTCTTGAATTTCAGCTTCCAGCAGATGCTAGAGGGCCTCGGTCAGTTCCGGGACAGCGTTGAAGAGGTCTGCAACCAGACTGTAATCTGCAACCTGGAAGATCGGGGCTTCCTCGTCCTTGTTGATCGCCACGATGATCTTGGAATCCTTCATGCCGGCAAGGTGCTGGATCGCGCCTGAAATGCCGATGGCGATGTAGAGTTCCGGAGCAACGATCTTGCCGGTCTGGCCAACCTGGTAGTCGTTCGGGGCATAACCCGCATCGACAGCTGCGCGCGAGGCGCCAACGCCTGCACCAAGCTTGTCAGCCAGTGGCACGATGAGCCGGTCGAATTCTTCCTTCGAGCCGAGCGCGCGTCCACCGGACACGATCGTCTTGGCGGAGGTCAGTTCCGGACGGTCGGACTGGACGATCTTCTCTTCGACGAACGCCGACTTGAAAGGACCGGCCGGTGCGTCGATCGTCTCGACCGAAGCCGAACCGCCTTCACCTGCCGCATCGAAGGCCGTCCCGCGAACGGTGACGATCTTCTTCGCATCGGAGGATTTGACAGTCATGATCGCATTGCCCGCATAGATCGGACGCTCGAACGTGTCGGTGCCTTCAATGCCGGTAATGTCGGAAATCTGCATGACGTCGAGCTTGGCGGCGATGCGCGGCGTGACGTTCTTGCCCATCGTGGTGGCGGGCGAGAAGAGAGCGTCATAACCGTCCATCAGCGGGACGATCAGGGCTTCCATCGCTTCGGCAAGCTGCTTTTCATAAGCATCGCCTTCAGCGTGAAGAACCTTGCGGACGCCGTCGATTTTGGCTGCAGCTGCGGCGACATCGCCAGCGCCCTTGCCAGCGACCAGCACGTCAATGTCGCCGCCGAACTTGGCTGCGGCGGTGACCGTCTTGTGCGTCGCATCTGTCAGTGCGGCATTGTCATGATCTGCAATAACGAGAACAGCCATTAGATTGCTCCCTTCGATTTGAGTTTCGAGACAAGCGTTGCAACGTCCTCGACCTTTTCGCCAGCTTCACGAACCGGTGGCTCGGTGACTTTGACAACAGAGAGGCGCGGGGCGGTATCAACGCCGAAATCGCCAGGTGCCTTTTCATCAATCGGCTTTTTCTTGGCCTTCATGATGTTTGGCAGGGAGGCGTAGCGCGGTTCGTTGAGGCGCAGGTCAGTCGTGACAATGGCCGGTCCAGTCAGCGCGAGCGTCTGCAGGCCGCCGTCGACTTCGCGGGTCACGGTCAGCGTGTCGCCATCCTTGGTGATCTCGTTTGCAAACGTGGCTTGTGGCCAGTCCAGCAGCGCGGCGAGCATCTGACCGGTCTGGTTGCTGTCGTCATCAATCGCCTGCTTGCCGAGAAGGACCAGGTCCGGGCTCTCTGCTTCAACAATGCCTTTGAGGATCTTGGCGACGGCGAGGGGCTCAACCGTATCATCCGTTTTGACGAGGATGCCGCGGTCAGCGCCCATGGCGAGGGCGGTGCGCAGGGTTTCCTGGCACTGTTGCGGCCCGATCGAAACGACAACGATTTCTTCAGCGACGCCTTTTTCCTTCAGGCGGACGGCTTCTTCGACCGAAATTTCGTCGAAGGGGTTCATCGACATTTTGACATTTGCAAGGTCCACGCCGCTCTGGTCGGACTTGACGCGCACTTTGACATTATAATCGATCACCCGTTTTACGGGCACGAGCACCTTCATGGGCTGGCTCCTATATTTGCTGATCCTGAGGTCTGGTGATCACCTAGAGAAGCGGCGCAAAACAATCAAGCTTCTCCCTAACGTAAGGGTCAATTCGTCGCTGTGACTTGCTTCCGCGACTGGATCGCCTTTAGCCACTTACTTTTCGATGTCTTCGAACCACACTTCGACGGGGCCTTTCAGGGTCAGCATCAGGGGCTGCCCCTTGCGGTCCACGGCCTTGCCGGCGATGAGCTTGATCCAGCTCTCCGACAGGCAGTATTCTACGACATTGGTGCGTTCCTCGCCTTTGAAACGCACGCCGACGCCGCGGGCAATCAGCGCTTCGTCATAGTGCGGGCTGCGGGGATCGAGGCTCAGACGGTCTGGGGGTGTATCGCTCATGCCAAGGCTTTGCCCTCAAGCGCCGGAAATCTCAAGCCCCAAAGGCGCTTCGGCTTCAGTTTGGTGCCTTGGCGCGGTAGTAGACGGACCGGTTTGACGGTGCCGAGCCATCCGGCAGGTAGACCGTCTGGACGATGCGCATCGTGTTATCATCGATCAGCGTCCGGGTCGCATGCATCAGCTTGTCACCCTTCAGGAAGGCTGATGAGTTCAGCTCGCTGGCGCTCTCTGCCGTGATCGAAAAGCTGTCGACCAGGTCTGTGCCCTTGAAAGGGACGGCGACGCCGTCAGGTCTGCCACTGAACTGCGCGGTGTGCGTCTCGCCATCGCTGTCGGTCCAGGCCATGTCGAAAACCAGCGTTTCGCCATCCTCGGAAATTGTATAGGTGCCGGCAGTTGGCGGCAGGCCCTGCCTGTATTTGCATGAAGCCGGGTCGAGCTTCCAATGGCCGAGAAATCGATGGTGGGGCTTGTCTGTCATGTCGTCCTAGCGGTTTGCTCCGGGCACCCACTTCACATCCTTGGCGCCGTTCTCATTGGCGGCGCGGGCCGCCACGAACAGCCAATCCGAGAGACGATTGATGTATGAAAGGGATGCAGCACTGACGGTTTCACCCTCGTCGGCCGCAAGCCGTGCGATATCGCGTTCGGCGCGCCGGCAGATCGTGCGGGCGACATGCAGCTGCGCCGCTAGCCGCGAACCACCGGGCAGGACGAAACTGTCGAGGGGCGGAATATCCCGGTTCATCGCATCGATCTCGGTCTCGAGCCGCTCGGTCTGTGCCTTGACGATCCGCAGCGGTTCCCAGGCAAGTTCCTTGCCGGTGTCCGGGGTGGCAAGATCAGCACCAAGGTCGAACAGATCATTCTGGATCCGGTGAATCGAGCTGGCGAATTCGCCGCGCGCTTCCAGTGCGGCCACGCCGAGCGCGGCATTCACCTCATCGACGCTTCCATAAGCGGTAACACGTGGATGCCACTTGTCGACCTTCTGGCCGGTGGCGAGCCGCGTCGTGCCGCTGTCGCCGGCCTTGGTGTAGATCTTGTCGAGCTTGACCATTATCCTGTCCTTCGTCTGGAGCGGGGCTAATTGAAGGCACCGACCACGAAACCGAGGGCGCATAGTAACGCGATGGCGACCGCCTGAACGAGTACGCGCATCCGCATGAGCTTGTTCGACCGGCTTGCCTGCTGGTCGTCAGTGCGGGTCAGGTTGAACAATCCAAGCACAAGCACAACGAGTAGGATGGCGAGCGCGATGTAAAAGCCGATTGTCAGTAGATTGGCCATGGCATCCTGCCTTTCAGTGATTTCCATCATCTAAGGCGCGTTTGACCCAAAGTCATGTCACAGAGGCTGTGCCGCCTCGACGCAGGGTGAATTCCGGCCCGTCCCATGAAGATAATTTCACGCCCTCATCCATTGCAGGCAAGGGCTATTGATCGTATTTCTGTACCAACCGGAGCATGGCGCTCCGGCGCTTGAGGGGCACAAGATACAAAGCTCCACTTCAAAGGCATACCGCGATGCAATCGCAATCTGTCAAACCGTTACCGAAACCGGCAGCCAAGCCCGCTGCAAAGCCAGGCAAGCCATCGATCCCCGGCAAGCCGAAGGGCAAATAATTCAGCAGGCTGGCGCCTGAAGACCCGGATGCAGCCCCCGCATCCGGGTCTTAATTTTGGGTATAAATACAACAATTGAATGTCTGCATGCTGCAAGGTGTTGATTGTTGCGGTTTTTTATTTGTTTGCGTTACCGGAATTCTGAAGGGAAGATTTTCTCGTCCCAAACTGATTCGATGGGGCATTCATCAGTATAGTCCCGTCCAACAGCCTCGGGGTTTACGACATGGCAACTTCAGTAAAAAAACCGACCGCAAAAAAAGCGGCCAAACCGGCGGCCAAGGCCGCACCCAAGCCCGCAGCCAGGAAGCCGGCTGCGAAACCGGTCACAGCCAAAGCACCCGCAACGGCCAAAAAACCGGTAGCTGCCAAGAAGCCTGCAGCGGCAAAGAAAGCGGTCGCCGCGAAAAAGCCGGCCGCGAAGAAAATCACTGCCGCGACCAAACCGGCAGCCAAGAAAACAGTGGCCAGGAAGCCCGCGAAGAAAAAAGCAGCCTGACCTGATCATGACACCATGACACGGCCCGTCCGGACCCATAGTGGCCGGGCGGGCATTTTTAAGCGACTTTTCAAGCCCAAACCCCTTTTCTCATGGGGCTCAGACCCCATTTATGCACAAGCGCGATAAGTAGAATGCGCAAGACGGGGAAAGACGCCGCCGCTGAGCGGGGCTAGAAGCTTTCTCCATAACCGATACGGAACTGATGCCGGTCTCACGGGTCTGTACTGTAGATTGGAGAAAAAGCCGATGGCTGCAAGAACGACAATCGCCTTGAGCCCTGAACAGGGCCTTAGCAGGTATCTCACAGAGATCCGAAAATTTCCGATGCTTGAAAAGCAGCAGGAATTCATGCTCGCCAAGAACTGGCAGCAAAATGAAGATACAGACGCGGCCGAGCAGATGGTGACATCGCACCTGCGTCTGGTTGCCAAGATCGCGATGGGGTATCGCGGCTATGGCCTGCCGATGGCTGAGGTCATCTCTGAAGGCAATGTGGGCCTGATGCAGGCCGTCAAGAAATTCGACCCTGACAAGGGGTTCCGCCTCGCAACCTACGCCATGTGGTGGATCCGGGCGGCAATCCAGGAATATATCCTGCGCAGCTGGAGCCTCGTAAAGCTCGGCACTACGGCGGCGCAGAAGAAGCTGTTCTTCAATCTTCGCCGCATCAAGGGTGAGATCAACGCGCTCGACGCTGGCGATCTCAAGCCTGAGCAGGTCACCGAAATTGCCACCCGGCTCAACGTGCCTGAGAAGGACGTGCTCAGCATGAATGGTCGGATGAGCGGTTCCGACGCTTCGCTGAACGCCCCTATGGGCGCAGAAGGCGACATGGAATGGCAGGACTGGCTGACCGATGATGAGCCTGGCCAGGCCGAGAATTATGCCAACCAGCAGGAATTCGGCTCCCGCATGACGCTCCTCCAGGAAGCCATGGCTGACCTTTCAGAGCGTGAGCAGCATATTCTGCAGGAACGCCGCCTGACAGACGAACCGAAGACGCTCGAAGAACTGTCCGAGGTCTATAATGTCTCGCGTGAGCGTATCCGACAGATCGAAGTGCGCGCTTTCGAAAAAATCCAGAAGGCCATGAAGCGCATGGCCAAGGAACAGGGCCTGCCCGTCGGGGCGTAGGGCCTATTCTGCGCTAACCGGTTCAGGACCCTCAGCTTTTGGCTGGGGGTCTATGAAGTCTGGGGCCTTTACGCCCATCACCACTGCGACAATCAGCGAAGCCACGCCAACTGTGAATACGGTGACGCCAACAATGCCGCCACCAACCCCGAGCGTGCGGCTGAGATAGCCGACGATCTCATCATAGCGAAACACTCCAATGGCGGCGGCGATCGCGCCAGCTGATTTTAGGGCTGTTTCGACATGATTGGGGTAGGTGCGAAGATGAAAAAAGACGAGCAGCAGCGCCCAGACGCCAAAGCCCAGCGCGAAGAGCGGCGCGGTCACCCGGTAAGCGTTGGACAGCCCATCGCCAGTAAGCAGGGCTGAAGTCGAAAGATAGGCCGCGTTCATCAGGGGCCACAGCAGGACAAGCGCACCGCCTGCGGCAAGGGGAAACGACACTTCCTGTATTGCAGGCCCGTACAGCCGGGTCAGCGGCTTTCTCAGGCGGACCAGCAACACGCCAATGGTGAGGAGTAGCAGCAGGAAGACCATCTTGGCTGACAGGACGTAGCGATGCACCTGGCTGAGCTGTGACGGGTTGTTGGCCTGGAGCGCGTTTACATAGCTGCGAAAATCGGTCCTGGCCCGGCAGCAGGCCTCGACGCTGGTTACTGTGCCGGTGGGAAAACAAAGCTTCTGCTCATTTGCGGTGATGCCATAGCGCAGCCATTCGGGTTCGCACCGGGACTGAAAGCGTGAAAGCCCTCCATCCGTAGCCGAATTGATCTTCAGCTGGACAAGGACTTCACCGATCGCGGCGCGGCGCGCGGCAGGGTCTGCCGATGAAATGCCCTGATCGGCCTGGATGGCAGCTGGTGCAATTTCGAAAAGTGAGCGTGTATTTGAATTGGCAAATATCGAAGACATTCCATAGGCAACGGCGGTAATCAGTCCCGCAAGGATACAGAGACTCGTCCAGCCATGCCGGATCTTGCCGCTCACAAGGGCATCGACGACAAGCACAGCCGGCCGCCAGAAAGCGATCAGTGCGAGCAGGCCGGCGATAGGAAAGAACAGGAAGTTGTGCGCAAACAGTGTCGCCATAGGCAGGGCGAGGCCTGACGGGCCGAACTCATAAATCAGCGTCGCCGTCTCGACCAAAAAGGCGAGATACAAAGCGGCAAAAATCAGCGTAACGGCTATACGCGATCCAATATGTGTCATGGCAAGGCTCCCCACCTCGATTATGCAAGAGCCTAGCCTGAATGGTTAAGACAGGGAATATGAAGCCATCATGACCCTTGTTTACATCGAAAATCCTCTGGATGAGCGCCTCGCGCCCTACATCTCGATCCGTGAGCGGGACCTGACCGGCCGTAGCGATGGTCGCTTTATCGTGGAGGGCCGGGTGACGCTGGGCGTGCTGGTTGAGCGATCGCGATTCGAGATTGAAAGCGTGTTCATCGGCGCATCACGTGTTGAGCCATTGCGGCCGGTACTGGACGGCTTGCCGCCGGACACCCCGGTCTATGTCGCGCCGCAAGCTGTCATGGATGCGGTGGCAGGATTTCCCATCCACCGTGGCGTGCTGGCCTGTGCGCGCAAAGGCAAGCCGGCGCGGCTTGCAGACTTTGCTGCGGCTGACACACTGCTGGTCCTGAATGATATTTCCAATCACGACAATGTCGGCGCGGCTTTCCGCAATGCAGCCGCCTTTGGTGTGGGCGGTGTGCTGCTCGATGAGCGCTGCTGTGACCCGCTCTACCGAAAGTCCATTCGCGTCTCAGCGGGCAGCGCGCTGTGGATGCCTTTCCATCATGGCGGGACCGGCGAGGCGCATATCACTGCGTTGAAAGCCGCTGGCTACCAGGTGTGGGCGATGACGCCGTCGGCCGGTGCGGCGCCGCTCACCCATATGGCTGTGGAGGGCAGGATTGCCGTACTGCTCGGCGCTGAAGGCCCGGGGTTGCCGGCAGACCTGATCGCGGCGTGCGAAGCTGTGCGGATCCCAATGCGCAGCGGCTTCGACAGCGTTAATGTCGCGACCGCCGGCGCAATCACGCTCGCCCATATATTTGCAGGGCGTCAGGCCGTCTAGACGCGCTCGAACGGGTCCCGCATCAGGATGACATCCTCGCGCTCTGGTGAGGTCGAGACCAGTGCGCAGGGTTTGCCGACGAGTTCTTCAAGGCGGCGGACATACTTCACCGCTTCGGCGGGGAGGTCGTTCCAGCTGCGTGCGCCGGCGGTTGTCGCTTTCCAGCCCGGCATGCTTTCATAGACCGGTTCGACAGCGGCCTGGTCAGTGAGACCGGCGGGATAGTGGTCGATTTCCTTGCCGTTGAGCCTGTAGGCGACGCAGATCCTGATCTCTTCAAAGCCGTCGAGAACGTCGAGCTTGGTGAGCGCGAGGCCGTTGACGCCGGATGTGGCGCAGGCCTGGCGGACCATGACGCTGTCAAACCATCCACAACGCCGCGTGCGGCCTGTATTCACGCCGATTTCCTTGCCGACCGTGCCGAGGCGGTGGCCAATCTTATTGTCCTGCTCGGTCGGGAACGGGCCTGACCCGACCCGTGTGGTGTAGGCCTTGGCGAGACCGAGCACATAGCTGATCGCCCCCGGTCCGACGCCGGACCCGGCTGACGCATTGCCAGCCACCACATTGGAAGATGTCACGAAGGGATAGGTGCCGTGGTCGACATCCAGCATGACGCCTTGTGCGCCTTCGAAGAGGATGCGCTTGTCGCTGCGCACCTGCTCGTCGAGGACCTTCCAGACGGGCTGGGCATATTCGAGAATGCGCGGCGCGATCTCGAGCAGGTCGGCTTTCAGCTGGTCGCCATCCGGTTCGGGCAGGTCTAGGCCGCTGCGGAGCGGACGGTGATGGGCGAGCAGGCGTTCAATCTTGAGGTCGAGGGCGGCCGGATCGGCAAGATCAGCGACCCGGATGGCGCGGCGCCCGACACGGTCTTCATAGGCCGGGCCGATCCCGCGCTTGGTAGTGCCGATCTGGGCCGTGCCGAGCGCGCCTTCGCGCGCCGCATCAATGTCCTTGTGCCAGGGCAGGATCAGCGAGGCGTTGTCAGCGAGAATCAGGCTTTCCGGGGTCACCTCGACGCCCTGCGCACGGATGCCATCAATCTCGGTCAGCATGTGCCACGGGTCGACGACGACGCCATTGCCGATCACGGACAGCTTGCCACCGCGAACGAGACCAGACGGCAAAAGTGCGAGCTTGAACGTCTTGCCATCAATGACCAGCGTATGTCCGGCATTGTGACCGCCCTGGAAGCGGACCACCGTGTCCGCCCGGCTCGACAGCCAGTCGACAATCTTGCCCTTGCCTTCATCACCCCACTGGGCACCGACAACCACAACTCCGGACATGTTCAGCCGCTCCTTGAAATCCAGTGCGCCACTGACAGGGTTTGCGCCGGAATTTCAAGTGCGAAGATGACGGTCAGCCCCTGATCAGACGAGTTCGTAATCCTCGACCTTGATGTCGGCGACGGCCTTGGCGTAATCGCGCGTATGGGATGACCAGTTCTGCGTGATCAGCCCATCCTCGGTCTTGTACCAGGAATTGCAGCCAGCATCGGCCCAGACGGTCTTCTTGAGCTCGGCCTGAAGCGCCTTGTTCCAGCGGTCCTGCGCGGCTTTTGAAGGCATCATGGCCTCGGCCGACTTCGCCTGCAGCGTCTCAAGCGCCTTGATCATGTACTCGACCTGGCGTTCCAGCATGAAGGTGATGGCATTGTGCCCGAGATTCGTATTAGGGCCGTAGAGGACGAAGAGGTTCGGAAAATCGGTGACCGTGATACCGGCATAAGCTTCCGGATGGTCTGCCCAGACATCGTTGAGGTGCTGGTTTCTCAGCCCTTCAACATCAACTGACCAGTTCCAGCCTGTCGTCTCGAACCCGGTTGCGAAGATCAGGATGTCGAACTCGCGGTGTTCCCCATCCGGTGTCGTGACACCCGTCTTGTCGATGGATTTCGGTGCGGCTGTCACCAGCTCCACATTGTCCTGCGTCAGGGCAGGGAAGTAATCGTCTGCGATCAGGATACGGCGGCAGCCTACAGGATAGTCCGGTGTCAGTTTCTTGCGCAGCTCCGGATCGCTCACCTGGTTTTCAAGGTGATTGGTGGCAATCCTTGTGTAGGCTTCGCGGCCTGCCTCGGTCCACTTGAAGACCTGCCAGAAGAAATGATCAGCATTATCGTAGATCAGCTGGCGCTGGCGCGCGCCAAGCTCCATGGCGGTTTCCGGCTCTGTAAACATCAGCGCCTGTTCCTCAGCGGTGATTGGCACATCGCGGCGCGGGATGACCCAGTTCGGCGTACGCTGGAAAACAGTCAGTTTGCCTGCCGTCTTTGCGATTTCGGGAATGAGCTGAACAGCACTTGCCGCCGAGCCGATGACACCGACACGCTTGCCTTCCCATGACACCGAATGGTCCCAGCGGGCCGAATGCATTTTCGCACCCTCGAACGTGTCGAGCCCTTCAATATCTGGCCAGCAGGGGCGGTTCAGCTGTCCCAGCGCGCCGACGAGGAGGTCACCTTTATAGGTTTTCCCGCTCTCAGTGGTTACCGTCCATGTCCGGCTGGCTTCGTCCCACTTTGCCGTACGGGCCGCGTCATTGAGGTGAAGGCTGGGGCGCAGCTGGTAGCGATCAGCGATTTCATCGGCATAGGCCTGGATCTCAGGGCCTTGGGGAAAGGCGCGCGTCCAGTTGATGCTCTGCGCAAAGGATAGCTGGTACAGGGCCACTGGCACGTCGCAGGCGCAGCCTGGATAGGTATTTTCATACCAGGTGCCGCCGACCTTCGGATTTCGGTCCAGCAAGTCAAAACTGTGTCCGGCTTCCTGCAGCTTGATCGCAGCCGTCAGGCCGCCGAGACCAGCGCCAATGATGATGGCGTGCTTCTGTGCCATGCATACCTCCCTGAATTATTATTTTCAGAGAGGATTCGCCCGATCCGGGCACAATGCAAGGCTTCCTGCACGTAAAGCCTAGTTGCCAAACCGCCAGTAGCCGCGCACGCCGACATTATCGACGCCCTGATTGCGGCCATTGCCAATGATCTGGCCGTGCGAGAGGTGCTCATACTGGAGCTGCAGGCCCCAATTTTCACCGATATCACGATTGAGAGCGAGACCGGTGCGGAAGAGATCCTTCGAGCCAAAATAGATATTGTCCCTGGCGAACGCGTCGCTGCGCGGGTCACCTTGCGGGAACGGGCTTTCGAGGGCGCCGTCATGTATAACGTATCCAAGGCTCGGTTCCAGCGACCAGCCAGACAGGAAATCCCAGTTCCACATCAGGCCAAAGCCGCCGAAATTTGTATTGCCCGCCGTATTGTAGGAGCCGACGATGTAAGGCCGCGGCCCGAGGATGTAACGCAAGAAATCCGGGCTCTTGAAGACAAGCTCGCCTTCAATGTTCGGTCCGTCTTCCTTATCCGCATTCTTGCAGTCGGTGATGCAGATATTGTGCTGCATGACGCCGACCCGGGCTTCTTCAACCAGTTGGGCGTGCGCAGCGGGCGCAAGGGCGGCGAGAAGAAGCGTTGTGACAGCAAGAGCGCGTTTCATATACATACCTCGAAATGCAAAAGACCCGCCCAGAAAGAACCGGGCGGGTCTTACGTCAAGTTCATTTAGGCTGCGGTTGAAGTGTTTCGCAGCTTGTCCGTCCTAGAAGTGCAACACTTTCGCGTAGCGGACATGTGGCAGCGCATCGAGCCTTGCGGTCATTTCAGCGGGTGGTTCGCTGTCGATCCCGATCAGGGCGATGGCTTCGCCGCCAGTCCCCTGACGGCCAAGGTGGAAGGTTGCGATATTGATGCCTGCTTCGCCGAGCATGACGCCGAGCGCCCCGATGAAGCCCGGCTTGTCGATATTGTTGACGTAGAGTGCAACCGGCGAGAAATCGCCTTCCAGCGGCATGTCCTTGATCTCGACGACACGCGGCCGGCCCGCAGACACCGTTCCGGCCAGGGACCGCCAGCCGGCCTCTTCGGAATTCTGCGTCTTCTTCACCTTGACCTTGATGCGGACGAGGCTGTCATAGACCGGGCTGTCTTCAGTCTTGGTTTCCGACAGTTTGACGCCTGAATCCGCAAGGATCGCCGGGGCCGACACCATGTTCACATCGCCCCGTGAGGCGCGCAGCAGGCCAGCAAGGGCGGCCGCCGTGATTGGCTTGCGGTTCAGTTCGGCGACTTCGCCCTCATACTCAATGATGACTTCCTCAAAGCCATGGTCAGAGATCTGCCCGGCAAAAGTGCCGAGCTTTTCAGCCAGCTCGATGAACGGTTTGAGGCGCGGCGCTTCATCGGCAGTGACCGACGGCATGTTAAGCGCGTTGGTGACGGCGCCAGACAGCAGGTAATCGCTCATCTGCTCTGCCACTTGCAGGGCAACATTCTCCTGGGCTTCGACTGTGGCAGCCCCCAGGTGCGGGGTGGCGACAAAATTCGGCGTCCCGAAAAGCGGACTTTCCTTGGCCGGCTCTTCGGCGAACACATCAAATGCCGCCGAATAGATATGGCCAGAATCGAGCAGTTCCTTGGTCGCTGCTTCGTCCACCAGGCCGCCGCGGGCGCAATTGACGAGGATCAGGCCAGGTTTGGTCTTCAGCAGTGCCTCTCGCGAGAGGATGTTGCGGGTCTGATCTGTCAGCGGTGTGTGCAGCGTGATGATGTCAGCGCGGGCGAGCAGCTGGTCCAGTTCGACCTTCTCGACCCCGAGTTCGATTGCGCGCTCCTCAGTGAGGAACGGGTCAAAGGCGACGACTTTCATCAAAAGGCCCTTGGCACGTTCTGCAACGCGTGCGCCGATATTGCCGCAGCCGATAAGGCCGAGTGTCTTGTAGGACAGTTCAACCCCGACGAAATTCTTCTTCGGCCATTTGCCAGCCTGCGTTCCGGCATCGGCTGCCGGAATCTGGCGGGCGGCGGCGAACATCATCGCAATAGCGTGCTCGGCGGTTGTGACGGCATTGCCGAACGGCGTGTTCATCACGACGACGCCTTTGGCAGTGGCGGCCTTGATGTCGATATTGTCGACACCAATCCCGGCGCGGCCGATGACTTTCAGCTTGTCGGCCGCGGCAATGATATCGGCGTCCGGTTTGCAAGCAGACCGAACAGCGAGGCCGTCATAATCTGCAATGATTGCAAGGAGCTCGTCTTTGGACAGGCCGACCTTGATGTCTGTTTCAATGCCGCGATTCTTGAAGATATCGACGGCGGCGGGGCTGAGGTCGTCAGCGATAAGGACTTTGGGCATGGGTTTTTTCCGATTTTTGAGATGGGTGAGACGTCATCCCGGTCGGAGCGGAGCGAAGAGCCGGGACCCAGGGCGTGCGGAAATCCGGGTCCCGGACAAGCGCTCACGCGCTGTCCGGCATGACGGTAAGATCAGGCGTCCTGAAGCTCTGCGGCAACTGTCGCGAAGGCCCAGTCGAGCCAGGGCGTCAGCTTCTCGACATCGGACGGCTCAACGGTTGAGCCAACCCAGATGCGCAGGCCCGGAGGGGCATCGCGGTATGAGTTGAAATCGTAGGCAACGCCGTCTTTCTCAAGCAGCGTGACGAGCTTCTTCACG
Source organism: uncultured Hyphomonas sp. (assembly GCA_964556825.1). Classification (GTDB taxonomy): domain Bacteria; phylum Pseudomonadota; class Alphaproteobacteria; order Caulobacterales; family Hyphomonadaceae; genus Henriciella. The sequence goes on along the minus strand of CAZKXJ010000005.1, from coordinate 137,183 downwards.
AACGCTTCCTGGTCCTCATTGCTGAGCTTTGCGACGCGTGGATCGGCGACCTTGAACGTCACGCCCGTATTGGAGCGGGTCGTCTTGTCAGCGCACAGGAAATCGATCCAGTCTGTCCGGGCAACCCAGTCTTCAAGGATTTTGAGACTCTTGTCTGAGCGGGCTTTCAGGCCGGCTGTCCCGCCAATGCTGTCAGCCCAGTCGAGGGCTTTGAGGTAATCTTCCACGCACAGCATGGAGGGCGTATTGATAGTCGCCCCTTCGAAGATGCCCTCATTCAGCTTGCCGCCCTTAGTCATGCGGAAAAGCTTTGGAAGGGGGCGGTCCGGTGTGTAGCTCTCAAGCCGTTTCACAGCATTGGGGCTGAGGATCAGCATGCCGTGGGCCGCTTCACCGCCCAGCACTTTCTGCCAGCTATACGTAATGACATCGAGCTTTTCGAAAGGAATGTCCTGCGCGAAGACAGCAGAGGTCGCATCGCAGATCACGACCCGGTCTGCGTTTGGCTTGATCCAGCTATGATCGTCGACGCGGACGCCGGAGGTCGTGCCATTCCAGGTGAAGACGATATCGGCATCGTCGCGGGCCTTGGAAAAATCGGGAAGAATGCCGTAATCGCCGACATGGATTTCACAATTTTCAAGCTTCAGCTGCTTCTGCGCATCGGTCACCCAGTCCTTGCCGAAGCTTTCCCACGCGAAAATATCCACGGGTTTGCAGCCGAGCATCGACCACATGCACATCTCCACAGCGCCTGTATCTGATGCAGGAACGATGGCGACACGGTAGCCATCTGGCAGGTTGAGAATCTGTTTTGTCCGCTCGATCGCTTCAGCGAGTTTCGCCTTGGCATCCTTGGCGCGGTGGGAACGGCCGAAGGCGGTGGTTGCAAGCTGGTCGAGGGAAAATCCGGGGCGCTTGGCCGTAGGTCCGGAAGAAAAATGCGGGCATGCAGGGCGCACGTCCGGCTTGGCGGGAATCATCGTCATCTGTTTTACTCCTATCCTCACAGATAGGCTGGGCACCGTTGGGGGCGCCTGGCCCGCAGCCGATATAGGGGATAATCCCGCCCATTGATAGGGGATATTTTGACAGTCTCCCGAGGATGTTCAGGGGTTGCCAGAGTGCACCAAGGGTGCAGTAACGGTGCACCAGAAGTACAGTTGCGCCCTCTCGGCCCAAGGATGTCCCGGTCACCTGATGCAAACCCGCCGCACACCGACAGACTGGGCGTTGTTCCTGCTCCTTTCCGCTTTCTGGGCGAGCGCCTTTGCCCTGACCAAGATTGCCGTTCAGGACTTGCCGGCGAGTGTCATCATCCCCGGACGGCTGGTCATCGGCGCGCTCTTCATGTGGGCTGTGATGCTTGCTCGCGGCGAACGACTGCCTGATTTTTCTGACCGCTCGTCCTGGCTGGCGATCCTTGGGATCGGGACGATCGGCACGGCTGTGCCTTTCTACCTCATCACGCTTGGGCAGAAGACCATCGATGCCTCGCTTGCCGCCCTGCTGATCGCGGGTGCGCCGCTTTTCGTGGCGGGTATGGCGCATCTGCGTTTTGACGATGAGAAGATGACGGTCAACAAGGTACTCGGCCTGATCGTCGGGTTCACGGGCGTCGCCATCCTGCTCGGGCCGAATGCCCTCCAAGGGCTTGGCAATGCCAATCTGATTGCCCAACTGCTCGTTCTGGGCGGAGCGTTCTGTTATGCCGTCAACAGCATTATCGCACGCGGTGCGCCGCGGCTTGCGCCCACTGTCCTGCCTGTCGGCTTCCTGACGGTTGCGGCAATTTCATCCCTTCCCATGCTGGCGCTGACAGACTGGTCAGAGGTGACGGTAAACATGTCGGGCGTCCTGTCTGTGGCGGCGCTCGGTGTAGTGTCGACGGCGGCGGCTGGTATCCTGCTCATGGCGCTTGTGGCGCGGACCAGCGCGACCTTTATTGCGCTGACCGGTTATGTCATTCCGGTGATGACCGCCGTGCTCGGCTATTTTGCTTTCCATGAGACCCAGAGCTGGAACGCGCTGATCGCCTTTGCCCTGATCCTGGCGGGAGTCTGGCTGTCCCAGCGGCGTGTCCGTGTGCAGGCCGCAAGCTGACTTTCGCGTCCATGCGGGCTGCGCTAGGTTCAGAGCGAGAGCCGCAACAATAGCGGCCCAAGCCCCGGGAGGCCGCCAATGAGCACACAGATAGACATCAGACCCGTTGCCGGCGCGCTGGGCGCTGAAATCACCGGGGTTAATCTCGCCTCTGACCTTTCGAACGAAGCGTTCGACCGGGTCCACCAGGCTTTCCTCGACCATCAGGTGATTTTTTTCCGAAACCAGCATGACCTGACGCCAGAGGCGCACAAGGCGTTCGGGCGCCGCTTCGGCAGTCTCAACATTCATCCCTATGTGGCGGGCATGAAAGACCATCCAGAGATCATGGAGATCATCAAGGAGCCGGAAGAAAAGACCAATTTCGGCGGCGGCTGGCACACCGACATGTCCTTCCTTGAGGCGCCCGCTATCGGCTCGATCCTGCATGCGATCGAAGTGCCGCCGTTTGGAGGCGACACACTTTTTGCCAGCCAGCGGACCGCTTATGAAGCGCTGTCGGATGGGCTGAAAGAGACGCTGTCTGGCCTCACGGCCATTCATTCGGCCAAGGGCGAGTATGGGCCGAAAGGCCAGTCGGCGCTCGGCCGCCAGTCGATGGAGACGAAAGAAGCCGCTGACGCCCCGGAATATGAGCACCCGGTTGTCCGCACCCATCCTGAGACGGGTCTCAAGGGCCTCTATGTGAACCCCGCTTTCACCATGCGCTTTGCTGGCTGGACACGGCGCGAGAGCCGGCCTCTTCTCAATTACCTGTTTGAGCATTCAAGGCAGGAGCAGTTCACCTGCCGTTTCCGCTGGGAAGCTGGATCGGTCGCCTTCTGGGACAATCGCTGCACCTGGCATTTCGCGCTGAACGATTATCAGGGCCAGCGCCGGCATATGCGCCGCGTCACGGTGAATGGCGACAAGCCTTTCTGAATTGACGCCCATATCGGCGCTGACGCACCTGACATGAAGCGGGGAGGGTCGAGACGGGGTGCATTCGCGCTACAGGGCGAATTTGCCCTCGATCACGGTCACCGCATGGCCACGGAGCTTGACCCTGTCTCCGATGAGTTCGATCCCGATGCTGGCACCGCGTCCCGGATACGCCTGGAAGCAGTCGATCCGCCGTTTGAAGCGCGGGCCGAGAATGGCGGCGACCATGCAATGCCAGCTACCTGTGGCCGGGTCTTCAGGAATGCCGCTGGCCGGTGCGAAGAAGCGGCTCACCACATCAATCCCGTCGCCCTGTACGGCAAGGCAGCCGAGATTGCCACGGTCGATATTCCTGAACACGCCAAGACGCTTGATGAGATCGAGATCAGGCTGGAGGGTGATGATGTCCTCGGCGCTCGCGAACACGGCGGCGTAGAATGGCCCGCCCCAGGCTTCGAGCGGCCATCCACCCAAGGCGACGGCCACATCCTCTGTGACATCTATCTTGCTGACTTCTGGCGCCGGAAAATCCATTTCATAGCGCCCGTCCGGCAGGCGTTTGACAGTCAGGCGGCCCGACTTGACCGTGTCGAAACCGATCTCCTCGCCGTCGAACCCCATCTGCGCGAACAGGGCATGGGCTGAAGCCAGCGTTGCATGACCGCAAAGCGGGACTTCGATTGTCGGCGTGAACCAGCGTAGCGCCCAGATGCCGTCGCCCTTGTCGACAATGAAAGCGGTCTCGGCGACATTATTTTCGGCGGCAATCGCCTGCAGCTGCGCATCCGGCAGGAAGGCGTCCATCGGCATGACGCAGGCCTGATTGCCCTCGAATATACGGGTTGCGAAGGCGTCGATCTGGAAAAAAGGCAGGTGGGTCATGGCTTTGTCTCGCAGGCGAAAGGAACCTGTTGATAAACCCCGCTCGCGCCAGCGGCAAACCAGACTTTCTAAGGCGTTGTTTAGACGCGCTGGTGCCAGGTGAGCTAAATGCCTAGAAACAGACGCGGATCAGGGCAGAGCGTGAGCCACATCTCCTGTTCGCTCTTGCGGCAGACGCCGGGGAAGTCACCCTTGCGGCCCTGCATGTCGAGCATCACCTGAAAGTGCAGGTGGGGCGCCCAACCGCCATTCACGTCATTTGAGCCGAGCCGCGCGATTTCCTCGCCTGTCGTGACAGATGTGCCGGTTTGCAGCTCGCTGACGCTGTCCAGACCAAGATGGCCATAGAGCGACCAGAGGGTGAGCTGCGGCGACAGGCTGTGTTCGAGGATGATGGTCGGGCCATAATCCTTGTCATTATCATTCACCTGGAAGCTATGAACCTTGCCAGCCAGCGGCGCATAGACAGGTGTTCCAGCCGCCGCGAAGACGTCGAGGCCGAGGTGCAGGGTGCGCGGTTCGTTGCCCGGCGGGTTGAAGATTGGCGTGTCGTAGATGGCGCGGTCCTCGCCATAGCCGCCAGCATGAAGCGCGCCATTCTCTGGTACCCAGTCAATTGGAAGATCACGCCAGCCACGCGCTTTCAGGCCCGCAGCATCAAGTGGCAGGTGACGAGCCGCAGCCAGACCGCGCATCAGTTCAGCAGGCCTGCCTTCACGCGCCATCAGCCACGTTTCATACAGCCGCCTCGTGTGTGCGATGTCCGGTGACGCGCTCATTACGTTTCGACTTGCTCCAGCTTCCAGCCATGATTGACCGGGCCATGTCCGTGGCCGAAGCCCCGGGCGGTCCGGATCGCCTCATGGAGATAGTCACGCGCGGCTTCGACGGCGTCATTGACCGGCCTGTCCTGCGCGATGAGGGCGGCGATGGCACTGGCCAGCGTGCAGCCGGTGCCGTGCGTTGAGCTTGTGTCTATACGTTCGCTTTCGAACAGCCATTCGCCATGCTCGGTCTGCAACACGTCGACGATCACGCGGCCCGGAATGTGCCCCCCTTTGACGAGCGCGCCCTTGGCACCGCGTTTCAGCAGGATTTCGGCGGCGCGGCGCTGGCCGTTAATGCCGTCAACGGACTTGCCTGTCACGATTTCAGCTTCGGGTGCATTCGGCGTGATGAGCGCAGCGTTCGGCAGGAGCAGCGAGACCAGCGCATCGACCGCGCGCTCATTGACCAGCCTGTCGCCGGATGTTGCCACCATGACCGGGTCGATAATACGGGGCGCGGCGTTCGCACGGTCATCAAGTGTCTCGGCGACAATTTCGACGAGATCAGCCGTACCCAGCATACCGGTCTTGATGGCGTCGGTGCCGATATCCTTGAGACACACGGCCATCTGGCCGCGCACCGTGTCGAGCGGGATCGGGTGCACGTCATGCACGCCGGTCGTGTCCTGCACGGTGATCGCGGTGATGGCGGTCATGGCGTAGCCGCCCATCGCCATGATAGCCTTTATGTCGGCCTGGATACCGGCACCACCGCCGGAATCCGACCCGGCAATGACGAGGACGCGGCCCTGCTTTTCTGGTTCATCTGACATGGAATCTGCCTCTAACGAAAAAGGGCGCAGTCTCATAGACCGCGCCCCTGTTTTTCAGATGTATGCCGGATCAGGCTGGCTCTGGTTCGCCGCCCTTGTCTCCGCCAAAGCCCTTGCGGCGCTTGCCGGTGATGGGCACGGCGGATGCAGGCCCCTGCGGTTCGTCCGGCTCTTCCGGGCGCGAAGGCGGCTTGCCGTTCAGGAGATCAGTGATTTCCTCGCCGGTCAGAGTCTCATATTCGAGAAGGCCTTCAGCAATGGTTGTCCACTCGTCGCGATGATCGGTCAGGATGCGGCGGGCCTCATCCATGCCCTTTTGTACAAGCGCGCGGACTTCTGCCTCGATCTTCTTGGAGGTTTCCTCCGAGACGTGTGTCGGGCGAGAATATGGATCGGAATTGTCGGAATAATCGACAGGACCGATCACATCCGAGAGGCCGAAGCTGGTGACCATGGCGCGTGCGATACGGGTCGCGTGCTGGATATCGGAGGAGGCGCCCGATGTGACGTTCTCGTCGCCAAAGGCCAGCTCTTCCGCCACGCGCCCGCCCATCAGGACCGCGAGACGCGATGTCATCTCGATCCGGGTCTGGGACAGCTTGTCGTCTTCGGGCAGCTGCATGACCATGCCGAGGGCGCGGCCACGTGGAATAATGGTTGCCTTGTGGACCGGGTCGGTCGCGGGCATCCGGATCCCGACAAGCGCATGGCCGGCTTCATGATAGGCAGTCAGGCGTTTTTCCTTGTCAGACATCACCATGGAGCGACGCTCAGGCCCCATCAGGACCCTGTCCTTGGCGTCTTCAAACTCACTCATGGACACGACACGCTTGCCGCGGCGCGCAGCGAGCAGGGCGGCCTCATTGACCAGATTGGCAAGGTCGGCACCCGAAAAGCCGGGCGTGCCGCGTGCGATCACCTTCGTCACGACATCCTTGGCCAGCGGGACATTGCGCATATGAACCTTGAGGATGCGCTCACGGCCGAGAATGTCAGGATTGCTGACCGTGACCTGGCGGTCGAACCGGCCCGGACGCAGCAGCGCAGGGTCCAGCACGTCCGGACGGTTGGTCGCCGCAACGATAATGATGCCTTCATTCGCTTCGAAACCGTCCATCTCGACGAGAAGCTGGTTCAGCGTCTGTTCGCGCTCATCATTGCCGCCGCCGATGCCAGCACCGCGGGAACGACCGACCGCGTCGATTTCATCGATGAAGATGATGCACGGGGCATTGCGTTTGGCCTGTTCGAACATGTCGCGTACGCGGCTCGCGCCGACGCCAACAAACATTTCAACGAAGTCAGACCCGGAAATGGTGAAGAAGGGTACGCCAGCCTCGCCAGCCACGGCGCGGGCAAGCAGTGTCTTGCCTGTACCGGGAGGGCCAACCAGAAGCGCGCCTTTGGGGATCTTACCACCCAGACGCTGGAAGCGGGCAGGATCGCGAAGGAATTCAACGACTTCCTGCAGCTCTTCCTTGGCTTCATCGACGCCAGCAACGTCTTCAAATGTCACGCGGCCCTGCTTTTCGGTCAGCATCCGGGCGCGGGACTTGCCAAAGCTCATTGCGCCGCGGCCACCACCGCCCCCCTGCATCTGACGCATCAGGAACAGGAACAGGCCGAGGATCAGGATGAGTGGCAACAGGTTGAGCAACAGCCCACCAAGGCTGAAACCGGTTTCAGCGTCTTCGGTAACGCGAACGCCCTGATCGGCAAACCAGGTAGATGCCTCGATATTGGTCGGCAGCTTTTCAGCATAATAAGTGTCGCCAGACGTGGTCAGAGCGGTGATCTTGTCATTGGTGACAGTCACTTCATCGAGCTCGTTCTGCATCGCCATCTGGCGAAGTTCGGAAATCGGGACCTTCTCCGAACCAACCGCTACAGATGAGCCCTGCATGGCGATCATCATGGCAACGACCAGCGCCGCGATCAGTCCCCAGACTGCGAGATTACGCATGTTCATGTTTGAATCCGTCGGTTCTTAAGTTTCGGGTTGAGCCTAACATAGGCACGATTATAGCAGAAAACGACTCAATAAGCCGTTAGGTGCCTGCAATTGCTTCAAGCTGCCGCAGCTTTGGACGGTCCTATCAAATCACACTCGACGGCGGGCGGGCCGAGAGGCTAGGTTTCCACCAGGGTGGACGCCGGAATGGAAAAGACAATGAAAGACGCCTTGAAGGTTTATGGGCCGCTCGCATTACTCGCGATTGCCAGTATCTGGGTTGCGCTTTCCCTGATTGATCCGGCGCCGCCATCAAAGGTCACCTTCGCCTCTGGCGGCTCAAGCGGCGCTTACTATTCGCTGGCGCAACAATACCGGGAAAAACTGGCCGAAAGCGATGTCGAAGTCGAGGTGCTGGAGACACGCGGCTCCATCGAAAACCTGGCACTGCTTGAATCCGGCCGGGCCGATATCGCTTTCGTCCAGGGTGGGATTGCCGGGCCTTCGGACCGCGAAAAGTTGCGCTCGCTCGCCGGTATGTTTCATGAACCCTTCTGGGTGTTCGTCCGCGATGAGGCCGCTATCGAGGATTTTGGCGATCTTCGCGATGTCCGTCTCGCGGTCGGTCCGGACGGGTCTGGCACGCGGGCCCTGGCGCTCGACCTGCAGGCGGCTTGGGGCGGTGACTGGCCGGACGCATCGCGCAGCCCTGGCGCAGGGCTTGAGGCGGTCTCGGCGCTTAAAGCTGGTGATCTTGATGCGGCAGCGTTCTCTGCCTCCATAAGTGCGCCCTATATTGCGGACCTGCTCGAAACCCCTGGCATCAGCCTGTTGCCGTTTGACCGGGCCCCGGCGCTTGCCCGGCGCACCGCGGCGCTTGATGAGGTCATGCTGTATCGCGGCATCCTTGACCTTGAAGCCGACGTGCCGTCACAGAATATCCCGTTGATCGCATCGGTCGCGCAGCTCGTGGTCGACAAGGACCTGCATCCGGCGATTGAATCCCTACTGTTGGAAGCGTCGGAGGAAATTCATTCGGGCAATTCGGCGTTTGCCCCGGCAGGCGCCTTTCCGGATGAAGCCCTGATCGACCTGCCGCTGGCCAATGAAGCCGAGCGTTACTGGAAAAACGGACCGTCCTTCCTGCGCAATTATTTTTCCTTCCAGATTGCGAACTTCCTCGATCGCGCTTGGGTCTTCCTGATTCCGCTCATTACCTTGCTGATCCCGCTCGTGCGCGTCGCGCCGCCACTCTATCGCTGGCGGGTGCGGCGCAAGATCTATGTCTGGTATTCAGATCTCAGGGAGCTGGAAGCCCGCGGCCGCGAATCGCAGACCGATGAGGGGAGAGACGAGATTCTCGACGAACTGTCAGACATGCAGAAAGAAGTCGGTGAGCTGGATGTGCCGCTCTCCTACACCGAGGAAGTGTATCACCTGCGCAGCCACATCGCCTTTGTGCGTAACCTGGTAAAGGGGCTCTATGCGCGGGACGCCGGAACGCATCCGGCGCACACCACTTGAGGCGTTTAAGGCGTCTTATGTGGCTTCATCCTGAGCCTGTCGAAGGACGAGCCCCATTCAGCTTTGGTCAAACAGCGATCAGGCCTCAGCCTGCTGCTCCAGAGCTTCGCGGCGCTTTTCGGCTGCGGTTTTCTTGACACTTTCAGAGCGCAGCTGGCCGCAGGCGGCGAAAATGTCCCGACCACGCGGGGTGCGGATGGGCGAGGCATAGCCGGCGCGGTTCACAACTTCGGCGAAGGCCTCTATCGTTTCCCAGTCCGAGCATTCATAGGGCGAACCCGGCCACGGATTAAATGGGATCAAATTGATCTTGGCCGGCACGCCGCGCAGCAGCTTCACGAGGTCGCGGGCTTCTGCCAGCGAGTCGTTCACGCCTTTCAGCATCACATATTCGAATGTCACCCGGCGCGAATTACCAAGGTCGGGATAGGCGCGGATCGCCTCGAACAGGGTCTGCAGGTCATATTTGCGATTAATCGGCACGATCTCGTTGCGCAGGTCATCGCGCACCGCATGCAGCGAGATGGCAAGCATGGCGCCCGTGCGTTCGCCCAGTTCCGGTATCTTTGGCGCGACGCCAGCCGTCGACACGGTGATCCGGCGGCGGCCGAGCGCGATGCCATCACCATCGGTAATGGTGTCGATGGCCTCTGCGACATTGTCGAGATTATAAAGCGGCTCACCCATGCCCATGAAAACGATATTGGTGAGCTTGCGATTTTCGAGCGCCGAGGGCCATTCCTGCAATTCATCGCGTGCGATCAGCACCTGGGCGACGATTTCCTGCGCCGTCAGGTTGCGCACCAGCTTCTGTGTACCGGTGTGGCAGAACGTGCAGTTCAGCGTACAGCCGACCTGGCTCGACACACACAGCGCTCCGGAACGGCCGACATCGGGAATATAGACGCTCTCGCCTTCAACGCCCGGCTGGAAACGGGTCAGCCATTTCTGGGTGCCGTCTACAGAAATCTTGTGTTCCGCGATTTCAGGGCGGGTGAGGACATATTTGGCCGCGAGCCCGGCGCGAAGCTCCTTGGCAATGTCGGTCATGCCGTCAAAGTCCTGCGCACCGAAATAATGCATCCAGCGGCGCAGCTGCTTGGCGCGCATGCCAGCCTTTTTCGGCTCAAGGCCCAGCGCCTCCATCTCTGCTTTCAGGGCAGGGACAGACAGGCCGGCAAGACTTGCAGGTGAAGAAGCGCTTGCGTTGACGCCGCGTGAAAGGTCCAGATCATATTTCATCGCGGTGCACATAGCATGTCTTGCTCTGGAATCTAAGAATTCGTCGGCATTTGTGCTGCAGCGCGAAAAGAAGAAGCCGCAAAGGCTCTTGAGGGAGGTAAGCATGTCAGACGTCACCACGCCCGAAATGGGATTCGATCCGGACAGATTGCGCGAGAAGTACCGCGCCGAGCGCGACAAGCGCCTGCGCGATACGGGCAATGAGCAATATGTGGAAATCAAGGGCGAGTTCGCCGATTATATTGATGACCCCTATATCGACGCGCCGATTGATCGCGCCCCGCTGACCGACGAGGTCGAAGTGATCGTCGTGGGCGGCGGGTTTGGCGGCCTGCTGGCTGGAGCGCGCCTGCGCGAAGCGGGCATCAAGAGCCTCCGCATGATCGAAAAGGGCGGGGACTATGGCGGCACCTGGTACTGGAACCGCTATCCCGGCGCGGCCTGCGATATTGAAAGTTACATCTACCTGCCACTGCTCGAAGAGACCGGCTATATGCCGGTCGAGAAGTATTCGAAAGCGCAGGAAATCCTCGACCACAGCAAGCGCATAGCGCAGCACTATGACCTCTATGACGACGTCCTGTTCCAGACAGAGATCAAGTCCATGAGCTGGGATGAAGAGACGAGCCGCTGGACAGTCGAAACCAATCGCGGCGACGCCATGAAGGCGCGCTTCGTGGTGATGTCCAATGGACCGCTGCACCGGCCAAAGCTGCCGGGCATTCCCGGCATTCGCGACTTCAAGGGGCATACTTTCCATACCAGTCGCTGGGATTACGACTATACGGGCGGTGGCCCGGCAGGCGGGCTGGACAAGCTCAAGGACAAGCGTGTCGGTATTATCGGGACGGGCGCAACGGCGGTGCAGTGCGTGCCGCATCTCGGTGCATCGGCAAAACAGCTCTACGTTTTCCAGCGCACGCCGAGCTCAATCGATGTGCGTGACAACAAGCTGACGGATCCGGACTGGGCGGCCAGCCTTGAGCCGGGCTGGCAGAAGAAGCGGATGGACAATTTCAACATCCTCGTTTCAGGCGGCTACCAGGCCGAAGACCTCGTCAGTGATGGCTGGACCGATATCATCCGCAACCTGCTTTTCATCGCCAGCAAGCAGGGCGCCGAGGAATTGTCGCCCGCCCAGCTGGAAGAGATTGGCGAGCTGGCTGATTTCAAGAAAATGGAATCGATCCGCGCCCGCGTCGATGAGGTGATCGCGGACCGGAAGGCGGCCGAGGCGCTGAAGCCATGGTATCGCCAGTTCTGCAAGCGGCCGTGTTTTCACGACGATTACCTTGCAACCTTTAACCGGCCGAACGTCACCCTCGTTGATACGAACGGGCAAGGCGTCGAGCGCATCACGGAAACCGGGATCGTGGTGGACGGTGAAGAATACGAGATCGACTGCCTGATCTATGCCACTGGTTTCGAAGTCGGCACCAGCTATACGCGCCGCTCCGGTTATGAGCTGTACGGCCGCCACGGCACATTGTCAGAGACCTGGCAGGACGGCGTCCAGAGCCTGCATGGCATGCTGGTGCGCGATTTTCCGAACGTCTTCGTGATGGGCGGCGCGCAGGCAGCGTTCACAGCCAATTATCCCCATCAGCTCGACGAACAGGCCGGGCATATCGGCTACATCATCTCGGCCGCGCAGGCAGAGGGCATCACCTCGCTCGAGCCCACAGCCGCAGCGCAGTCGGACTGGGTCGAGACGATCATCTCAAAAGCGCAGATGCGGGAGAAATTCCTCGCTGAGTGCACGCCCGGCTACTACAATAATGAAGGCCAGATCGCTGCGCGTGCCCGCCAGAATTCATTCTATGGCGGCGGCTCCATGGAATATTTCAGCCTGCTCAGGGCGTGGCGCGAAGCGGGCGACCTTGCGGGGCTCGAGGTGAAGCGGGCGAAGGTGTCAGCCTAGCGGCAGAGCGCCGACGCCTTGTCGATAGCTGCAGCAGAACCCGAGAGGGAGAAGTGGTAGGACACTTTCGTGTCGCGGGTGGAGACGGCCTCAACACGAAGTTCGCTGCCACTGCGCAGTGACGATACCAGTTTCGGGTCGTCCTGGTCTTGTGCAAACGCTTCGCGGCCAACGCCGTACAAGGTCCAGCCGGCGCGGCCAATCGAGGCGCGGGCCGGCAGGTCGGCGCGCAATTCATAGCCGACCTTGAGGCTCGGCTGGCTGCGGGCCTTGCCGGACTGCCAGCTCGAAACGAAGAACCACACATCTCCGTGATCGGACCCTTTGGGGGCTTTGTCGGTCGCTTCGGTTGCGGCATAGCACAATGTCTCGCCGTTCACGCTTTCGGTGAAGACGGTCCAGTCCTGGTAGCGGCCAATGGCTGTCGGGGCGGCGCTGGCGCTGGCGGCTGCGAAACCGGTCGTGAGGCAAAGAGCGATTAGAATACGGTTCATGAAGGGAGCATACGCAGACTTTGTTGAACGGGTTGTTGATTAGAGCGGCCAAACTGCTGGAAAGTTAAGGCCGAATTTTGACGGAGAGACCCAGCAGCTGTGCAGGGAACCATTCAGGACTTCAAAGGTTGCAGTAATGCTCATATGTGTGGGTGAGGGTGGTCGCAGTATGTGGACAGTTTTTTGGCATTAGCCCGAATCGATAAAGGGAACGACGATCGCTCGGTCCATTTGGCATGCATGAAGAACATTGCCTTCGACCAGTGCCGCAAGTCTTTCGGGACATTGTTCGAGTTCTATGCGCCCCGCCTGAAAAGCTATCTCAAACGCATGGGTGCCGATGACGCGGCCGCCGAGGAAATTGTTCAGGACGTGATGCTGACAGTCTGGCGCAAGGCCGCCCAGTTCAACGAAGCGCAGGCCTCGGTATCGACCTGGATTTTCAGGATCGCCCGTAATCGTCAGATTGATCTCTTCCGCCAGACATCCCGCCCCGCTTTGTCGCCGGAAGATCCGATGCTCCAGCCGGCCGGCGATATGGCACCCGATGACAGGGTGACCCGTTCACAGGTTGAAATGCAGGTCCGCGAGCAACTCATGACCTTGCCGCCTGAACAGCTCGACCTCCTGAAAGCGGCCTTTTATCAGGGCCTTTCGCACTCCGAGATCGCGAAGACCTACAGCCTGCCGCTTGGCACGGTGAAGTCGCGTATCCGCCTGGCATTTGACAGGCTGCGGGGCACACTGGCCCGCGCCTGAGCTGCGCAACTGTAAAATCCGGCACTGCTTTTGCTTGACGAAACACAGAACCCATCAATATCCGCTACACAGAAGTCGAATCCGGAGAGAGAGTGAGGGGCGCCTTGTCGCGTACAGAGCTGCCATATGTGTCTGAGCTATACAGCGCCTATTCGGCGGGCCAGTTGAGCCCTGCCTATGCGCTGCTGGTCGAGACGCAGGCTGCGATGCGCGCGGACATCTCCCATGACCTCGCCATTTCCGAAGCCATAGCCGGGACTTTCCTCGAACATGAGAGACGCGACCTCATGGCGCCGAACGCTTTCGAAAAGGCGCTGAGGGAAATTGATGCGCTTGAGGACGAAGTCGCGGCCCCGGACCTTGCGGCGAAACTGGCTGGCGAAGGCCTCAATGAATTGCTCGACCTGCCGCCACCGCTCAGGGACAAGGCGCTGGAAGCCTGCGCTGAAAAGGGCTGGAGCCGGCTGACGAACGGCGTGAGCCGCCTCGACCTCAGCGGATCAATTGCCGTTCACGCGCATCTCTACAGGATCACGCCTGGCAGCTCGGTCCCGAAGCATTCGCACCATGGCCAGGAATTGACGCTTGTCATCCGCGGTGGTTTTTCGGACGAAATCGGCAGCTATGGTCCGGGTGATCTGTGCTGCAAGACACCGGCCGATACGCACCAGCCAGTGGCTGATGATGATGGTGTCTGCATCGCGCTTGCGGTGATTGAAGGGGGCATGCGCTTCAAGGGCGTCCTTGGCCTCATCCAGAAGCTGACAGGACGCTAGGCTTTCTCAGCCATTGCGGCCCGGATTGGAAATTACCTCGAATTTTCGCGTTTCGAAGACGCGCAGGACATTGTCTATGTCGTGCCCGCGTTTGAGTACCTGATTCCCGCTGCCGTAAACGACATAGGCGCCTTGGGCATTTCTGAGCGCGGGTGTCTTCTCGATCCGCCAGGTCGGCGCTTCAGCGTGACGCCTGAAGATCGCGAAGAGCGCATGGTCCTTGAACATGCCGATGGCGTAGTCCTTGGCCTGACCAGCCATGACCATTTTCCCGTATACATTGAGGATCTTGCCCATTTCAGAGCGGTGAAACGCGACTTTCGGCTCGCGGGCCGTTTGCAATCTGGTGACGCTACCCATAGACAGAGACCGATCTCCCTTTCCAAATCTTCATGTCGCATATTTAATGCGAAGGACAGCTTTTCGCCGTAATCTCGCCTTGCGACCGCCGCCGATTACGTCCAACTTGCATTTGTCGGGTGGAGGTGTCCAGCAGGTATCCCGGACCCATCAGCCCCCCCAGCCCCCCGGGGCGCCTGCATTACCATCACCCGACACCTTCACTCTTTATCCCCCACAACAAGACGCGCCGGAACGGCTATTTGGTGAAATTTCCTTCACCTGTGCCCGTTTGCCTGTGTTTTGCGCATCATGCCTCTGGCCAGCCTCAGTTCGGGCGGCTAGTCAGAGTGTCTGCGAAAGGCAACGGGTCCGCATATGCTTGAGTTGAAGCAGCTCGCAAAATCCTTTGGCGATCACAAAGCCGTCGAGACTGTGAGCTTCACCCTCCAGAAGGGCGAGGTGCTCGGCTTTCTCGGGCCGAATGGCGCGGGCAAATCGACAACGATGCGCATGGTGGCGGGTGTGATCGAGCCGGATCGCGGCGACGTGACGATTTCCGGCCATTCAATCATCAAGCAGCGACGCGACGCCCAGCGTCGTCTCGGCTACCTGCCTGAAGGGGCGCCGCTTTACAGGGACATGACACCCGTCGAATTCCTGAAGTTCATGGCGACGGCGCACGATATCGAACGCTCGGCGCGGGCCTCGGCCATCGACCGGGTCATTGCCGACGCGCGGATTGCTAATGTCGCCTCACGCCGGATCGGGAACCTGTCCAAGGGTTACCGCCGCCGTGTCGGCCTGGCGGGCGCGTTGCTGCATGATCCTGACGTGCTGGTACTGGACGAGCCGACAGATGGCCTCGACCCGATCCAGAAGCGGGCGGTCCGGGCGCTGATTACCCGGATGGCACCCGACAAGGCGATCCTGATTTCGACACATACGCTGGAAGAGGTTCCGGCCATGTGTAACCGGGCGATCATCATCGACCGGGGCAAGGTCGTTGCCGATGGCACGCCGGAAAGCCTGGCCAAACAGTCGCCCGGCGGCCTCGAGGCGACCTTTATCACGGTGGCCGGAACGGCGGAGGCCGACGCGGTATGAAGGCCTGGCTCGCCGATACGCTGACCGGAGTGCGTGCAAGCTACCTGCGGGAGCTGCGCGCCTATTTTGCCACCCCGCTGGCTTATGTGTTCATCGCGATCTTCCTGATGATGCTCGGCTTTTTCACGTGGGAGGCTTCGCGTTTCTTTGATACGGGCGCAGCAGACCTTTCGCCTTTCTTCTACTGGCACCCATGGCTCTACATGATTTTCCTGCCGGCGCTGTCGATGCGGCTCTGGTCGGATGAAAGCGCCGACGGCACGGCCGAATTGCTGCTTTCCCTGCCGGTCAGCATATCCGGGCTGGCCCTTGGCAAGCTGCTGGCGGCGTGGACGGTCGCGGCCGTGTCGCTGGTCTTCACCCTGCCGATGTGGCTCACCGTGAATTACCTCGGCGCGCCGGACAATGCGGCCATCCTGCTAACCTATTTCATGAGCCTCGTCATGGCGGGTGCGTACCTGTCGATCGGGGCGGCGGTGTCGTCGCTCGTCAACAGCCAGGTGCTGGCTTATGTCATCGGCGTGGTTGTGGCGTTCATCTTCACTGCAGCTGGCTGGCCCATGGTGCTTGGTGCGGTCTCCAATGCGCTCGGCGGCGGCGTTGGCGATCTTGTCGCGCAATTTTCGTTCATCACGCATTTCGAAACGGCAGAGCGCGGTGTGCTTGAGCTGCGCTCCTTCCTGTTCTTCTTTGGCTTCATCGCCCTCTGGCTGGCGCTGAACGTGATCTGGGTCTCACAGCGCAGGAGTGCCGCGCGATGAAACCGCAAAGCTTCCTGACGGCAGCAACCGCGCTTTGCGTGGCCATCTTCTTTGCCGCCACCCTGATCCTGCAGCCCATCCTGCGCGAAGCCCGCATCGATTTTACCGAGAATGACCTCTTCACGCTGTCAGGCGGCACCAAGGAAGTTGTCTCCAGCCTCGAAGAGCCGGTTGACCTGACTTTCGTCTACACTCGCCAGACCGGACAGGAATACCCGGCCGTGCGGGCCTATGCGACGCGCGTGCGCGAACTGCTCGATGCCTATAAGGCTGTTGGCGGGGCTGACCTGCGGATCCGCGAGATTGACCCTGAGCCTTTCTCCGAAGCCGAAGACGAAGCGCTTGCGGCTGGCATCGTGGCGGTCGATACAGATGGCGGCGACCCGCTCTATTTCGGCCTGATCGGCCGCAACACGGTCGACGACGAACGTGTCATCCCCTTCCTTGCGCCAGAGCAGGAAGAAACCCTCGAATACGACCTGACACGCCTGATCGCCCGGCTGGACCGGCCGGAACCACCAAATGTCGGTGTCCTCTCGACGCTGCAGGGCATGAGCGGGAATGGCGATGAGAGCGGCTACACTTTCCTTCAGGAAATTTCCAAGAGCTTCACGCTGGAAGAAATTGACGAGAATTTCTTCTCCCTGCCCGAGGACATGGACGTGCTGGTGATGGTGCATCCGCCGGAGCTCAATGACTGGCAGGCATGGCTGGTCGACCAGTTTATCCTGCGGACGGGCCGGGCAATCATCCTGGTTGACCCGGCGGCCAAGACAGCGCGTGGCAGTGACTTTTCCGGTATCAGCGAACGGCATACACGGTCTGACCTTGGCCGCTTCGGCAAGGTCTGGGGCATTGAGCTTTCGCAAGAGGCGCTGGCCGACACCGAGAGTGCGCTGCCGATCCAGGCAACGGTGAGCGAAGGACGCACCACTGTGGTGCGCCACCCGCTCTATCTGGCCGCGACGCCCGCGCTGATGTCGTCCGACAGCCTCATCACGACGGATCTTGGCCGCACAGTGAATTTCGGTGCACCCGGTGCGCTGATCCTTGATCCGGACTCGCCCATCGACAAGGAGGTGCTTGTCGAGACCGGGCCGGCGCCGTCCTGGATTCCAGCTGATGAAGCGGTGAAAGAGCTTTCCGCGCAGGATACACTCGCCCTGTATGAGCCCCTGGACGGGGAACGCGCGCTGGCTGTGCGGGTGCATGGCGCGCTGGTGTCTGCCTTTCCCGATGGCCCGCCTGCCGCCGACATGCCTGACGATCCGGTGCTGGCGGAACTTGCCCGCGCCGAAGCCGAGAAAGCCCTGCCACATGTCTCGACTAGCGAGCGTGACGCCGAGCTGCTGATTGTTTCGGATGCCGACATGGTTGATGACGGGCTCTATGTGAACCTCGAAAACGCCACGGCTTTTGCGGACAATGGCGCCTTCCTGATGAATGCACTGGATGTGCTTTCGGGTGATGCCAACCTGCTTAGCCTCCGGGCCCGCTCATCCAGCCGCCGCCCGATGACCCGCGTTGACGCGATGCGGGACGAAGCGCAGGCCAGGTTCTTTGATGAACAGGCACGCCTGGAGGAAAGCCTTGAAGGCTCCCAGTCGCGGCTGGAGGAATTGCAGCAGATCGGTTCGACGGATGGCTTCTTCGAGGGTGACCTGCAGGCGACGCTGACCGAGGAAGAGCGGATCGAGCTGTCGCAGCTGCGAGAGGATATTGTCGAGACGCGCTCGCGATTGCGCGCCATCGAGCGGGATTTCCGCCGCAATATTGATGGCCTCGAAGGCTGGCTCAAATTCATCAACATCTTTGGCGGGCCGATCATTATCGGTTTGCTTGGCCTGTTGATCTGGTGGCAGCGCCGAAAGGGGGCGACGCGATGAGTGCCGCACTCGATACCCGCCGCCGCAAGACGGTTGAACGGCTTTTGATCGCCGCCGTGATCCTGTGGATCGTGCTGATCCTGATGAGCCTGTTCTCACCCAGCACAAATGATGTGAGCCCGCGAACCGGCGATCCTGTGCTGAAGAATTTTTCAACCGTTCGCGGTGATACGGGAAGTATCCGGTTCACCATGGCCGATGAGCGTTACACGCTGGAGCGGCGCGACGGCGAATGGGTGATGGTCGAAACCGGCGGATACCCGATCCGCGTTGACCGGCTGAATGAGCTGGCAGAGGGGCTTGAAACATTGAGCTGGGGTGGTCGGCGCACGGCCGATCCTGAGCGGTTTGGCCGGCTCGGC
The DNA here is from genome assembly GCA_964556825.1 of uncultured Hyphomonas sp. Taxonomy (GTDB): domain Bacteria; phylum Pseudomonadota; class Alphaproteobacteria; order Caulobacterales; family Hyphomonadaceae; genus Henriciella. The sequence continues at coordinate 118,555 of CAZKXJ010000005.1, read as the reverse complement.
CTCGCCGATCCACGCGAGGGCGGCAATGGAATCCTGGTCGAAGTCTTCGCCGCGAATGGAGCCAAGACGGCCGAGATGATTACCGGCCGGCGGGACGACACGCTCTATGCACGCGACCCGAATGAGACGGTGGCCTTCCGCGCCGAAGGCAGCCTGCCGCCGCTCTACACGCGCGAAGCCTGGCTCGATCTCGACATCGTGGACATCGACCCCGCGACGATCTCTGCTGTGCGGCTGACCGATACAACGGGGACGTCGCTCTACCTCACCCGCGAGGCGGGCAGCGGACCGCGCAGCTTTGTACCGGCCCCACCGCACCAGAATGACAGACTGCGCAGTCGCCTCGCAGCATCAACCCCGGCCCTTGCGATTTCACGTTTTGCACCGATTGATGTGAAACCCGCCGCTGACCTGAAAACGCGCCCTGTCGCGCGGCACATCACGCAGACCTATGATGGGCTTGAGATCGACCTGCGGGCCTGGCGCGAAGCCGATGGCTTCTGGTGCACGCTGCGCGCGGTTGAGGCAGGAGAAGGGGCGCGCCGGGCCCAGACCATCAATGACCGGGCTGAAGGCTGGGCATTCAAGCTGACCGAATATGACTGGCAGGATTTCACACCGCGTGTGTCAAGCATTGTGCGCCGGGATGCGCCTGCGCCCGGCACACCGGAGACGGTCCCGAACTTTCAGCCCTGATTGTGCGTGCGCGCCAGGATGATCCGTTTGATGGCTGACGAGAAAACCGCGGCAATGGCCCGTTCGACCGGGTTGCCCGCGAACTTCCGGAAATAATAGGCGAGGCTGTCAGCCTTGTGGGCGGCAACTGTTTTTGCCGGCGCATCGGAAGTTGCCCCATAATGCAGCGCGCCGGCCTCTGGGCAGTAGATGACCTTGCCGCCTGCGTCCCATGCGCGGCGGCATAAATCGACATCCTCGACATGCAGGAAATAGGCTTCATCAAACCCGCCAAGCTGGTCGAAACCCGGCTTGCTCATCAGCATGAGTGCGCCAGAGACGGCCCCAACCTCGATGGGGGCAGCAGGCGGCGGCTTTTTCTCAAGCGTCCAGGTGTTGAGCCCGGCAAAACTGGTCAGTGCGCGCCACAAGGTGAGTTTGCGGCGCCGGCCACCGCGCGATTCGCGGCCGTGCACATCGAATATCTTGCCGCCTGCGACCCACGGCTCCGTCAGGTCTTTCGCCGCTTCTGCAAGGGTTGTCACAGAGCCGCGCTTGATGATGGCGTCCGGGTTGATGATGAGCAGCAGGCCGTCTCGCACACCGGCAGCGCCGAGGTTCACCGCCGTGCCAAACCCGAGATTGCGTTCTGAAAACAGGACCCGGACGCCGGCGCGCGCAGCAGCAAAATCCTTCAGCCAGACCTGGTCTTCCGCCGGGTTGCCATTATCGACAATGGCGATCGCGGAAACATCCGGGTCGCTGTCGAGCGCGTAGAGGCATTCGCGCAAGTGCGGCCCGGTGTGATAGGTCACCACGATGGCGGTCACGGGCTGGTTGATCATGGCTTCGCCGTCGTCTTTGCGAGCAGGATGATGCCAGCGGCTGCAATGGCGAGTGTTGCCCAGAATGCCTCATTCCATACGCTATAGGACAGGCTGAACAGCGAGAATCCGGCGCCTATCAGGCTTGCGGTTGCAATCGCCGTGCTTTGTTGCAGCTCAGCTGGCGGTGGCAGTTTCCATGCGATCAGGACCAGCGACAGGACAGCCAGCAGTACGCCGATGCCGCCAATCTCGGCCCAGAGCTGTAGCGCCATATTGTGGGGATGCCCCGGCAGGATGCGATAATAGCTCCACCGCCCGTCATCAATGCCGGTCTGCTCGATCATCTGTTCAAGCAGCTCGGGATTGTCGCCAAAGGTTTCACGCCATTCCTTTGAGGCTTCGATGCCATGACCGATGACGGGACGTTCGACAATCTTGTCCGTGGTCAGCTGCCAGGCCCAGACACGGGACTGGACCGATGATGGAAGTGGCATCCCAGCTTTCGACACGAGCGCGCCGCCCACGCCAAGGATCAGCGGCGAGAGGGTCGTGAACACAGCTACGCAGATCAACAGGATACGAAATCCCTGGCGGCGGGCCACGCAGGTCACACCAATCGATGCGGCAACGGCGAACACCCCCAGGAGGGCGACGTCCGACCCGACAAGATAGAAGGCGACCAGCGATACCAGCAGAGTGCCGGCGATCCATACGCTTCGCGCTTTGCCAGCGAATGCCCAGATTGCGCCCAGCAGAACCGGCAAGCCGAGAAGGAAGGCGTTGGCGCTTCTGAGAATATTCTGCGGTGCTTCGTGCACCCGGTCGCTAAAGGGTGCATAGGCGTCCAGTGTGACACCGGGCAGCAGCCCCATGGCAAGGGTCAGCAGCCCGTGCGCCACAAGTACCCCCAGCATTACCCACATGGCTTTTGGGGCACTGCCTGTTTCAATCCGCAGGGCTGCCGAAATCATCAGACCGGCCGCAAGTGTCGTCAGCAGCACGCGGATGCCGGCCGCATCAATACTGAAATTGCCATCTGTCATCGCCCCCGCGACGAGCATGCCGGATTCGGCTGACCATAAACTGCTCAGCGCGGCCCAGAGCGACAGGGCCATCAGGGCGAGAAAAACCCGGCTGAACCTGCTGAGGGGTGCGAAGAAGGCGGCCGGGATCGCTGCGAGCCCCAAAAGGCCTGAAAAACCCTGCGTGCCGAACAGGGAAACCGGCAACCAAAGGACGAATGCCGCGGCCAGGACTACGGCGTAGCTGAAACCGCGGGTTTTCGTCATTCTAGGCCTTGGTGCGCTTTACATCAGGAGGTGTTGCCTCATCCGACAGCTTTTCGGCGACTTCTTCAAGGGACAGGATTTCCTGTCCTTTAGAGCCGAACCTGCGCAATGCGAGCGTGCCGTCTTCAGCTTCCCTTTGTCCGACCACAGCAATCACCGGGACTTTCTGGAGTGAATGCTCGCGGACCTTGTAGTTGATCTTCTCATTGCGCGTGTCGACCTCGACGCGAAGCCCTGCCTTGCGCAGTGTTTCGGCGGCCTTTTCGGCATATCCGTCCGCTTCGGACGTGATCGTTGCGACGATGACCTGAACCGGTGCGAGCCACATCGGGAAAGCCCCTGCAAATTCCTCGATCAGGATGCCGATAAAGCGTTCCATTGAGCCAAGGATCGCTCGGTGTAGCATGACGGGGCGCTGCTTTGAGCCATCGGAGGCTGCGTATTCGGCGCCGAGCCGTTCGGGCAATACATAGTCGAGTTGCAACGTTCCGCACTGCCAGATCCGGCCGATGGCGTCCGTGAGCTGGAATTCGAGCTTCGGTCCGTAGAATGCGCCTTCGCCGGGCAGGATTTCGCATGGTAGCCCTGCTGCATCGACGGCTTCTTTCAGGCCCTTCTCGGCGCGGTCCCATGTTTCATCGCTTCCGGCGCGAACTTCCGGACGCGTCGAGAGTTTCACGGCGATCTGTTCGAAGCCGAAGTCGCGATAGACGCTTTCAAGGAGCCGGCAGAACTGGATCGACTCCTCGACGATCTGGTCCTCGCGGCAGAAGATGTGGGCATCGTCCTGCGTGAACTGGCGCACGCGCATGATGCCGTGAATGGCACCGTGCGGTTCATTGCGGTGACAGCAGCCAAACTCGGCCAGCCGTAGTGGCAGGTCTCGATAGGATTTCTGCCCCTGCTTGAACACCTCGACATGCGCCGGGCAGTTCATCGGCTTCAGCGCCATCAGCTTGGCGTCTTCCGGCACGGAGATTTCGACACCTTCTTCACCCTCGGGGATGAAGTCCGGCACGATGAACATGTTCTCGCGATACTTGCCCCAGTGACCGGATTTCTCCCACTGGTGCGAATCCATGAGCTGCGGCGTCTTGATCTCTTCATAGCCCGACGTGTCGAGGCAACGGCGCATATAGGCTTCGATCTGGCGCCAGATCAGGAAACCTTTCGGGTGCCAGAAGACTGACCCGGCCGCTGCCAGGCCGTCGAGGTGGAACAGGTCGAGCTGCGCGCCGAGTTTCCTGTGGTCGCGTTTCTCCGCCTCTTCCAGACGCACGAGGTGGGCCTTGAGATCCTTGTCATTTGCCCAGGCCGTTCCATACATGCGTTGAAGCATCTCGTTGCGATGATCGCCGCGCCAATAGGCCCCGGCAAGCTTCATCAGCTTGAATGCCTTGGGCAGCTTGCCCGTGGAAGGCAGGTGCGGCCCACGGCAGAGATCGAACCAGTCACCCTGCCTGTAAACGGAAATGTCTTCACCGGGCGGGATGATGTCATCGATGATCTGCGCCTTGTAGTCCTCGCCGATCTTCTTGAACGTCGAAATGGCCTCATCCTTCGACCAGACTTCCCGGACGATGGGATAATCCTTGTCGACAATCTCGCGCATTTTCGCTTCGATCTTCTCGAAATCTTCCGTCGAGAATGCATGCTCGCGGGCAAAATCGTAGTAGAAGCCGTCGTCGATCACCGGGCCGATCGTGACCTGCGTGTCGGGGTAAAGCTCCTGCACGGCCTGCGCGAGGACGTGCGCTGCATCATGGCGAATGAGGTCAAGGCCCTCCGGGTCGCGCGCCGTGACGATGGCGACCTGTGCATCCCCGCCGAGTGGCCGGTTAAGGTCATACATTTCGCCGTCCACCTTGGCTGCAAGGGCAGCCTTGTGAAGGCCGGGAGAGATCGACATGGCGACATCGGACGGGCTCGCGCCGTCTTGATATTCTCGCACCGATCCATCGGGCAGTGTTACGTTGATCATTGTATCTTGCTTTTCAAATTCAGTCTGGCTGGGCGTCAGGGAACGCACGTTCGCCGCCGGCCCAGTCTCCGGCTCTCCATGGAGCCCAGAATGGTGAAGAGTTTGCTTTCTCAGGAACCGGATCGTACCCGCGTGAGCCGCCGGGGCGACAGCGTGACAGACGCGCCAGCGTCATCCAGCTGCCTGTCCACACGCCGTGCTCAGACACGCAACCCGCACAATATTCGCTGCAGGTCGGCACATGCCGACATTGTGCCCCAAAGACCTGGAAGGCCGGAGACAGTGTCAGTTTGTATGCCTTCAGCGTCGCATAGGCGGCTTTGCTGCGAAGTGCGGACATGCGCTTCAAATCCGATCGGTTTATATTTCGAAAGCGGTTCTAGACGTGCGCGCGGCGGCTCACAACCCAGCGAGGCTGTGCCAGGCCTGGATATGGGCCGCTAACCGGCTACGGCGGTGCGCTTGGCCGCCGCAGCCCGCTTAGTTCGTGCGGTCTCGATGGCCTCGGCGGCGGCATCGAAAGCGAGCATCGTCGAGGTGTGACGTGGCGGGTAATCTGCGACACCTGCAAGGTGGCGAAGCTCGGCAAAGCGGCCTCGCGGGGCGTCGGCATTATCTTTCAGCATGGCGCGCAGGGCGTCGCGCGCTGCGATGACCTCGTCTGTCGGCGCGCCGACGATATTCTCTGACAGGATTGATGTTGCCGCCTGACCGAGGGCGCAGGCACGCGGATCGACAGCGACGGCCTCGACCGTCTCGCCATCTTCACTGAGCCGGATGTCCACCCGTACGATCGATCCGCAAATACGCGAGACCTTTTCGATCGATGCGTCGGCATCCTCGAGGCTCCCGAAATTCGGGATGTCTGCTGCCAGTTCCAGCACGCGATTATGATAAAGCTCTGCGCTCATGGCTCCTAGATCGCCTCGAAGGGCGTGAAGATCAAGTGAATCCGGTGAATCTGATGGCCTAGCTGAAGAAGCTCATCACGCGGGGCAGGACTTTCATCAGGATCATGATGGCCCCGGCAAGACTGGCACCGGCGACCAGCAGGACAACGCCGTCGCGGGCGGTCAGGGCAAGGCCGAACAACAGGACGGTCAGCCCCGGCAGGAGCGGGCCAAACGGAATGAGCCCAAGCGGAATGGTAATAAGCGCCGCCGCGACGCAGGCCAGTGCCACGATATTGATAAACGGGATACGGGTCAAGAAAGTCAGTCTCGGCCGCAGGATGCGGTCAACAACATAAGCGTGCTTCTCAAGCGCCTTGATGCCGGACAACAGGTATTTGCGCGGAAAGCTGACATTCAGCGCGCGTTTTGGCAGCCATGGATATTTCAGGCCGACGACGATCTGCATGGCAAAAATGAAAGTGACGAGCGCAACCAGCCAGTTCGCGCCCGGCACCAGTGTGAGCGGGCTGACGGCGATAAAGCCAAGCAGCAGCAGGACCGGCCCATAGGACCGCCGGCCTACCGCGTCGAGCAGGTCGGCAATGGTCACTGATTCGCCTTCGGTATTTTCGCCGAGCGACCTCAGCAGCGAGCGCAGGTCGTTCACCTCGCTTTTCGTCGCAGGTTTGTCAGTCGCTGGGGGCGTCATAGACGGCTCCGAACCGCTGGATTTCGGTCCTGGTGTCGCCGGTTCCGACGCCTGTCAGGACATATAGGCGGTCATATTCAGCGGCCTCGTTTATGTCCTCGCCTGGTTCCCCGCCAAGCAGGGCAGAGAGAGGCGGGGTCGTATTTGAATGGCCGACGACAAGAGCCGTCTCACCTGCCGCTTCAACCTTGCTTGCAAAAGCTGGAAGATTGCCGGCATCGTAGACCGCAATATCAAGCCCCAAGCGCGACGCGAGCGGCGTAGCAGTGGCCATGGTGCGGCGGTAATCCGTCGACCAGATTGTTTCGATGCCGGCGTCTTCCAGAAGGTCTGCGAGCTGTTCGGCGCGGACCTCTCCATCCTGTGTCAGTGCCGGATCGTCAGCATCGGCCATTTTTTCCGCATGGCGGACGAGATAGATGGTGTAGCCGCCATCAATGCCGGGTGACTGCACCTTCTGGCTGGGCGCACACGCTGCCACAGCCGAGCCAAGCATTGCCAATACGAGTATAGATTTCATCCAGCCACATCCCATGCGTGCACTCTTGCCCAATTGCGCGCCGAGGTCGAGTAATTTAGCTCGTGCGCAGGATCGAGGCGTTTCAGTAGCCTAACGCTGTGCGGGCCTTCTTGTTCTCGGCCCGGATATCATCGACGGAGCCCCAGAAGACTTCGGCGCCTTCGGACACGTAGACGGTTCGCCCTTCAGGCGATGATAGCTGCAGGGGCTGCGCGGGCCTTGGGCCGACGAGCAGCGCTGCGAGTGTGCTGGGGAAATATTCGATGGTCGGCTTGCCGATCCGGCTGGCCATCCACTGATCGTATTTCATGTCCTCGCGGCGTTGGTCCTGCATCTTTTCCATTTGCTGCTGGTTCAGGCCAGCGACAGAGCCAGACCCTCTGACATGGCGCGGCTTTGGAATGATCGTGCAGTCGCTCTGGCCCCGGAATGTCGCAAAGCCGATGCGTTTCGGGTCGATGTCGGCCAGCACGGCCTGGTGCTCATAGCCGGAAATCGCAACGCCATCGAGGGTCGCGCCGGGGGCGACATCAATGATCCAGAGGCGGTCATCATAGCTTGTCAGGAACAGGAAAACCGGCTTTTCGGTCTCGGTCACAAGAATGCGGGCCGGGCGTGTATTGCGGGAGCCCATGACAAGCTCACCACGTCGTTCGACGGAATAGAGCGGTGACCAGCTGCCGCCGCCATAGGAATAGGTGCGGACGATTTCGGCGCCATTTGAGGGCCGGGGCAGGCCGCAGCGCGGACGCGCCGGAATGGGCTCAAAGCTCGCGGGGCGCTCCTTGACTGCTGGCGAAAAGCGACCGACCGCCACATCACCGAGCTTCAGGGCAGGCTGGCCGCCATCATCCAGCGCATGCAGGTCAACATTCATCGCCCGCGTTGCAGACGGGTCCTGGCTGCAGGCGCCGAGCAACAATCCTGCGAGCGCAATAGCAAACTTCGAGCAAATACCCATGACGGTTTTCCCTGATCAGCTATCAGGTCCATCGCACAGATTTACTTCAGCCGGTTTAACCCGGCCCGGCGAATTGCCGGGTCAGCTCCGCCGCCAGGTCGAGCCGTTTGGCCCGTCCATGATCTCGATACCTTCGCTGGCAAGTTCATCGCGGATGCGGTCGGCTTCGGCCCAGTCCCGGCTGGTGCGGGCGTCGATACGGGCCTGTACCAGTGCATCGATGCGTGACTTGTCATCCTCGCTGCCGCCTTGTTCCCATTCAGCCGGGGTCATGGTCAGCAGGCCCAGCATTTCGCCGGCGGCCAGGAGGTTTGCCCGCGCCTGCGCCATGCCGGCCTCGTCTTTCGCGTCGGCCGCCTGATTGGCCTCGGAGGCCAGGCGAGCCAGTTGCGACAAGGCGATTGGCGTATTCAGATCATCGCTCAGCGCCTTCAGGACGGATTTGTCTTTTGGCGTGCCGCCTTCAGCGGCCCAGACGCGGCGAAGCGCACCATAGACGCGGCCAAGTGTTGTTCTCGATTGCTCGAGCAGGTCACGCGTCCAGTCGAGGGGCGCGCGGTAGTGGCCAGACAGCAACGCAAAGCGCAGTACCTCGCCCGGCCACTCTTCCAGCAGCTCATGGATCAGTTTCACATTGCCGAGAGACTTGGACATTTTCTCACCGTCCATGTCGAGGAAGCCATTATGCATCCAGAAGCGCGCCATCGGCTCTCCATGCACGCATTCTGACTGGGCGACTTCATTCTCGTGATGAGGAAACTGCAGGTCGATGCCGCCGCCATGAATGTCGATTGTCTTGCCGAGATGCGCTGCCGCCATGGCCGAGCATTCGATATGCCAGCCCGGACGCCCGCGACCCCAGGGACTGTCCCAGATGGCATCTTCAGGCTCGCCCGGCTTGGCAAACTTCCACAGCGCGAAGTCGGCCGGATTGCGTTTCTCGTCAGACACGGCAACGCGTGCGCCAGCTTCATTGTCCTCGAGCTTGCGGCCTGACAGCTTGCCATAGTCCTGCATCTGCTCGACATCGAAAAAGACACCGGACGGGGCGGCGTAGGCATAGCCCTTTTTCACCAGCCGCTCCGTCATCGCGACCATGCCGTCAATATGCTGCGTCGCCCACGGTTCGATTGTCGGTGGCAATACGTTCAGCGCGGCGATATCGGCGTTGTAAATGCCCGCATATTTCTGCGTGATTTCGGGGATCGGCGTGCCGTCGGCCAGCGACCGCGCGATGATCTTGTCTTCGACGTCGGTAATGTTGCGCGCATAGACCACGGCGCTCTCGCCATAGGTGCGACGCAGCAGCCTGAACAGGATGTCGAAAACAACCGGGGGCCGCGCATTGCCGATATGGGCGTAATTATAGACAGTCGGCCCACACACATACAGCGTTATGCGCGCCGGATCCTGCGGTTCGAATACCTGCTTCTCACGCCCGAGCGTGTTGTAGATCTTGATGGTCATGATGGACTTCTAGGCCTTGAAAGTAAAAAGAACGGAACCGGCAGGCTTCATTGCGAAGCGCGGTGCATCAGCACCCGCAACAATTCAAGGCCAGTCGTTCATGCAGCAGGGCGGCATTTGCCATTCGGTAACGTCCTTCAAACGCGGCCGTCTTATGACATCACAACCCTGCCGCGCCAAGCCGTCTCGCCCTTTTGCACGCGGCCTTACGCCGCGAAAACACATTCTATTGCTGGAAAAGACGCTTCTCGTGCCTTATGTCTGTGCCACGCCCTGAGGGTAGAACTCGGGCGGGCGTTAAGTCCGGTATTGGGGTGCGTAGGGCTCACCCACAGAACATCCGGCTCGACCTCCGTCCCTCAGACAGTAGGATTTCACCATGGCGATGGATGCCATCACGACAAATAAAAACCTCGCGCAAGGCGACCCCGTAAAAAGACCAACACAGGCAGAAGCCGAAGACGCTGTGCGCACGCTTCTGGCCTGGGCCGGGGATGATCCACGCCGCGAGGGCCTGATTGATACGCCAAAGCGCGTCGTCAATGCTTACAAGGAATGGTTCCAGGGCTATGACGAAGACCCTGTGAAATATCTCTCCCGCACCTTCGATGACGTGCAGGGCTATGATGACATGGTCATGCTGCGCGAGATCGACGTTGAGAGCCATTGTGAACACCATATGGCGCCGTTCCTCGGCACGGCTTACGTCGCCTACATGCCGACGCAGGCCGTTGTCGGCATCTCCAAGATTGCCCGCGTGGTGGAGATTTTCTCCAAGCGCCTGCAAACGCAGGAAACGATGACTGCGCAGATCTGCGACGCGCTGACCGAAAGCCTCGCGCCAGCCGGTGTTGCCGTGCTGATCGATGCGGTCCACCAGTGCATGACGACACGCGGTGTTCACCATCCGAACGTGTCGACCATCACCACCCAGTTCACCGGCGTCTTCAAGACTGACAAGGATGTGCGCGACCGCTTCCTGCGGCTCGCCGGGCGGTAAGCCGTCACCTGATCTTGATTTGACGTGTGTGCGTTAAATAGAGAGGCTCCCGCCTGGTCATCAGGATGGGAGCCTTTTCTCGTTGCTACAGTCATCCAAACCGAGCTTTTTTCTTGCGACTTCCGATGCAGTCGTCTGCCGTGAATTCTACGAGGGCACGCTTGAATTCACGCTGCATAGCGAAGATGATTTTGCGGTAGTTTATCAGCTGGCTGGTGCTGAGCTGCGAATATCGAAAGTGGCCGCCTCTACACCACAGCCCTTCACAGTCCTCGACTGGCAGGTGAGCGATATTCTTACGATGCGCGCGCAGTTGATGGGGAAGGGCGTCGAGCCCCTGATCTTTGACGGCATGGGCCAGGACGAAAACGGCATCTGGACGGTGCCCGGACAGAACGTACAGATTCTATGGTTCAAAGATCCCGACGGGAACGTCCTTTCAATTTCTCAACGTACTTGACGATGTTTGATTTTTTGTTTATCGTTATTCGATAATATCAGAAGGATAATCCCAATGCGTGCAGAACTGGTCCGGGTCAGCCTCCATCAGGTCGATATCAAGGTCATCACCGATGACGAAGAAATGCACGTCCTGCAATGGCGTCGCAACCTGCTCTGGGATGAAGTGTTGCTCGACGGCAAGCGCCAGGCCCATAGCGGCGGGTTCAGCCGTGAAAAGGTCTATGGGCTGGTTTTCGGCAAGGACAGGGAAGGGCGCGGTGGCCAGAAGCTCATGCTGCTGCTCGATCCGAGTACGAGCTATGGCAATTGGGGCAGTCCGCACCAGCAGGTCGCTGGCGTGCGCCTCGAGGCCGCAGATGGCCCCATCGTTTCCTTCGGCACCCTCGATCCGAAAAACCTGGAAAAGCCAGGCACCTTTTCAGACTGGATGAAGAAATCCATGGGCATGGACTGGGGCAACGAACGCCGCCCGAATTGAGGGGGAAGAGCCTTGGGGGACAGCGGATCATGGTGTTCCCGGATCAGGATGTCGTGGCTGTGTTCCAGGCCTGGGATCCTGCTGGTGAGTACTGGAAAGCCAGCAATGCCTTCCAGAAGAGCGTATTGCCCGCAGCGCTTGCGACGCCAGACTAGAGGGCCAATCGTCGTCAGCGAACCGCAGGGCCTTGTTACACCCGCCGGCCGGCTGAGGCGGTCAGCTCTGCGAAGACCCAAGCCGCTTCTTGGTCATGCCGACATGCGGACGGGCCGTGGCCGGGTCGTCCGGCCAGTCATGCTTGGGGTATTGCGCGCGCATATCCTTGGCCATGTCGCGATAGCCGCCCTGCCAGAAGCCCGAAATGTCCTTTGTGACGGCGATAGGCCGTCCAGCAGGGGAGATGAGCTGTAGCGTGACCGGGGTGCGACCATCGGCAATGGCGGGTTGGCGGCTGAGGCCAAAAAGCTCCTGCGCCTTGGCTTCGACCAGTGGGGCATTGTCATCGAGATAGTCGACCGGCGCATTTCGCCCGCTGGGCAGGCCGACAGTTACCGGCGCCAGCGTGTCGATCTCCTGCGCTTTCGGCCAGCCGAGCGACTGCTTCAGCGCATTCAGCACGGCCCCCTCGGACGGCATGGCAAAGCCCTTACCGGACCCGAGCGCCGGCAGGAGCCAGTCCACTGCTGTCCGGGCAAGACTTGTCTCGTCCATGATTGGCCAGTCATTTCCCATGGCCTGATGCAGTAGGCGAAGACGCGACAGGAACGCCTTCACGGTGTCCGCAAGACCGATGTCTTCAAAGCCGCTTTCGGCAATGTAGTCGACCAGTGCGCGGCGCGCCTCATCACCGCCCGGCCTTGGCAGCGGGGTTTCGGACAGGATGATCTGACCAACAGCCTTCACCCGCCTGCCCTTGAAGCTCTTCGTTGCTGCGTCAAAACTCGCCCGGTCCTCGGCCACTGGGGGGTGCAGGGCAAGGATGTCCGTTTCCCGGATCGGTGCAGCCAGCGTAATGCGGGCCCGCCCGGCTGCGCCGACCATGTCAATGACGGTGATCCAGTCTGATTTCGCGAGCGCACTCTCAGCTGACACCTCGCCCGCCCGTCCGTTAGCCAGCAAGTAAGTCGTGGCTGATCCATCGCGGCGCCGAGCGACCTGTCCAGGCCAGGCCCGTGCGAGGAATAGCGCAGGATCGCCAGACGGCGCTGCACCTTTCGACCAGCGTTCGGCCTGTCGTCGTAATGCTTTGGCCCGTTGGCCATTGTCCCGCCGGAAGCCATCGAGCCGGTCAGTCAGGCTGGCCGAATTGCCGCCAATGCCCGCTTCGCTGGCGAGCGCCGCAATTTCGGCTGCCAGCGCGCGCTCACCATCGGATGCGGCGCTGGCAACAAGGCTCGCATATTTTGGGTCGAGCGGAAGCGCGGCCATCTGCTTGCCGCGCCCGGTCAGCCTGCCCGCCTCATCCAGTGCGCCGTAAGCCTGCAAGGCATCTTTTGCCGCCGCGATACGGCCAACAGGCGGAGCATCAAGCCAGGTGAGACGAAACGGATCGTCTTCGCCCCAGTCTGCGAGTGTGAGCAGGAGGCCGGAGAGGTCGGCGCTCAGGATTTCCGGTTGCGGCGCCGCGAGAAGCCCGCGGGTTTCTGCTTCATCCCACAGGCGGTAGCAGGTGCCCGGGCCGAGACGGCCTGCGCGGCCGCGGCGCTGGTCGACATTGGCGCGAGCGGCCCGGATGGTGCGCAGGGCCTGCACGCCGCTGGCCGGATCGAATTCAGGCACCCGCGCAAGACCGGAATCAACAACGACATGGACACCGTCAATCGTCAGGGCGCTCTCTGCAATGTCCGTTGCGAGCACAATCTTGCGCTGGCCCGTTGGCGAAGGGTGCACGGCATCATCCTGCTCGCGCGGAGAGAGCGCGCCGAAGAGGGGGTGCACGCTGATATTGGCGGGCAGGTTTGTCAGGCGCTCTGCCGTTCGGCGGATTTCGCCCGCGCCGGGAAGGAAGGCGAGAATGGACCCGGCCTCGGCCCGCGCGGCGCGGCCGATCGCAGCGGCCATCTGGTCTTCGATACGCTCACGCGTGCGGCCGAGATATTTCGTCTCGACAGGGTATTGGCGCCCTTCGCTCTCGATCACCGGGGCGTTCATGACGCCGGCAACCTTTTCCGTGTCGAGTGTTGCCGACATCGCAATCAGGTGGAGGTCACGCCGGAAGACCGACTGGGCTTCGAGGGCAAGCGCCAGACCGAGATCGGCATTGAGGCTGCGCTCATGGATTTCATCGAAGATGACACAGGCAACGCCTTCCAGTGTCGGATCGGCCAGCAGGCGCCGGGTAAAGAGACCATCCGTGATGACTTCGACGATCGTCTGTGAAGAGACTTTGCGTTCCACACGCGTCGAAAGGCCGATGCGGCCGCCTGTCTTTTCACCCAGTGTTGAGGCCATCCGGTCGGCGGCCATGCGAGCTGCAAGCCGGCGCGGTTCGAGCATGACAATCCGGCCGGGAAGCGCGTCAAACCCGTCGATCAGCCCGGCAAGGGCGAGCGGCACACGCGTTGTCTTGCCAGCACCCGGCGGCGCGGCCAGCACCAGTCGCATACTTGCCCGGACAGTTTCGCAGATGCCTGGAAGCAGGCTGTCGATCGGAAGGTCAGTGCGTGGATTCATGGCTGGCTGATCTAGCTGAATATTATCGTGATGGCACGGCTTCGCGCAGCGATTGCGTTCATCCATGGTTTCGCAAATGGTGCGAACCGCTTAAAGAGGCACTCCAGAGAACTGGGAAAGGCCCCCTCCCTTGGCAGCACACCTCGAATTTTCCGTTATCGCTCCGGTGCATAATGAGTCTGGCAATGTCGAAAGCCTGGCGCGTGAAATCGCCGCTGCGCTGGACGGCCGGGCCTATGAGATGATCTTCGTCGACGATGCGTCGACCGACGACACCCGGGCTGTGCTCGCCGCCCTGAAGAAGGACATGCCAACGCTGCGCGTGCTCAGCCATCGCAAGAATGCTGGCCAGAGCCGGGCGATCCGATCTGGCGTGCGCGCGGCCCGCGGAACAGTTGTCGGGACGCTGGATGGTGATGGACAGAACGATCCGGCGGACCTGCCAGACCTCTACCGTGCCCTGACGCGTGCCGATGCGCCCGAACGCCTTGCCATGGTGATGGGTCGCCGCGCGAGCCGCAAGGATACGGCCTGGAAACGCTTTGGCAGCCGGTTCGCAAATTCGATCCGCCGCCGCATGCTGCGCGATGATTGCGACGATAGTGGCTGTGGCATCAAGGTCATCAAACGCGATGTTTTCCTGTCGCTCCCGTATTTCGACCATATGCACCGCTACATGCCGGCCCTCATCAAGGCCGAAGGGTTTGATGTCGAGTTCATGGACGTGAACCATCGTGAACGCGGCGCAGGCAGCTCAAAATATACCAATTTCGGACGGCTCTGGGCGGCCCTGTCAGACCTGCGCGGTGTGACCTGGCTGATCCGCCGGCGGCGCAATCCGGAAGGCGCTGACGAGGTCTGAGAGACTGAGTCTGAAAAGACACGCCTCAAACTCGCCATATCATGTGCTAGTGTTTTCGTGCTTAACAGGCCTCAAAGGGGACGCTAGGCATGAGTCTGAGAGGGATCTTTGGTGCAGCCGCCATTGCGCGGGCTGAAGATCGAAAGAAACGGCAGGCCCGGTCGGGCGTGCCAAACATACGCAGGGGATCCAATATGCGCGTGCTACTCGGAGTTTTTCCGCTACTGATCATCCCGGTCGCCATCTATAATCTGATTGCGTTGCCATATGGTGGCGGCAGTGAGCAGGTCGATGGCGTGATCAACAATGTCGCGCCGATCATCGCGATGCTGCAAAAGCCGATGCTGACTTTCCCGATGATCTCTGGTGTGAACTGGGCGATCACGAATGGCGAGATGCTGATTCTGTTCTCCATCGGCCTCCTATTCATGGAAATCCTGAAGTCGACGAGCACCGGCACGGCGACCATCATCAACCATGCCATCTCGATGATCCTGTTCATCGTCTGCCTGGTCGAATTCCTGCTCCTGCCGAATTTCGCAACATCTGTATTCTTCATCATCACGATCATGACCTTGCTGGACGTGCTGGCCGGTGTTGTGGTGACGATCGTGTCTGCCCGCCGGGACTTCGGTGTCGGGGAAGGCTTCGGCGCTTAAACACCAGAGCCGCAACAAATTTACGCGTTTGGACGGGGTGGATGTAAAATCTGCCCCGTCCTGCTTCACACAAGCGAAAACACGTCTACTGTCGCCCGTAGTCTTATAGCTACAGGGAGCCGGGGAGGCTTATGGAAGCGCTTGTTACGCTAATCGAAAATATCGCCGGATTTATCTGGGGCGGTAAGTGGGGTGACACAGTTGTCATTCCCGGCGAGATCGGACCCTTGGCCATCGTGCTACTAGGAACAGGTCTCTTTATCATGGTCCGGCTGGGCGGACGCCCCGTTCTCCGCTTCTTTCCGGCACTGAAGGAAGTCTGGCAGGGCCGCAAGGCGCAAGGCGAAGACGGCGCGATCACACCATGGCAGGCGCTCTCTACCGCGCTTTCCGGTCAGGTCGGCACAGGTAATCTTGCAGGTGTGGCCACGGCTATTGCAATGGGCGGCCCCGGCGCGATCTTCTGGATGTGGATCACCGCATTGCTCGGCATGGCACTGGCATTTGCCGAAAGTTCGCTGGCCGTGAAATATCGCGAGACTGACGAATATGGCCGCATCAATGGCGGCCCGATGTATTACATCAAGAATGGCCTCGGCAAGAATTGGGGCTGGCTCGCCGTTATCTTCTGTCTCGGGACTTTGTTTTCAGCGGCTGCAACCGGCTCCATGATCCAGGCGAATTCCATCGCACAGACGGCGATCGAGACCTCGCGCGGAACGCTCGGCTTCTCAATACCGGCATGGGGCATCGGCATTGTCCTTGCGGGCCTTGTCTTCGCGGTCATCATCGGCGGTATCAAGTCGATCGGCAATGTCGCGGGTAAGGTCGTGCCGCTCATGGCGGCGGCGTACGTTCTGTGCGCGCTCGTGGTGCTGATCCTAAATGCCAGCGAGATTCCACACGCCTTTGCCGTGATCTTCAAATCCGCCTTCGGCTTGCAGGAAGTTGTCGGCGGCGCGGCCGGCTACGGGATGATGCAGGCGGTACGATTTGGTATTGCCCGCGGCCTGTTCTCGAATGAGGCCGGGCAGGGCTCTGCGCCGATCGCGCATGCGGCGGCGCAGACCAAAAATCCGGTGCAGCAAGGCGAGATTGCGATGATCGGTGTGTTCATAGACACGATCGTGATCTGCACGATGACGGCACTTGTTATCCTGACCGTGTCAGGCGACTTCTCACGAAGCCCAAGCCTCATCGCCGCCAATCAGTGCATCGAGGAAGGCTATGCCAGCCTGCCAGAAGGCACTGGCGCGGAAGACCTCTTCCCGTCGGCCTACACAGATGGGCGTGATACGATTATTGCCTCGCGTGGCAATGAAGCTGTTGCCTTCCTCAATGAATGCCGCGCGGGCGGCCTGAATCTCGCAAAAGACCTTCCGGGCGATGCGACGGAGGCCGACGAGCAAGCCTATTTCGAAAAGGCACTAGCGTCCGCTACCGATGCAGGCGTCCTGAATGAAGTGCGTTACGTGTATGAAACGGACGCCGAATCGTCCGGTATCACGGCGCGGGCCTATGGTGCGGCTTTCCCGGGTGGGGAATGGGTCGTGACCATTGCGCTCTTCTTCTTTGCGTTCACGACGATTATCGGCTGGTCCTATTATGGCGAGCAGGCGATCACCTATCTCGTAGGTGAATGGGCGACACATCCATTCCGGTATTTCTGGGTCATTGTGGTCTTTGGCGGCGCAATCGTGACGAATACGGATGCGTTGTGGCTGTTCGGGGATATCGCCAACGCTTCCATGGCCTTCCCGAACCTGATCGCGATTCTTGCGCTGTCGGGGGTCGTGGTGGCCATGCATAAGCTGAACGATGATCCCGATCACGGCCACCCTGTGATCGACAAGACTGAAGACCCTTCGGAGGGATAATTCGCCGGGCGGAAAAATCTTGCCTCAATCGGGCGCGGTCTTTCGGGATCGCGCCCGTTTTCTTAAGCCAGATATTAAGCATGTCTGCGGCATCTTCCCGGCATGTCAGATGCCGCCCGAATAGAAGCCTTCCTGGAAATGATGAGTGCCGAGCGCGGCGCCTCACCCAATACGCTGGACGCCTATGGCCGCGACCTGCGCGATGCGTCCGGCTTCATGAAGGGCAAGCTGGTGCGGGCCGATGCCGGCAAGGTCTCTCGCTATTCAACCTGGCTCGCCGACCAGGGTCTCGCCCCGCGCAGCCAGGCCCGCAAGTTCTCATCGCTGCGCCGTTTCTTCCGCTTCCTGTTCGAAGAGGGCGACCGCAAGGATGACCCGACCTCGAAACTCGAAGGGCCAAAGGCGCAGCGCGACATACCGGATGTGCTGTCGCGCGAGGAATTGTCCGTGCTGATCGACGCCTGCGGAGAGGATATGCGCCTTCGCTGCCTGGTCGAGCTGCTCTATGGGGCGGGGCTGCGGGTCAGCGAACTGGTCAGCCTGAAGATGGGAAACCTGCCGAGGCGCAAAGGCAATCGCTGGGACACGACTGATATCATCATTCGAGGCAAGGGCGGCAAGGACCGGCTCTGCCCGCTCGGTGCACCGGCGCTTGAGGCCATCGTCGACTGGCTCGCCGTGCGTGAGGACAGCCTGCCGAAGAAGACGCTGAAGTCCGGCGGGGCAGCGGCGTTTGTCTTTCCTTCGCGCGGCAAGGAGATGCACCTGACGCGCCGCCGCCTCGGTCAGATGCTGAAGGATCTCGCCCTGCAAGCCGGGCTCGACGCCGAACGCGTCCACCCGCACGCGCTGCGCCACGCCTATGCGACCCATCTGCTCCAGGGCGGGGCTGATCTGCGATCCGTGCAGATGCTGCTTGGCCATGCTGATATTTCGACGACTGAAATTTATACGCATGTCCTGACGGACGAACTTGCGGAGCTGCTTGAAACGGCGCATCCATTGGCCGGCAGATAAATTGCCGCAGCCCTCTCCCGTAAGGCGTTGGGCGTTACAATATGCATTCCGCGCGCAGGCTGGTCTGCGCGCCTGAAACCGAGACTAGATCATGCCTGCCATTCTTCGCGCGCTCATCGCTTCCTTCTTCATCCTTGAAATCACCGGCGCCCTCGCGCTCGGGCTGTCGACCATCGTCCTGCTCGGCCTGCACGCGCATGGCATCGTGTTCTGGAGCGTCGAAGCCCTGTCGGCGGCCGGTGCAACATATGTCACGTCGCTCTTCTACCTGCGTGCGCTGGCTTATGAACGTTCAGTAATCTCGGCAGAAATCTGATCCGTAGTCGTTTCGCTGCCGTACTGTGATCAGAAACGGCGGGAGTATTCGCATGAAACGATCTTCAACAGTTTGTCTGGCCGCGCTGGCCCTGGTGGCCTGTGGAAATGCATCCGGCGGGTCCGGCGGTGAGCATGATTTTGCCGCCAAGGTCCGTCCGGCTGACCTTGCGCCTCTGGTCGGAGATGACTGGAAAGGCACGCTGACCTATCTGAATGACGACGTGCCCACCGAGGATGTGACGCTGCCTGTAGACCTTGCCGTCGCGCAGAATGGCGACACGTTCGAGCTCTATTTCGATTATCCCGAAGAACCAGCCGCAAATGGCCGCGCCGAAGTGTCGATCTCCGAGGATGGCCGGATGCTGAATGACGAAACGGTCAAGCGTCGCATGGAAGAAGACGAGACGCTGACGCTTGTGACCGAGGCCGCCTGTACCGACAGCGGCGTCGATGCGACCTGCGAATACACCTATGATGTCTCGCCATCGGCCTTCTCCATTCGCAAGATGGTCACGCTGGACGGTGAGCCTGACGCGTTCCGCCGCAATCATTACAGCTTCACACGCTGAAAGCCGGGCAGCTCATGCCAGGTCTCTTGTCGTGATTGACCCGCTCGCACCGGGGTCTATGTTGCGCCGCAACGGAGGACCACGATGAGCCAGAAAACACCGCGAAACTTTTTCAAGCCGCTTGCAATCGGCGCACCCGACCCGATGCGGGACCTGCCGGTGCGGCTGGAGCGGATGATCCATTTCGTGCCGCCGCATCTCGACAAGGTGCGGGCGAAAGTACCGCAAATGGCTGATCAGGCCGACGTCGTGCTGGCCAATCTCGAAGATGCGATCCCGTCTGACGCCAAGTATGCAGCCCGCGCCGGGGCCATCGATATGGCTGGCATGGTTGACTGGCAAGCCAAGGGCACAGGCTTCTGGAGCCGTGTGAACCCGCTGAACTCACCCTGGTTTCAGGATGATGTGTCAGAGCTTGTCCTGAAGGCCGGTCACCAGCTCGATGTGATCATGCTTCCCAAGGTCGAGGGGCCGTGGGACATTCACTTTGCTGACCAGTATGTCGCGCAGCTTGAGGCAAAAGCGGGGCTGAAGCGCCCGATCCTTTTCCATGCCATTCTCGAAACCGCGCAGGGCATGGCGCTGGTCGAGGAGATTGCGCTGGCCAGCCCGCGCATGCAGGGCATTTCGCTCGGGCCTGCAGACCTCGCCGCAGACCGCAAGATGAAGACGACCCGCGTCGGCGGCGGCCATCCCTTCTACCGTGTGATTGACGATCCGAACGAGGAGGGTGCCCCGCGCGCCAATGCCCAACAAGATCCGTGGCACTATACGATTGCCCGCATGGTCGATGCCTGCCGCATGGCCGGGATCAACGCTTTCTACGGGCCGTTCGGTGACATTTCCGACAGTGAGGCCTGCGAACAGCAATTCCGCAATGCCTATCTGCTGGGGTGTTCCGGCACATGGTCCCTGCACCCGAACCAGATCGCGATTGCCAAGAAGGTGTTCAGCCCGGACCCGAACGAGGTGAAATTTGCCCGCCGCATTCTTGAGGCCATGCCGGATGGATCTGGCGTCGCGATGCTCGACGGCAAGATGCAGGATGACGCGACCTGGAAGCAGGCCAAGGTGATCGCCGACCTTGCCGATCTCGTCGCCGCGAAAGACCCCGATTTGGCAGAAGCCTACTTGGCAGGCTAGGGTGGCTGGTGATCCCACGGGTAACCAAGGAGTCACACCCCATGCAGATTTCAAGACTTGTCGCAGCAACCGCCGCAACCGCCATGCTGGCTGGACCGGCCATGGCACAGATGGACTATCACGGCTTTAAGCCGGAAACGGTCGATGCGCTGAATGAGCGGCTGGAAACGCCCTTGTCGTCGGAGGCGCTCGCAACGCTCAGCCAGAACCGTGACATCGAGGTCTGCGGTGGCGCGAATGCGGTGTCCGTGATGCCGGTCGAAGGCTGGGACGCGCGTGTCGCAAATGCCAACCCGCCGGGCGGGGATGTTGTCATGCCGGTGCCGAAAACGGCGCTCAGCCCGGACTATCCGGCCTTGCACAACGTGCTCGGCGTAGAAGGCAAATGCGAAGTCATGTTCGATGTGACGGATGCTGGCGAAACCGAGAATGTGCTGACGAGCTGCAGCCTGCCGGCCTTTGCGGAGGCCACGACGGCGGTTATCGATCCGCTGCAGTTCGATGCGGCTGAGGGCGCAGACAGCCCGGCGACACAGAACATCCTGCTGCCGTTCAATTACTGCCTCGAAGACGATCCGGAATAGTCGGGCACCGCGCTTGGCGCTTGGCGGAGGCTCATCGAGGCTGATAAGGTCACGGTTAACATAAAGCCGAGGTCCCTTATGAAACCAGTCTTGATGATTGCCCTTGTGGGCGGCGGCCTGTTGCTCGCTGCCTGCGCAACCGATCCGATCCAGGTCTACGGACCGGGGAACACGCAGACGGGAAGTTCGTCGGTGGCAAACATGCCGCTCAGCGGACAGATCGCTGAGTGCGGCCATCCCGGCGCGCCGCCTGCGACCGTCAGCTTTCCGGAAGGCTGGCAGGCCAGGCTGACTGAGGTTGCGCACAAGCATCAATCGGATGACGAACTGCTGGGCGGTCCCGTGACAACCGAAGTCGTCGCCCGCGATGCCCAGCCCATCAGCCCCCCTGTGCCAGCCTATCCATCGGCCGCCGCCTCGGCAGGCCTTGAAGCAGCATGTTTTGCAATGTTCGACGTCAACAAGTCAGGCAGCCCGGAAGAAATTCTCACCGCCTGTTCGTCATCGCAGTTCAATGCGCCAACCTATACCGCTACGCAGAGCCTCCGTTTCAAGCCGAAGGTGGTTGATGGCAGGCAGGTGCGCCAATTGAACGTGGTTTATCCGTATCAGTACTGCCTTGAAGGCTGATGCCGGCCGGATGGCTGATATGTAGAGGAACGGACATGCTGAAATTCGTGATGGCGATGGCAGGCGTTGCGGCGCTCGCCAGTGGCGCTGCCGCCGCAGACGAAGCCTGGATGACTGAAGTTGGCCAGGTCATCTATGACCATGACACACCGGCTGGTGACGCGGTGCTGACCTATCCGACCGGCGCGCCCGGCGTGCGCGGTATTGCCTACATTCATGACCTTGCCGGCCAGACAACAGGCCGGCGGGATTATAAAGGGGTCTGGATTGAGCCTGACGGCTCCGGGGCGCCGGCTTGCCGCACAGCCATCGTCGACCCGGAGACAGGCGAGATGCGTCAGACATGGGGGCAGGTGCAGCTGATCTTCGTGAAGCCGGACTTTCCCTCAAGCTGGGTGTTCCGGCGAGGATACTGTTTCGGGGAGCTCGGCGAATACCTTGTTGGCCGACCGTTTGGCGGCAAATAGGTATGACGCCTTAGGGCTGGACGGCGAGAGATTGCCTCTCGCCGCCAGTGCCCCCGCACACTAGTCGTCGAGCACGAAAGTCACTTTCATAGTGACAAAGTAATCGTCAATCTTGCCGTTTGAAACGCGTGCCTTGATGTCGGACACCCAGACATGTTCGACATTCTTCAGCGTCTCGGACGCGCGCTTCACGCCTTTCTCCAGACAGTCTTCGATGGATTTGCCTTTGGCGGTGATTTCTGTGACGCGGGCAACGCTCATGGCTTGGCCCTCCTTGCAAAAAGGCCCGCCCAGCTATCAGCACCAAACCATAAACAGCAGGGGGGCACCAGAGACGGGCTTCTTCAACGGCCAAACTCGCGATATGGCGAAGGCAGACAATATAGTTGAGGAGACGCGCATGGTTCCCACGACAGGGTATTCCGACAATCTGCAGCGATGGATGGACTACATCCTGAAAAGCCATGACCCGGCTGAGCTTTCTGCCATGATGCATGATGATGTCGTGTTTCGCAGTCCGGTCGTCCATACGCCGCAAGAGGGCAAGGCGATCACCATGCTGTATCTTGGCGCAGCGGGCGAGACGCTGGGCGGCGACACGTTTCACTATACGCGCATCTTCGACTGTGGCGACAAGGCCGTGCTCGAATTTGCCTGTGTGATGGACGGCATCGAAGTCAACGGCGTGGACATGATTGAATGGGACGAGAACGGGCTGATCACTGATTTCAAGGTCATGGTGCGGCCCCTGAAAGCCATCCAGACGGTCCATGCGGCGATGGGCCGGATGCTGGAGCAGATGAAGGCAGGCCGGAAATGAGCGGGCGACCCGTACCGGTTATCCTCACAGAGCGCCTGAAGCTGCGGGCCCATGAGGCATCCGACTTTGAATCGCTGGCGGCGCACTGGCGTCATCCTGATGTCGTACGTTTCATTGGGGGCGGGACGGGGCGAACACCGCATGAGGTCTGGACGCGCAATATCCTGCGTAATCGCGGCCTGTGGGAAGTGCTCGGCTATGGTTACTGGCTGGTGGAGGAGCGCAAGACCGGGGAATTTGCCGGCGAAGTGGGCTTTGCTGATTTTCATCGTGAAACTGAGCCCGCTTTCTGGGGATTTCCCGAATGCGGGTGGATCATCGCGCCAGACCGGCACGGGCAGGGCTATGCGAGCGAAGCCGTCCGCGCCATTCACGGCTGGCTGGATTCAGAGTCTGACGCGCAAAAAAGTGTCTGTATTATCGATGCCGAGAATGCCGCCTCGATCCGGATTGCCGAGAAACTCGGCTACATACAGAACGGTACGGTGCGGATGGGCGAAGAGGATGTGTGTTACTACGAACGCACAAGCCGCAGTTGAAAAGCCTAGGAATCTTTGCCGACTGCGGCTAGTTTTCATCTATGCCAACGACTTACCTCGATTTCGAAAAACCGATTGCCGAGCTTGAGACCAAGATTGCCGAGCTGGAATCGCTGTCGCAGACGGGCGAGGGTCCGTCCATTTCCGATGAGCTGAAGAAGCTCAAGGACAAGGCGTCCAAGCAGCTGAAGGACACGTATTCCTCGCTGTCCCCGTGGCGCAAGACACAAGTGGCCCGCCATCCTGAGCGTCCGCATTTTTCCGATTATATCGAAAATCTGTTCGATGATTTCCAGGAACTGGCCGGTGACAGGGTGTTCGGCAATGACGAGGCCGTCATTGGCGGGCTTGCTACCTTCCGTGGCCGCAGTGTCGTGGTGATCGGCCACGAAAAAGGGCGCACCACCGAAAGCCGTCTCAGGCATAATTTCGGCATGGCGCACCCGGAAGGCTATCGCAAGGCCGTCCGACTGATGGACCTTGCCGAGAAATTCAAACTGCCCGTTCTCTCCTTCATCGACACGGCCGGCGCGTTTCCTGGCAAGGCCGGCGAAGAACGCGGCCAGGCCGAGGCGATTGCCCGTTCGACTGAGCGTTGTCTCACACTGACCGTGCCGATGGTTGCGCTGATTATCGGTGAGGGCGGCTCTGGCGGTGCAATTGCCATTGCTGCGGGCAACAAGGTGCTGATGATGGAGCATTCCATCTATTCAGTGATCTCGCCAGAGGGCTGCGCCTCCATTCTCTACCGCGACTCTGCCAAAGCGCGTGATGCAGCTGAAGCGATGAAAATCACGTCAGAAGACCTGCTGAAACTGAAAGTCGTTGACGCAGTGGTGAAAGAGCCCGTTGGCGGCGCGCATCGTGACCCGCAGCGCGCCATCAGCCAGGCCGGAAAACTGATCGACAAGGCACTTGGCGATCTTGATGGCCTGTCAGCCTCAGAGCTGAAGCGTCAACGCCGTGAGCGGTTTTATGCGATCGGCCGTGAAGGTCTGAATTAAGGCAAATGAATCTGGCCGGGTATTGCCCGGCCGCCGCAACCATCACAGAGGCCGCGTCCTCGCCCGCACAGGGTTGGAAGTCCGGGACGGCCCGGCGCCTGATGGAGTTTGGCATGGCGTGGACCTATCTTTTTGTTGCCGGCGTTCTGGAAGTCGTCTGGGCGTATTCGATGAAACAGTCGGCGGGATTTACCCGCCTGATGCCGTCCGTCGTGACGCTGATTGCAATGATTGCGAGTTTCAGCCTTCTTTCGATTTCAATGAAGACGCTGCCGCTGGGTACCGCCTATACCGTATGGACGGGTATCGGGGCGGTTGGCGCATTCGTCGTTGGTGCGGTCTTCCTCGCCGAAGAATTGAGCCCGATGCGGGTTCTTGCGGCGGTACTGATCGTGTCTGGCCTGGTGCTCTTCCGGCTGTCAGCCACTGACTAGGACAAAGCTAGTCCTCAGCGCAGGTGCCGCAGCTCGAGATGGCCGGGTCGCGGTCAAGACGCTTCAGGCTGATCTGGTCGCCGCAATACAGGCAAAGGCCGAACTTGCCGAGGTCAAGCCGGCGTAGGGCCGCTTCGATACGGCTCAGCTCATCGACAGGTTGAGGGGTCGAGGGGCAGCGCATATCGGAATCGTTCTGCTGTGCAGACGCGCGCGCGGCGTTCGTTGCGCCGACCAGGTCAAGGCCAGATAAGGACTTCATGACAGTCAGCCTGCGCGCTGTTTAATGTCTTGGCAAGGGCTAGCCATGAAGCAAGACGTTACATTATCGATAGTCGAGAACGTATTTGCCAGAGGGAGGGGTTATGACTTCAGTGCCACTTGAAATGCAGGCGGTAACGAAGCGCTTCGGCTTCTTTACAGCAGTGAGAGACCTCAGCTTGACTGTGCCGCAGGGGAGTATTGTCGGCTTTCTCGGGCCGAACGGCGCAGGTAAATCGACCAGCCTGCGTATGGCGCTCGGCGTGCTTAGTCCTGATCAGGGCGAGGTCAGCCTGTTTGGAGAGCGCCCGAATATCGAGGCCTTGCGCCGGGTCGGCTTCCTGCCGGAAGAGCGCGGCCTCTACAAGAAAATGAGCCCGCGCGCCATCATTTCCTACTTCGCTCGCCTCAAAGGCATGAGCGCAGCCAGTTCTCGCAAGCGGGCGGACGAGTTGCTCGAAGTGATGGGCCTTGAAGAGTTCGGGCGCTCGCGGGTTTCAAAGCTGTCCAAGGGTATGGCGCAGAAGGTCCAGATCCTGTCCGCGCTCGCTCACAAGCCGGATTTCCTGATCCTCGACGAACCTTTTTCTGGTCTTGACCCGGTCAACCAGCAGGGCCTTGAAGACCTCATCATCGAAGAACACAAGCGTGGGGCGACCATCCTCTTCTCGACGCATGTCATGGAGCATGCCGAGCGGCTGTGCGATTCCATCGTGATGATGGCACGTGGCCGCAAGGTGTTCGATGGGACGCTGGACGAAGCGTTCGGAGCACTCGGCCGCGCCGCGCTGATCGGTGTCACGGACGGGTTCGACCTTGATGCCGCGATTTCGCCGAAGGGATTTGCTGACAACGAAAAGACAGGAAATGTCTGGCGCGTCTCTCTCCCGGCCGGCACTGACGCCCAGGATGCATTGCGCGCCGCAATTGATGCGGGCGCGCCGATCACGAGCTTCCGCCCTGAAGATGCCAAGTTGCGCGATGTGTTCGTGTCGCTGGTGTCAGAAGCCGAGGCTGAAGACCTGAAAATGACACTGGCTGCGAAAGCGGAGGCTGCCTGATGCGTTCGATCTATCTCGTCGCGCGGCGCGACTATCTTGGATATGTGCAGGCCTGGGGCTTCTGGCTCGGCCTGTTGCTGACGCCGCTCCTGATGGCGGTTGGTATCATGGCGCCAAGCTGGGCTGCGTCTTCTCAGCCAACGCGTTATTATACCGTCATCGAGAGTGGCACGGCTTTTTCGGATGCCCTCCGCGCCCAGCTCGATGAAGAGCGCATCCTGGTTGCCCGTATGACGATCGACCCGATCGGCGTGATGAATGGAAATCCGAATGGCAGTGTCACTACGTTTGATGCCGCGATTGATGAGGGCCTCAGTGTCGATGAGGCGCTGGAACGGGCTGGCGGGGCGGCTGCCAGTGTCCCGCAGGCTGATTTCATCGCCGTAGATCCGCCCGCCGGAGATGAGGCATCAATCCGTCCTTTCCTGCTGGGTGAGCAGATGGTCGCGACAGATGCAGGGCCACAGCCCCTGTTTGCCGCGATATTCGTGCCGGACGGCGATGGCGAAATCGAATACTGGAGTGAGAATGTCACGTCAGACTCGCTCCTGAACAGGGTGCGCGCAACAGAACGGGCGCTGACAGAGCGACGCGTATTCGAGGCGGCAGGTGTAAGCCCGCGTATCCTCGCCGAAGCCGAGGAACAGTCCCGTCCGGTTGCCGAGCGACGTGCCCGTCCTGCGTCTTCGGACACCGGGTCGGCGGTAACCATGGCAGACCGGGCGCCATTCTATGCCGCGGTCTTCATGGCCTTCCTGCTGTGGTTCCTTATCTTCTCTGTCGTCAATTACCTGCTCATGGGCACGATCGAAGAGCGGTCCAACAAGATTTTCGATGCGCTTCTGACGTCTGTGAAACTAGCACATGCTGGCGGGAAAACTTATCGCTGTGCTGGCCGTGGCGCTGACCCTCATGGGTGTCTGGGCCATTGGCGCGAGCATAATGGCGGGAAGCTTCGCGAACATGATGGACCCGGAAATACGCGACAATCTGTTCGCCGTTGCAGGCGCGGTGCTGAAACCCGGCCTGCTGGTGCCGGCGATCCTCAGTTTCGTGCTTGGCTATCTGATGTATGGGGCGGTGTTCCTCGCGCTCGGCTCTCTCTGTGACACGATCCAGGAGGCCCAGACATTGATGACGCCGCTCATCGTACTGCTTATGGTGCCAATGTTCATGATCACGGTGGCGATCTCCGATCCGGAATCGCCCATCCTCTCTGTAATGAGCTGGATACCGTTCTTCACGCCATTCCTGCTGATCCTGCGTGTGCCGACGGCGCCCCCCATGTGGGAAGTGATGGGCCTGCTGGCGCTTATGGTCGTCGCGAGCCTGAGCGTCTTGTGGATTGCCTCGCGGGTTTACCGCGCAGGCGCGGTGCATGGAGCCGGGGTCGGCGATGTCGGCAAATGGTTCACGAAGCTTATCCCGGGCAAGAAAAAAGAGGCCGGTTGAGCGAGCTGCCCAATTTTTTCGGACAATAAAAAAAGCCCCTCGGCAGTTGCCGAGGGGCTTTGTTTTCACGCCAGAACTGGCGGGTTCAGCTTATGCCAGACCCTCGCGCTGGGCGCGCTTGCGAGCAAGTTTGCGAGCGCGACGCACAGCTTCTGCCTTCTGGCGAGCCTTCTTTTCAGACGGCTTCTCAAAATGAGTGCGGGCTTTCATTTCCCGGAAAAGACCCTCGCGCTGCATCTTCTTCTTCAGCGCACGAAGGGCTTGTTCGACATTGTTGTCGCGGACAACGATCTGTACGATGGTCAAATCTCCATTGGTTTGCTCGAGCAGGCCCGAGCGATAGTCTGGCGTGTCAGTAACTTGTGAAGGCGCGCCTATAACACCAAATTTCAGGCTTGCCTACTCCCGGAGCCAGCAATGACAGCAACTAGGCCATCGATAAGACTTCAGGACAAATGGCTCGAATTCCTGTTGCCTCGCATTGAAGCGGACGGCTGGACAGACGAGGCCGTTACCATATCAGCGCGCGAAGCGGGGTTTGGTTCCGAAGAAAAAGCGCTGGCCGCCCCAAACGGCGTCCACGACCTCATCGAGCGTTTCTTCGACAGGGCCGAGGAAGAGATGCTGACGGCGCTTGAGCAGGCCGACATGAGCGCCTTGCGGACACATGAGAAAGTTGCCGCCGGGATCCGGGCCTGGCTTACGGCTCTTGAGCCGAACAGGCTCGCAGTGAAACGGGCATCGGCTCGCGGCTTCCTGCCCTGGCATGCGCCGGACGCAGCGAAACGGACCTGGAAGACTGCCGATGCCATCTGGCTGGCAGCAGGTGACACAGCCGAAGACTATAATCGCGAGACCAAACGCGCGCTGCTATCTGCGACGCTTCCGGCCATCGTGCTTTTCTGGCTCGATGAAGGCCACGACGAGGAGGCGCTTGATGCCTTCATCGAAAGCCGTCTCAAAGGCGCTATGAAGTTCGGTCAGTGGGGATCGAAGGCGGCCAGGCCGGGCCTCGAATTGCTGGACAGATTGCGAGGAAAAGGCTGATGCCGGGGCAGGCCGCTTGTCATCTCTGGGGTATAGCGGCGTATCTTCAAAAGAGTATCGACCTGGCGGCCCGCTGGCGGTGGCGTGGCGGCATGGTGGCGGGCCGGTGGCGCAAGGCTGGCGTGGCGAATACACGGATTTCTGGATTTCTTTGGTTGCAGGAAGACCAAACTGAAATCGAAGGAGTGCAACATGCAATTCAATGCGGATGCTGAAAAGGTAAGACGCTGGCGCGAAGAGCGTCACTGGTCACAGGAGCACCTCGCCGACCTTGCGGGCATTGGCCTGCGAACCGTGCAGAGGATTGAACGGGGCGACGGCGCTTCGCGCGAGTCCATCATGGCGCTTGGCGCTGCCTTTAATGTAGAGCCGGTGGCACTGACGATTGATGCCAAATCCCAGGCCGATGCCATGCTCCGTGAGGAGCGGGACAAGATTACGGCGGGCTTGCGCCTGTCCTTCTGGATCCACCTTGCAAGCTATGTGCTTGGGGTCATCATTTTCACAGGTATCAGCATCGGCGTCGGGGGCGGCACCTATATCATGCTCTGGCCCCTGATCTGGTGGACGGTGGGCGTCGCCTCGCATGCCGTGACCGTGATCATTGTTGAGCTCGTGACGCGCTATGAACGGCGATTTGAAGTCGGTAGTGGCCGTGCCAGCAGCAGTCGGTAGGCGCATAAACGTTTTGGTAACCGGTGTCTGGTCAGACACCTTACCATGTTGGAATTGTTTATGGCGCTGGCGGCTGAGGTCCATGTCGCGAGCGAAACGGTAGCCCGTCCCGCGGATGACTTGCCGCGCGCTGTTGTGCGCATGCTTTCGGCTGCCACCTATACCGGGGATGAGGCTCAGATTGCTGCGGTGGTCGCAGCTGCGAAATCGGCCTACCCGCAGCATGCTGAAGACATCGATGCGCTCGTCGTCGAACTTCAGGTTCCCGTCGAGCCGCTTCGCATCAAACCCTTGATCGTTCCCGCGCCGCAGCCGGTCGAACTGGAGCGGCCCGGCTATTGGGAAGACTTCAACGGCGAGGTCACGCTCAATGCCGCGGAAACGAAAGGCAATAGTGACACGCTCTATCTCGGTCTGAATGGCAAGATAAACATGATGCGGCGTGCCCAGATCCACCGGGTGGAGGCGTACGCCAATACGGCTGAAGCGAACGGCGTCACCAACCAGGACAATTGGGGCGCATCCTACCAGCTCGACACGCTCTGGACCGACGCCTATTTCGGCTATATCCGCGGATCAATCGCCCGCGATGACTTTGCCGGGTTCGAAACGACGACCTTTGCCGGTATCGGAGCGGGCGCCTACCTCGTGCAGAACGAGACCGTCAGCCTGCGCAGTGAACTCGGCCCGGGATACCGCTTTCTAGACATTGCAAACAGTGACCGCACGATCGAGGCATTGGGCCTGTATAGTGCTGCTGAGCTGGACTGGCGGTTAGATGATGACTGGACGCTGGAGCTCGACACGAAGGTGAACCTGTCCGGGCCCACGACGACTGTACAGCCGACGTTGAGCATGAGCGCGGCAGTGTCGGACCATTTGCGGGCCGGGATGTCATATGATGTGAGATATGAGTCCAACCCGCCCCTGATGACAGGGAATTTCGACCGGATCCTGAAGCTCGACGTGAAATACCTGTACTAGCCCGCAGGCGAGATGTGCCTCAACTTTTCACGGTCCGGCGCACAACATGGCCCATCTTGCGGCCGGGTTTGGCGTCGCGTTTTCCGTAAAGTGTAATGACAGCGCCGTCGCCGAAGCTTTCGGGCGGGGCAAGCGCCTCCTCTCCCAGCAGATTCTGCATCCGTGCATCAAATACGCGGGTTACAGGGCCGAGCGGCCAACCGGCTATCGCACGGATATGTTGCTCAAACTGTCCCGTAAGACAGGCTTCAGGCGTCCAGTGACCCGAATTGTGTACGCGCGGCGCAAACTCATTGGCCAGCAGTGTGCCATCGTTGAGAACGAAGAGTTCCAATGCTAAAACGCCCACATGGCCGGTTTCCCGGGCGAGGATCTCTGCGAGCGAGACTGCGCGTTCGATCGTGGAGCCCGGCAATCCGCATGGCACTGTACTGGTGCGCAATATCCCGCCGCCATGTTCGTTCATTGAAGGCTCGAATACAGATGTCCGGCCATCAGGTGCGCGTGCGATGACGACAGAAATCTCCCGCTCGAACGGGACAAGCGCTTCAAGGATCGCCGGCACCTTGCCAACGGCACCGAAGGCCGCGCCGAGATCGTCGCCGGCCTTGATGCGTGCCTGTCCCTTGCCGTCATACCCCTCGCGGCGCGTTTTCAGGATGCCTTCGCCGCCAAGCGTTTCCAGCGCCGCAGACAGCTCATCGACTGAGGAAACAGCTTCATAGCGGCCGGTCTCGATACCGATGGAATTCAGGAAACGTTTCTCGGCCAGGCGATCCTGAGACTTTTCAAGCGATGATGTGCCGGGACGGACCACCGCACCGAGCGAGACAAGGTAATCCACCGAACTGACCGGAATATTCTCAAATTCATAGGTGATGACGTCGCAGGCGTCGGCAAATTCGCGAAGGGCGCTTTCATCATCATAAGCAGACTGCCAGTGCATCGCGGCGACGCGCGCGGCGGGCGGGCTGTCCTCAGGGGCGAAGATGTGGACATCGAAGCCAAGCTGGGCCGCTGCGCTCGCCAGCATCCGGCCAAGCTGGCCGCCGCCGAGGATGCCGATCACGGACCCGCCTGGAAGTGCTTTCATCCTTCGGGTGCCTCGCTGACACTCTCGGTTTGCGCGGCTCTGAAGGTATCAAGTTTTGCGGCGACGCCCTCGTCACCAAGTGCGATGACAGAGGCGGCCAGAATGCCTGCATTTGCAGCGCCGGCTTCGCCGATTGCCAGCGTGCCAACCGGAACGCCTTTCGGCATCTGTACAATGGACAGCAGGCTGTCCATTCCTTTCAGCGCGCGGGATTTTATCGGCACACCCAGCACAGGTAGCGGCGTCATTGCGGCTGTCATGCCCGGCAGGTGCGCCGCACCACCGGCGCCAGCAACGATCACCTTGATGCCCCGCTCCCTGGCAGACTTGGCATATTCGGTCAGACGGTCGGGCGTGCGGTGCGCTGATACGATGCGCACTTCATGCGCAACGCCGAGCTGTTCGAGCATCTCGCAAGCGAGCTTCATGACAGGCCAGTCAGACTGGCTGCCCATGATCACGCCGACAACGGGTTTTGGCTCGCTCATGCGCAAGGCCCCCTTTCAGGAAGCGGCACAACATAGACAGGGTCAATCCGCCGTCAAGGCGTGAGTTCTGTAGATGCTTCCGGCAGTTTCGCCTATACGGGCTGAATGGATAAGCGCGCGCGAAATGGACATCGTACCGGAACGGCTGAATTGTCTGTTTCACCGGCGGACGGTTTGCTGCGGGCGCTGGAAATTGATCCGGCCACCTGCGACCGGACGGTCGGGGCAGCTCTCAGGGCCCTGGCCGAAGAAGTCCTGTGGCTGAGAGAGGAGCAGGCCCGCCTTGCCCAGGCGCTCGCTGAAGCTGAAACACTCGCGGATCATGACGCGCTTTGTCCGGTTTTCAACCGCCGTGCCTTCGAGCGTGAACTGACGCGTGAGATCGCTTTGGCGGGGCGGCACGGCACCCCACTTTGCATTTTCTATATCGACCTCGACAATTTCAAGATGGTGAATGACCGGTTCGGCCATGCCGCTGGCGACGAAGCACTGCGCCAGGTCTGCGACATTATCCTTTCACATGTGCGCCAGACGGACATTGTCGGCCGGCTTGGCGGTGATGAGTTCGGCGTGATCCTGACGCATGCAGAACTCGCCGACAGCCAGATGAAGGCCGATCGCATGACCCAGCGTATCGACCGGATCAGTGTGACCAGTGATGACGCAGATGAGGGTGATGTTGTGCGCCTTGGTGCGTCCTGCGGTGTCCTCGCCTGGACCGGGCAGCCCTCGGCTGAATTACTGATTGGCGAAGCCGATGAGGCCATGTTCCGGGCGAAGTCTGCCCGAAAACGTGGCAGTTGAGATGACTCTTGCGACCTGAAGGGATTTTCACCTGATTCCCCGTGACCCGCCCCATTGATTGTGATTTACTGTGTTGTGAAAGACACAGTTTTTCAGCAGCAAAAGGAGCTCAATACATGTCACTTCACGGTCGTATCGAGGAACTTTCCAGTCGCCATCGCAATCTTGATCGGGAAATTTCCGACGAACAGAAGCGCCCTGCCGCTGATGAGGTCAAACTGCATGAACTCAAGCGAAAGAAACTGAAGATTAAAGAGGAGCTGGTCACACTCCGCCCAAATTAGGCGAACTGACCGGCTCATCCTGATCCGGGCGGTTTGCCACCGGATCAGGAGCCACCATGGAAAAACCAGTCACACTTATTCTCGGACTTGGCCAGCTCACAGGCGAAGCGGTGGCGCGCCGTTTTTGTGAAGCTGGTCATGCCGTGATCGCCTGCGACCCACAGATGAAGCGGGTCGAGCGGGTGTCAGACAGCCTGCGTGATCGCGCGATCGTGCAGCATGAAGAACTTCACACCAAAATTGGTATCAAGAACTGCCTCGCCGCCGCGATCGAGGCTTATGGCCGTGTCGACCATATTGTGTCGGTACCGCCTATCCCGCCGCGAATGCCGCTGACAGAGCTTGAAATCGACGAGTTCGAGCGTCTTCACATGCGCTCGGTTCGCGGGGCGATCCTGATGCTGCAAATGTTTGAAAAGCACGTTGCCCGCCGCAATGAGGAAGATGGCGAAACGTCTGGGCGGCGTCCGCAAATGGGCACGGTGACCTTTGTGTTGTCGCTATCGGCTCGACAGATCAATGCGGGTGACTTTGCCGACGCCGTCGTCCAGCACTCAATCCTCGGCGTGATGCGTGCTGGCGCCATAGACCTCGCATCCAAAGGTATTCGCAGCAATGCAATCTGTGCGCTTCGGCCACGGGCCGAAAGCGAAGAGTCATGGCTGAAGAAGCGCACGCCGCTTGGGCGGGCGAGCCTGGCTGATGAAATTGCAGAAGCCGTGCTCTACCTGTCGCAACCCAGTAGTGCGATTGTTACGGGCGAGACGCTGGTCATGGATGGCGGCCGGTCGAAACTGAGCGGTGTCATCGAAATCGACGATTAGGTTCAGCCGAAAAAGAAGCCCCGCGAATCAATGCTCGCGGGGCTTTTCGTGTTTCGGTTATATGAAGAAACCTATTTCTTCGGGTGGCAGATCACCGGCATCCAGCTATAGCCGCGCACAAAGGCGCCAGCGGTGCGGCTTGGCTCGTCCAACACTTCGATATGGTCGAAGCGCGCCATGATCTCTTCCCAGAGGATACGCAGCTGAAGTTCGCCAAGGCGGTTGCCGACGCAGCGGTGGATGCCGAAGCCGAAGGAGAGGTGGTTACGCGCCTGGTCCCGGTCGATGATGAACTTGTTCGGGTCTTCCTTCCAGAACGTCTCATCACGGTTGCCGGAAACGTACCACATGGCGATCTGGTCGCCTTTCCTGATCGTCTTGCCGTGCATCTCGACATCTTCCAGCGCGGTGCGGCGCATGAAGGACAGTGGTGTCTGCCAGCGGATTGCTTCGGATACCATGTTGGGGATAAGGCCCGGATCGGCTTTGAGCTTGCGATACTCGTCCGGAAATTTGTTCAGCGCATAGACTGACGCCGTCATTGAATTGCGGGTCGTGTCATTGCCGCCAACGATCAGCAGGATGACATTGCCGAGTAATTCCATGGGCGTCATGTTCTTTGTCTTCTCGCCGTGCGCGAGCAGGCTGATCAGGTCGTTTGTCTGGTCCTTGCCCTGACGTTCCTGGTACATCGTCATGAAGGTCTGCAGGCACTCCATGAGTTCCTGTTTCCACTGTTCTTCGCCGCCGGGGCAGATGTCCGGATTGTTCATGTTGGTGGACACATCCGACCAGCGGGTCAGCTTGCGGCGATCTTCATACGGGAAGTCGAACAGGGTCGCGAGCATCATGGTGGTCAGCTCGATCGAAACGGTATCGACCCAGTCAAAAGGTTCGCCGACCGGCACACTGTCGAGCAGGCCCTGCGTACGCGAGCGGATAAGGTGCTCGAATTCCTTGAGCATGTTCGGCGCAACGGCGGGTGAAACGGTCTTGCGTTGTTCGGAATGGCGCGGCTCGTCCATGGCGATGAACATTGGCAGCTCAAAATCAGAGACGGGCTCGCCGAGCGTGATGCCGCCATACTCCCAGGAGGACGAGAAGCGCTTGTGGTCAATGTCGACCTTCATGATGTCTTCATAGCGGGTGACAGACCAGTACGGGCCGACAAAGCTGTCTGGCGTCCAGTGCAGCGGATCTTCATTCCGCAGGCGTTCGAACCGGTCCCAGAACTTGTTCTGACGCCACAGTTCCGGATCGACGATGTCATAATCCTTCAGCTCGATCTCACTGGCTGGGGGAACCGGATCGCCGACGTGCAGGTAGCCCGGATGCAAAGGCTCGCGGGAGCTGATCTTTGGACGTTCCAGTTTGTGCGTAAGGGTTTGTGCAGAATCTGCCATGGTTGCCTCCTGATGGCCGGTTTGCCCGGTGATTTATTATCTTCAGGATGAACCTATCACAGACTTTGCTCAAAAACTATGACGCCTGCGTCATTTTTTTTGTTTCAGTGCCGCTCGGCCCTTGCTCTGGCGATGGCGATGTCCAAGGCTGCGTGCAGGGATTTGCGCTCATGCGGGCTCAGGAAACGGCCGATGACATAGGCCGTCGGGCCATGCGACAGGCGCAATTCGCTCGGACGGCGTGCAGGGTAGGCGAGGCTGAGGCGGGTAAATGCCGTGGGTAGTTTGACCTCGCGAGGCTCGCGGCCGGGCCGCGTATGGCGAAGGCGGATATTGTCGGCTGTGATGTGGACAGTCGTCGCTTCTTTCAGATTCTGGAAATTCTTGCGGAAGGCATACCAGATCGCGAGCGCATCAAGGCCAAACCAGCCGATCACCGGGAACGCTCCCATCGACAGGAACATGAGGCCGCCGAGAAAACTCATCCCGCCGACAAGCCCCATGATGATCAGGAAGGCCCGCGGGCTGAGTGCCGTGTTCGGTGTCAGCGTGGCATCAAAATAGACGATGGATCGTGCATCGGTCATGGTGTCTGAATTTAGCAGGCCGGCATCTGGCGGCAAGTGAAGGCTTGATTAGGAAGCTGCGGCAATTACACCGCTTCAGTCATGGCAAAGACACCTCTGCGCGCAAAGAAAAAACGCCGGCCGGCAACGCTCGGCCCGGAAAAGACAGCACAGATTTTTGCCGCGCTGGCCGAAGACCGGCCCGCACCGGAAACCGAGCTCAACTACCACAACCCCTACACGCTGGTTGTCGCCGTGGCACTGTCGGCGCAGGCGACCGATGTCGGGGTGAACAAGGCGACTGAGAAGCTGTTTTCGATCGCGGACACGCCGCAGAAAATGCTGGCGCTCGGCGAAGCAGGTGTCGCTGACCATATCAAGACGATCGGTCTCTGGCGCAACAAGGCGAAGAATGTGGTTGCCCTGTCGCAGATGCTGATTGATGAGTTTGGCGGCGAGGTGCCCCAGACCCGCGATGAACTGGTCCGGCTACCGGGCGTCGGGCGCAAGACCGCCAATGTCGTCCTGAACGAGGCGTTCGGACATGAGACGATTGCTGTCGACACCCATATCTTCCGCGTCTCCAACCGCACAGGGCTCGCCCCCGGCAAGACGCCTGATGAGGTGGAGGACCAGCTTGAGCGGGTCACGCCGCCTGAGTTCAAGAAGGGGGCGCATCACTGGCTGATCCTGCATGGGCGCTACACCTGCGTCGCCCGCAAGCCGAAATGCTGGGACTGCGTGATTGCTGACCTCTGCAGGTTCAGGGACAAGACGCCGGATCCGGCGAAGAAAACCTCTTCGCTCGGGCCGAAGGGACCTTAGCGTTTGAACGGCCCGCTCAGGCTGTAGCGCGCCGAGATAAAGAAGTCATAGCTGCGATTGATGCCGTAAATGCCTTCCGGCGCACCGACATTGGCCTCGACCGGCTGGTCCTGGAAGCTGAAATACTCCGCCCCGACCCCAAGCTTCCAGCGGTCCGAAACGCGATAATTGATGCCGGCGAAGACGTTCCAGTAGAAGCTCAGATTGGAATCCGAGCCTTCGACGATGAAGTCCGGGTTTATGTTGGCCGGGCCGGAGAACTCAAACTCGAGCAGGCCAGCCCCACCGCCTGCCCCAAGGAAGGGACGGAACTTGCTGCCATACATGAAGTCCCGGAAGAGGTGTACGCCGAGGGAATGGCTGTCAAAATTGCCTTTGGCGGCGCGTGCGCCATTAATGCCGGTAATCTTGGCCCAGCGGCGGGCGTACTCGGTCTCGATCCGCCAGTTCTCGTCCAGGGCCATGCCTACAGCGCCGCCGAACTCACGGCTGTCATCGAACAAGAAATTGTTCTGGTCGTGGATCGCGCCATACCCGCGAAAGGCTGCGTAGATGCCGCTATTGTCTGTTTCATCCACAGGCTTGAAGCGGCCCTGGGCAGATACTGGCAGGGCCGCAACGAGGAAAAAAGCCGCAAGGACTAGCGCGGTGCGCGTTTGGCCAGAATGCGCTGGAGGGTGCGACGATGCATGTTGAGACGCCGCGCCGTTTCCGAGACATTGTGATTGCATAGCTCATAGACCCGCTGGATATGTTCCCAACGTACGCGATCAGCCGACATCGGGTTCTCCGGCGGTTCCGGAAGGCCATCGCCGGAGTTCACGAGCGCACGCACGATATCTTCGACCTCGGCAGGTTTGGCGAGATAGTCAACGGCGCCGGCTTTCACAGCGGCCACAGCTGTCGCGATTGCGCCATACCCCGTCAGGATGACGGCACGTGCCTCGGGACGAAAACGATGCAGAACCTCGACCACATCGAGGCCTGACCCATCTTCAAGGCGCAGGTCCAGCACGGCAAATGCCGGCGGGTTCATCCGGGCAATATCCTTGGCTTCAGACGCAGAAGAGACGGCCGAGACAAGAAAGCCCCGCTGCGTCAATGCGCGTGCAAGGCGTTGCAGGAACGGGCCATCATCATCGAGCACGAGACAGGTGCGATCCTCAACATTCTTGAGGGCCTCATGCAGTTTTACCGTGACGTTATGGTCCATGATTCAAGTCTCCAGTTCCGGATTATTTATCTGTATCCGGTCAGATTCCAAGGACTCCAGTGCTGTTCTTGGCCATACGGCCTGAACAATCGCCCCGCGTCTTGGCAATGTACGATTGCGCGTCGCGATCCGTCCACCCGTTCTTTCGATCAGGGTCTTCGCGATAAAGAAGCCTAGCCCCATATCACCGCCGCCGAGATGGGCTTCGCCGCGCTGGGAAACATATGGCTCACCCAGTTTCGGCATCACATCGGCGGCAAAGCCAGGCCCGTCATCCGAAACGGTGACCATGAACTGCTTGTCGGTCCAGCTCGCGGCTGCGCGCACCTGCGTGTCGGCAAAGCTGACAGCATTTTCGATGAACGCCCCCAGCGCATGCAGGACTTCGGGGCTGCGGCGGATGAGCGGAACGCGCGGTTCGCCATTATCACCGGCAGCATAAGTCACGCGCAATTCCACGCCGAGGCCCCGGAATGGCGCGGCGGCTTCTTCGACAAGGCTGGAAAGCGGCATGTTGGCATGAACGATATCTTCGGCCTCGCGGGCCCGGCCGAGCTTGCCGAGGATTTCGCGGCATCGGTCCGCCTGGTCGGCAATCAGCTGAACATCCTCGAAACGTGGGTCGGTCTCGTCAAACTCCCCGGCCAGCTCCTTGGCGACAAGGTGAATGGTGGCGAGCGGCGTGCCGAGTTCGTGCGCAGTCATCGCGGCCATCGTGCCAAGGGCTGACAGTTTCTGCTCCCGCGCCATGACGACAGAGGCTGCGTCGAGTGCGCGCACAAGCCGGGCTTCATCCTCGCTGAGACGAACCGACGACATGGCAAAGAACAGGATGCCGATACCGAGGGCTGCAAAATGGCCCCACTCGAACAGCGCTGGCAGGTCAATCGATTCGCCAGGACGCCATGGCAGGTCGAGCGCAAGCGTGGGCATGATGGCGGCAAGGCCGATTGCGAGAATGGCGATCAGCACGGAGTAGCGCGGCCGAAGGCTGGTCGCCGCGACCGTCACCGGCGCCAGCAGGAAGAGCAGGAACGGGTTGGACAGCCCGCCCGTCAGGCCGATCAGGAAGGATAGCTGCATGATGTCGAAGCCAAGCTGCAAAGTCGCTTCCCAGCCGCGCAGGAGTACCTGGTCCCGCATGGCAAAGCTGAGAAAGACATTGAGCCAGGCCGAAGCCGCAATCACCGTCAGGCAAAGCCCGAGTGGCAGGCTGAAACCAAGACCGAACTGGACAAAGAGAACGGCCACCGTCTGACCTGCCACGGCCAGCCATCGCAGCGTGACGAGCGTTCGCAACCTGGCCCGTCCGCGCGCCGCATCGACGCCGGCAAGCCCTGTCGGCAGCAAGCTGTAGAGCGCCTGGTCCAGCCCTTCGCGAGTGGCGTGCGTTTCTTCCATGGCCTCCTGCGACATTGTTTCTGCGTGCTTCAGGCTTGAAGCCGCATCCATGGCACCGCATACAGTCAGCCATGCGCTCGATCCAGAAATTTATCCTCGGACTGTCTTTCGTGCTCGTCGCCTGCAGCGGGGAAGAGCCTGTAAAAGTGACGGCGGGCGGTAGCGTCGCCAATTGCTCGACGCGCGCCTATGAAGAAATTGGCGGACCTTTCACGCTGACCAACCACCTCGGTGAACGCGTCACGGAAGAAGACTTCAAGGGTCGCCCGACGCTGATCTATTTCGGCTTCACATATTGTCCTGATGTCTGCCCGTCGACGCTCGTCGGGATTGCCAATGCCTATGCGCGTCTCCCCGAAGACGTTGAGCCGCCGCAGACACTGCTGATCACCGTTGATCCGGAGCGCGATACACCTGAAGCGCTGGCGAAATATGTTGCCAGTAATTCCTTTCCGGAGGGGCTTGTTGGCCTCACGGGCACACCTGAAGAGATCAAGTCCGTGGCCGATGAGTTTTTCGCCGGCTTCGAGAAAATCGAAACGCCTGACAGTCTCGCAGGCTATACGATGGACCACACATCATTGCTCTATCTGATGGACGAAAACTGGACTTTGAAGACCTTCTTCGCTGAGGGAAATTCCAATCCGGAAGATATGGCGATGTGCCTCGGTCAGCTTCTCGGCGCGTAAGAAACATTGCAATCCTTTAAAAAGGGGCTCATATGTTGCGGTGCAACATAGGGGTTTCGTAAAGTGCTCTATTCTCTCGTCGAAATGAACCGGGCGGCCATGGCGCCGCTGCGCCTGCAAGCCAAGGCGGCCAATACGATGTGGTCGACCCATGCGAACCCGCTCAGGGATACGCAATTTGCCCGGTCCATCGCGGCAGCTTCGAAAGTCTTCGAGCGCGCGACCCGCTATTACGGAAAGCCTGACTGGCAGATCACGTCGACAGGGATTGATGGCGTGGAACATGCGGTCGAACCAACAGTCGACTGGGCGACGCCCTGGTGCCAGCTCGTCCATTTCGCGACTGAGGATGTCGCTGAGGATCGCCCGAAACTGCTCATTACGGCGCCGCTCTCCGGTCACTACGCAACCCTGCTGCGCGGCACTGTTGAAGCCTTTCTACCAACACATGAGGTCTACATCACGGACTGGACCGATGCGCGCATGGCGCCGATCTGGTTCGGCCGGTTCGACCTTGATGACTATATCGACCATGTCCGCATGATGCTTGAGCATCTCGGTGCAGGCGCGCACGTGCTCGCGGTTTGCCAACCTGGCCCGCCAGTGCTGGCCGCGATCGCCATGATGGCAGAAGACGGCTCGGACGCGATGCCGGCCACAATGACCTATATGGGCTCGCCCATTGATGCGCGCCGTTCCCCGACCGTACCGAACAAGCTGTCGGAAGA
This sequence comes from uncultured Hyphomonas sp., assembly GCA_964556825.1. Classification (GTDB taxonomy): domain Bacteria; phylum Pseudomonadota; class Alphaproteobacteria; order Caulobacterales; family Hyphomonadaceae; genus Henriciella. Next base: position 77,899 of record CAZKXJ010000005.1, on the reverse strand, counting down.
ACGCAGCCTGGACTGGTTCCGCTCGAAGATGATCCACACCGTTCCGGCACCATGGCCGGGTGCCTTCCGCCGTGTTTATCCGGGTTTTATCCAGCTCAGCTCCTTCATGCACATGAACTGGGATCGCCATGTCGATGCGCAGGCCCGCTTCTTCGACCATCTGGTTGAGGGCGACGGCGATGGCGCTGACAAGCACAAGACGTTCTATGATGAGTACCTGTCCGTGCTGGACCTGACAGAAGAATTCTACATCCAGACCATTGAGCGCGTCTTCCAGAAATGCCTGCTGGCCAAGGGCGAGTACCGCTACCGCGACGAACGTCTCGTGAAACCACAGGCAATCGAAGCCGTTGGCCTGATGACGGTTGAGGGTGAGCTGGACGATATTTCAGGTATTGGCCAGACGCAGGCGGCGCATGATCTCTGCACGAAGATTCCGGACAGGATGAAGGAGGACTATGTGCAGCCGGGCGTCGGCCATTACGGCGTCTTCAACGGCTCGAAGTTCCAGAATGAGATCGTGCCACGCGTGATCAAATTCCAGAACAAGATCACCAAGTCCTGAGGTCCGCACCAGAGCGACTGGTGTCTGAAGCCTATTCGCCGAGGGCGCGGATTTCCGCTTCAGCGACCAGCGTGAGAATCTCACCATCTTCGGCTTCGAAGGTAAGTGTCATGTCCACCGTCTGACCTGCTGTCAGACCTTCGCTGACACCAAACAGCATCAAGTGGTTTCCGCCGCGATCAAGGTCGAGAGGTTCGCCCGGCTTTACGGGATAGCCTTCAACGGGGCGCATCGTCATTTTCCCGTCCACCATCTCCATGCTGTGGGTTTCGACAGCTTCGGCAATGTCGGTTTCCACCGAGACCAGCCGGATGTCACCGCCTTCGACGGAAACCTCTATACCGCCCATGGTCACGTCACGTCCGCCGATCGGAGCCATGATGAAGGCATCCTGGTAAGACAGGACTGGCGATCCGTCAGCCGCCGGCGATGTTGGCTGGCAGGCGACGAGCAGGGGAAGGACGAGACAAAAGGCGGGCAGCAGGCGTTTCATGATGGGCGCTTCCATTTTCGGTTTGCTAGCGTCCCACGTCGTCATGGCCGCCAGAAGCCGACGATCTGACGCACCTCTTCGATGATCGGCTCTGCGATCGCATTGGCCTGTTCGGCACCCTTGCGCAAGGCGGCGTCAATCTCTGCCGGATTGTCCATCAGCTCACGCATGCGCGCGGTAATCGGCGCGAGATGATCGACGGCGAGGTCTGCCAGCGCCGGTTTGAACGTGCCAAAGCCCTTGCCGCCATACTCGGCCAGCACCTGTTCGTCGCTCATATCGGCGAGCGCGCCATAGATGCCGACGAGGTTCTTTACTTCCGGGCGGCCTTCGAAACCTTCAACCGTCTCAGGCATGTCGCCGAGTGTGTCGGTCTTCGACTTCTTGATCTTCTTCGAGATCGTGTCGGCATCATCGATAAGGTTGATCCGCGAATTTTCCGCCGGATCGGACTTGGACATCTTCTTGGTCCCGTCCTTCAGGGACATGATCCGCGCGCCCGGCCCCTCGATCAGCGCTTCCGGCATCGGGAAGAAACCCGGCGCGTCATAGTCGCGGTTGAAGCGGTCAGCGATGTCACGTGACAGTTCCAGATGCTGCTTCTGGTCCTCGCCGACAGGCACATGGGTCGCCTTGTAGACGAGGATGTCAGCGGCTTGCAGGACCGGATAGTTGAACAGGCCGACCGAGGCGCGCTCGGAGTCCCTGCCCGACTTGTCCTTGAACTGGATCATTTTCTCCAGCCAGCCCATGCGCGCAACACTGTCGAAAATCCAGGTCAGTTCGGTGTGGGCGCGTACCGAGGACTGTGCGAACAGGACCGATTTGCCGGGGTCGACGCCACTCGCCATCATGGCGGCAGCGATCTGCCGGGTCTGGTTGGCGAGATTGGCCTGATCGTACGGCATGGTTATGGCGTGCAGGTCGACGACACAATAAACGCAATCCCAGCCGGCATCCTGCAGGTCCGCAAACTTTTTCAGGGCACCAAGATAATTCCCCAGATGGAGATTGCCGGTGGGCTGGATACCGGAAAAGACCCGCTTGGGCCCGGTATAGGTCGGGATATCAGTGTCGCTCATGGCGCCGCCAATAGCGCAAGGGTTCAGCCGCGCCTAGCCCCCTTTATGTCGCTCGGCCGGATCGCACCGAATATGACAGCGAAAGCGCCATAGGCCAGCGCGCCTGCGGCGGCAATCGCAAGCGCGGCCAGGAATTTGGAATCGAGCGTGTAGATGCTGATCTCAGCGCGGTATTGCGCGAGGTAGACCAGCAGGGTGGCGAGTGCGGCGGACGCGACGAGCACACTTATCACGCGCTGGATTAGCCGCGTGCCAGGCGTGTACCAGTCGCGCTTCATCAAGGTCAGGAATAATAGCCCGGCATTCACCCAGGCCGCCGTGCTGGTCGCGATGGCGAGGCCGGGGAAGCCAGCGATGCCTTGCGATTTCAGCCAGAAGAACAGGCTGGCGCCAAGGACCGTGTTCACGACGACGGAGATGAGCGAGAAATTCATCGGTGTGCGCGTGTCCTCGCGGGCAAAAAAGCCGGGGGCCAGCACCTTTATCAGGACGAAAGCCGGAACGCCCCAGCCAAAGTGGAACAGCGCGCGGGCTGTCTGCATGGCATCAACCGAGGTAAAATCGCCGCGCGTGAAAAATCCGTCGACGAAGAGAAAAGGCGCAGCCATCAGCGCGGCAGCGGCAGGCATGGTCAGTGCCATGGCGAGGCCGACGCCATTGTCCATGGTGGCTTGCGCATCGTCCGTATCTTCGGCACGGGCCGCGCGGGCGAGCCGGGGCAGGATGGCGATACCCACTGCAACGCCAACAAGTCCAAGCGGCAGCTGGTAAAGCCGGTCTGCCGAATACAGCCATGTCTTCGCGCCGGTCTCGAAACTGGCGAGTGCCTGGCTGACCATGATGTTGATCTGCATGCCGGAGGCCGCGATCGTGCCAGGTATGGCTAGGGCAGCGACGCGTTTCACACCGGGCGTCAGTTTTGGCAGGCCGAGACGAAGCCGGATTTTCTGGCGTGAGACCCCATACCACAAGAGCGCGACCTGCAGCGCGCCCGCCACGCTGACGCCGATTGCGAGCGATTTCGCCACCGCATAATTGTCAGAGCCGACAAAGGCGGCCACGAGGAGGCACAAATTCAGGAGCGTCGGGGCGGCGGCGGACATGGCAAACTTGCCGGATGAATTCAAAACACCTGACATGAGCGCGGCCAGTGCCATGAAGGACAGGTAGGGCATGGTGATCTGCGTCAGCAGGATCGCCAGTGGAAAGTGGACCGGATCGTCGCGATAGCCGCCATGCAGGGCGAGCATGATCCATGGCATCGCAATCTGCGCAATTATGACAAGCAGGGCTGTGACGGCCAGAAGACCGCGCAGGGTTTCTTCGGCGAGTTTGCGCGCTGCATCCTCACCTTCGGCTTCCAGTGTGCGGGCATAGGTCGGCACGAAAGCCTGCGCAAAAGCCCCTTCGGCAAAGACGCGCCGGAACAGGTTCGGAAACATGAGCGCCGTGAAGAACGCGTCGGCCACCGGCCCGGCACCAAGCTTTGCGAGGATGACGGCGTCCCGCAGGAAACCGAGTGCCCGGCTGCCAAGCGTCCATGTTGACTGGGTCAGCGTATTGCGCAGGACACTCATGCAGGGGCTGTTCCTGTTACCAGATCAGAAGCTGTCGGCCGCATTTGCCTGTTTCAGGCTGCGGGCCGGTGTTCTCGGAGCTTCTGGTTCATCACGCCTCAGGGCGGCGAGAAGTTGCTCCTTGAGTGACGATATCCTGTCCTGCGTAAAATTATCAGGCAGCTGGACATAGAAGGCATCGAAGACCCGTTCACCATAACTGCCGACATGCGCCGAGTGAATCGAAATGTTCGACTCGGCCAGTACGCTCGCGACATCAGAGAGCAACCCTGGCCGGTCACGCCCGGCTATGTCGATTACGGTATAGTCGGACGAAAGCGTGTCATCGATCTTGACCTGCGGAATGACGAGGAAGGCGGCTTCACGCCGGGAAGCAGAGTTCGGTACGGCCTTGAAAGGCGCATCTGTCTGGAAGACACGGCGCACTTCGTCTTCCAGCCGGCGCAAGCGGCCTTCATCTCCGGCCGCAAAAACCCCGCCCTTGCCATCCTGCAGGATGAAAACGTCGACGATGAAGCCGGACGGGCCGGTATAGACCTGCGCAGAGACAACGTTTGCCCCCTGGGATGCGATCGTGCCAGCGAGGCGTGCAAACAGGCCGAGACGGTCATGACCAGCGACGAGCAGCGACACACCGCCGCCATCCTCACGCACATGTGCAGAGATCACCGGCGTGTCACCGCTTTTGAGGTGGCGGGCATGTTCTTCAAGCACTTCGACGTCGAAGCCGGTCCAATAGGCCTGGTCCATCTCAGTCATCACTTGCGGGATGGTGCCGATACGCTTTTCAAGTTCGCTGCGATTGAAGTCAGCCCGGCCTGCCAGCTCCATCGCCACGCTCTTCTCGTCCGTGCGTCCGCCGCGCAGGGCAGCTTCGGTATTGATATAGAGGTCTTCCAGAAGCTGGCCCTTCCAGGCGTTCCAGATACCGGGGCCGACGGCGCGAATATCAGCAATGGTCAGGATATAAAGCAGGCGCAGGCGCTCCATCGATCCGACAAGGGCGGCAAAGCGGACAATCGTTCGCGGATCGGCAATATCGCGCTTCTGGGCGGTCTCGCTCATCTCCAGGTGGTGGCCAACGAGCCATGCGATCAGGTCTGTTTCTGCATCATCGAGACCGAGGCGTTTGCCGGCCTGCATGGCGGTCTTCATGCCTTCGATCTGCTGGTCTCCATGGCCCTTTCCGGTGTCGTGGAGCAGCATGGCAAGGTAGAGAACCTGCTTGTTGTCGATCTTCTGGAAGAGACTGTGCGCACGTTCGAACCCTTCGCCGCCCTCACGGTCCATCTGCGCCATGTAGTCGACAGCCCGGATCGTATGCTCGTCCACGGTGAAGTGGTGATACATGTTGAACTGGGTTTGCGCGACGATGCCGCCAAATTCCGGCATGAAGCGGCCGAGAACATCGGCTTCGTTCATCCGATGTAGCGCGAGACCCGGATTGTTACCTTCCACCAGCAGCTTCAGGAAAGCATCGCGCATCTCCGGCTTTGTGCGCGTCTTCTGGTTGATCAGTTTTGTGCGGCGCGCCGCCATGGTCATCGCGTTCGGATGAATGTCATATTCGGTTTCATCTGCGATCGCGAACAGGCGGATCAGGTTTGCCGGGTCCTTCTTGAAGACATCTTCGCCGGTCACGTTGATCCGGCCCGCATCAATCTCGAAACCTTCCTGCGGCAGCGCTTTTGGCCCGCCTGACGGAATGAAGCGGCGCCAGCCCTCTGGTTTCTTCTTCTGTTCAGCTTCCAGCTTGGCCGCAAGGATACGCGTCAGGCTGCCAACGTCCTTGGCGACCAGGAAATAGTGTTTCATGAAGCGCTCGACACCGAGTTGCTCGGCCCTGTCGCGATACCCCATGCGGGAGGCGATTTCCGGCTGCAGGTCGAAACTCAGCCGTTCCTCGGCGCGGCCGGTGACGTAGTGCAGATGGCAGCGCACCGTCCACAGGAAGCGCGCGGCCCGGATAAAGACCGCATACTCGTGACGGGTGAATGGGCCGGACTGCATCACCTCTTCGAGCGTAGTGCCATGGCGGATATGCTTGGCGATCCAGAACAGGGTCTGCAGGTCGCGCAGGCCGCCCTTGCCTTCCTTGACATTCGGCTCAACGACATAGCGCGTATTTCCCTGTCGGGCGTGACGCGCATCGCGTTCGGACAGCTTGTCCGCGATGAATTGTGAATCCTTGCCCTCGATCGCCTCGTGCTGGAAGCGCTCCTTTGTCACGGCCGCGAGGGCTTCGTCTCCAAACAGGAAACGTGCATCCAGCAGGGACGTCTTGATGGTTACATCTTCCGCAGACAGGCGAATGCACTCATCCGGCGTGCGAAAAGCGTGGCCAACTTTCAGGCCAATGTCCCACAACGCATAGAGCATGTATTCGATAACGCTCTCGGCATGGGCAGACGCCTTGTAGGGGCGGATAAAAAGCAGGTCGATATCGCTCGATGGTGCCAGGACGTCCCGGCCATACCCGCCGGTGGCAAAGACGGCGAGGCGTTCGCCCTCGGTCGGATTGCTCGCCCGGTGGATGTGCGTGGTCACATAATCATAAAGGGCATGAAGCACTTCATCCTGAACCGCAGACAGCAGCCGTGCAGTATCCAGCCCGTCAGAGCCTTGCTGTAGGCGCTCCTGCGCAATCATCCGGCCACGGAACAGGGCGCCATGCAAATGATTGAGTACCTGTTTGCGGGCTTTTGCCTCGTCGCCCAGATTATCGAGGAAAGCCGTGGTCAGTTTGACCCGCAACGAGCGGCCGTCGATGATATTGGATATCTTCCACGAGTTTGGCCAGGCCTTGGTCGGCAGCTTGCGGTGGACGAGGGAGTCGCTGGGTTCGGTCATGGCTCAATATCTAGCGCGAGTCCGGGGGGTGTGACCAGCGGCGCTGCACTGGAAGCTCAGAGAGCGGAGCGCCGCAGGGAGATGAGCGCCTGTTCAAAGACTGCCTCTGACGAGGCGCAGGCGATTTGTGATCCGAGTTTGGCTTCCTTGCCGCGCCAGTCGCGGGCAATGCCGCCAGCGCCGCGCACGACCGGGACAAGGGCAGCAACATCGTGCGGCTGCAGGCCGGTTTCGCATACAAGATCGATCGTTCCGCCCGCCAGGCGGGCATAGGCATAGGCATCGAGTCCATAGCGGCAGATGCGGGCGGTATGGCGAAGATGGGTCCAGGCACCCTGTTCCGGCGGGGTCATGATGAAGGGGTCGGTTGTTGCAATCACGGCCTGCCGCAGATCGGAGCAGTCCGATACCCGCAGCGGTGTGCGCCCTGTGGCGGTTTCCAGCACGCTGCCGCCTGGTGCGCCGATATAGCGCTCGCCGAGGACGGGCTGGTCAATGATGCCGATGTGCGGATTTCCGTCCGGATCGACGAGCGCGATGAGTGTTGTCCAGACAGGAAGGCCGGCGAGGAAGGCCCGCGTACCGTCTATGGGGTCGATCAGCCAGGTCCAGCCGGACGTGCCTTGCTGGCGGCCGAATTCCTCGCCATCAATTCCATCGTCAGGGCGTTCGGAAGCGAGAATGTCGCGTATGGCCCGTTCGGCATCCTTGTCGGCGACCGTCACTGGATCGTAGGATGGCCCGGAGCCTCCCTTGTTTTCAGCGGATACGCCCGCACGAAAATGCGGCCGGATCGCTGTCCAGGCCGCATCTGCCAGTCGCCCGGCTAGGTGTATGGAGGTATCGTCTGCAGAATGGCGTGTCATGCTGAAGCGCTTTGAGCCAGCATGACGCCCCGGTCAAGCAGCGCCGGTGCCACTCTGATCGGATTCAAGTGCCTTGGCGAGTTCCAGCAGGCGGCGACGCGGCCGCTCACTCAGGCGATAATAGGCGCGAACCAGTTCAAGGGTTTCCTTCTGGCTCAGAATGTCGCCATCCATCCCCGTGGCATCGTTAGCGGCCAGCAGGTCATCCCCGTCAAGCCCATCGAAGAAATATTGAACGGCCACATTAAGCGCACGCGAAAGATCGTAAATCCTTGAAGACGTCATGCGATTTGCACCGCATTCATACTTCTGGATCTGTTGAAAACGCACGCCTACCTGATTGGCGAGTTCCTGTTGTGTCAGTCCCAGCAGGCGACGCCGGCGGCGAAGCCTCTTGCCTACATGCAGATCCGTATTGTCCGTCATATTCCGGCTCCCCGTCTGAATACCGGAAAACGTCCCGGTTTGGTTTCGTCAGGGAAGGAGAGCAAGCTTCATGCCGTTTGCCTGCGCCAGTGCGTCGCATGCAAAAATGCAGGGAAGGCAAAATAGGGGCTTGCAATTGTTGCGGCGCACAATAAATTGAACTCAGCACTGCGGTGCTAACGCCTTCTGGCGTTTCCTCCCTTTACCTTTTAGGCCGTGTCGGCTTGGCACGGCCTTTTTTTTATCCAGGTCAGGGACAGAGCCGGTGAGCGAAGCGGCAGATTTCCTCACATACAGATGCCAGTTGTGCACGCGTCCGGTCCATGCCAGGGCCAGGTTTGACATCGGGCTCATTCATATAAAGGCGCCTGTTTATTTCGATTTGCAGCGCGTGAATATGCCTTTTTGGCCTGCCATATCGGCGCGTCGTATACCCTCCGGCATAGGGTGCATTACGTGAAACGGTCAGCCCCAGTCCACGGAATGTCCGCTCGACGAGACTGGTTAGCTGGCTCGTGCAGCTTGATCCAAACCGGTCGCCGAGAACGATGTCAGGAAGGTCGGGACGACCGGGTTGAGCAGACGGCATGGAGTGGCAATCGATGAGCAGGGCGCAGCCAAATTCTTGATGCAGCGCAGCAATTTCACGCTGGATAGCGTCATGATACGGGGTGTGAATTTGCGCAAGGCGAAAGCGTCCTTCGTCGGCGCTAAGCTTTTTTGCATATATCGCATCGCCGCACGCTCCGATTTTCGGAAAGCATCCAAGGCCAGCCTTCACGCGCGGGGACGGCGCTGCGCTGGGGCCGGGCAAGCCGTCCGCAAACATTTCCGGATCGAGTTCGCGGGCGTCGCGGTTCAGGTCGACAAAGGCCCGGGCATGTGTCGCGCTGATCAGGATCCCGCCCGCCGCTGGTCCATCGGCCACGAGCTGATCGACAAAGGCATCTTCAGTACGTCTGAGGTCCATGAGAGGAACGCGCAACGCTTTCAGGAAACTGTCAGGATAATGAGCGCCACTATGGGGTGACGAGAAAATGACGGGCGCAGGGTCAGTGGATGGCTTCGAGAGCGTAAAAGCAGTGACAGGACGCGGAGGCGTCCCCATACTGGTGTCCAGTGCGTCGTCTGTCATGCTCATTGGTTGATCAATTCGTTTTGCCGCGAAGCTTCTCAGTTATGTTCACGCTCAATTTACCAGAACAGTAGTCTATGGAATCATATACACGTCAGAATACCGGGGGCGAGGGCTCATGAGTAAAATCCTGCTTGCAGAAGATGATGAGATGATGCGCACCTTCCTTGCGGCATCCCTGAAGCGTGCTGGCCATGATGTTCAGGATTTCGAGGATGGTGAGACGGCACTGGGCGCGCTGGAGCGTGAAGTCTTTGACCTACTGCTGACGGACATCGTGATGCCCGGGATTGACGGTATTGAACTGGCCCGGCGCGGCGCGGAGCTCGACCCGGCCATGAAAATTGTCTTCATTACCGGTTTTGCCGCTGTTGCCCTGGCATCCGGCACGCCGACTCCGGCTGGCGCCAAGATTTTGTCCAAGCCCTTTCACTTGCGTGAGCTTGTGGAAGAAGTGGACCGTGTGATCGCGGCCTGACATTCGCGGCCTTTACAGGCTTGACACCGAAGCCCTGAGGCCCGATTAGGGCCGCTCGATTTTGGATGGGCGGTTAGCTCAGCGGTAGAGCACTACATTGACATTGTAGGGGTCACAAGTTCGATCCTTGTACCGCCCACCATTCGACTTTCATGTGATTTGCAGATTTCAGCGCCTGGCGGGGTCCAGCATCGCTTGGCGCTGCTTCAGTTACAGCGGTTCCGTGGGCTGCTACTCTCCACTTGTCGGGCCAACCGCAACATTTTTCTATTACATATACAATACACAATGTACTTATGAAATTATAGATTCATTTGAACTTGTAGATACATGAAAAACGCCCGCTTCCATTGGGATCTGTAAGAATATGCTGCGGCGCACCATTAAAGTCTGTTAAATGCGTGTTCTGATTTCAAGAAATTGGTAATCACGCCGGTCCCTAATTCACGCCAAAGGTAATTATAGAACCGCCTTTCAACCAGAAATCGTAGGTTTCTTTGGGGCGGCTTATTTCGGGGTTGGTGATGAATACAAGAATAGGGATGTATAAAAATAATATTAGTGGCGTGGCGGCGATTGAGTTCGCGATCATTGCGCCTGTAATGATCCTGATATTGTTCGGGATTATCGCTTACGGAATATTTTTTGGAGCGGCGAACTCTGTGCAGCAGCTTGCTGCCAACAGTGCGCGTGCGGCTATGGGCGGGATCAGCCGGTCGGAACGTCAGGCTCTTGTTGATGACTATGTCGAGAATTTCCTGACACATGACGGATTGCTGCTGCGAGAGCATTTGGCCGTGCAGGTCGATCAGGAAGAAGATGATGAGCGCTTCGTCAGGGTCACTGTGTCCTACGAGGCCAACCATCTGCCAGTCTGGAACCTCTATCAGGGGCTTCCCATGCCTGAGCGTACGATTGTGCGCGAGTCGATCATCCGGACTGGAGGATTTTGATATGGTCTTTCAATTCCTGAAATCAGTTCTTACGGGACGTTTGTTTAATTCGCAGTCAGGCCAGGTTGCCATCGTGCTGGCTGCCTTCAGCCCGGTTGCGGTATTGATGGCGGCGATGGCGGTCGATACCGGGTCGCTGGCGGGCCAGAAGCGGGAAATGCAGGGGCTTGCCGACATGGCGGCCATTGCGGCGGCGAGCGATCTTGAGAATGCAGAGCGTATCGCGCTGACCGTATTGGCAGATAACGGTCTGTACGCATCACAGCTGGAAAAAATGGGCACTGACCTGTCGACGCAGGAGAAGCTTGATTACATGGAGCAGTGGGTGCGCGTTGAGACGGGGCAATATGCCCGCGATCCAGACCTGCATTTTGAGGATCGTTTTGTTGCTGGAACAGCTCAGGCAAATGCCGTTCGCGTTTCTGTCAGCGATGTACCTCAACGCTACTTTTCGGACTTCCACAAGGGCGGCAAGCGGCTCACTGCAACGGGCATAGCGGCCGTTTCGTCCGAAGCCGCGATTTCGGTCGGGTCCCGGCTGCTCAGCCTGAATGACGGGATCCTGAATCAGGTGCTGAGTGGGTTGACGGGTTCGAATGTCGAGCTTTCGGTCATGGATTATGAAAGTCTGGTCGATGCCGATGTTGACCTCCTTACCACGTTCGAAACACTGGCGACCAATATCGACCTTGATGCAGTGACTTATGATGATGTGCTCGATTTCGATGTCGCCATGTCTGACCTCGCGCTTGCAATGGCGGAGGTTTCAGAGGGGTCCGCGCGGGCGAGCACGGCGCTTACCAGATTCGCCGGCCGGCCCGGCATGGATGAGCTGACTGTGCCGCTGTCTGCGCTGTTCGAGCTGGGATCTGTAGGTCGCGCCGAACTGGGTAGTCCGCAAACCGCTGATCTCGCGCTTGTGGTTGAGGCCATGCAGATGCTGACAGCAAGCGCAATCGCTGCAAATGGTGAGAACCAGCTCGATATTGACCTGGGCGCGAGCGTCCCTGGCCTGGCCGAAGTCAATATTTCGCTGCTTGTCGGTGAGAGGCCGCAGTCGGCGAGTTGGTTCGCCTACAGCGCACATGATCTGAGCATTGTAAGCACGGTGCAGACCCGGCTTTTCATAGAAGTGTCAGTCCTCGGCGGTGGTTTGCTTGGCAATGACCTGGTCCGCCTCCCGTTGTACATTGAGCTTGCATCCGCAGATGCGCGCATCAGCAATGTTGTCTGCATGGGCGGCGAGCGAGAGCCCCGCAGAGTGGATGTCGATGTGACGCCGGGTATTGCTGCAATCCGGATCGCGGATCTGGCGGGCGATCTCGATGAGATGACGGGTGCGCAACGCTTCCGGCCGGCGACCATCATAGACGCGAAGGCTTTGAGCGTGTCCGCGCGTGCAGAGAGCCGCCTTGCCTCATCCAGGCCGGAAACGCTTCGTTTCAATCCCCGTGACATTGGCAGCCGCAACCCGAAAACGGTGCGGACGAAAGATGCGCTATCGACCGCGCTCGAATCGGCGATCAATGATCTCGAGCTCGAAATCGACCTAGTGGGGCTAAGCCTTATACCGCCCCGCCTCCTGCAGCCATTAATCTCCGACGTTCTTGGTACAGCTGTCCGGCCTGTAGATGAAATCGTCTACAATCTCACTTCTGCGCTTGGGATTGGGCTCGGTGAAGCGGATGTCTGGGTCCATGATGCGCAATGCAATCGTTCAGTTCTAGTCCAATAACCATTAGTAGAAATAATGGAAATATTTGCTGATTAATATAAATTGAGGAATTCATTAAGTTTTCTGCCTACCCTGTAACAATCAAAACAGGGGAGGTAGAAGAATGTCCAGGCCAGCAGGTGTTCGAAATCAGGATTTCGATGAAAAACGACAAGCGTTGGTTGAGGCGATTGCAAATTTTGCATTGTTCGAGGGTGTGGAGCGGCCCTCATTCCGGCAGATGGCGATCGCCGCGGAAACCTCTGAGCCGACCTTGCGCCATTACTTCAAGGACCGGCGAGGCGTCATTGTGGCCATTTTCAAACACCTCAATGAAATCACCGAGCCGATGCGGGCAATCACGGCTATACCGGAAGCGTCACTGGGCGAAGCGATCAGTTCGCATCTCAGCCGGATCATGGAATTCCGTAAAAGTACGCGATACATACGCGGTCAGGAGTTCGGCATACGGGAAAGTATGTCGAGTGAAGCTGCTCGTGAAGCCTATCTGAAATACCTCGTCGAACCGGGCGTGGACGCGATCGCTGAAAAGCTGGTCAAGACGCCGGGCGGGCCGAAGAATTACCAGACCGCCAGGTCCGCCGGCATGATGCTGATGTCGGCCTCGATCATGATGGTGCTGCATCAGGAATTGCTGAACGGCAAGACGTATGCGCCCGTCGATGTCGACGGCTATTTCGACCAGCTCAAGGCATGGCTGGAAAACGGGATGAAGAATGATCCCGACGCGCTAGGTAACTAGGTTGGCCAGCGTATCGACGGTTTCCTGGCCTGTCTGCCAGTTCGTCACGAACCTGTAACTGCCATCTGGCCACGGATAAAATGTCGCCCCCGCCTGCAGCAATCGGTTGACGATGTCTTCGTCGAGGCGCGCAAACACCTCATTTCCGTGAACGGGCTGCATGAGCTGTGTGTCAGGATGCGTGCACAGGACATCAGCAACTTGCCGGGCCCTTTGATTGGCATTGGCCGCGAGCTTCAGCCACAGGCCGTCGTCGAACATGGCCAGTGCCTGGGCCGCAATAAACCGCATCTTTGGCGGCATGTGGCCCGAGCGTTTGGCGCGGGCCTGAAGCTCAGGGAATTTCCGCCGCGCATCTCCAAACAAAATGATGATCTCACATCCGATCGCGCCGGTCTTGGTCAGGCCGAGGCAGAGGCAGTCGACCCCGGCCTGCCAGCTCATACCGGCTGCGCTTGCCCCGGTATGAACCAGCGCGTTGGCCAGCCTTGCCCCGTCGAGATGCACACTCAGGCCTGCGTCTTTTGCGAGCGCTGCATAGTGGCGCACGCGGTCCAGCGGGTAGGCGGTGCCATTCTCGGTAAGATTGGTAAGGGACAGGACGTGGGCGGGCGTCTCGTGCACAAAGGCGTGGTTGATCCGACCCAGTGCGTCCCGAAGCTGGGGCTCGCCAATCTGGCCTTCAGCCCCGCCCAGCAGCTGCAGTTTGCCCCCACCTGAGAAGAATTCCGGTGCACCGCGTTCATCTACCGCGATATGGGCCCCTGCATGACAGAGAACTGCGCCTGTCGGCGGACAGAAACACGATAGGGCAAGCGCATTCGATGCGGTGCCTGAAGCGCAGAGCCAGAAATCGAAATCTTCTGTCTCAAGCACACGCGCCAGGACGGCGCGGAGCTGTTCGTTTGCGTCATCATTTCCATAGCTCGCCGCATTGCCCTGATTGGCGCGGGCGATGGCGTCCAGCACGGCCGGGTGCGCCGGGGCGGAGGTGTCTGACGAGAAGTCGAGAAGGGACATCAGACCTGGGTATCCGGGGTCTGCCACATCAGGTGCTGGCCACCATCGACGGCGATCATCTGGCCCGTGACGCTGTCTGCGGCGATGAGGTAGCGAAGCGCGCGCACGATCTCGCCGGGATCAGAGCCTTCCTGCGTCAGGGTCGCCCGACGCTCGGCCTCGAATTCTTCTTCGGACTGGTGGACGCTTTTCATGGTCGGGCCCGGGCCGATACCGTTGACGCGGATATTTGGCGCGAGCGCTTGCGCCAGCGTCGTCGTTGCGGTCAATAGGGCGGCCTTCGAGAGGGTGTAGGTGAAAAATTGTGGGTTCAGCTTCCACACACGTTGGTCGATCATGTTGACGATCAACCCTTTCTCGCCGTCAGGCAGGGCGTTCGCAAAGGCCTGAGACAGTGCCACTGGCGCGCGCAGATTGGCGTCAAAGTGCAGGTCCCATGACTGACGGTCATGATTGCGGGCGGTATCATCTTCAAAGGTGGAGGCAGAGTTCACGAGCAGGGTCAGCGGCCCACCCAGCTTGCGGCTGGCGGCCGGTACGAGCGCTTTCAGGTCTTTTTCTTCAGTCAGGTCGCCTTGGACAATCACGCCTTTGCCGCCTGCGGCGTCAATGGTCGAGGCGGTTTCCTCTGCGCCCCTGGCAGATGACCGGTAGTGTACGGCGACCGACCAGCCATCCTGACCAAGCGCTTCGGCGAGGGCGCGGCCAATGCGTTTGCCTGCGCCTGTAATCAGGGCATTCTTCCGTTTGTCTGGATCAGCCGCCAATCAGTCGCTCCACTTCGCCTGCCAAATTCCATCCATTCACCAGGCCATAAAGGTAAATGCCATAGACGAGGCCGAGGGCAAGAGCAGCGAGGCGGGTGATCTTCCCCTTCGGGACAACGAAAAGACCGAGCGTAACGGCGGCGGCGAGCATCGCCCAGTGGTCGTACTGGATAAATGTGTCGGCTGGCGTAATCGGTCCGAACATGGCGATGACAGCGCCTGCGCCGAGCAGGTTGAAGATATTGGAGCCGATGACATTGCCAATGATGACATCAGCGCGCCGCCGGAAAGCTGCGGCGATGCCGGCGCCAAGTTCCGGCAGCGATGTGCCAACAGCCAGCAGCGTCAGCCCGATGATCTCTTCAGGCACGTCATATGTACGCGCAATGCCGACACCGCCTTCGACGATAAGGTGTGCGCCGAGCGGCAGGCCGACAATGCCGACAACAAGGCTCGCAAACATCTTGAACTTGCCGGGCAGCTCATCGTCGTCGAGGCCGACATCAATGCCCTTGCGCGCTGCTCTGGCGGTAACCCAGACCATCAGGACTGCATAGACGACAAGCGCCGCCAGCAGGGCGAAGCCAAAAGCAGGGGTCAGCGGATAGTGGGCTGCCCACGCAATCCAGACGATGGTCGCCAGCAACATGAAATAATAAGAGCGCCGCAAGCCGAACTGCTTGACCACGAAGGGTGTGAGCAACGCGGGCGCCGCAAGCACCAGCCATATGTTTGCGATATTCGAGCCGACCACATTGCCAAGTGCTAGGCCCGGATCCCCCTGGAGTGAGGCATCCAGTGCCACGACCATCTCAGGTGCAGACGTTCCGAAGCCGACAATAAGTATGCCTGCGACAAGGGGTGACACGCCCATGCGCCGGGCAGCTGCAACAGCGCCGGTGACGAGGAAGTCACCCGCGAGAGTGAGAATGACAAGACCGCCGATGAGGGCTGCCAGGAGTCCTGGATCAGGCAAAAGTCACCCTATCTGGATTTAGTCGAGCCGGTGATAATCGATCAGGTTCAGAAGACCGAAGATGGCGACTGTTACGCCGATCGCGATGACAGCAAACATATGAGCGTACCCTGAGTTTCTTGCGTTGCCCGGCTTGATAGACTGTGTTGAACCCTTTGGCGAGGCCTGATTTCACCCCGGATTTTTTCATCGTGACCAATCTTCGTACGCGTTTATTCCAGAGCTGGTTCCGGCTGAGCCGCCCGATGACGCTTGGTGTGCGGGCAATTGTCGAGAATGAGGAGGGCAGGGTCCTGCTCGTCAGGCATACTTACACGAAGGGGCTTTTCTTTCCCGGCGGCGGTGTCGAGCGCGGCGAAGTCGCGATTGTTTCTCTGGAGCGCGAACTGGAAGAGGAGGCAGGTGTCCGGCCGACAGCGACGCCGCAGCTTCACAATATCTATTCAAACCACAGGGTTTTCCGGAATGATCACGTCCTGCTCTATCGCATAAGTGCGAGCGACTGGTCTTCGTGTGAGGCGACAAGCCGGGGCGAGATCAGTGAGATCGTCTGGGCTGACCCGGCGGCGGCGCCGGATGACACAACGCCAGGCACGGCGAGGCGCTTGCGGGAAATCTATGCCGGTGGGCCAAATGACGGCTACTGGTAACGCTGGCTCAGGCCTTCGCCGCCGCAGCGACATAGTCGATTGCCGTCATGATCGACATGATGGCGGCAAGCCAGATGCCCGCCAGCCCGGCTAGCAATACACTGCGCGTCAGCACCCAGAGCGGTGCATAGCGTTCGGCGTAATGGGTCAGCTCACAGATCGCAAAACCGAAAAGCACGCAGCCAATTGCAGCAAGTGCGATGGCGGTTTTCCATTTTGCTGCATTGGACACCTTCATGCCGGACGGGTTACCGAGGGCTTCGCGCATTGCGGTCAGCAGCACGTCGCGGCCGACAATGGCCAGAGTGGGCAAGGCCAGAAAAAGTGACCAGCCCTCTGTGTGCGCCAGTGCCAGGAGGCTTGAGGCTGTGAGCAGCTTGTCTGCAATCGGGTCGAGGCGCGCCCCGAAAGCCGATTCCGCATCAAGGCCGCGCGCCAAAACCCCGTCAAGCCAGTCGGTCGCGGCCGTAAAGGTGAAAAGCGCGAACGGTATGAATAGCCACAGGCCTGCCGCCTGGCCCGCTTCCAGACGCGTATGCATGTTCAGGATCACGAACCCGACGAGGATCGCTAGCACGCAGCGCATGATCGTCACTGCATTTGGCAGCCATTTGAGTGACATCAGAGCCTAACCCCCATTGAAATGGCCATAAATCCGCTCGGCCAGAGCGCGGTTGATTCCCTCGACATTTTCAAGGTCGACGAGTTTCGCCCGTGACACCCCCTTGGCCGATCCGAAATGGTGCAGCAAGGCTTTCTTTCGTGAAGGGCCGATGCCGTCAATCTCGTCGAGAGGCGACGTCTTGATATCAGCCGAGCGTTTGGCGCGGTGGGCGCCAATGGCCCAGCGGTGCGCTTCATCGCGCAAGCGTTGCAAATAATAGAGGACGGGTGTGTCCGGCGGGAGCGTGAATGGCGCGCGGCCGGGCCGGAAGAATTTTTCGCGGCCAGCATTGCGGTCTGGCCCTTTGGCGATGGAGACCAGCGTGATGTCGTCCGTCGTCAGCCCAAGCCCCTCGATTGCTTCCGTCACCGCGCTGAGCTGGCCGAGGCCACCGTCGATCAGGACGATGTCGGGATAGGTTTCAAGCTCGTGGATCGGCAATTGGGCCTCATCCGCTTCCTTCAGCAGGCGGGCGAAGCGGCGGCGCATCACTTCGCGCATCATGCCATAATCATCGCCCGGCTCGAGCGTCTTGTCCTTGATGTTGAATTTCCGGTACTGGCCCTTGATGAAGCCGTCTGGCCCGGCGACGACCATGCCGCCAACGGCGTTAGACCCCTGAATGTGGCTGTTGTCGTACACTTCGACCCGTTTCGGCGGCGCTGGCAGGTCGAGTGCCTTGGCAAGGTCTTTCAACAGGCGCTGCTGGCTCGCGGTTTCGGCCAGTTTGCGTGACAGCGCTTCGGCTGCATTGCGAGTGGCCTGTTTGACCAGCTCCCGCTTTTCGCCGCGCTGAGGCGTACGGATTTCGACCTTGCGTCCCGCCTTGAGCTCCAGCGCTTCAGCAATCAGCTCGCGCTGGTCCGGGGCGGTATTTGTCAGGATGAGTTTCGGAGCAGGGCGTTTGTCATAGAACTGGACGAGAAAGGCAGAGAGAATTTCACTGTCGGTCTCGTCTTTCTCATGGCGCGGAAAGTGAATGGTCGCGCCCCAGTTCTGGCCCGCCCGGATGAAGAAGACCTGCACGGCCGACTGGCCACCCTCCATCGCGATGGAGAAGATGTCGGCTTCCTCGATGCCGTCCGGATTTATGTCCTGCTGGGCGCGAACCACCGCAAGCGCGCGGATCCTGTCGCGCAGGCTGGCGGCGCGCTCGAAATCCATCTCATCGGCGGCCGCTTCCATCTGGCTCGCGAGGTCGGCCTGCAAGTCGATGCCCTTGCCTTTCAGGAAATCGGCCGCCTGATTGGCGAGGGTCGTGTACTCATCCTCACTGACGAGGCCGACGCATGGTGCTGAGCAGCGTTTGATCTGATGCAGCATGCAGGGCCGGTTCCTGGCTGAGAAGACACTGTCTTCGCAGGTGCGCAGCAGGAAGGCCTTTTGCAGGGTGTCGAGCGTTCGCGTTACGGCATTGGCGCTGGCGAAGGGGCCGAAATAGTCCCCCCGGTCCTGTTTGGAGCCGCGATATTTCAGGATCTGCGGATAATCATGGTCGCGGCGGATCAGGATATAGGGAAACGACTTGTCGTCGCGCAGCAGGATGTTGAAGCGCGGCTTCAGCGATTTGATGAGGCTGGCTTCCAGCAGCAATGCCTCGGTTTCGGTTTCGGTAACGACGAATTCCATTCGGGCCGTCAGCGCGATCATTGTCGCAATACGCTGTGTGTGGCCGCCCAGCCGGGCATAATTGGAGACCCGCGCTTTCAGATTGCGGGCCTTGCCGACATACAGCACGTCATCGCGCGTGCTGAACATGCGGTAGACGCCGGGCTTTGCCGGCAGCCGTTTCAGATTGTCCTTGATGACATCGACGCCGCGGCGGGCAGGCTGTGTGGGGGGGGAGTCAGGCATTGGCTCACAATTTAAGGCCTGCTGACGCGATCGCCTAGCGCTTCAACTGTCAGGCATTGAATACGAAGGACAGGCTTCCGCTTCCTGTGTCCAGCATCCAGCCGATTCCGAACGCAAAAATCATCACGAGAAGGATGGAGCCACCGAAGTTACGACCGGTGCTTGCGCTTTCCTTTTTACGCATCGACATACGGACAATGAGCAGTAGGAGAACGAGGATAAAGACGCAGGCAATAACCAGTTGTTCGCCGTCACTGCGGCGTCCGAGCCATAGCAATATGTCCTGCCAGAGCAGCAGGGCTTCATGCGAGAGGCGGTGGTAGATGGTTTCGAATGTACCTTGCAACACCGTAGCATCCAATGCAGACGAGTCTGCCGAAATTTGATCTTCAGGAACGCACCCTAACGCGTTTCGGCAAACAAACTGTCAATATCGCAGCAAAAATTTAGTTAAGGTTGTCAGGAGTCAATCGATGACACGAACTGGCATCTTGCACCTGCCGGGGCAGAACCCTATTCATGCCGCTATTCTAACAAGGAGTTTTCCGTATGGCATCCGATCTGGTCCTGAGCCGCGCTGTCGAACGCGTCCAGCCTTCTGCAACAATCGCTGTGACGACCAAGGCCAATGAAATGAAGCGTGCCGGCATTGATGTCATCGGCCTTGGCGCGGGTGAGCCGGACTTCGACACGCCCGACCACGTCAAGGACGCTGCAATCAAGGCCATCGCTGACGGCAAGACCAAATACACGCCTGCCGATGGCATACCGGAGCTCAAGGAAGCCATTTGCGCCAAGTTCAAGCGCGACAATGACCTCGACTACAAGCCTTCACAGATCAATGTGTCGCCCGGTGGCAAGGCTGTGCTTTACAATGCCTTTGTGGCAACGCTGAATCCGGGTGATGAAGTGATCGTGCCGGCCCCCTACTGGGTGAGCTACCCGGATATGGCGCGGCTTGCGGGCGGTGACCCTGTCTTTATCCAGTGCGGGCCGAATTCGAGCTACAAGCTCTCCCCCGAAGCGCTCGAGGCCGCTATTACACCGAATACGAAATGGCTTGTTCTCAACTCGCCGTCCAACCCGACCGGCGCTGCCTATACCAAGGCCGAACTTCGCGCCCTGGCGGACGTGTTGCTGCGTCATCCGCAAGTCTGGGTCATGACCGACGACATGTATGAGCATCTTGTCTATGACGGGTTCGAATACTGGACGATCGCGCAGGTCGAACCGAAGCTCTATGACCGTACGCTCACCGTGAACGGCGTGTCCAAGGCCTATGCCATGACCGGTTGGCGCATCGGCTATGCGGGCGGACCGGAAAAACTGATCAACACAATGCGCAAGATCATGTCGCAATCGACATCCAACCCCTGCTCGATCAGCCAGTGGGCGAGCGTTGCTGCGCTGAACGGCGACCATGGCTTCCTGGCTGAGCGCAATGAGGTCTTCAAGACACGCCGCGACATGGTGGTTGAGGCACTCAATGCCTGCGAAGGGCTCAGCTGCGCCACACCTGAGGGTGCATTCTATGTGTATCCAAGTTGTGCGGGCGTTATCGGCAAGACATCGCCGGCGGGCGCTGTCATCAATTCCGACAAGGATTTTGCGTCAGCGCTGCTCGAAGAAGAAAAAGTGGCGGTGGTGTTTGGCGAAGCGTTTGGCCTCTCGCCTGCCTTCCGTATCTCTTATGCGACATCGACTGAAGCCCTAAAGGAAGCGATGGTCCGCATTCAGAGATTCTGTGGTGCGCTTAAATAGGAAAAATCTATAGGCGGTCAGGCCAGTATTGATTTGATTTTGGCCGGATCGCCTCCATATCGGCTGGGTAAATGTCACAGGAGATAGAGATGTCAGTAGATATTGGAGTAGATAAAAAAGACCGGGCTGCGTCTGCGGATGCCCTGCGCAAGGTGCTCGGCGAGACCTATGCGCTTTATTTCAAGACGCATGGTTATCACTGGAATGTCACGGGGCCACGTTTCAAGGCGCTGCATGAGCTGTTCATGGAGCAGTATACGCAGCTCTGGCAGGCCCTTGACGAACTGGCTGAACGCATCCGTGCGCTTGGTGAGTTCGCGCCCGCCTCGAGCGATGAGATGGCGTCTCACGCGACCATAAAGCCTGACAATGGCGTGCCGGATGCGGAAGACATGATTGCAAACCTGGTGCGCGGTCATGAAACGCTTGCGCAGGTCGCGAAGGATGGCGTGAAGGTCGCTGAGGCAGGCGATGATGCGGTGACGGCCGACCTGCTCACCCAGCGGGCGGCTGCCTCCGAGAAGACGGCCTGGATGCTGCGCGCCAGCCTCTGATACTGGAATTGAAACGGATGCGGCAGGCCGGGCCTGCCGCATATTGCCCGCATCGCCAGGTTCATTCCTGTCTGCTGCGGGCTTTTTTGTGCCAGCCATGTCTAGGGGGGGGGTGAAGCCCTGGACACTTGTAATTTCAGTCAAAAAAAAGCCCGGCAGCGAATGAACGCGCCGAGCCTGTATAGTGGGTCCCAATTTGGAGGGAGGAAACGCACCATCGGGAGGATGACGTGCGAAAGCCGAGACCAAGGCATGCGTGTGAAGTAAATGCTGCAGGCGCGAAAACCAAGTTGCGATTCAGTAAGCAAGCCATGCACAAATGCATGACGGGCGAGGTCAGCTCGCGCGAAGTTGCAAATTCTCCTGCCGGATCGCATCAACTTCGGCGGTCAGGAAGTCCCGGAAAGCGGCAATTCGCTTTGATCGTTTCAGGTCGCTTGGATAGATGAAAAACAGGTCAAACGTAGGTCCGGTATGATCTGGCAGCACGCGTACAAGTCGCGGTACGGCGCTCGCCATATAGTCTGGAAGGTCTGCAATCCCGACGCCAGCCTCAACCGCACGCAGCATGGCCGGCACATTACTGACAGACAGGCTGGCCTTTCGCGGCAGGGAATCGTCACGCCCGACGCGTTGCGCCCAGCTCATCGCATCAAGTTGCGAGTTCTGCTGGCCATAGCCAATGATGCGATGATTATCGAGATCCTGCGGCGTGCGCGGGACGCCGTGTTCCTTGAGGTATTCCGGCGAAGCGTAAAGATTGGTCGCGACCGTGCCGAGTTTTCTCTGGATCAGGTCTGACTTTTCAGCCGCCCACAAGCGGATGGCGCACTCGGCTTCGAGTTTCAGCAAATCATAGGTTTCACCATCATCAAGGCGCAGGTCGACCCGCATGCCGGGGTTCGAATTGATGAAGTTGCTGAGCCGCGGCACAAGCCATGTCGATCCGAAAGCGACCGGCGCCGTCACCACCAGATCGCCCTGGGCAACATCCTGCTGGTCGCGCAGGGCCGCGTTCGCGGCTTGGGCAGCCGAAGCCATATCCATGGTTGAGCGGTGAAGCGTGTGACCGGAATCGGTCAGGACAAGCCCGCGCGCATGCCGCTGGAAGAGCGAAACGCCGAGCTGTTCCTCAAGCGCGGAAATCTGACGTGAAACGGCGGACTGGGATATACCGAGCCGTTCACCGGCGGCGGTGAGACTGCCGGCTTCTGCGGCAGCGTGAAAAGATTTGAGTTTGTCCCAGTCCATTATGCCTTCCGGTTTGCACATGGATTACCGCAAGGGCAAGCGCATAATGTGCTGCAGATGCGAAGGATCAGACGCTTACTGACTGACCCAGAGAATGCGTGCGAGCCATAAAATCTCGGCCGGTTTGAACTGTCGAGGCGCGTGATCCGGGTTCAGTGAAATGAGTTCCACCTGGCGTTCGGTCTGCCGGCCGAGCACTTTCGCCATGACTTCCCCGTCCACTGTCTTGGCCACCACACGGTCGCCTTTCCTGAGCTGTGCGCCCGGCGCGACGATGATCCGGTCACCCTCCCGATAGGCTGGCTCCATGCTGTCACCGGTGATCTCCAGCGCATAGACGTCTTCATCGCCGAGACCGGGAAAGCGGACTTCATCCCAGCTGCCACCTACCGGAAAACCGCTATCATCGAAAAAACCGTGTGCGCCTGCCTGTGCAAGGCCGATCAGGGGGGCGGTCGCGCCGCGGCGGCCTTCAATCAGGGCGGCAAAATCATCCATTCCGGCGCCGACGGCCTCAAGTGCGCGGGCAATGCTTTCAGTTGACGGCCAACGGGGGCGGCCATCCTTGCTCTGGCGTTTTGATGGATTGAAACTCGTCGGATCAAGACCGGCCTGCCGCGCAAGACCAGAGGCGCTGAGGCCATTCTTCTCAGCGAGCATGTCGATCCCGCGCCAAACCTGGCTATGCCGCATGGGTCCTGTCTCCAGCAGATGCAGAGGCTTCCTATCATGGGAATAAAAACCTAGCAAGTCTGACGTCTTGCCGACAGCGCAAAACCCTGTTTCAAGCCAGTCATGATCATTGAGACGCCCGTCTATAAAATCCTCAGCGCCGACGACGACGTTCGCGCCCGTGAGCTTGGCCACACCGACACCGACCTCGACGCGCGGGACGGATATGTGCACCTCTCCTCGAAGGCACAGGTCGCCGAGACGCTCGCGCTTCATTATGTCGGGCAGGGCGGCGTGCATCTCTATGAATTCGTCCTTGAGCGGCTGGGCGGCAATGTGAAATGGGAAGCCTCGCGCGGCGGACAGCTCTTTCCTCATCTTTATGGCACGCTGCGCCTGTCTGACGCCAAGCGCAACTGGGCGCTGGACGTCGATGCTGCGGGCAATCCAGTCCTTCCGAAGGATTTACAGTAAATGTCCCTGGCAGACTTTGGTACGAAACTCGCCCGCAAGCTTCCGCCTGAAGCGGCC
The DNA here is from genome assembly GCA_964556825.1 of uncultured Hyphomonas sp. Lineage (GTDB taxonomy): Bacteria > Pseudomonadota > Alphaproteobacteria > Caulobacterales > Hyphomonadaceae > Henriciella. The sequence continues at coordinate 54,297 of CAZKXJ010000005.1, read as the reverse complement.
CATAGAGTGACCGTCAGGGCGTTGAAGGCCGGGATCGGCCCTCCGCGGGTCAGCCCGCTGCAATGGGACACGACGATCAAATTGCCAAATGCCGGACTACAGCTCTTCAATCCTGTTGGTCTGGCGGCCGGCTTCGACAAGAATGCCGAAGTGTTCGACCAGATGCTGCGTTTCGGCTTCGGCTTTGTTGAATGCGGCACCGTGACCCCTCGCCCGCAGGCCGGCAATCCAAAACCCCGCCTGTTCCGGCTGAATGAAGATGACGCCGTCATCAACCGGATGGGCTTCAATAATGACGGGCTTCGTGCGTTTACGGCCCGCATCCGCAAGGCCCAGTCGCGGCTGTCCCCGGTCGGTGCGAATGTCGGCGCCAACAAGGACAGCGAAGACCGGATTGCAGATTACGAAGCCGGCATCGTCGCCGTCTATCCCTACGCGCATTATATCACGATCAATATTTCCTCACCCAACACGCCGGGCCTTCGCGGCCTGCAGGACAAGGGCGCGCTTGAGGCTTTGCTGGAGCGTTGCGGGCAATCGCGCAGCAAGGCGCAGGCCGACTATGCAGATGACCTGAAAGAGGATGACCGTTTCGAGGATGAAGAGGACTGGAAACCGGTTTTCCTGAAAGTCGCGCCCGACCTTGATGAAACGGCCATTCGCGACATCATCGAAGCTGTGCGCGGCGCCGGGTCATGGCTGGCCGGGCTGATTATATCGAATACGACGCTGGATCGGCCTGACGCCCTCAATAGCAGGCACAAGGGTGAGGCAGGCGGGCTATCGGGTGCGCCGCTCATGGAAAAATCGACACGTGTCCTGCGGGAATTTGCGTCGGAGATCGCTGGCGAGTTCGACCTGATTGGCGCGGGCGGGATCGGATCTGGCGCCGATGCCTATGCCAAGATCCGGGCCGGGGCGCATGCCGTCCAGCTCTATTCAGCGCTTGTATATCATGGTCCGAGCCTCGTGGCCGATATCAATCGTGACCTCGCCGCGCGTCTCAAGGCGGACGGATTTACGTCGGTTGCTCAGGCGGTTGGCGCAGACCTGCGCTAGTCTTGCCAATCATCGACGGCAGGTAGAGCCCCAGCGCGCCAGTCCGCCAGACATACATGCCAAGGAAGGCCGACCACACGCCAACATTCCCGAAAGCAGGCCTCAGAAGCATGTCACTGGCGATATAGATCACGCAGGAAGCTATACCGGCATTGCGAAGTGCCCGGCCTTGTGTCGCGCCCAGGAAGAAACCATCCAGCTGCCAGCAGGCCAGCCCGACGAGGGGCACCAGCGCGCAGAAAGGGAGATAGGTTAGCGCGACATTGCGGGCGTCCGGATCAGACACGAATGTCTCGATGATCCATCCGCCGACAAAGAAATAGGCAAGCGAAATCAGCGCCACAAAACCGAACGCAATCTCGGTGGTAAGGCGCATCGCCCGCAGCAGCCTCGCCCGGTTGCGCGCGCCAAACGCCTCGCCGATCTCTTTTTCGGCGACAAAGGCAAAGCCATCCAGCACGAAAGCCGAAACGCTTACAAATTGCAGCAGGACTTCATTGCCGGCGAGCTGTGCGGTTCCAAGGCTGGCGCCTGAATTCACGAACCATGCAAAAGCGAACAGCAGTGCGAGCGTGCGGATGAGGATGTCGCGATTGGCATTTATGAGCGCGCTTAGTCTCGCCCGGTCAAACAGGTTACGGGATCTGGCAAACCCGCCGCGCACAAGTACCAGGCCGAAGCCAAGCGAGACCCATTCAGCAATGGCCGTACCGGCTCCGATGCCCGCTGGCCCCCAGCCAAGACCGGCCACGAACCAGGTGTCGAGCACGGCATTGGTGCCATTCAGCACGATCTGGAATGCGAGCAACTGCCCGGTGCGTCCGGTTCCGAGCAGCCAGCCTGTAATGGCGAACCCCATCAGGGCGGCTGGCGCGCCCCAGACGCGTGCATCGAAATAGGCGCGGGCCAATGCCTTCACATCTGCCTCAGCTGCGAACGGGCCGAACACAATGAGCTTCAACAGTGGCGACAGGACCAGGATGGCAAGACCGAGCGCTCCACCGAGCAGGAGGGCGCGTTGCAGGACTGAGTTCACCTCCACCCTGTCGTCTGCGCCCGATGCCTGTGCGACCAGCCCGGTGGTCGACATGCGTAGAAAGCCGAATGCCCAGTACAGGAAATTCATGACTACGGCCGCGATCGCCACTGCGCCAAGATCGACCTTGTCACCGTACAGCCCCATCACGGCGGTATCGACCACGCCCGTCGTCGCCGTTGCGGCCTGCGCAAGGATGACGGGAATGGCCAGGGCCAGGACTTTTGTCCGGGTGAGGGGCGCGGTGCTCATGCCAGACGCCATATGCGCCGGTGACCGGCTTGACAATTGCCGGTCGCCGCGCACTTCGACAGGCATGACGCTACCGCTCGTCCACCATGCAGACTATGACGCAGACAGTGTGCCCGATGGGCATCGCTTCCCGATGCGGAAATATTCACTGGTGGCCGAAATCCTGCGGGAGCGGGGCGAGCGTTTTGCGGTGCCTGCCCATGCGCCGGAGAGCTGGCTTCATCTTGCGCATGATCCAGCATATGTCACGGCTGTGCTGACTTCATCACTCGATGGGAAAGCGGCTCGCCGTGTCGGGTTCGACATGACGCCTGCGATTGCAGCCAGGACACGCGCATCGGTCGGCGGGACATGCCTTGCCACACGTCTGGCGCTTGAACACGGAGCCGCAGTCAATCTCGCGGGTGGCAGCCACCATGCAGACTATCAGGGCGGCGCGGGCTTTTGCGTATTCAACGATGTCGCCGTTGCCGCAAGGTTGGCGCTTGAAGAGGGGACTGTGCGGCAGGTCGCGGTTATTGACTGCGACGTGCATCACGGCGATGGCACCGCACGAATATTCGCGGATGAGCTGCGTGTGTTCACGGCGTCAATCCACTGCGAGGACAACTGGCCGAGCGACAAGCCGCCATCTGATCTTGATGTCGGCCTGGAGAAGGGGCTCAACGATGAGGCCTACCTTGAAGCGCTGGCGACCATGCTCGAGACCCTATTTTCGCGCGTGAAGCCCGACCTTGTTTACTACAATGCGGGTGTCGATCCACACATGGATGACCGGCTGGGCCACTTGAGTCTCACTGACCACGGCCTCAGGGCGCGTGACGAAATGGTCGCCGCTGCCTGCCGGTCGCGGGCCATTCCTGTCGTGGGTGTTCTGGGAGGCGGATATTCGAAAGACCCGATGGCCGTCGCCGGGCGTCACATCCTGTTGGTCGAGGCGCTGCAATCCCTGGCAGGGTGCGACTGACAAGCTTGTGTTGCGGGTTGCGCCCGACTCCGCGCAAGAAATGGAGATGAGCGCTGCCCGCAAGACACTTTCCGGGGAAACCCCTCTCGATATCCTGAAACGCGTCTACGGCTATGAGGCGTTTCGCGGGCTGCAGGGCGATGTGATCGACGATGTGATGTCGGGCCGTGATGTGCTGGCTGTCCTGCCGACCGGCGGCGGCAAGTCGCTATGCTACCAGATCCCGGCGATGCTGCGGCCTGGCGTCGGCCTCGTCGTGTCGCCGTTGATTGCCCTGATGGCCGATCAGGTCGATGCACTGAAAGCTCTGGGCGTGCGCGCCGAACGTTTAGATTCCTCGATGGCATTTGAAGACAGGACAGCGGCGCTGGAGGCGGCCAGCCGCGGTGAGATGGATGTGCTCTATGTCTCACCTGAGGCGCTGGCAACCACGCTTGGCGGGCGTCTCGCGCAGCTGGACATCTCGCTCATCGCGATCGATGAGGCGCACTGCGTCAGCCAGTGGGGGCATGATTTCCGCCCCGACTACCGCGCGCTGGGCCGCCTCAAGGAGCTGATGCCCGGTGTGCCCCGCATCGCCGTGACCGCAACCGCTGATGACCGCACGCGCGACGATATTCTGGCCCAGCTCGGGCTGGACCAGCCGAGCATCCATGTTGCGAGCTTCGACCGGCCAAACCTGACACTGAGTGCTGAACCAAAAGCTGGTGGCCGTTCCGACCGGGTCGTCTCGCTGGTCAAGGCGCACAAGGGTGAGAGCGGCATTGTTTACGCCGCAACCCGCGACGGCACGGAAAAGCTCGCTGAGGCGCTGGAGCGGGCCGGTGTTCCGGCACTTGCCTACCATGCAGGCCTAGATAGCACCGTGCGGTCAGAGCGGCAGCGGCGTTTCCTGCTTGAGGATGGCCTGACCATGTGCGCCACTGTGGCGTTCGGAATGGGCGTGGACAAACCCGATGTGCGTTTCGTGATCCATGCTGACCCGCCCAAGACCGTTGAGGCCTACTGGCAGGAAGTTGGCCGGGCAGGACGCGATGGCAAACCGGCTGAAGGCGTTGCGCTTTACGGGCCGGCCGACATGCGCCGCTCCATCAGCTGGACAATGGAGGGCGACGCCGTCGAAGAGGTGAAACGTGTCCAGCTGAACAAGACGCGCCAACTCTTTGCGTTCTTTAATGGAACGGACTGCCGCCGTGCGCAGGTCCGCAGGTATTTTGGCGAGGCCGATGTCCAGCCTTGCGGTGTCTGCGACAATTGCCTGCGTGAGCCGGGCGATGGGTTCGATGCAACGAAGTTCGCGCAGATGGCGGTTTCGGCAGTCTTGCGCTGTGGCCAGCGCATCGGGAGGGGGCGCCTCATCATCCACCTGCTTGGCCAGGCAAAAGATGGATTTGACGATGAACTGTCGACGCTCTCGACCTATGGAATCGGCGGTGATCTCTCCAAGCCGGGCTGGAATGCCGTGTTTGACGAATTGCTGTTCACCGGCCTGCTGAGTGAGGCCGGCGATGCCATGCGGCCCGTCATCATCGTGCCGGACCAGGAGGCGGCCAAGGCCCTGTTCAAGGGCGACCGCGAGGTCTGGCTACGCAGTGATCCGAACGCCCGCAAGGCCCGCCGGGCGAAGCGCTCGGCGTCAGCCGATTATTCCGGCGAACTCTCGGCGCGCGATCTCGACCTGTTCGAAGCGCTGCGGAGCTGGCGCCTTGAAACGGCGAAGACAAAGGGCGTGCCGCCTTACGTCATTTTTCATGACAAGACACTTGCAGCCATCGCTGCTGAACGTCCGTCCAGCGAAGATGGCTTGCGGGCGATCAGCGGTGTGGGTGAAAAGAAGGCCGGGCGTTATGCCGCCGAAATTGCCCGGCTCGTCGCAGATGCAGCCTGAGGCGGAACTCTTGTCTTCTGGCCCCGTTCGCCTTTCTTAGGTGAGAGATTTATTATTTCCAAAGGGGGACTGATGTCCGGCCAGAGAACCAAGGCGTCGGTTGTCGTGCGCAACGCGACGCTTGAGGACGTTCCAAACATTGCAGCGCTTGTCGTCAAGACCTATGGCCGCCCGGCCGACGGCTACACGCCCGGCATGCTGCGCGGCCAGATCGCGTCTTTCCCCGAAGGCCAGTTTGTCGTTGAGTATGATGGCGAGATTGTCGGCTATGCCGCGAGCTTCCTGATTGAGGAGAGCCTCGCCCTGAAGCCGCATAACTGGATCGAGATCACGGGCAATGGCTATGCTGCCCGCCACGATCCGGAGGGCGACTGGCTCTACGGCATGGAAGTCTGTGTCGACCCGGATCGTCGCCGCCTGCGCATCGGCCAGCGCCTCTACAATGAGCGCCAGCAATTGTGCGAGAACTGGGAGCTGCGCGGTATCGTCTTTGGTGGCCGTATGCCGGGCTGGTATCGTCGGCGCAAAACCTATCCGGACCCGGCAGATTACCTGGAGGCGGTAAAGGCCCAGAAGATAACTGATCCCGTCATCCGCTTTCATATGCGCGCTGGTTTCGAGCCGATCGGCGTGATGCGGAATTATCTCGATGAGGACAAGGAGTCTGGCGGGCATGCGACGCACATGGTGTGGCGCAACCCCTATGCCGAGCAGGTCGAGCACAAGCAGAAAGTGTCCTACGCCACCAAGGAACAGGTGCGTGTCGGCACCGTGCAAATCCAGATGCGGGCCGTCAAAAGCTTTGAGGAGATGATGGGCAACATCGAATATTTCGTCGATGTATGTTCAGATCGGCGCGCCGATTTCGTCGTCTTCCCGGAGCTGATAACCCTGCAATTGCTCGCGTTTGAAAAGCGCAAGCTCAACCACGCTGAATCGATCGAGGCGCTGACGCGCTATACGCCGCGTTACATCGAGGAGATGCGGGAACTCGCCATCTCTTACAACATCAACATCATCGGTGGGTCCCATCCCACGATCACCGATGATGGCGATATCCAGAACGTCGCTTATGTCTTCCTGCGCAACGGTTCTGTCCATGCGCAGGAAAAGATCCACCCGACCCCGGACGAGCGCCATTGGTGGAACATCAAGGGCGGCGATTCCATTGACGTTATCCCAACAGATTGCGGGCCGATCGGCATTCTGATCTGTTATGATTCAGAGTTCCCGGAGCTTGCACGCCGCCTCACCGATGAAGGGGCGCGTATCCTGTTCACACCGTTCTGCACGGATTCCCGCCAGGGCTACCTGCGCGTGAAGTATTGCTGCCAGGCCCGCGCAATCGAGAACCAGTGCTATGTCGTTACATCTGGCTGTACAGGCAATCTGCCAAATGTCGCCAATATGGATATTCACTATGCGCAGTCAGCGATCATGACGCCGTGCGACTATCCGTTTGCGCGCGAAGGTGTTGCCGCAGAAGTGGCGGAAAACGTTGAGGCCGTCGTGATGGCCGACCTTGACCTGACAGACCTGTCCTGGGCGCGCTCCCAGGGGACTGTGCGAAACCTGCGCGACCGGCGGTTCGATCTCTACCGCGTTGTCTGGAATGATGGTGGGTGAGCGAGGCTCAAAGCGGCTTCGAAAACACTTTCGAGATAATTTTGAAGCCGCCGCGTTCAAAGAATTTGTGTGCGCCTTCATTCTGTAGGCCGCTCTCCAGGAACAGCCACTTCATGCCGCGTGCGCGGGCTGCGTCTTCGATCGTGTCCAAGAGCGTCCCGCCGAGGCCCGTCGAGCGTAGCGGGCGGGCGACAGCCATGTCCTCGATCACGGCAAAGCGGGTGCGCGGGGTTTCAACCCAGAGAATGATGGCGGCGCCAGCGATCTGACCGTCCTGCCGGGCATAGATCACGTCGCGGTCCGGCCCGATGTCGAGCAGGTCCTCGCGCATCCGGGCGGGAAGATTGTCGTGCCAATGCCGCCCGTCAGGGCTGAGGCCCGACTGGACCTCACCATGACTGATATAGGCCGGATCGGCGATGATCTCAGACGAAATGAAGTCGGCGAGGTGCTGCATCAGCGTCGCATCGGTCGGGTCGGCCCAGAGTGGTTCGGTCATGCGCTCTGGTCTAGCGGAAAGCGAGGGGATGTTCGACATGTTCCGGCTTCAGGGCAGCCGCATTCATCCATTTGGCGATGGCAGGACAGTCGAAAACCTTGGCCAGGCGGACGTAGAACTGCTCGCGTATCGCTTTCAGGGCCGTGTCGGAAAGCTCCAGGCTGGTGCCGGGCTGCGCCGACATGTGCGGAATATCCCAGGCCGTAATGAGCTCATCGACAATCTCGTCGAAAATATCACGCAAGTCGGGCGTGTAATTGTCGCGCATGTCATGCCAGAGCGCCCGGAAGCCCCATTCAGTTGCCGCGTCGAAGAACCAGGCGACCCAGCTTGCAAAGACTTCCGGATCGACAATGTCGCGGCGGCGCAGGCGCGCGGCGACTTCAAACAGGTTGCAGGAGATCTCGTAATACTTGCGCGCCGTGAGCTGCGCTTCGGCATAGTCCGTTCCGTCGGCCGGGGAATAGGATTGCGGCAGGCCTGCGGGCGCAAGGTGGGACTTGAACAGGGCAACGGCCTGCCTGTTTTTGGCTTCGAAGGCGAAAACGCCGCTCGATTGCATTTCGAGCCTTTGGTAGATCTCGATCTGCTGGTTCTCGATCTGGGTCCGCTGCACCTTGCGGTTCTGCCGCGCCTGATAGACGAAACTGGCAAAGCCGAGGATTAGCACGAACGCGTTCACCGCGAGAATGCCGGCATTCAGATATTCGGAAATCTCCATTCCCCGCCCCTTTGGAAGCCCTGACCGGATTCAATCCTTTGGGCGCGCGTCCGCGTCAACCATTTTCAGCGACCAGGAAGTGCGCCTGTAGCGCGGCGACCGGTTTATCCCGCTCTGCCTGCCATGCTTCGGCGCGAACGCTTGCCATGCGTCGGCCGAGCTTGTGGACAATGGCTCGGGCATAGAGATCCTCTCCTTTGGCAGACCGCAGATAGTCGATGGTGATGTTGATCGGCTTGGGCGGGCGCGACAGCTCAGATGACAGGAAGACTTGTGACATCGCCGTGAGTTCCAGAAAAGAACCTATGCAGCCCCCATGCAGGGCGTTAATCGCCGCATTGCCGATGAATTTCTCATCAAACGGCAACAGCGTGGTCATTTCATCGCCCTTGATGTCACAGCGCATGCCCAGATAGCGGGCAAAAGGCGTGCGGCCGAGGAAAGCTTCGAGGTCGGCGGCGCGGCTCATGAGGCCGGTCCCTTGGAAGCGGTCCTGAGGGCCGATGTGATGGCCGGATTGGCGCTCGCCCAGCGGCTGATATCGTTCAGCGCAAATGCACCCGATGCGGTTGCGATCACCTTGTCTCTTGTCTCGTGATAGGCCCAGGCGCGGGTGAAAGCGACATTCCTTGTCATGTGATAGCACTCAGCTTCAGCCAGTATGTCCCGGCCTTTCTCGGCCGGACGCATGTAATCGATACGCAGGTCAAGCGTGGCCGTCGACATAGGTTTCGGCATGACCGTGCCGATGGAAACACCGCAGAGATTATCCAGAAGCGAGGTTAGGATGCCGCCATGTATGACCCCGGAATCAGGGTCGCCGACCAGGTCCTCGCGCCATTTCACACAGGCAAAGGCGCGCGCTTTCTCGACACGGGTAACCTCGAACCCGAGCGCATTTGCCCACGGGACGGCGCTCATCATCATGTGCGCATTGCTGCGCATGAATTCGAGAACGCTGGGGTTGCCTTCAGGTTCGTCTGACATTTTCGGCTACCCTGCTTCCGTTGCGTGAAATTGACGTTTGCGTAAGCGTCGATACCATCCCACAAAAAGAGCGCAATCCATGACGCCAAGGGAGGACTGTATGCCATTTGACGGAACGTCCGCAGGTAAAGCCTGTATCATCGGGGCCGGGTGTACCGGGTTCACCATGGCCAAGCGGCTCAAGGATTACGGTATTCCGTATGATTGCTTTGAAATGTCCGATAACATCGGTGGCAACTGGTATTTCAAGAACCCTAATGGCCTCTCATCCTGTTATCAGAGCCTCCACATAGACACATCAAAATGGCGGCTGGCCTTCGAGGATTATCCTGTGCCGGAAGACTGGCCGGACTTTCCCCATCACGGCCAGCTGCTGCAATATTTCCACGATTACGTCGATCATTTCGGCCTGCGTGAGACCATCACCTTCAATACTGCTGTCGAGAAAGCAGACCGCAAGGCGGATGGAAGCTGGGATGTGACGCTATCGACCGGAGAGACCCGGAATTACCAGTGGCTGTTCGTCGCCAATGGCCACCACTGGGATGCGCGCACGCCGGACTATCCGGGTGAGTTCAACGGGCATCAGGTCCATTCCCACCACTACCGCGATCCGTTCGAGCCTTATGACTTTCGTGGCAAGCGGGTGATGATTGTCGGCGCGGGCAATTCCGCCATGGATATTTCATCCGAGCTCGCCCAGCGGCCGATCGCCGAAAAGCTGTTTATCTCGATGCGCCGCGGCGTCTGGGTGCTGCCTAAATACATGAACGGGCAACCTGCCGACAAGGCGGTGCTCCCCGGCTGGATGCCGACCGGCATTGGCCGCAAACTGGCGCGCAGTGCGATCAAGAAACGTATCGGCATGATGGAAGATTACGGGCTTCCGAAACCGGATCATGAGCCGCTTGATGGGCATCCTTCAGTGTCCGGGGAATTCCTGACCCGTGTGGGCTGCGGCGACATTTCGCCCAAGGGCGCAATTGAGAGGCTTGATGGGGATGGTGTGATCTTCACGGATGGTTCCAGGGAGAAGATTGACGCGATCATCTGGGCGACTGGTTACAATGTCACCTTCCCCTTCTTCAGCGAACCGGAGCTGACAGCGAAAGACAATCGTTTCCCACTGTTCAAGCGGATGGTGAAGCCGGGCTTTGAGAACCTGTTTTTCCTCGGTCTTGCCCAGCCGCTTCCAACACTGGTCAATTTTGCCGAACAGCAATCGAAGCTTTGCGCGGCGAAAATCGCCGGAGAGTATGAATTTCCGTCTCACGCGGAGATGGACGAGGTCACCAAAGCGGACGAAGAATTTCATACCGGGCATTTTTACGATGCGCCTCGCCACACGATGCAGGTGGACTTTAACGCTTACGTAAAAGACCTTATGAAAGAGATGGCGCGGGGGCGGAAGCGGGCCAAAGCGCCTGCCTGAGCCAGGAAGCCGGGTCTTGAAGCATGAAACATATCGCGCTGAGTGTTCCAGTCATTTTGCTGTGGATGACGGGATGCGCATCGCCGCCGAAGCGGGTCGTGCCGCCGCCTGCCATCACTACAACAGCCGCCGTCAGCGCTGAGCAGGGTCCGTTCCAACCTGAAGCGAATCTATACCTATGCCCAAGCAGCACGGTAACGAACGCGTTTGAGGCAGATGAGAGCAATCGCGTCGTCAACTTCAATCCGATTGTGCTGGTCGATGGAAAGGTCGTTATCACGCCGGTCCCGGTGAACAATTCCTGTATGACATCCGGTTATGGCACCCGTTTTGGCCGCACGCACAAAGGCCTCGACCTGCAGGCACCGCCGCCAGCCCTGATTTATTCAGCAGCCCCCGGCATCATCCGCGAAGCTGATTTCAGCACGGGCTTTGGAAACTATGTCGTGATTGATCACGGGCAGGGCGTGTTTACCCGTTATGCCCATATGTCGCGCTTCGAACCTGGCATTACGCCCGGTCGGACGATCGGATTTGGCCAGCCGCTCGGCATCATGGGACAAAGCGGCAATGCGACAGGCATTCATCTTCACTTCGAAGTGCTGACCGGCAATTACAACACTCCAAAACGGTCTTTCGGACTGACGACCAGAGATCCACTTTCCTTCCCGCCATATACCGGGCAAGCTTCCGGTTAGATTTATGGCCGGGGGCGGCGAGGGGGATGAAATCTTGAAATGGTTGTCGCTAACGGCGCTGGAACGCACCTACAGGGACCCGGTGGCGCTCGCCATCCTGGCCGTTGACCTGTTTCCCATACTGGCCGTCCTTCAGTTCGGCTGGGATGCCAGCGCCCTCGTCTTTCTCTACTGGCTGGAGAACATTGTCATTGGCGGTGTGACCCTGTTGCGGATGACGGCCTCCAGCGTTTCAAATGGCATCAGGGGCGGCACGGCCATGCTGGCTTTTGGACCTTTCTTCATCTTCCACTATGGCATGTTCTGTTTTGTGCACGGCATCTTCCTGACCGTGTTCCAGAATATGAGCCAGGGCACTGAGCCTGATTTCTTCTCGCCAGTCGGTCTTGTTCAGTTCGCTCTTTCTACTGGGCTTCACATGACGCTTTTCGTCGGCGTTATAATCGCCTTGCAGTTGTTTTTATTCGTGCGTGACTTCATTGGCCGCGGTCAGTGGCGGGAGACCGATCCCATCACTGAAATGGGCAAGCCCTATGGCCGGATCGTCGTGCTTCACGTCGGCCTCTTCGTTGGCTTTGGTGTAATGATCGCGCTAGGCCAGCCCTTTATCGGCATCCTTGGCCTGATCGGTTTGCGGGCCCTCTACGGTATTTACCAGACTGTCAGACGCCGCCTGCAACTAGAAGGCGAGCCAACAATTAAAGTTGACGAGGTGTCACTTATTTGATTGCTGGGACCGTCAGGCCGAAGGCGCACTCATGACCCTTGTAATCAAACCCAAGACACCTGCCGGAAAACGCGCCAGGACCAAGGCTGCGAACCGGCAGGCCATTCTCGCTGCCGCGCGCCGGGTCTTCGCCCGTATAGGATTTGACGCAACCACGGTGCGTGACATCATCCGCGAGACGGACCTCGCTGCCGGGACGTTCTACAACTACTTCCGTTCTAAGGAAGAAGTGTTCGAAGCGATTGCGAACGAAAGTGCCCTGCAATTCCGGCCGATGTTGAAGAGCGTGCGGGAAAAGGCCACGAATTTCGAGGACTATATCGAGGCGGCATACGGCGCCTATTTCGCGTTCCTCAAGGCGGCCAATGAAGAGGCGATCCGCAGCGGCGCGCCGCATATGGCGCTGATTGGCGTTCGCGTCGATACGCCGGAAATGCATGCCATTTTCGACGAGATCCGCACCGACCTTGAAGACGTCGCCCGGATCGCGGAAATGTCGCTCGGCGATTCTGAATATCTCACTGCCGCTGCGATAGGGATTGCGCGCGACCTCGGTGACCATATGCTCGAACGCCGGCCCGTTGATGTTGACGGCGCAACACGTTTTGCCACCACGCTCTTGCTGGAAGGCGCGATGGCGATCGTTTCACGGAAATAGAAAACCGGAGGCCCCGATGAGTCTGCAGGTAAAAATCGCAAAATTGTTGTTGAAACTGCCTGGCAATCTGCTGGTCAAGCTGGCGGGCGGGCAGCCTGTTGAGATCAACGGCCGCACACTGGATCCGCGCTTCCAGTTCCTTGCCCATGGCGCGAAGAGCCAGCCGCCCATGTCGTCCATGCCCGCCGCCGATGGGCGTGCGGCATCGGCAGCCGGTCTCGCCATGTTTGCAGATGAGCCGGTTGCCGGGGTGGCCTGGAGCGATACCGAAATCCCGTCCAGTGGGCGTCACAAGATCCCGGTGCGGATCTATCGCCCGGACAATCAGGATCCGAAAGCCCCGATGATGGTATATTACCATTTCGGCGGCGGCGTGATTGGCGACCTGGAGACTTGCCATGTGTTCTGCACCATGCTGGCCGATCGTGCGCGATGCCCGGTCCTGTCCGTCGATTATCGCCTGGCACCTGAGCACAAATTCCCGGCCGGTCTGAATGACTGTATCGACGCTTATGAGTGGGCCTTGCGCAATGCCGGCAAGCATGGGGCACCTGCGGGCGCTGCAACCGTTGGCGGCGACAGCATGGGGGGCAATTTCGCGGCCATCGTCACACAGGAAATGATGCGAGAGCGTAAACCGCTGCCGCTCCTGCAATTGCTCATCTACCCGGCGACCGAGCTGTCAGAGGAGTTTCCCTCCTACAAGGCCTATGGCGAAACTTATCCTCTGTCGGCCGATACGATGCGCTGGTTCATGGAGCAATATCTGCCGGAGGGACAGAACCGGAGCGATGTCCGTCTGTCGCCAGCGGTCGAGACGCGCCTCGAAGGCCTTCCACAGGCGATCATTGCGACGGCGGGCTTCGATCCACTGATGGATGATGGCGCGGCCTATGCCGAGTTGCTGAGGCGATCAGACGTCGATGTGACCTATAAATGTTATGACAGCCTGGCGCATGGCTTCACGGCGTTCACTGCTGTCGTGCCGGAAGCGCGCCGCGCCTGCGAAGAGATCGCAGACATGGTCGCGTCAGCCTATGCCGGGTTCGACATAGAAGATGATTGACTTCAGGCAGCACAGGCGGCGATGGCAAGCACTGTGACGAATGCAACGAAGATGAGACGCATGAATATAACCCTGACTTGTACCCGACTATATTTGGGCTAGGGGCTTAAAGCTTCGTCTACAAGCGATGGATCATTATTTCTGACATTCCCTACAGCTGTGCTGACGGGCCAGGCATGCGTGTCTTCCGCCGGGAATGGCGCGTATAGATCGTCGACCTTGCGATTATCGGTGTCGAGCCAACGTCCGTAGTCTGAGGGGTGCAGGATCACCGGCATGCGATGATGCAGGCCGGCCAACGCATCATTCGGCGTCGTTGTCAGCACTGTGAAACTGTGCAGCTCAGACCCGTCAATCAGCGCCACATCATAAAGTCCGGCAAAACAGAAATGCCGGCGATTGCGCAGGCTGATCGCGAATGGAGTCTTGGCGCCGGCACGGCCCGTCCACTCATAGTATCCGCTTACTGGCACCAGGCAGCGGTGATGCCGGAAGGCCCCCCGGAATACGGGTTTCTCCGCAATTGTTTCCGACTTTGCATTGAATGTCGTGAATGTCTTTTCCTTCAACGGCTTTCGCCACCAGGACGGAACAAGGCCCCACAGGGCCGGGGCGAGCTCTGCATGCCCCCTGTGACCGATGCGGATTATAGGCTGATACGAGCCGGGTGCCGCATTATAGGTTGGCTCAGGCGGATCGGTATCCTCCGGCGGGATGAGATCCAGCCAGGCGCGATAATCGGCCCAGCTTACACCGTGTCTGAAGAAGCGTCCGCACATGAAATTAGCTATAGCATCCCTTTTGGTCACGAAAATGCCTTGGAACGATGACACGCCGCGACCGTTCTGAGAGTCGATCCCCAAAAACGTGGGACGGAATTGAACGAGGAGTATTCCCGAATGAACAAGCTAGTTCTAGGTGCTGCAGCTGCAGCGATGACTTTGGCAGCCTGTGAGGGTGGTCTTTCGACCAACCAGGCTTATGGCACAGGTGGCGGTGCGATCGTTGGCGCCGGTCTCGGCACTCTGGCTGGCGGTGACGACAAGCGTAATGCTGCTATTGGCGCTGCCGTAGGCGCGCTTGCTGGTGCAGCCGCTGGTACATATATGGACCGTCAGGAAGCAGAGCTTCGCCGCCGCACGCAAGGCACGGACATTCAGGTGGAGCGTCAGGGCGACCAGATTGCGCTGACCATGCCGTCCAGCGTGACCTTCTCTGTAGATAGCGCCCAGCTCAAGCCGGAATTCTATGGCCCGCTGAATGAAGTTGCCGCGACACTCGTCGATTATCCGTCGACCGCTGTCGATATCGTCGGCCATGCATCTTCAGATGGTCCGGACGATTACAACCAGCAGCTTTCAGAGCGCCGCGCCAATTCGGTCGCCAATTATCTGAGCGGCCAAGGCGTTCAAACAGTCCGTATCCGGTCCTACGGCATGGGTGAAACCCAGCCTGTAGCGAGTAATGACACCCAGGCAGGACGCGCTGCCAATCGCCGGGTTGAAGTGATTCTTAACCCGGTCACGTCCAGCTAAGAGGCAGGCTGAAGAGCCAATCAGGAAAGGCCGCACTCAAAAAAGGGTGCGGCCTTTTGCTATCCGGATTCTAGCGACAGCTTATGCGGCGGCTTTGGACGTGCCGTCAGGGTCGGCGATTAGCCCTTGCGTGATCCAGTTGATCATCAATTGGTATTCGCGGTCGAGCCCTGTTTGAGGCGTATCGGCCTCCACGACGACCCGGCGAAGCGCCATCATCATGGCGCAGGACATCAGCATGTCGGCTGCAACGCGCGCGGTTGAATAATTGACCGGACCGCCTTTTGACTTCACGAGCCGTTGGGCAATCGACGAGATCGCCGGTTCCACCAGTACGCGGTTGTACGCTTCGAATATGCTTTCTTCGACCATGCCTTCGCGGATCGCGAAGATGTGGCTGTTCATATATCCGGCATCGCTACTTAACCGGCTGGCAATGCGGCCATATTCCGACAGCGCGATTTCAATATTCTCGGCCGGTGCGCTGAGGCGGTCTCGCAGTGTGTCCGACATGGTCCCCATCCGCTCGATGATGGCGATGATCACCCCGGTCCTGTCTTCGAAATAGTGCTTGAGTGTAGGTTCGGACGTTTCGGCCGCGATTGCGAGTTGTCGCAATGACGGAAGCCGCACGCCCTGCTCCATCACAAATTTCGTAAGTGTGTCGAGGAATGCGTCTCGTTTTTCTTCGTATCCTGGATTGCGGATTCCACTCGGTCTTGCCATGCCCCATCCTGCTTGCGTGTCTTTGCGGGGACGATTCAATGCGCCCCTCAATACATCTGGAGCAATACGATCAGGATGAATGCGTTCATGCCAACTGCCTAAAGACAGTCAGGTCACGGCCCAACATGCAGGCTTCAACGGTTTTTACTCTAAAGTATTCTCATAAAATACAATAAAAACAACATAATCCCTTGTTGCGCGAACAGAAATCAACAGCTCGCCTTTCGCGCGAAAAAAAGCAGTTAGCGGATCAATTAGCCCTAAAATTGTGCATGCCGGCTTTTCGGCATAAAAAAACCGGGACACGAGGCCCCGGTTTTTCGATGTGTTTCCAAAAATTTCCGTAGATATCAGGCGGCAGCTTTCGTTGCTGTGCCAGCCGGAGGGAAGCGATCATAGAAGCCCTCACCCTTGGCGGCCATATCACGCAGGAGTTGAGGCGGCTCAAACCGCTCACCATACTTCTTGGCTAGCCGGTCAGCTTCTTCCACAAACGGGCCGATGCCCCAGATCAGGTCGACATAAGAGCAGCAACCGCCGGTATATGGCGCAAAGCCCCAAGCCAGGATTGACCCGATGTCCGCATCGCGCGCATCGGTGATGACGCCTTCCTCGAAGCAGCGCGCAACTTCAATCGCCTGACGCACGAGGAAGCGGTTGGTCAGCTCCTGTTTCAGCTCAGGCGGGCATTCGTCCACCTTGATTTCGAGCTGCTTGTTCAGGTCCGGCCAGAGGCGCTCACGACGGCCTTTTTCATTGTAGTCGTAGAACCCCTTGCCAGCCTTGCGGCCAACACGGCCCTGGTCTTCGACCAGCCAGGCCAGGAAGTTCGTGCGATCATCTGTCTGGCTGTCGAGGCCCATCGCCTTGGCCGATTCGCGGCCAATCTTCAGGGCTGTGTCGAGGCCAACCGAGTCAGACACTTCCAGTGCGCCCATCGGCATACCGGCCTGACGACCCACATTCTCGATGATCGCCGGCTTGATGCCTTCAGACAGCATTTCCATGCCTTCGCGCGTATAGGTGCCGAAGCAGCGCGAGGTGTAGAAGCCGCGGAAATCATTGACGACAATCGGCGTCTTGCGGATGGCGAGGACATAGTCGACCGTCTTGGCGAGCGTCTCCTCAGAGGTCTCATCGCCGCGGATGATCTCAACGAGGCCCATCCGCTCTACCGGGGAGAAGAAGTGGATGCCGATGAAATTGGCCGGGCGTTTGGATGCCTTCGCAAGGCCGGTGATGGGCAGGGTCGAGGTGTTTGACCCCATCACTGCATCATCGGCGAGCACGGCTTCAGCCTGCTCGGTGATCTTGGCTTTCAGCTCTTCATTCTCAAAGACCGCCTCAATCACGAGGTCTGCGCCTTTGACATCATCATAATTGTCGCTCGGCGTGATCAGGGAGAGCAGCTTGTCACCTTTCTCTTGCGTGGTCTTGCCGCGCGAGATGTCTTTCTCGACGATCTTGCGGGAATAGTCCTTGCCCTTTTCGGCATTCTCTTTCGAGATATCGACGAGAACCGTCGGGATGCCGGCCTTGGCCTGGACGTAGGCAATGCCGGCGCCCATCAGGCCCGCGCCGACAACGGCGATCTTCTTGAACTCCTTCTTCGGAAACCCTTCCGGGCGGTTGCCGCCTTTCGAGAGGGCCTGCGTCGACAGGAAGAGCGAGCGGATCATCGCCTTGGCTTCGGGGCGCGCCTGCGTGTTCAGGAAGTAGCGCGTCTCGATACGCAGTCCGGCATCGATCGGCACCTGGATGCCTTCATAGATGCAGGACAGGATGTTCTTCTGGGCCGGATAGTTGCCGTAGGTTTTCGAGGCCAGCATCATGTTTGCCATGGTCGCGACCTGGCCAGCGCCGGGGCTCTTGTGCGGCACGCCGCCCGGAACCTTGTAGCCTTTTTCGTCCCATGGGGCCTTGGCTGTGGGATTGGCTTTCACCCAGGCCTTGGCTTTAGCAACAACCTCGGCGCCCGGTGCGAGTTCGTTGATGACGCCCATCGCCTTGCCTTTTTCGCCATCAAAGCTTTCGCCTTGCAGGATCAGGGGCAGGGCAGCCTGTACGCCAACGAGGCGGGGCAGGCGTTGCGTGCCACCCGCACCTGGCAGGAGGCCGATCTTCGCTTCCGGAAGACCGAATTGCTGTTTCGGATTGTCGTTTGCCGCGACACGGTAATGACAGGCCAGCGCCACTTCGAGGCCGCCGCCGAGGGCGAGGCCGTTGAGCGCGCAGGCCACCGGCTTGCCGCAGGTTTCCAGCTCGCGAAGCGTTTTGTTGAGTGAGAAGCCGCCTTCAAAGCGCGCCTTGATCTTGTCGTCCTCGCTCATGCCGCTGTCGTCGGACGCGCCCGCGCGATCACCCATTTCACCAAGGTCAGCCCCGGCGCAGAAGCCCGATGGCTTGCCGGATGAGAGAACGAGACCCGTGATCTTGTCATTGCTCGCCACTTCCTTGGCGATCTTGATGATTTCAGAAACGGCCACACCGGTCAGCGTATTCATGCTGCGACCAGGTACGTCGTAAACAGCGTGCGCAATGCCATCGCTGTCGATGTCAAATTTGAAAGTTTCCAGTTCCATTACTTTTCGTCCTCTTCGGACGCGTCGGGCTTGCCGGCCGCGTCTTGGTCTTTCTTGTTCATTGCAGCTCCGAAGACCGGAGCCAGTGCAATCCCGATGGCAAGTCCGGCACCCAGAAGGCCCATATTGCCGGCTGCAGCACCGAGGGCGGCGCCAATGGCGACCCCGATGGCAATACCGACCGGCAGGCCCTTCTGGAAATTACTGTCGTCGGACTTGCCTTGCGTCATCAGACCCGCTCGATGATCGTCGCCGTTCCCATGCCGGCACCGACGCAAAGGGTTACGAGCGCGGTTTCCTTGTCGGAGCGCTCAAGCTCGTCGACCATGGTGCCGAGCAGCATGCCGCCGGTCGCGCCCAGCGGATGACCAAACGCAATCGCGCCGCCATTCACGTTCATCTTGTCGTGCGGAATGCCGAGCAGGTGCATCATGAGCATCGGCACAGACGCGAACGCCTCGTTCAGCTCGTAAAGGTCGATATCGCCTACATCCATGCCGGCTTTCATCAGAGCCTTGCGCGTGACAGCCGTCGGACCTGTCAGCATGATCCCTGGCTCCGATCCGATGGAGGCCATGGATTTGACGCGAGCACGTGGCTTGAGGCCAAGTCGCTCGCCCATTTCCTTCGAGCCGAAGAGCACAGCGGACGCACCGTCGACAATGCCGGAGGAATTGCCGGCGTGGTGGACATGGTCAATGCCTTCCAGTTCAGGATAGCGCTGTTTGATGACCTCATCGAAGCCCATGCTGCCCATGCCCGCAAAGGACGGGTTGAGCGAGGCGAGCGACTGCATTGAGGCGTCAGGACGCATATGCTCGTCATGGTCCAGGATGATGCCGCCCATCTGGTCTTTGACCGGGACGATGGACTTTTTGAACCGGCCTTCTTCCCACGCTTTTGCTGCGCGTTGCTGGCTCTCGACAGCGTAGGCGTCGACATCATCGCGTGAAAAACCCCATTTTGTCGCGATTGTGTCCGCGCCGATGCCCTGTGGGGCAAAATAGGTTTTCATCGCGACTTTCGGGTCCGTTGACCAGGCGCCGCCAGCTGCGCCCATTGGTACGCGCGACATGCTTTCAATACCGCCGCCAATGGCCATGTCAGCTTCGCCGGTCATCACCTTCGCCGCGGCCATGTTGCAGGCTTCGAGGCCGGAGGCGCAGAACCGGTCGACCTGCACACCAGCGGTCGTCTCGGCATAATCGGCGTTCAGGACCGCAATGCGGGCAATGTCCGCGCCCTGTTCGCCAACCGGCGAGACGCAGCCGAGGACAACGTCATCGACATATTTGGTGTCGAGGTCGTTGCGTTCGCGCACGGCCTGCAGCGCCTGCGTCGCAAGCGACAGCGCGGTGATTTCATGCAGGGATCCACTCGCCTTGCCTTTGCCGCGCGGGGTGCGCACGGCGTCGTAGATATAAGCTTCAGTCATTGTGGGGGCTCCTTCTCGGGGATTCTTGAATTCTATAGGGTGCGGGCAATCAACATCTTCATGACTTCGTTTGCGCCGCCATAGATGCGCTGGACGCGGGCATCGGTATACATCTGGCCGATCGGGTATTCGTCCATATAGCCGTAGCCGCCGTGCAGCTGCAGGCACTCGTCGATGATCTTGCACTGCAGGTCGCTGATCCAGTATTTCGACATGGAGGCCGTCGCCGCATCGAGTTTGCCTTCAACGAGGAGCTGCGTGCAATGGTCTGCGAAGACCTTGGCGACCGTCGCTTCTGTCTTGCATTCGGCGAGCTTGAACTGCGTGTTCTGGAAATCCCAGATCGTCTTGCCGAACGCCTTGCGTTGCTTGACATAGGCGGTGGTTTCCTTGATGGCGCGCTCGATCATGGCAACACCCTGCAGGCCAATGATGTGGCGCTCCTGCGAGAGCTTCTGCATCAGCTGGACAAAGCCCTGACCTTCTTCCGGGCCGAGCAGGTTTGAAGTCGGCACGCGGACATCATTGAAGAACAGTTCGGACGTGTCGGCAGCCTTCTGGCCGATCTTCTCGAGGTTGCGGCCGCGCTCGAAGCCGCTTTCGACCTCATCGGTTTCGACCACGATCAGCGAAATGCCCTTGGCGCCCTGCGTCGGGTCAGTCTTTGCAACGACAACGATGAGGTTGGCGGTCTGGCCATTGGAAATGAAGGTCTTCGACCCGTTGATGACATAGTGATTGCCATCTTTCTTGGCGGTCGTCTTGACGCCCTGGAGGTCAGAGCCTGTGCCCGGCTCGGTCATTGCGATGGCTGTGACAAGATCGCCGCTGGCCAGTTTCGGCAGCCATTTCTTCTTCTGCTCTTCAGAGCCAAAGGCCTCGATATAAGGCGCGATAATGCCATTGTGCAGTGAGATGCCGAAGCCGTCGATGCCTTGCCACCCCATCTGTTCAATGATCACGGCCTCGTGGCGGAAGTCTCCGCCTGCACCGCCATATTCTTCAGGCATGGAGGCGCAGAGAATGCCCGCTTCACCAGCTTTTTTCCACATTTCGCGCGGGACGTAGCCCTGCTTGCGCCACTCTTCCACATGGGGTGCACATTCGCGCTCGAAAAACTGTCCAACGGCGTCAGAGAAGATCGAAATCTCCTCATCCTGCCGCCAATTTGCCGGAGGTACGTTGAGGACGTCCTGCATGCTAACCATCTCCCTTTTCTCGTGACTGAACGACAGGTTGTCGTTTACGTTCACGTCAACATATAAAGTCCACGCGCATCTGGCGCGAGTCCTCACGCAACGTCATGTTGCAGTGTGTCAAAAGCGTTTCGAGACTTGGTCGGAACGCTTGAATTCAACTGCCCTAGAAGCGCTCGGCGGCCAAGGCCATAAGCGGTTCTGCGCCAGTCTTCAGCTTTGCCAGATGCGAGCCGGTTTCCGGCAGGATGCGGCTGACATAATAGCGCGCTGTAAGTAGCTTGTCGTCATAGTACGGGTCTGTGCCGCGTTTTTCGAGTGAGACTTTGGCCATTTTCGCCCACATATAGCCGAGCGCCGTCAGGCCAAACAGGTGCAGATAATCGGTCGAGGCCGCGCCGGCATTATTGAAATCGCTCATCCCGTTCTGCATCAGCCAGGTCGTGCCGTCCTGCAGCTGCGCCTTCGCATCCCGCAAGCCGTCCACGAATGGCTTCATGTCGGCATTGCCTTCATTCTCGCCGATGAAATCGTCCATCTCGGCAAAGAAAGTGAAAATCGCACGGCCGCCTTTTGCCGCTAGTTTCCGCCCAACCAGGTCGAGCGCCTGAATGCCGTTCGTGCCTTCATAGATCAGTGTGATGCGGACATCGCGAACGAACTGTTCCATGCCCCATTCGCGGGTGAAGCCAGATCCGCCGTGCAATTGCAGGGCGTCATTACATGCCTTGAGGCCGCGATCTGTCAGGAAAGCTTTGATCACTGGCGTCATCAGCGCCATGTAATCATCAGCTTTCTCGCGGACCTTTTCATCTGGGGACTTGTGCAGCAGGTCGCCATGGAGGGCCGTCCAGTAGGTGAACATGCGCCCGCCTTCAATGAAGGCTTTGGAATCGAGCAGCATGCGGCGCACATCCGGGTGCACGATGATCGGATCAGCTGGTTTCTCCGGAGCCTTCGGGCCGCTGAGGGCGCGGCCCTGTAGGCGATCACGGGCGAAATCGACGGCATTCTGATAGGCCACCTCGGCCTGGCTGAGCCCTTGCAGGCCGACGCCGAGGCGCGCTTCGTTCATCATGACGAACATGGTGCGCATGCCTTTATGCTCATCTCCGACGAGCCAGCCCGTCGCTTCGTCATAATTCATGACGCAGGTGGCATTTCCGTGGATGCCCATTTTTTCTTCAAGCCCGCCGCACGATACTGCATTGCGGTCGCCGAGGCTGCCATCTTCGCCAACCATGTATTTCGGGACAACAAAGAGCGAGATGCCCTTGATGCCTTCAGGGGCGCCTTCTATCCGGGCGAGAACCAGGTGAACAATGTTTTCCGTGAGGTCCTGCTCGCCGCCGGATATCCAGATTTTCTGGCCGGAAATCTTGTAGGAACCGTCAGCCTGGGGCACGGCCTTTGTCTTGATCAGGCCGAGATCCGTACCGCACTGCGGCTCGGTGAGGTTCATCGTTCCAGCCCACTCGCCAGACGCCATTCTTGGTCCGTACTTGGCTTTTTGCTCTTCCGAACCGCCAGCCATAAGGGCCTCATAGGCGCCTGATGTCAGGCCGGGATACATGCCGAATGCCATGTTGGCGGAGGACACCATTTCACTCAGCGCGATCGCCAGCAGGTGCGGCAGACCCTGGCCGCCATGCGCTTCGCGTTTGGACAGGAGGGGCCAGCCATTATCGACAAATTGCGCATAAGCGTCCGGAAAGCCGTCCGGCGTCTTGACCGATGCATCTTCACTGCGCGTGCAGCCCTGCTCGTCGCCAACCCGGTTCAGCGGAAACAGAACGTCGCGGGCAAACTTGCCGCCTTCTTCGAGGATCTGGTCAATGATGTCCGGCGTCGCATCCGAGAAGCCATCGAGATTGGAATAGTTCTGCAACGACAGCACGTCATGGAAAATGAATTGCATGTCGCGGACGGGAGCATCATAGCGCGGCATTAGGTGTTCCTTGAATTGAATTTTGCGGCGTTTCCCTTAGCAGGGGAAACGCGCGCATGTCAGCCTTGAAGTTCTGGGAGAAATGCTCAGGCGTTGTCGAGTTGCTTGCGGGCAACCGCATCATAGGCGGCTACACTCTCGGCATGATCATCGGATGGCCCGATCTGGGAGAGGTTATCCTCAAGCCAGGCGATACCTTTGTGGAGTTCGACCAGCGCCATCTCAATGTCTTCGCGCTGGTTTTCGAATTCCTTGACCTGGTTGCGGAATTTCTCGAGCGTCTTGCGTTTCTGGGCACGTTCATTGTCGCCCAGTCCGTAAAGGTCGAGAATTTCGCGGATATCGGCAAGCGGCAGGCCGAGGCGTTTCATCCGCACGATGATCGTCACGCGGGCGCGATCACGATGCGAATAGACGCGGGTCATGCCATCCCTGGCGGGGTGGAGCATGTCCTTGTCTTCATAGAAACGGAGGGCGCGCGGCGTGATGCCGAATTCGCGGGCGAGTTCCGAGATCGAATATGTCCGGCTCTCGGCGATAGAAAGGGAAGCTGTATCTGGCATAAGCACGTTCATAAAATCGCTTTACGCGAACGTCAACGTCATCCTTCCGTTTGCGTAAAAGTAATGTGGATTGACGAGTTATTTGCAGTTCCTGAACAAATCAGCTGCCCACGTTTACCTTTTTAACCCTGCCTTAATACGAAGCTCTGCATCCATGAGAGGATTCGGTGGCTTGGGGCTCGCCTTCGCGCATAGCGGCTGCCTGGAATGTATGGAGTTCGCGTATGACAAATCATGGACCCTGGAGCGTCAAGGGTATCGACCAGAGAGCCCGTGAAGCTGCGCGAGAAGCTGCCCGCGAAGAAGGGCTGACCATCGGCGAATATATTAACCGTATGCTGCTGGAAGAAACACAGGATGATGCACCGTCGGTGCGTGACCTGCGTTCGCCGCGCTATCCGCGCCCAGTTGATAATCGCTACGATGCCGGACCAGAAACGTCGTCCCCGGCGAGCGGCACATTCGACAAGCTGATTGCACGGCTGGAAGCCGTCGAGGCGCGGTCCACGCTCGCGCTGACCGGGATTGATCAGTCCATTGTCGGTCTCGTCACGCGCCTCAACCGTACAGATTCCAAGACAAATGACGTTGCTGAAGACGTCAAGGTGACCCTTGAAGACCTGCGCGCGACACATGAAGCGCTGCAGGGCAAGGTCGCTGCACTCGAGGATGACGAGAGCGGTGCCCGCAATCTCGAAGCCCTCAAATCGCTCGAGCAGGCGCTCGGCAAGCTCGCGTCGCATATATATGAAGAGAGCAATCGCCAGAAAGATGACACCGCAGCGGTTCGCGGCCGCGTCGAGACTGGCCTTGAAGACCTCGGTGACCGGGTCGCAGGCATGGAACGCTCCATCGACACGACGTTGAGCGACGCCGCCCAGCGCGTCGAGAAGAAAGTCGAGCAGGCCGAACTGCGCGCTGAGGGCACTGCGAAACACCTGTCCGAACGCTTCTCTGAACTTGAGACGAACGTCTCGTCAAAGCTGTCGCGTATCGACAATTACAATCAGCGGATCGACGCGGTCGAAGGCGATGTCGCTGGCGCACTGACCTCTATAGAATCGGTCATGACGCGGATGCAGGAGCGCCTGCACCTCGCCGAGACAACAACCAATGCCGCACTCTCCGGCCTCGAACAGACATTTGAAAGCCTCGACCAGCGGATCGAGGAAATCGCGAAGAAGGCGTCGCCTGAAGCAGCAGAGGAATTGCGGGCGCAATTCGAGTCGCGCTTTGACGGCCTTGCCAATGACCTGCGCAGCTCGATCGAGGCGACACGCAGCGACCTTGCGCGTGAGATCGAACAGGCCGCCGCAGCCGGCGCGTCACCTGACGCCCTCAAAGCCATTGAAGAGTCGATTGATACGCTGAAGTCGCGGGTCTCGACTGGTGAGGAACGCTCCAGCCGGGCGCTCGAAAGCATGACCGAACAGGTCGGCCGTATCTCCTCAAGTTTCGACAAGCGCCTGCGCGATGTTGAAGCCGTCGACATGAGCGAAGCGGTGTCAGCCGTTCGTGAGGATGTCACAGCCCTGTCCAATGAGGTTTCTGAGCGCTTTGAGCAATTCGGCGCGCAAAATGACGAGGTGATAGACCGCATCACCTCACAGATGAAGTCGCTGGCCGACCAGTTCGACTCCCGTGTGGAAGACAGCGAGAAGCGCAGCGCCTCGGCGATCGAACAGGTTGGCGAACAGGTGGCGAATGTCGCGCAGCGCCTGCAGGCCCGTCAGGAACGCTCTTTCGCTGAGTTGAGAGATAATCTCGACGCCCAGCGCAAACAGCAGAATCTGCGTCTGTCTGATGCCCTCACCGGCGTCTCGAACCGTATTGAAGAGATGCAGCGCCAGTCGACATCTGCGCTATCACCGGTGCAGCGAGCCATCGCTTCGCTCGCAACCCGGCTTGAATCCCTCGAAGACTTCACATCACCGCCGCATGCCGAGCCCGAGCGTCACGAGCCCCCGCATTTTGATGCGGCAGAGATCGAGGATATTCGCGATGAGCCCAGCCAAGCGTCCGGCCTCAGCTTCCTGACGGATGAAGACGAGGATTTTGGTCCGGACTTCTCCGCAGAAACTGATCACGAAGAGCCCGCCGACGACTTCGAGAACCTGACATTCGCTGACGATGAAGAAGAAGCTGCCTCGTTGCTGTCAGCCGACGATGATGATTTCGAAGCCGGCCTGCCGGAGCTGTCGGACCTCGACGACGAACCTGTTGTTGAGGCACAAGCCGACGACTCCTTTGAATATGAGACTGACCTGCTCGAAGAGCCGGCAGCCGATGACGAGAACGATCCGCTCTCTGCCCTGGTCGACTGGGATGATGGCCGCGACGAAACGCGCGACAGCGACATATTCGGTGACGATGACCCGGCTGCGGCATCCAGCGAGCTTGCGCCTGAAGATGATGTCGATGGCGATATGGCGGCGTTTGATGACGCCCCAGGTGAAGCGGAAGCCAGCGGTGAAGCTGAATTCGAAGTTCCGCTGGAAGACGATACCGAGCCTGCAGACTATCTCAGCCGCGCCAGGCAGGCTGCAATGAATGCGACGGCCGCCTCGGGTCATCGCGGAGCAGCATCGCTGGCCGGGCCAAAAACGCGTAAATCCAACAAACTGCCACTCGTCGCAGCTGTTTCCGTCATCGCATTGGCGACCGCTGCAGCCGGGACGATGATTACCCTGCGCGGCCTGCAGGATGACCCGGAGCAACCGGTCGTCCAGACAAGTTCCCTTGAGGTGATCAATCCTGCGCCGATCAATAGCGTGCCTGAGACAGATGTGCCGGCCACCGGGGAAACGCCTGAAGCAGACGCCCCGATCGAACCGTTGGGCGCAGATGAATTTGCGCCTGTCCTGAGCGAAAGCGAAGCAGCCGAGATCGAGGAGCAACTGTTCGACGCCGTTTCAGACCTGACAGCGACCCCGGATGCGGCTGAAGTCGAAGCCCCGCCAGCTGCGCCGCCTGCACCGAATTTCGCCAACCTGCCTCAAATTCCGCAAACTCCGACCACCGAGACAGCTGCGGCGAATGGCGACCCTGTTGCTCAACTCATCCTCGGTGAAAAACGTCTCGATGCCGGTGATTACACAAGTGGCCCTTCGCTGGTCCGCAAGGCAGCCGATCAGGGTCAGCCTGCCGCCCAGTACCGTCTCGCCAAGCTTCATGAGCGTGGGCTTGGTGTCCCGCGTGATCTGGAAGCGGCCCGGCAGCTGACCGAAAGCGCTGCGCAGGGTGGCAACGTCAAGGCGATGCATGATCTTGCGGTTTACTATGCAGAAGGCGAAGGTGGCCCGCAAAGCTATGCCGCGGCTGCTGAATGGTTCCGCAAGGCAGCCGATTATGGCCTGACCGACAGCCAGTATAACCTGGCGGTTCTCTATGAGGCCGGTCTCGGTATCTCGCCGAGCCAGTCAGAGGCGCTTTACTGGTATGAAGTTGCTGCCCGTCAGGGCGATGACGGCGCGCCTGAAAAGGTCACTGAACTTCGTACAAACCTCTCGCTGGAGGTGGCCCAGCAGGCGCAGCGCCGCGCCGCGAGCTGGACCGCAGCGGAACCTGCAGCAGCCCCGAACGGACGCTTTTCGGCCCAGCCATGGCAGGCGACTTCCCAGGCCCAGGTTTCGGCGATCCAGACTGTCCTGGCCGCCCTTGGTTACGAGCCGGGCCCGGCGGACGGTATCATGGGGTCAGGAACTGTGTCGGCGATACAAGCCTACCAGACCGATAGCGGGCTTGAGCCGACGGGCGCGGTCTCGCCGGCCTTGGTTGACAGCCTGAACGAAATGGTCGCTTCGGCTGGTCGCACAGGCTGAGCGTCATTCGAAGGCTGGCCGAGCGCCGTCCGCAATCCGACGGTAGATGATGTAAGCGCCTGCGGCGAGGGTCACGAAGGCAAGCGCTTCGGTGCCCGTGCGTAGCAAGTTATTCGCCGCAATGCCAATCAGCCCCCAGGCCAGCGCGACGTAGAACCAGCTGCCCCGGCTGACCTGGCGGGCGTAAATCCATGCGAGAATAGCGGCAGGCAAAAGAACTTCCAGCAATGACACCCAGACCTGATCAGTCGCTTCCAGGCCGCGCATCGACCGCAGCAATCTGGGCAAAGAGATCGACACCGCAACCGTCAGCCATCCCGAGAACAGGCCGCTCAGCGCACCGGCGACGAAGCGGCGTAGCGTGCCGTCCCAACCGCCCATCCTGTGCAGCCGGAATGAGCTTTCCCAGCTATAGATGAGGATTGGCAGGAGCAGGATGAAGTTCAGCCATTCATTCCCGATGAGCTGAGCGCTCAGCATCCAGACGACATTGCCTGCCCCGGCCAGCATGAGCGGCGGACCAAGGCGGCGTTCGAGATAGGCACCCTTGAGCAAGGCGAACAGGGCGAAACCGATATAGAGCGCGAAAATGACGCTCCAGATCGAGAAGAAGATACCCAGCGGCAGCTCCGGCGGAATGCCTTCGCCAGTTGCGCGGCTGCCAACGCTTCGCCCGACACCGAGCACGGGCAGGAGCGGCGCAGCGCACTGAAGCAAGCCGATGACAAGCAGCAGGTATCCGTTCTGGTTTTTCATCAGCGCCCTTTCTTCCCGGACAATATGTGACAGAGACCGGTACGTGTTGCCAGTGCAACCGGATCAGCTTTTCGCGAGCGGATCGGGCGGCAGGAGTTTTTCCAGGGCGTCGATCCTGTCAGCTTCGCCAGCTGGCTTGTCCCAGCGGATGCGGTTGATGCGCGGAAACCGCATGGCGAGGCCGGATTTGTGCCTTGGTGAGCGCTGCAGCCCCTCGAAGGCGACTTCCAGCACCAGGCCCTTGTCCTCGTTTGCTGTGACAGCGCGGACCGGACCGAAGCGGTCAATTGCGTTGTCGCGGACGAACTTGTCGAGCTGTTTCAATTCCTCGTCGGTGAAGCCGAAATAGGCCTTGCCCACCGGTGTCAGCTCGTCGCCATTCTCACCAGCGCGCCACACGCCGAAGGTGAAGTCCGAATAAAAGCTTGATCGTCGCCCATGCCCGCGCTGCGCATAGAGCAGGACGGCATCGACGAGGAATGGATCGCGTTTCCATTTATACCAGGGCCCGGTTGGCCGGCCCGCCTGGTAGACACTGTCCCAGCGCTTTAGCATCACGCCCTCAATCTCGGGCGCGGGCGGATTATTCCTCGAATTTTCCAGCGCCTCGAGTGTTGTGACCGGCACGAGCGGCGAGAGGTCCACCCGGTCGGTACTGAGACCGGTCACAAAAGCTTCCAGCCGCTTGCGCCGCATAGAGAAGGGCAGGGCGCGCAGGTCTTCGCCGCCCTCGACGAGTATGTCATAGGCGCGGATGAAAGCTGGATGCGTGTCCATCTGCTTCTTGCTGACAGTCTTGCGGTTCAGGCGCTGCTGAAGGGCATTGAACGGCGCGACGCCGCCATCCGGCGCGCGGACCAGCAATTCGCCGTCAATGGCCGCGTCAAACGCCATGCCGGCCAGCACATCCGGGAAAGTGTGCGAGATATCATCACCAGTGCGCGTGTAGATGCGCCGCTTGCCGGCTTCGCTGACGGCCTGAATGCGGATGCCATCATACTTCCATTCGGCCGCAAAGATGTTCGGGTCGATCATGCCCGGGTCAATAGCATCGGGATCGTCGCGCTTGTCCTTGGTCACCAGAGGATGGGCCAGCATAACGGGCCGGAAGGGCGCTGTTATATCCGGAGCCGGTTTTGCTGATTTGCCTTCCAGCCAGTCAAACAGGCTCTCATAAGGCGGTGCCAGACCATGCCAGATCCCCTCGATCTCGGCCGGTTCAACCCCGCCCATCTCGGCCAGCGCCAGTTTGGTCAGCCGCGCGGACACGCCGATCCGCAAGCCGCCGGTTGCCATCTTCAGCAGCGCCCAGCGTCCACGCGGCTCCAGCGCGTCAAGCCAGCCCTCAACCAGCCGCTCGCTTTCAGGCCGTGTCGCACCGCTCAGCGCTTCGACCACCTCATCAATCGGCGGAACGCGGTTGGCCCCGCGTGTGCCTGGCCACATCAGGCTGACAGTCTCAGCCAGGTCACCGACATAGTCATAGGACAGGCGAAAGAGTTCAGGGTCTGTGCGGCTTTCGATCAGCTTTCGGATCATGCCGGATTTCACGCCTGGCAGGTCCAGCTCGCCAGCCAGTACAGCCAGCGCCCAGCCACGCGACGGATTTACTTCACTAGTGAAATAATTTACAAGAAGCGTGATCTTGCCGTTGCGCGACGGCGTCAGGATCAAGCGTTCGAGAAGGTCGGAAAAGGCCTGCATCAGACATTAGATAGGCGATGGACATGACATTGACAGAGACGGGTGTGCCGCCCGGTTTCGAGCCGCATTTCAAATCATCCGGATTCACCGATCCATGGGAGCCGCTCTACTCCCGAAGAGCGCCGCGCAAGGTTGCCATGGGGGTCCGGATTGCTCAGGCGCACTGCAATTCGCGCGGCTTTGCCCATGGCGGGCTGATTGCGGCCCTCGCGGACAATGCGATGGGCCTCAGTATCGGTGAAGCGCTGCGCGAAGAGGGGCGCCGCGATGTTGCCGGCCTCGTCACGGTGAGCCTCAACACCGACTATATCAGCTCAGCCCAGATCGGCAGCTGGCTCGAAGTCGATACGCATTTCGTGAAAACCGGCGGATCGCTCTGCTTCACCAATTGCCTTGTGCTCGCCGATGGGGACCCTGTCGCCCGCTCGAGCGCCAGCTTCAAGATATTGAGACGTCGTGACTAGTCGAGATTTTCGTCTTCATAGCCGACCAGTCTCAGCGGCCGCGCCTTGCGTCCTTCCAGTTCGGCCCAGCGAACCAGCGCGTCCTCTCGGCCGTGCGTGATCCATAATTCTTCCGGGTCCACTTCGCGGATGGTGTCGGTCAGCTCGTCCCAGTCAGCATGATCAGAGATAATCAGGGGCAGTTCGACACCGGATTGTTTGGCCCGCTGACGCACGCCCATCCAGCCGCTGGCGAAACATTGCACCGGGTCGGGAAAACGCCGGCCCCACTTGTCGCGAAAGGCGGATGGCGGGCCGAGGACAATCTTGCCGCGAAACCGCTCCTGCGCGCCGCGTTCGGACGTTTCGAGCGTCGCCAGCTCAAGGCTGCCGAGCTCGACGCCATGGGCTTCATACAGCTTGCAGAGTTTCTCCAGCGCGCCATGAATATAGAGCGTGTCATGATAACCCGCCTCGCGGATCAGCTTGATCACACGTTGCGCCTTGCCGAGGGCATAGACGCCGACAAGATGCGCGCGATCCGGAAACATCCGCACGCTGGCAAGCAGCTTGGCGATTTCGCCGCCATCGTCAGGATGCCTGAACACGGGTAGGCCGAACGTCGCCTCTGAAATGAAGACATGCGTATCGGGTACAGGCTCGAAGGCGCGGCAGGTCGGGTCGCGGCGGCGCTTGTAGTCGCCGGTACAGACCATGCGCAGGCCCTTCCACTCGACCACGGCCTGGGCTGAGCCAAGCACATGGCCCGCCGGGGACATCCACACGGTAACGCCGTTCACCTCGACGGTCTCGCCATATTCAATGGCCTGCGTCGATGCCGCAAAATCCTCACCATAGCGCGAGGCCATGATGGCGAGGGTTTCCGGTGTCGCGAGGACCGCGCCATGGCCTGCGCGGGCATGGTCGGCATGGCCATGTGTGACAACGGCCCGCTCGACCGCGCCGCGC
Source organism: uncultured Hyphomonas sp. (assembly GCA_964556825.1). Taxonomy (GTDB): domain Bacteria; phylum Pseudomonadota; class Alphaproteobacteria; order Caulobacterales; family Hyphomonadaceae; genus Henriciella. The sequence goes on along the minus strand of CAZKXJ010000005.1, from coordinate 23,003 downwards.
ACCGGATCGATATAAAAATCACCGGGCGGGCAGTAGAGGCCCTTGGGCGTCGGGCAGAGAAGCAGGTCAGGCCGGATCATGCCTGTTCATATAGGTTTAAAGCTCGCGCTTTTGACTGCCATGTTTCTGCCTTTTCATCGTGGGACACAGTTATCTTCCTACGTGTCACCCACTCATTCCCGCACGGAGCTTCATTTATGCGACGTCTTCTATTGTCCGCCTTCGCGGCGTCTGCCCTCTTCGCAGGTACGGTCCACGCCCAGGAGGGCGGCGAAACGCCTGTCATGCAGAAAGCGCTGGCAGCTGGCTACAAGGCGCTCTTCACATGCTCAGCCACCTTCACCGCCGGCCAGTCCAGGTCCGAAATCGAATACAATGAGCTAGACGGTATATATACAGACTATCGCATCCCGATGCGGTCCGTCTCCGAAGCCAATATCAGCGACCGGTCCCGCACCGTGGCCGTGCGCTACCAGCAGGGTGAACCGCCGCGTATCGCTGTCTGGCGTTCGGGTTTTGGCTGTTCGCTCCTGCCAATAGGTGCCGAGCCGGATGCCGGAGACTGGCTACCGAAATTCAGCGGCGAGATTCCTCGCCTTGCGCGCGACATGTCCACGGCAATCGGGTCGGATGTCACGCTTGTTGATTCTTCTGCCTACAAGCTCAGGCTTGAGCCGTCGGTCAATTTTGCTTTCGACGGAAATACTTACGGGGCGGGCACGCGCACCAGTGCGGTGGTCATCGCCCAGCATGGTCAGGTTATTGCCGAACGCTATGCCCGTGGGCTCGATGCGGCCACACCGCAACGCACCTGGTCGGTCGCCAAATCCCTGACGGCGACGATTATCGGCGCAGCGCTTGAGCAGGGCATGATGGATCTCGACTATCCGGCGCTTGTGTCCAACTGGACGGCGGGCGGCGACCCGCGCCGTGCCATCACCCTCCGAAATGCCTTGCAGATGGCCAGCGGTCTCGATTCCGGTGTCACCGGCAGCCGCACGGACCGGACTTATTTCGGCGGCGCCAAGGTCACGGATACGGCGCTCGGTAACCCGCTTGAGACAACACCGGGTGAGCGCTTCAAATATGCCAATTACGACACGCTCGCCGCGATGCGTGGCCTGCGTGAGACGATGAATGACGACCAGAAATACTGGCGCTTTCCCTATGAGGGCCTGCTGTGGAAGATCGGCGCCCTCAATACCACGCTGGAAACGGACTGGGGCGGCGATTTCGTCTCTTCGTCGCAGGTCTGGATGACGGCGCGTGACATGGCCCGGCTTGGCCAGCTTTACCTGCAGGACGGCATGTGGGCCGGAGAGCGCATCCTGCCAGCAGGCTGGGTCAATTTTGTTTCGACGCCCGCCCCGGCGCAGCCGGATCGCAGCGATCCCGGTTCCTTCGGCTATGGCGCGAGCTTCTGGCTGATGGACCGCTCTGCCGGCGTGCCTTCGGATACGTTCGCCGGCTTTGGCAATCGCGGCCAGTACATGGTTATCATCCCGTCGCTCGATGTGGTGATCGTGCGGCGCGGCTATGATGTGGCGGATGGCGAACGCTTTGACATTGCCGGCTTCACCCGCGATGTCCTGTCCGCGATCGCGCTCGCAGACAGCGATAGGCTGGAAGCCCAGATGCAGGCCTCCGAAGCTGAAGCCATCTATAATCCGAACTAGGACTTCAGTCGGGCGTGCCGACTTCGTCCAGATTGCTGATGCTCTGGATTTCGAACGCCTCGAATGCCCGGAACATCGCAGAACCTGACACATCCATCGTCATCGCTTCAATGCGCATCCGTCCATCCGGGACGGGTGTGCATTCCACGTGCATCCGGAAACGATCCACGCGCGCAACGGTTGCCGGCTTGAACGGCTTAGGTGCAACAAGTTCGAAGGCCCGGATGCCAGGAGCCTGTTTGTCCACGGTCACGATGCCATCAATGAACTTCGCCATGCGGGCCATACGGCCGTCATCATCCTTGTCTTCACTCGGGCTCGGCTTGAAGCTGTAGCGGGCGAGCTTGTTAGTCTCTTCAATGAGTGCGGCGTCCGTCGGGATCACATCAGCGAACTGGCTGCACCAGAACGATCCGTCCTCGTCTTCGCGCATCCGCTTTATCTTGCGGCGGAATCCCTTCGTCCATTCATCCTCGGCGGGAGAAATGACGGTCAGCTGCTGGTCGGCGGGCAGGCTCGGATCGATCCGCAGGCGGGCAGTTGTGTCGCTATCTTCAAGCGTGAGATCATACGCATAGTCCGGCCCGTCCTCTGTCGCAGCCAGTGCCGCTTCGAGCGGGGTTGCCGCCCAGCCCGGCGCGCCTGCAGCGATGAGGAACAGGATGGCGGGCAGGGGTTTCATCAAAGCGCTCCACAAGACTTCGGACGGGCAGGATTTATCATCACGTCAGATTGCAGCAAAAAAGAAGAGGCAACCGCCCTGCCTTGCGATAGTTTAACTGAACAAACCGTCCATGCCAGATGCCAGCGCTCCTCCTGCCTTTTCGCTACCGCCCGTTTTCCAGGGCTGGTTTGACGGGCGTGGCTGGCATCCACGCACGCACCAGCTTGAATTGACGCAAGCTGCGCTTGCCGGAGATAGCGCTCTTCTCATCGCCCCGACGGGCGGGGGCAAGACACTGGCCGGCTTCCTCGCCAGCCTGATTGAACTGTCAGGCAAGGCACCATCGAATTCCGGCCGCCCCGCATTGCACACGCTCTACATCTCGCCGCTGAAGGCGCTCGCGACCGATGTCGAGCGTAACCTCAACATACCCGTTGACGAAATGGGTCTCGGCATCCGGATCGAGACACGTACGGGTGACACGCCGCAATCGAAACGCCAGCGGCAACGTGCCAATCCGCCTGACATCCTGCTGACGACGCCGGAACAGCTTGCCCTGTTTCTGGCGTCCGATCATGCCGACGAGTTCTTCTCTGATCTCAAATGCGTGATTGTCGACGAGATCCATGCGATCGCGGCCTCAAAGCGGGGCGACCTGCTGTCGCTTGGTCTGGCAACCCTGGCGGAATGGGCACCTGCGTGCCGCTTTATCGGCCTGTCGGCAACGGTGCGTGACCCGGAGCTGCTAGCCTCATGGCTTCCACAACGGCCCGCCCGAAAAACGAGGCTGATCCGCGCAGAAGGCGGGGTCGGTGCGAATATCGACATCCTCGTCTCGCGCGAGCGCATTCCGTGGTCCGGCCATTCCGGGCGCTTCGCCGTGCCTGAGGTCTATGAAGCCATTCAGGCCGCCGAGATGGCGCTTATCTTCGTCAATACGCGCAGCCAGGCTGAACTCCTCTTCCAGGAGCTCTGGCGGATCAATGAGGACGCCCTGCCAATCGCGCTGCACCATGGCTCGCTCGCCGTCGAACAGCGGCGCAAGGTTGAGGCGGCCATGGCCAAGGGCGTGTTGAAGGGCGTGGTCTGTACCTCGACGCTCGACCTTGGCATTGACTGGGGCGGTGTCGATCTCGTCATCCAGATGGGGGCCCCGAAAGGTGCCGCCCGCCTTATCCAGCGGATCGGCCGGGCCAATCACCGGATGGACGAGGCGAGCCGCGCGCTGCTTGTGCCGACCAACCGGTTCGAAGTGCTGGAATGCCGCGCCGCTGAAGCAGCTGTCGAGGCTGGCGAAATTGACGGCGAACCGTTGCGGCAGGGCGCGCTCGATGTCCTCGCCCAGCACATAATGGGCCGGGCCTGCGGTGTCGGGTTCGAACTGGAGCCACTGTTCAACGAAATCCGCCGTGCCGCGCCCTATGCCGGTCTGGACTGGGAGACCTATGAGCGTGTCGTCGACCTTGTTGCGACTGGTGGCTACGCGCTTAAAACCTATGACCGGTTCAAACGCATCGTACGCATGCAGGATGGTGTGTGGCGCGTCCGCACGGCCCGCGATGCCCAGCAACACCGCATGAATGTCGGCGCAATTGTCGAAGCCCAGCTGCTGAACGTGCGGATGGCGAATTTTGTGGGCAAGTCCGGCACGCCGAAAGGCGGCGAGGAGACCGCGAAAGTGAGGGGCGAGAAGCGTGCGCTGCGGCCGGGCCGCAAGCTCGGCGAGATCGAGGAGTATTTCATCTCGACGCTGACGCCCGGTGACACCTTCCTGTTCGCCGGGGAGATCCTGCGCTTTCTCGGTGTGTCCGAGCTCGACGTGCTGGTGACGCGTTCGGTGTCCGACAAGCCGGCGATCCCGTCCTATAATGGCGGCAAGTTCCCGCTAACGACCTTCCTTGCAGACCGCGTCCGCCACATGATCCACGATCCGGACCAATGGACGGACCTGCCAGACACTGTGCGTGAATGGTTCGAGGTGCAGCGCGAGAAATCTGAAATTCCGCCGCCCGATCACCTCCTCGTCGAGACCTTCCCGCGGGCTGACCGCCACTATCTCGTCACTTACCCGTTCGAGGGGCGGCTCGCGCATCAGACGCTTGGCATGTTGTTGACGCGGCGGCTGGAAAGGGCAGGGGTGAAGCCGCTCGGCTTCGTGGCGTCTGAATATGCCATGGCCGTCTGGGCGATGGATGACATGTCCGGCATCGACATGGACGAACTGTTCCACCCCGACATGCTGGGCGATGACCTGGAAGAATGGCTTGATGAAAGCGCGCTGATGAAACGCACATTTGCCCAGTGCGCACAGATTTCAGGGATGATTGCGCGGCGCCTGCCTGGGAAGGAAAAGACCGGCCGCCAGGTCACCTTCTCGACCGACCTTATCTATGACGTGCTGCGCAGCCATGAGCCGGACCATATACTGCTGCAGGCGGCCCGACAGGATGCCGCCACGGGCCTGCTCGACATTCGCCGCCTGTCCGACATGCTGGACCGCATCCGCGGCAAACTGGACCATCAGGCGCTGTCCAAGATCAGTCCGTTCGCCGTGCCCGTCATGCTGGAGGTTGGCCGCGAACCCGTCATGAGCGCCAGCGCCACCGACGCCATCCTGCGGGAGGCCGAGGTCGACCTCATTCGCGACGCTATGGAACTGTAGAGGCCTAGAAGCGCACGCCGCCCTTGCCGATCTTCCTGAACGTGTCCTCGTTCAGCAGCTCGTACTTGCCGGTCTCCGGATCGCGGTACCAGACACGATCCTTGACCGCCTCCGGGTCGAACCCTTCCTTTACCAGGTCCACCTTGCGCTGCTTGTAAGTATCGGTCGTGCTGGCTTCCTGTTGCTCGCGGATGAAAACCGGGACGGCATAGGCCGGAAGCCGGGCTGACAGGCTTTCAAACAGGTGCTCATAGTCGAGGAAACCATTCGTCGTTACCGACGCCATGCCAGCCTTGCCATCCGTGCCAGGCACAGCGACGCCATACACGTTTGCGGTTTCGACGCCGGGCATACGCGACAGGGCGTCAGCAACTTCATTGGTCGAGACATTCTCGCCCTTCCAGCGGAAGGTGTCTCCGAGGCGGTCTTCAAAATAGACATAGCCATCTGCGTCGCGGCGCATCAGGTCTCCGGTGCGGAACCAGCGGTCGCCTTTCTCGAAGACATCGGTCAGGATCTTGTGCTCAGACGATTTGCGGTCGTGATAGCCCTCAAACCGCGTCGCCATGTCATTGCCGACCCGCCCAAGCGCTTCGCCTGTCTGGCCGATCGGCGCACGTTTGCAGAAACCGTCTTCGCCGCGTACAGGCATTTCTGTTTCCGGGTCTACGGTGACAAAGGCGATATGGTCAAAATACTTGCGGGCATAGCCCGGAATCCGGCCACACGCACCGAGCGCACCGTCAAAATTCATCAGCTTCACATTGCCTTCGGTCGAGCCGTAGAACTCGATCATTTCACGAATGCCGAAGCGTGTTTTGAATTCATTCCATATGTCCGGGCGCAGACCATTTCCGAACGCATTCCGCACCATATGGGCACGCTCACGCGGGCGCGTCGGCTGGTTCAGCAGGTAGCGGCAGATCTCACCAATATAAACGAAGGTCGTGATGCTGTGCTTGACGCAATCATCCCAGAATTCGCTGGCGGAGAACTTGCGGCGCAGTACGATCTGCGCGCCGGTATAAAGGGCAATACCCACAGCGCAGAGACCGCCCGTACCGTGATAGAGCGGCAGGGTGATGTAGACGCGGTCATCCTCCGTCGTGTTCAGCGGCGAGATGAAACTGCGCATCATGTTACGCACGCGCGCAATCGACATCTTCGCAGCCTTGGGCATGCCCGTCGTGCCGGACGTGTAAAAGTAAAAGCCGATATCCGCATTGGTGAGATTGTCGCGCAGGCTTTTGTCGGGGCGGTCAGAAGAATGGGTATCAAGTTCACGCTCGAGGTCTTCGCCTCGCGTGCCACCAAGTGTCCAGAGACCTGGCGCCTGCTCGAACATTCCTGAGGCCGAGTCCAGAAACGCGTCCTGCTCGCTGCCGGTGATGAGTGTGCGCGCCTTGACCATATCAACGCATTGCGCGAGCGCCTCGCCGGAAAGATTATTGTTGATGAGCGCAGGCACCACGCCGATCTTCGTCAGGCCAAACCAGAGCCCGACATATTCGGGCCGGTTTTCCATGAACAGGCCAACCACATCGCCTTGCTTCAGACCTTCAGCCAGCGCCCAGTGCGCGACACGGTTCGCGAACGCGTCCAGTTCGCCATAGCTCATATGGCGCCCTTCGAAGCTGAAGGCTGTATTGTCGCGGTAGAGGTCGACAGCTGCTTCCAGGTCATCGGCCAGAAGCTCGGTCGATTCATTCTTGATCGGGTCCAGCCACTTCTTGGCGCGTAGCAAAATCCTGATTGTCTTCAGTTCACGCTTTGCGTTGCTCAACAATTCCATCACCATCAGGCCCTATATCCAGCGCGTCAGATGCCCGGCCTTTTGTCAGCCAGTGTCACCGCGCGCCTGTTTCCACTCGCGAACCGTAATGGTATGCGCCCATGGTTAAGTTCTGATGGGAAAAGAGATCAAAAATGACCAAAGCCGTTTCCGAATTGTTAGCCTTGTTGGACGTCGAGCGGCTGGAAGTTGACCTGTTTCGTGGTGTCACACCCGAAGAAGAAGCTGGCCGGCCGCGCGTTTATGGCGGGCAGGTGATCGCGCAGGCGCTTGCCTCGGCTTACCGGACGGTGAAAGACGACCGGATCTGTCATTCGCTGCATGCCTATTTCATCCGCCCCGGCGACCCGAAAATCCCGATCATCTATGAGGTCGACCGGTCGCGGGATGGGGGCAGTTTCACGACCCGGCGCGTCGTCGCAATCCAGCATGGCCAGCAGATCCTGAACATGACGGCATCTTTCCATGTCCATGAGGACAGCTGGGACCACCAGCATGAAATGCCGACGACCAAACCGCCGGAAGATCTCAAATCCCGCGATGAGTATCGTGAGCTTTACGCTGACAAGATCCCTGACGACATGCGTGAGCACTGGACGCGTCCGCAGCCTTTCATCATCAAGGAAATCAGCGGCATCAACCCCTTCGATCTGAAACCCAAATCGGATGTAAACCATCTCTGGTTCAAGACCGATGGCGCCCTCGATGTACCGCCGGCGATGCATCATTGCCTTATCGCCTGGGCCAGTGACATGAATTTGCTCGGCTCCAGCCTGCGCCCCCACGGCCTGCACTGGATGAGTCCGGAGCTCATGAATGCCAGCCTTGACCATGCCATATGGTTTCATGCGCCTATCCGGGCGGATGAGTGGATGCTGTATTCCATGGACAGCCCGAAAGCCGGCAATGGGCGCAGCTTCAATCGCGGCTCGATCTTTACGCGCGGCGGTGAACTTGTTGCTTCGGTGGCGCAGGAAGGGCTGATGCGGAAGGTCAAGCCGCGCAAATAGCCTTGAAACTGCGCGGCTGAGCGCTTAGCAGGCCCCAACATGCTGACGATCGAAAACCTTACCTATCGGATTCAGGGCCGGATGCTCCTGAATGACGCCTCTGCGCGCATTGCGGGCGGCTGGAAGGTCGGCCTGATCGGACGCAATGGGACTGGCAAATCAACGCTGCTGAAGCTCATCCGCGAAAGCCTGCAAGAGTCAGATAGCGCCATACGCATCGGCAAGGCGGCCAAGATGGGCTGGGTCGCCCAGGAAGTCGAAGCCAGTGATCGCACACTGCTTGAGGAATGCCTGCTTGCAGACACCGAGCGGGCCGGCCTGATGCACGAATCCGAAACGGTCACTGACCCTGACCGTCTCGCGACCGTTTTCGAACGTCTCACCGCCATCGATGCCTGGAGCGGGGAAGCCCGCGCGGCTTCCATTCTCAGCGGTCTCGGCTTTTCTCAATCTGACCTTGGCCGGGCGTGCCGCGAATTTTCAGGCGGCTGGCGGATGCGCGCGGCGCTGGCGGGCGTGCTCTTTGCCGAGCCTGACCTGCTATTGCTCGATGAGCCGACCAACTATCTCGACCTTGAAGGCGCAGCCTGGCTCGAATCCTATCTGAAGCGCTATCCGCACACTGTCCTTCTGGTCAGCCATGACCGCGAACTGCTTAATAATGCCGTGACCCACACGCTGGCACTCGAGCATCAGAAGCTCACCGTGCACCCGGGCAATTATGACAGCTGGCAGAAGAAGCGCGCCGAAATCTTTGCGCAGGCCGAAGCCCAGAAAGCCAAGCAGGACAAGGAGCGCGCCCACCTGCAGAGCTTTGTCGACCGTTTCCGGGCCAAGGCGTCCAAGGCCACGCAGGCCCAGTCCCGCGTCAAGATGCTGGAAAAGATGCAGGAAATCGTCATCCCGCTGGATGAGCGCACCCATCCATTCGATTTTCCGGACCCGGAAGAACTGGCCTCACCGCTTTTCGTGCTGGATGAAGCCGACCTCGGCTACCGGGCCGGCGAGCCCGTACTGCACAATGTAAACCTGCGCGTTGACCATGATGACCGGATCGCGATTGTCGGCGCGAACGGGCAGGGCAAGTCGACGCTGGTGAAGACCATTGCTGACCGCCTGCCGCTCCTGGAGGGCAATCGTGTCGCTGCCCGCAAGGTGGAGATCGGCTATTTCAGCCAGGACCAGCTGGATGAGCTTTCAGCGGGCCAGAATGCAATCGACCATGTCCGCCGCGTGCGCCCCCAGGCGACTGAAGGCCAGCTTCGCTCCATCGTGGCGCAGATCGGTTTCAACCGCGACAAGGCCGAAACCAAGGTCGAGAAACTGTCTGGCGGCGAGAAAGTGCGCCTTCTGCTGGGGCTCACAGCCCTCAAGAAGCCGCACATCCTGATCCTCGATGAGCCGACCAGCCACCTCGACATAGATAGCCGCGAAGCGCTGATCCATGCGCTGAACACCTATCAGGGCGCTGTCCTGCTGATCACGCACGATGTCTATCTCGCTGAGGCTACAGCAGAGCGTCTGTGGCTCGTCCATAATGGCGAAGCGGCCCCGTATGACGGCGATTTGTCAGCCTATCGCCAGCTTGTCCTTGCTGCAGACAAGACACGTGAGGACGGCCCGTCGCGGAAGTCCGAACCGCAGGCACCCCCACCGCCGCCGCAACGCTCAGAGACGGAAATCCGGCGCGCCACAGCTGATATCCGAAAGAAGATTTCGGCCGCCGAACGCGAAATGGAAGGCCTGCGGGCCGATCTTGCCAGGCTGGACAAGGCGCTTGCCGATCCGGGCCTCTATGACCGCAATCCGGCAGAGGCCAAGACACTCGGATCGAAGCGCGACGACGTGCAGGCATCCCTGCAAAAAGCCGAAGAAGGCTGGCTCGCAGCGAGTGAAGAATACGAAGCGGCCGCTTCGGCATAAATTTGCCACGGAACGCTGATTGCATGCAGCTGTTGATCGGCAGCGCGAACCCTTTCATCCAATCGGTCGCGAGCGTAGATTTGGTCCAATGGGGCAGCTTTGGCACCCCCGGGAAAGGCGGCAGTTTTGCTGAACGGGAAAATTCTGGGGCTGACGGGACTGATGATCGGTCTGGGCATCCTAGTCGCGGCCTGTAACCCGGTCAGCCGACAGGCCAATGGCGATCATTGCCGCGCCGTCAAACACAAGTCCAATCCGTACATGGTCTGCACATTCAGCGCCGCCCGTGACGATATCCGGCTGTTCTTCGCGGGCACGGATGGCGAACCCTACCTGCAGTTCGACACGCTGGCTGGCGAGGTTGAGGCCGAAGGCAAGACGCTGGTCTTCGCCATGAATGGCGGCATGTATCATGATGATCGCCGCCCCGTCGGCTATCTGCGCGATGCCAATGGCGATACGGCCAGCGTCAATACCAATGATGGCCCGGGCAATTTCCACATGAAGCCGAACGGGGTGTTCTGGCTGAAGGATGGCAAGGCCGGAGTATCTGAATCGGAAGCCTATCTGGCGCTGGACCCCGACCCTGATTTCGCAACCCAGTCAGGCCCCATGCTGGTCATTGATGACGAGATCCACCCGTCGATCAATGCCGATGGCACATCGCGCAAGCGCCGCAATGGTGTCGGCGTCAGCCGCAATGGCGAGACAGTGTATTTCGCAATTTCCGACGTTCCCGTGACCTTTCATGATTTTGCGAGCCTGTTTCGAGACAAGCTGAATGCGCCCAATGCGCTGTTCCTCGACGGGCAAGTGTCGCGCATCTACGCCCCGGCGATCGGGCGCGACGAGCAGGGCCTCGACATGGGGCCGATTGTCGGCGTGGTGGAATGAAGACGATAGAGCTGAGCGATGAACGCCGTGATGCGCTGGTCTCGCATCTCCAATCGCTGTTTTCCCGGGAATTTGACGAACAGTTGAGCGCGTTCCGTGCCGGCGAAATTGTCAACGTCATGGTCAAGACACTTGGCGCGACGGTTTACAGCCAGGCGGTGGAGGACGTCCGTGCCCATCTGCAGGGCAAGCTGGACGATCTGAGCGGCGAGGTTTTCGTCGACGGCGACTGAATTTTGCTATGTAACGTTGACGTTACATTCTCTTTGTGCGATGTCACCTTCATGTTACATCATGAGGGCCGACATGACTGATGAAGTCGAAAAATATTCGCGCCGCCGCCGCCGTCTCCTTGTCGGCATGGCCTGCGCCTTTCTCATCTGGCAATTCGCCGGACTGGAAATCTTCAATGATTTTGCTGGCGGCGACCGCAGGTTCATCCGTATCGTCAGCCTCCTGGCCTTCGCCTTCTGGGCTGGCGTGCTGGTCTGGCTGGTTGCGGGAAAAGCCATGCGCGGCGCGTCCGCATCGACGCAGACCGCGCTGAATGACGAGCTGGTGAGGGCCAATCGCGCACGGGCGTTCGCGGCCGGCTATTGGGTCATGCTCGTGGTTGCAGGTATTGCATTCGCGGCGTCGATGTTCTTCGACATACCGGCCAATGAGGCCGCGCAGATCATTCTCGTCAGCGGCGTTGTCGCACCGATGTTCGCTTTTGCCCATCTGGAGGGGCAGGGTGCCTGATCATCCGGACCTCGCCACAAGCCTGAAGGATTACCGCCTGACGGCTGGCCTCACCCAGGCAGATCTGGCCGAACGCGTGTCGGTCAGTCGCAAGACCATCAATACGATTGAGAATGGTGTCTTTGTCCCGACAACCGTGCTTGCGCTCAGGCTGGCGCGCGCGCTCGGCTGCCGGGTGGAAGACCTGTTTTCACTAAGGGACTAGCGTCTAGTCGCCATCATTGAGGTCACGCAGCGCTTCGTCTGTTTCACGGGCAAATTCGTTTGCAGCCTCACCGGTTTCATCGGCGGCCGCGCCGAGAAGCACATCCATCCGCGCGCCAGCCTCAGCAAAGCTGCCTTCGGTGATGCGGAAGAAAATCAGTAATACAAGAAATACAGCGGCAAAAAGGACAATAAGTCCGTATAAAAATCTGCCCATAGGTTCATCCCCTTTGGTTGGCGGTGCCGGGCTGAATGGCCGGCGGCTGTGTCTTGGTTAACCCGCAAGGGATCGACATGGTTCCGCCCCGCGTTTGGAAGATGGCGCGCGCGGGCCAATATCGCAGGCAGCTGAACGAACACACACACGGAGAAAGATATCCCTCATGGCAAACCTGACGCTTTACGGCCTGAAGAATTGCGACACCTGCAAGAAAGCGCTGAACGCGCTCGACCAGGATGGCCACCAGGTCGAGCTGGTCGACATCCGCGCCGATACGGATCTTGCCACCAAGGTGCCGCTCTGGCTCAAGGCCGTCGGCCCCGATGCTCTCGTCAACAAGCGTTCGACGACATGGCGCAGCCTCTCGACGCATGACAAGTCCATGGTCGAGCAGGGCAAGGCCGACGCATTGCTGATCGAGAATCCGACCCTCATCCGTCGTCCGGTCATCGAAACTGGCCCCGATGTCTATGTCGGATGGACCAAGGATGTGCAGGAACGCGCGCTCAGCGTCGACTGACCGGTCAGGCCACCGCGTACCAGATACACGCGCTACCGGTTACCAGCATCACGATCAGTGACAGCAGCGTGCCCGCCATCCGGCCAAAGCTGCTGCCGCTGCTCCCGCCGAGCCCGACGGCATGAAGGATACGCCCGAGCAGGAAAGCGATGCCGAGGCCGTGGATAAGCGCGACCGGTGCGGTCAACAGGCCAAGGCCGAGGAGACCGACCAGCGTCACCGGAACATCCTCGACGGCATTTCCCTGTACGCGCTGGGCCCGTTGCAGGCGCTCATTGGCGCCGTCACCGAACATGACTTTCTCGGTGCTGCGCACGCGCCCGACATTGCCTTTCAGCAGGATAAACAGGATCACGAACAGGCCGGCATAGAGCACGGCGGCTTCAACTGATGTCATTGGGTCCCTCCAGACTTTATCCGGGCACTTTGCCGATTGCGGCGAACGCGTCAATCTTGTGCATCTCGCTTGCCGAGCCTTCCATGATCGCCTTATCAAGCGCCATGCTCATCGCCTTCAACAAGCCGTTCGGCGTCCTCTCCCAGTTTACCGACAAGGGAACTGCAGGAACGGCGCGGCCTACCCTCTCTGCCTATATCGCCAAACCGGGCGTCTATCCGGCCGGCCGGCTCGACAAGGATAGCGAAGGGCTGCTCCTGCTCACAGATAATGGCAAGTTGCAGGCCCGGATCGCAGACCCGAAGCACAAGATGGAAAAGGTTTACTGGGCGCAGGTTGAGGGTGAGCCGGACGAGGCGGCCCTCAAGGTGTTTCGCAATGGCCTTGAGCTTAATGATGGCATGACCCTGCCGGCCGGTATTGCCCGCATCGCGCCCCCGAAAAACATGTGGGAGAGAGACCCGCCAATCCGCTATCGCAAATCCGTACCGGATGCCTGGCTGGAAATCCGCCTCAAGGAGGGCCGGAACCGGCAGGTTCGGCGCATGACAGCTGCCATCGGCCACCCGACATTGCGGCTGATACGCTACCAGATCGGCGAATGGACGCTGGACGGACTCAAGCCCGGTAAATGGCGCGAGATTGGGAAAGTCTGAACTTTGGATTAGCTTGTGTCGGGACACTGCCCGGTTGGCAGTCCTCGGCCCCGAACTCTGGAGACCTCACCATGCGTATGCCCATTCTCGCTTCCCTCGCCGCTGCTTCCACGCTCGCCCTCACAGCGCAGGCAGGTGAAACCGTCACCTATGAGGTCGGCGGAGAAACGTTCGAAGGCTACCTGGCCGAAGCGACGCGCGACTCCAAGGGTCTCGTCCTCGTCATCCATGACTGGGATGGCCTGACCGACTATGAGAAAACACGCGCTGAAATGCTGGCCGATGCGGGTTATGATGCCTTCGCGCTTGACCTTTACGGCAAGGAAAACCGGCCTGAGACAACGGAAGGCAAGAAGGCCGAAACCGGCAAGCTCTATAATGACCGTGAGTTGATGCGGACCCGTATCCTCGCCAGCCTCGACAAGGCGCGCGAAGTCTCCGGTGAAACCGATGCGGTGGTCATGGGCTATTGCTTCGGCGGCGGGGCAACGCTCGAACTCGTGCGCTCAGGCGAGGCGGAAAACGTGGTGGGCTATGCCACCTTCCATGGCAGCCTCGATACCCCGGAGGGTCAGACCTATGATGCGGTGAATGCGCCCGTCCTGATCATGCATGGCGGGGCAGATAGCGGCATTCCGATCTCGCTCGCGGGGGAGCTTGCCACCCTGCTGGAAGAGGCCGGCGCAACCTATGAACTGCAGGTCTATTCCGGCGCCCCTCATGCCTGGACGGTGTTCGGCTCGGACCGCTACCAGCAGCTTGCCGATGAAAAGTCATGGGACGCCTTCATGGACTTTACAGGCCGCTATCTCGGCAGCGAATGAGAGCAGGAAACAACGTGGTTGCAGGCCAATTTAACGCGCGCATCTGGTCCTCCAGACCTGACTGACGGTATCGTTCGAACCGGCCTCGCTGCGATGTCCTGTGATCGAGCCTTAACCCGTGAAATTTGGCTGGCCGTTCGAGGCTGACAATCCGCCATCGACCGGCAGGATGACCCCATTGACGAACCCTGCATTCGGTCCGGCGAGGAAAGCTATGACGCTGGCCACTTCTTCCGGTTCGGCCGGGCGCTTCATCGGGATGCGGTTCTTCACCATGGCGAGCTTCTCGTCACTGTCCCGGATGCCTTCCGACATCTGCGTACGCGTCACGCTGGGCGCGACAGCATTCACGCGCACGCCATCCTTGCCAAGATCCAGCGCCATGGCCCGCGTCATGTTGGACACGGCGCCTTTGGAGGTGTTGTAGCCGAACATTTGCCAGTCTCCGCCTATGCCAGACACCGACGACAGGTTCACGACCGACCCCTTCGACGCTTTCAGGTGCGGAAGGGCTTCGGTGCACGTATTGTAGAGACCGGTGACGTTGATCGAGAGCATCTTGTCCCAGTCTTCGCGCGACAGGTCTCCCGGCTTGCCCATGGCAGCGACGCCGGCATTGTTGACGAGGCAATCCAGCCCGCCAAACCGGTTCACCGTCTCGGCGACGAGATGGCTCACATCATTCATGTTGGACACGTCACCAGCGACAGTCAGTGTGCGGTCTTCCGGCAGGCTGGCGGCGACGGCTTCGAGCTTTGAGCGGGTCCGCCCGTTCAGCACGACGTTCCAGCCATCGGCGGAAAACCTTTTCGCCGTCGCTTCTCCGATACCGGACCCGGCGCCTGTCACGATTACGGTTTTCGTCTCTGCCATGTTTCATTGCTCCGCTTGCTTGTAAGATCTGCAAGAGCAATGAGCTGCGGCGTGACCCGTTCCGTGCCCGGCTGGGATGGGCGAGGCTGATGACGCCCTATCTGTGCCGCGGATTTGTGTAGAGCACCCGCTCATGCGTATCGAGCTGGCGCACGGCGCGGCCGCGGCAGAGCTGCTCCAGTTCGCGCTTCACATGCCGCCGCGCCGAGCCGTTATAGCGCAGCATCGTGCAGAATAGCTGCAGCGTGGTTTCAAGCTTTGCATAGCTCTGTGTTGCATCGATCTTCACCTTCCACGAGCCACCAAGATTGATCACCCGGTGGTCGAGCCTGCCGATCTTGCGGCACTGGTCATCATAGAGCGTGTAATCAGCGCCGATGCCGAACACATTGCGACGTAGCCGGTAAAAGCGCGGCCCGTCCGATGTCTCGATGAAGAACGAGAATTTCTCGGGAAACAGCGACCATTTCTGCGCCGACCGTTCCAGCTGGACGAGTTGGTCATGGCGGGCAAGATTGATCGAATAGGCAGGAACAGGCACGCCGCGCGCGCCAACGCTCAACTGTAGCGAACGGCCCATCATCAACTCCATGGAACCGCGCCACGTCATGCTCTCACTGAACTGCTTGATGACGAGCCGGCGCTTCATGCCTTCACCATCTTTCCAGAGTTCCTTGCGGACAGCGAGGATGCCGGAGCGCTCACCCCGGTCCTTGATTTGCCCGATAATCTCCATGTCCTTGGTGAACTGGTGCGAGGCCGCCTCGTGCTGGGTCCGCTTCATCAGGCCAAGCTCGGTCGTGTTGAGGTCTGTCAGCCAGAGATCGACCTTGAACTCGCGCCATTTGGTCCGGGCGCGGGATTTTTCCTGTGGGGCATAGGTCGCGGTGATTGCCATTGGGCCAGTCTCCGGGTTGAGGGGCAGTTCACCGAACCCTCACCCATTCGCGTCGACAGAAGGTTAATGGAAACGACATTTCCGTTAAGCATGACGATGCGGGCCGTCTCAGCGGTCGTGAAGGCCTTTGCCGTCGAAGATGGCCTCGCGATACTTGTTGATCCTGCGAAAGCGGGTCTCGGCGTTTCTGGCGTCTGAAAAGTGCAGGGCATAGCCCCGCTGCCGGCCCGGCGTCAGGGCATCGAAGGCGGCGCGGAAACCCGGGTCATCATCAAAGGCCGAGACCAGCTCTTCAGGCAGGTCCGGCTGACCCGGTTTCTCCAGTTTGAGGCCGCGCCTCTCGACATCAATCGCGCTTTGGACACATGACCGAAGGCTGTCTGCGGCCTGGTTGACCTGGGCGACGCTGGTAAAGGTGGCGCGGTAGCCAGAGCGCGAATTTGGCCCCTGCGGCACAAGCAAGCCATCGGCATCCTCGACCAGCGCGCCCTTGAAAAACATGAGCGCGAGGAAATCCTTCATCCGCTGGATGATGCAGATATTTGCGCCGTCATGGCTATAGCAGGGCTTGCCCCATTTCAGCGCTTCCTCGAGCCCGCAATCGAGAAGAATGACCCTCAGGGCCTGCGCTTCCGAGCGCCATTTATCCGCACTGGTAAACAGCTGTTCGAGACCATGATCCGGGTGCATGCTTCACTTTCTCGCCTCAAGGCAATAGAGGGCATCCATGTCTTTAATAGGTCTCATCGGCGGGGTCAGCCCTGAAGCCACGAAAATATATTATGAGTTGCTCAACGCTCATGCCCGCACGCGCCAAGGTGGGCAGCATTCGGCGAGGGCGCTCTTTTTCATGCTCGATTATGGCGTGATGATTGGCCACTACCATGATGAGAACTGGCCAGCATTTACCGGCGAAGTCGTGAAGGGGGCACACGCCCTGAAAGCCGGCGGCGCGGCGGCCATCGCGATCACCTCCGGCACCACCCACGTCGCCGCCGAGGCCGTCGCGCGGGAAACCGGCCTGCCTGTCATCCATATGCTCGACAGTCTCAGCGATGCGATGATGGCGAAAGGCGTCACGCGGCCGCTTCTGCTCGGCACGCCCTGGGTGATGAGCGGGGATTTCTTCGCCCCGGCGCTGGGGCAGCGTTTTGCAGGTACGCCGATTATACCCGACGCTGATGATCGCGATCTTGTTGGCCGCATCATCTTCGAAGAGCTGGTCGAGGGTATCGTCAGGGAAACGTCCCGGAATGAGCTGACGGAAATGATCGCCCGCTATGAAGGGCAGGGCGCCGACGGTGTCATCCTCGGCTGTACAGAGCTCTGCATGATCCTCTCGGACGGCGATGGCCCACTGCCTGTCTTCAGCACGACGCACATACACGCCGCTGCCATCAATGAGTGGATAAATATGAGCGGCAAGACCTGATGGAGGCCTCTTTGGAGCCGATCGATACTTTTGAAATCGCCGAGCGGTTTCGCGGGCCACCGGACTCCGGGAATGGCGGCTATACATGCGGGCTGATCGCCCGGCATATGGATGGCCCTGCGCGCGTGGTGCTGCGTACGCCGCCGCCGCTGGACCGGCCGATCAGGACAGTGCGGGATGGCGACGGCGTATCAGCCTTTGCCGGTGATACGCTGGTCGGCAAAGCTGTGCCGGCCGAGGTCAAGATTGATCTTCCACCCATTCCGGATGCAGACGGTCTTGCTGCTGCGCGCCGGACCTATCTTGATGAGGCCGGCCACCATGCCATTCCGGGGTGTTTTGTGTGTGGGCCAAAGCGCTCGCCAGACGAAGCGCTTTGCCTCTTTACAGGCCCGGTTCCCGGCAGCCGCGTGAATGCAGATGTCTGGACCCCGGATGAGGGATATGCCGGCGAAGACGGCCTTGCACGCCCTGAATTCATCTGGGCCGCGCTCGATTGCCCGACCGCCTTTGCCCTTCGCCACGGCGACACAAAGCTCTGCCTGCTCGGCTCGCTCACGGCCGAGATCTACCGCCGTCCGGCGCCGGGTGAAACACTGATCGCCATGGCCTGGAAACAGCGTGTCGATGGACGGAAGAACTATGCAGACGGCGCGCTGGTCGACGCGTCCGGAAAGGTCATCGCCGCAGCCAATGCGGTCTGGATCGAACTGACGGACCCTGACCTCATCGCCTCCATCCGCGCCGGGGCCTGATCGCGTCTGCCCCCCTATGCAGGCCGGGCCGCTTCGGCTAGTGTGAAGGCACATCCGAGGGGCGCGTCTGCAAGCGCTGAGATTGGCCTGATGCTGGCCGAGCACCCTTAGAACCTGATCCGGCGGAGGCTCCTCTCCCAACCGGCGTAGGAACGGAGCGAGCGCATGGCCGAAACGCCTCAAATCGTCGAACAGCTTACGCATGATGAGCTCATACTTCAGGCATTGAAGAACAGTGCCCGCGGAAAGCATGCGCTTACAGCGCTCGATATTATTGACCAAAAAGTTGGCGCTCTATTCACATTCACAAGCATTTTGGTGGCGGCGACGCTTTTGGTCGCTTCCCAGCCCGGAGACTATTTGGTCATCGAAGTTGCAGGTGTTCGATTAAGTCAGGCGCTTTTCGTAGTTTTCGGAATGTCGACGGCGATATTGAGTGCTATCTTTGCCATGTCGTGCCTTTGGCTGATCGATCTCTTTTCCATTTGCAAACGTGCCAGCGACGAAGCTGAGGCCGTTCGGATCGTTCAGGCGGTCACTCGGTCTCGTATGATCCGCTACCGCCTTAGCTGGTTCCTGACGCTGCTTACGCTCGCCCTCGTGACCATCGCCGTAACTCTATCCATCCTGGAGTCCCCCTTATGAACAAGCCCACACCGCAGTCTGAATTCACCACGCCGAAGGTCACGACCGGCCCGCTGCCCGCAAGCCGCAAGGTCTACACGCACCCCAAGGCCGACCCGAGCCTCAGCGTTCCGCGCCGGCTGATTGACCTCCACCCGTCCGCAAACGAAGAGCCGGTTCCGGTCTACGACACCTCCGGCCCATACTCAGACCCAAGCGTCACCATCGATGTCGAGAAGGGCCTTGCCCGAGAGCGCCGTGACTGGATCATCGCGCGCGGTGGCGTCGAGGAATATGAAGGCCGCGACGTGAAGCCAGAGGATAATGGCGGCGTCTCCGGCAAGCATCTTGCCCGCCAGTTCCCGATCCATCACCGTCCGCTCAAAGCCGTCGATTTCGACCCGACGGGCAGTGTTGCGCTCAATCCGGCCCGCACAGACGCTGACCGCGAAGCCAACAGGAAGCCCATCACCCAGTATGAATTTGCCCGCGCCGGCATCATCACCAAGGAGATGATCTACGTCGCCGAGCGGGAGAATCTTGGCCGCCAGACCCAGCTTGAAAACGCCGACGCACAGATCGCGCAGGGCGAGAGCTTCGGCGCCGAGATCCCGGCCTTCGTGACACCTGAATTCGTCCGCGACGAGATCGCCAAGGGCCGCGCCATCATCCCGGCCAATATCAACCATGCCGAGCTTGAGCCGCAGATCATCGGCCGCAATTTCCTCGTCAAGATCAACGCCAATATCGGCAATTCCGCCGTCACATCCAGCGTCGAGGAAGAAGTCGACAAGATGGTCTGGGCGACGCGCTGGGGCGCCGACAATGTCATGGACCTCTCGACCGGACGCAACATCCACAACACGCGCGAATGGATCATCCGCAACAGCCCCGTCCCGATCGGCACCGTGCCGATCTACCAGGCGCTGGAAAAAGTGAACGGCATCGCCGAGGATCTCACCTGGGAGGTCTACCGCGACACGCTCATCGAGCAGGCCGAGCAGGGGGTGGACTATTTCACCATCCATGCGGGCGTCCGCCTCGCCTATATCCACCTCACAGCCAAGCGCGTCACCGGCATCGTCTCGCGCGGCGGCTCGATCATGGCGAAATGGATGCTCGCCCACCACACCGAGAGCTTCCTCTACACCCATTTCGACGAAATCTGCGACATCATGCGCGCCTATGATGTCAGCTTCAGTCTCGGCGATGGCCTGCGCCCCGGCTCCATCGCGGACGCCAATGACGCGGCCCAGTTCGCAGAGCTGGAGACGCTCGGCGAGCTGACCAAGATCGCCCACGCCAAGGGCTGCCAGGTGATGGTCGAGGGGCCGGGCCACGTCCCGATGCACAAGATCAAGATCAATATGGACAAGCAGCTGCGCGAGTGCGGCGAGGCGCCCTTCTACACGCTCGGCCCCCTCACCACCGACATTGCGCCCGGCTATGACCACATCACCAGCGGCATCGGCGCGGCGATGATCGGCTGGTACGGCACGGCCATGCTCTGCTACGTGACCCCGAAAGAGCATCTCGGCCTGCCGGACCGTAATGATGTCAAAGTCGGCGTCATCACCTACAAGCTCGCTGCCCATGCTGCAGACCTCGCCAAGGGCCACCCTGCCGCGCAGGTCCGCGACGATGCGCTGTCTCGTGCTAGATTCGAGTTTCGCTGGGAGGACCAGTTCAACCTCTCCCTCGACCCCGAAACCGCCCGCGACTATCACGACCAGACCCTCCCCAAAGAGGCCCACAAGGTCGCCCATTTCTGCTCCATGTGCGGCCCGAAATTCTGCTCCATGAAGATCACCGCCGAGGTGCGGGACTATGCGGCGGGCATGACGGATAATGAGAAGGCTGACCTGGAGCGCCAGGCGAAAGAGGCTGAGGAGGGCATGAAGGCCAAGAGCGCAGAATTCATGGCGCAGGGCGCGGAGATTTATGTTGAGCGGGAGTGAATCTGCAATGCAGATTTAATTGAGGCAGGGTTAGTTTGGGGCAACATAAAAGTACGGTTTGAGATTTGTGCACAGCTCTTAGGCATCACTCGATGTGGTCTCGCGATTAATATCGGCGAGAATACCATCAACAACATTTTGAAAATCTTTTGAGTAAGAGTCTCTTACGTGTTTAAAGTCTGTCCAAATTCTAGAAAAAATCGGAGCACTTAGGTCTGTTCGGAAGTTATTTTTCCATCCTTCGAGGTCCATTTTAGTGATTTCGGTTTCAATGGACTGATCGTTTAGTGCCAAAAAGATGGCTTCGTTTGTCTGGAACAATATCTTCGCAAAGTAAAAATGCTCGGGCAAGACGGTCTCTTGTACCTTACCTTCAGGACCCCCATCCCAAATTTTGGGAATGATGTTGTTGCTAATCTGAAGTAGTCGGATCTGAAACATCCGATCAGCAAACTTGTCATAAACATCGTACGCCGTTTTTCTTTGTAGCTTCCGTTGGAATTCCAATTCATCAAGCATGTATCGAGAGTGCTTTGACAGCTCATCTGCTTGCCTTTCGTTCTGCTTTCGAGCTTCAAAAAGTTCCTCTCTCTGCAAACTCAATTCTTTGCGCTGCATGAAGAAGCCGACAACGAGCCAGTAAAACGCAAGCGGAGAAAAAAGGCCTGCGAAAAAATCTCCAGCTTCGTTTAGGCTGATGTCAGAGAAACCGTGGAGCGCGGCATAAATACCACCAAAAGTAACCCAAACGATCGAGATCAAAGCGTGAATTATCATTGTTGCTCTTCTATTCTAGATTAACGACGTCATATTAGTGGCGAAACAGGTATTAACAAGCATCCATCAGTGCTGGAATTGGGCTGGACGCGAAGAGCGTGGAAATCGCCATGATTGCTCAAATTATTGTGGATGAGGAGTAACTCAGCGTTGTTGTCGAATGAGGAACGAGAACAGGAAAAAGCGCGGAGGGCTCGTGCAGGGTCGGCGCAAATACCAAAGTCTCACCCAGACGAAACAATCGTCGCGATGGAGTCGTTCTTCGACACGCTTTTTCTGTTCTCGCAACACAATATATTTCGGGTGAGAATGGCGGACGATGTTGATCCTGATGTCACCGAGGCAAACGTTCCATGGGTGGTTAACGCATACTTGTCGATTGGTACGACTCACGAATTGATTGCGGCTTCCTTTGGCACGCTAAAGGAGTTCACGCGGGTAGGATTTGTTCGCGCGGCCCACAAAGAGAAGATGCTCAGTCTCTTGATGGAATTTGCAGTTTGTGCGGCGGAGATGGAATTCGCTCGACACACCTATCAAACCGAAGTCAAAGTGATGATGGATGACGAACACGCCGGATATTCTATAGCCGGCTCTGCGGCGCAAATTCCCCGAATTTCGTCATTTGAAGTCTGCTTCAGCATTTTCTTTAGTTCTGCCAAACGGGCGGTCGGAAAGCTCATGGCTATTTTGGAATGGGCAGCAGGCTTTCCCATAAAAAACGGGACCCACATTGACAAGTTTTGCAATCGTTTGAAGGCTTCAAAGAAGCACAAAAAATTCCACGAATTGGTTTCGCGCATAGAGCCTTTTACAAATGGCGTTGCTTTGTTGAATGAACTTCGTAATGCTTTTGAGCATCCAACTTCTCAAAGGAATGTGCTGCTCCAAAACATTGCACTCACTCCAAAAGGGCAACTTATGATGCCCACATTCACGTTAAACCACGATCAGAACATCTTGCCGCCAGGTGTGGATTTCGGCACACATGTTGAAGCAGTCGTTTCTATGATTTCTAAGCTTGCCGAAACCGTGATGCTCGTTGCTATGGTTATGAAGGACGACGGCATTCTGCCTTGGCAGGCTCGAGTGAAGACCGCTGCCGAAGTTAATCCTAATTATCCAACTCGTTGGAAGGTTGAGTTAGGGCATCCGGATCGTTGATCCGTCATTGCCTCTCCCCACCCCCAGCGCTAATCCCTCCGCCATGTCAGACACATCCAGCACCTCCTCCCGCCTCGACGAGCTTGAAATGCGTGTGGTCCATCAGGACCAGACGATTGAAGACCTGAACGCGGCCATCACCGCGCAATGGAAGCTGATCGAGCGGCTGGAGCGGCAGGTGACCCGCCTCGCCGAGCGCGTCGCCGACGCCGAACAGTCCACCGGCCAGGCCGCCCCCGTCGACCGGCCCCCGCCGCATTATTAGACATTTTTTCCAACGCTTCTTTCCCCTCTCCTTGGGGAGAGGGGCTAGGGGCCCTACCTCTCTCCTCTATT
>CAZKXJ010000004.1:0-341684 GCA_964556825.1 uncultured Hyphomonas sp. | reverse complement strand
GCCAGGCGAGGGCCACCTCCCTGTTGGCGTACACGCTGGTCATCCGGCTCGCATAGCGTCGCAAGTCCGCCGTCAGCTTCTCTGCCAGGAAATCACGAACCCGCGCCCGGAAGGCTTCTTCTGACGGGGAAAACTGGAGTTTCATCGGACCGCTCCTTTTGCGTCAGCGTCCATCCTTCTCGCCGCCGCCCAAGGAAACAAGTCATGACGTCGCGGAGCGTCTCTCTACGATTGCCAATGCGTCTTGAGCAATGTCGCCAGTGTATCGGCCTTCTCGACCACTGACCAATGGCCGGTATTGGCCTCTCGGTGCAGGGGCACGCCGACCGAGTTGCAGAAGCGAATGGCCGTCTCCACGGGTACGAACGGGTCGTCATCGCCCCAGAATACCAGCCCACGATCCGGCAATCGATCAAGGTCAGTCGTCCACTCCTGCGCGGCATCGCGGGCTGAGCGGTACAGTTTCAGGATGGCCCGCTTCATGGTGGGGGTCCAGTGGGACGCTTCGTGCTGGGCGAGCTGTTCGGGCAGGCCCGCACTGGCCAGCGCCTTGGCCATTCGCGCCTGGCCCGCCGCCGCCATGAAGATTTCACCCAGCAGCGGCGTTTGCCAGATACGTGCGGTGCGATGCCACTTGTAGTCGGGCTCGGGCAGGGCATTCGCGACGGCCCAGCTTCTGACGAGGTCCGGTCGCAGCCAGGCTGCCCGGATGACAAGGAGGGCACCCCAGTCATGGCCGACAAGATCGACTTGCGAGCCCGGCGCGCAATGGCTTTCAATAAAGGCGACCAGCCAGTCGGCATATGCCTCTTTTGTACGGTCGAAACCGTCCGGAATCGAACACGAAAACCCCGGCAGGGCAGGCGTAAGAATGGTATCACCCTGCCCGGCGAGGGCCTGCTTCAGGGGTGCCCACATAGCGGGTGTATCCGGAACGCCATGAACAAATATACGCATTGTTGCCTCCATGTGTTTTCGTCAGGCGAATCAACCGGTGCGCGAGTCAGCTTGCATTCTCGTGCCTGTGGATAAACGATCGGGGGCAATGTCGCTAGAGTGAGACAAGGCATGACACGATACTATATGGCGGTTGCGGGACTGCTGGCGGCTTTGACGCCAGCCGCATTCGGTGAGGCGCGCTGCGGAACTTACCGGTTCGATCCGGCGCATGCTATCGAATTCGAAAATGCGAAAATGGCCCTTGTGAAGGACCAGGACGCCGCGCAGGCCCTGTCGATCGCAGATCGCTTGGACAAGGAGTCACTGAACTGTTTTGAAGAAATTGAGCTCAGGAAGCTGCGTATCGCGGCGCTGGTCGATGAGCTGCGCTTCGACGAGGCTGCGAACCTTCTGAGCCTGCGCCTGACAAGTGAAACGCTGGATGAAAGCGAACGCCAGCAGATACAGGGCAATATTGAAACACTGACATCGCTCAGAAAGTAGAAGGCCCACCCTTCATCGAAAGGCGGGCCGTATCCGTTATGCTATGGCCTTGAACCTACATGCTGAGGCTTGCGCCCACGAAGAAGAAGCGGCCACGCGGCCCCACTGGCCATGCCGATTCCGTGCTGAACGGCTCTTCATCCGCAATGTTGTTCACGCCGCCATAGAAGCTCAGTGAGTCGGAGGCTTCATAGCTGCCGAATGCATCAAAGATCAGGAGCGAGTCGGCGATGCCGGCCGGACCATAGATGTTCTCATACGTCTCGATTTCCACGCCGGTCAGGCCCTGCTCATCGATATACGTCGTTTGCAGGCCCAGCTGGAACGGCCCGCGTTCCCAGCCGAGTGACAGGTTTCCAGACCACTCCGGACGCTGGATTTCACCCAGCTCCGGATCAACGAAACTTGAATCGTTCGGGTCAGTAAAGAAATCCAGCTTCTCCTGCTTGCTGCCGACAAGCCGAGCGCTGAAAGTGTTCTCGCCCAGGTCAAAAACGTAGTTTGCCGAGAAATCGATACCGGATGCTTCGATTGAGGCGAAGTTGATTTCCGACTGACGCAGGAAAGTGAAGCCGCCAAACTGCGGGGATGTCGGGTCCTGATTACGTTCGACGAGCCCGCAGAACTGGTTCGCGATGGACGAAAGATCCACGCAGTTGTCGACAATGTCCTGCGCAGAGACTGCATCGATGGCTTCAGTGATCTCAACGTCCCAATAGTCGACCGTCAGCGAGAAGCCCTGAAGGAAGCGTGGCTGGAAGATGAAGCCATATGTGACGGTGTCGGCTTTTTCTTCCTCCAGTTCCGGGTTGCCACCAATGACGCCCAGGAAACGGGCCGATAGCGGATCGGTATAATCGGCCGGAAGGCCAAGCGCCTGACAGTTCGCAGCCCGCAGGGCCGGGTCTTCAGCGTTAGGAATTTCGTTCACGTCACAAGGGTCGACAGGCCGGAAGGTCGCCGGGGAATCGGGACGGAACAGCTCATCGATATTGGGTGCCCGGATGGCCTGGGAGATGGTGCCGCGGAACGTGATATCCTGGACCGGGGACCATTCACCGCCAAAGCTGTAGGTTTCGGCAGTGCCGATGGTCGAATAGTCAGCAAGGCGGTACGCCGCATTGGCCGTCAGCGAGTCCGCGAACGGCATGTCCTTCAGCAATGGCACCCTGACTTCCGCGAAATAATCGACAACGTCATAGCTGCCCGACGAGTTGAAGAATTGGCCTTCGGCATTGAAGCCAAGAGAGCCATTGGCGCTGACTTCAGAGACCAAGCCGCCCGGGGTAAACGGCGTACCCAGTGGCAGGATGCCCTGGTCGTAGGCATTCACTGTGTTCCGGCTTGTTTCCCGGCGATATTCGACGCCGCCGGCAAAGCCGATCGGGCCAGCTGGCAGTTCGAAATAGTCACTGGTGTCGCCAAAGACAAAGGCTGTCAGGACCGTCTGCTCAAGGCGCAACGTATCCTGAACTGTGGTGGTAATGAAGTCGACTGCCGCGTCGCTGACCGAGTCCGGTCCGCCCCAGATATTGGCTGGCTGGCACTGGCCATCGCCGGGCGTGAAGGTAAAGAAGCCGGGGTCGAAGCCGGGAATGCCGAAGATCGTTGTCGGGTACAGCGCTGAGTCCACGTCCGAGCGGCAGATCGGATTGCCGTTCACGTCCTCGATGACATCAATCGCGGCGAAGAAACGGTCCAGAAGGACGTAATTGTTATCTGTGGTCTTGTTCTCGAACGCACCATAGGTGACCGATGCCTCATACTGGATGGCGTCAGTGACATCACCGCGAACGCCGGCCACGCCGCGGATCGTCTCACGAACATTGGTGTCATAGTTCGGGCCAAGGTCAGTCGGATCGCGCGTGATGTACAGCCCGCCGGTCGCATCGGCGACGCCCTGCAGCTCAGCAGGCAGGAAAGGGTTGCCCGGATCGCCATAAAGCAGATCGTAGAAGGTATTGAGCGGCCCACCATAGGTCGACTCTGCCTTGGAGTATTTCAGTTCACCAAACACCTGATGGCCCGGGACGAGCTCATAGGAGGATAGCATGTTGATGGTGAACTTGTCGGTTTCCGGCAGGATGTAATCGTCATTGAAGTCATCCGAGATGCCATCGCCGCCAAAGCCGTTGAAGTTACCGGCAACGAGACCGTCCTGATACGGCCGCACCGAGCCATCATCATTGACGACCCAGCAACCGCCAGCAAGGCCGAAGGAGTCTGGCACTGAGAGCGAGTTGTTATAGCCGACAAAGGAGTCGAGACAGTCCTGGACGCCGTTCCCATCGGTGTCGACAATGCCCAGTCCAAAGTCACCTGGCGAAATCACGCCGCGATTTGAACTGATCGAGAAAGTCGGGAAAGGCAGGATGGCGCGCGATGGCGCGTTTGCGGCACCGTCGATCAGGGCGAGTTCGTCCGGCGTGAGCGTTGGCGTTGTCCCGAATTCGGCCTCGTATTGCGCGATGAACTGGTCGGCACTCGGGATCAGGAAGCCATACGGAAAGCCGCCGCGCGTATTGTAATTGTAATACTGCGAGAAGTTCGGCATCGAGCCGGTGATGTCGCCCTGCTGGAAGCGGAGGGCAGGGTTGGCTTGTCCGCGCGAGCGGCCATTATTTGCGGCCCAGTCGCGGTCGCCATTGAACAGGGCGCTGTCGTCGACATAGTCGATCGCGACTGTCACATTGCCGCGATCATTATCGAAATTTTCGCCTGCCAGGAATTTGAAGTTCAGGTATTGCGCGTCCCCCTCGCCCGACATGCCGGTGGAGATGTCCATGTTAATGCCTTCAAAATCATCCTTGAGGACGAAGTTTACGACGCCTGTTACGGCGTCCGAGCCATAGACGGCTGATGCGCCGCCCGTAAGCACTTCGACACGCTCGACAAGCGCGGACGGGATTGATCCGACATCGACAGCCGAACTGCCTTCAAAGCCGCCGACGTGACGACGGCCATTGACCAGTGTGAGCGTCCGTTCCGTGCCCATGCCGCGCAGGTTGAGCGCGTTGGCGCCGGTCAGCGAGTTTTCCGCGGTTTGTGAAGAGACAAGCGCCGGCACGTCATTGACCACGTCGGCCAGATTGATTTCACCGGACAGTGTGATGTCGTCATCGCTCACGGACTGGACGGGCACAGGCGAAACAACGTTCGGATCCTGCGGAATACGGCTGCCGGTGATGACGATGGTCTGTTGCATCGACGTGTCATCATCTGCGTCCTGCGCCTGAACGCTCAGGCTGCCCATAGAAAGCAGCGATATGATCGCGACTGATTTCAGGAGACGGTCGGAGCCTCCCCCCACAAGATTGTTTTTACCCATGAAAACTCCTCCAGAAGATTGCAGCATCCAGTGGCCCCTAACGCCAACGGTTGCAGATCAATCGACTGTTAACTGAGTGTCATGCGAGTCAATTTTTGCGTATATTCCGGGCTTTCAGGGGGTGAAACTGGACGAACCGCGCGCTTGTCCGGCAGGGTTTGCCTTTAATTTGAGCATTGGAAGCAGCTTACACCCCGGCCTAAACAGGGTGGTCGCGCTTTCCGCTTCGGAAGGCTTGTTCTGATGCCGTGTCTGTTGGCATGTTAGGCCCAACCTTGTGGAGGAAATTACCTATGAAAACAGCAATCACCGAAATGTTCGGCATCCAGCATCCGATCATTCAGGGCGGCATGCACTATGTTGGCTTTGCCGAAATGGCGGCTGCGGTGTCAAATGCCGGCGGCCTCGGCATCATCACTGCGTTGACGCAGAAAACACCGGCTGATCTCGCCAATGAAATCGCACGCTGCAAGGACATGACGGACAAGCCGTTCGGCGTAAACATCACCTTCCTGCCATCGACGACGCCGCCAGATTATCCGGCCATCGTCAAAACGGTCATCGATAGCGGCGTCAAAGCGGTGGAGACGGCTGGCAATAATCCGGTCGCCGTGTTGCCACACCTGAAGGATGCCGGGATCAAGGTGATCCACAAGTGCACGGCCGTCCGGCACGCATTGAAAGCCCAGTCGATTGGCTGCGATGCCGCGTCGATTGATGGGTTCGAATGCGGTGGCCATCCCGGTGAAGACGATGTGCCCAACATGATTCTCCTTCCACGCGCGGCCGATGAACTGGAGATTCCTTTCGTATCGTCTGGTGGGCAGGCCGATGGGCGCTCTCTTGTTGCCTCGCTCGCCATGGGCGCACAGGGTATGAATATGGGCACGCGCTTCATTGCGACGAAAGAAGCCCCCGTGCACGAGAATGTGAAACAGGCTCTACTCGCAGCCACCGAACTCGACACGCGCCTCGTCATGCGTCCGTTGCGCAATACAGAACGCGTGCTCAACAATGCGGGCGTTGAAAGCCTGCTCGAGAAGGAGCGCCGTCTTGGCTCTGACATCAAGTTTGAGGATATCATCGAGGAAGTTGCGGGCGTATATCCCAAAATTATGGTCGAAGGCAAAATGGATGCGGGTGCCTGGTCATGCGGCATGGTCGCGGGCCTGATCTATGACGTGCCAACCTGCAAGGAGCTGATCGACCGGATTATGGCGCAGGCTCACGACATCATCGAGGAGCGCCTGCGCGGCTTCCTCGGCACCCGTGAGGCCGTGTCGGCATAGAGCGGATATTGGGTGAGGGCACGCGTTTGACAGTCGATGACTTCAGGCAATTGGCGCTCACCCTTCCGCATGCTCTGGAAAAGCCCCACTTCGAGCGGGCAAGCTTCCGGGTGGATGTGCCGCGCGGCAAGATTTTCTGCACCTTGCTTGAGGCGGACCAGACCGCAAATATTTTCCTGAGTGTGGATGAGCAGGGCCTGCTCATCGAAGCAGAGCCGCGCATCTTCTCGCGCGTCCCGAACAAATGGGGCGAGAAGGGCGCGACCACGCTCCAGCTTCCTGAATGTGATGAGGCGACGGCGCATTCGGCGCTGATTATGTCCTGGCGAAACGCCGCGCCAGGAAAGCTTCATGTCGCGCTCGACGGCTGAACCGGACTAGCCGCGCGCTTCTTCGGTGCCGATCCGCGCGAGCGCATCAGCCCGTTCATTGCCTTCGTCGCCGGAATGGCCCTTGACCCATTTCCACTCAATGTCGTGGCGCGCGCAGGCCTCTTCCAGTGCCTGCCACAGATCCTTGTTCTTGACCGGCTTTTTGGCGGCGGTTTTCCAGCCATTGCGCTTCCAGCCGTGGATCCATTTGGTCAGGCCGTCTTTGACGTAATTGGAATCGGTGTGAAGGCGGACTTTCGACGGCTTCTTGAGTGCATTCAGCGCCGCGATCGCGCCCATCAGTTCCATGCGATTATTGGTGGTTTCCGCTTCTCCGCCATGCAGCTCCTTGCGGTGAGACCCAGCCAGCATCACGGCGCCCCAACCGCCTGGCCCTGGATTGCCGCTACACGCGCCATCGGTCCATATTTCGATGAGATTTGACATGGCAGATTGGCTCGCGCGGTTTGCTCGTGACGTCAAGCGGTCAATCAGAAGACATCTGTCTCAGGCATTCCGACCTGCTTTTTCGGTCGAACAATCGCCAGAAAAAGCGAAGCACACAGCACGCCCGCGAGCCCTCCTATGATGATCCCGGTCAATAACGCGCCAAGGCCGCTGCCATTGTTCATCATCGCGCCGAAAAGCCCGGTCGTGCCCCCGACAAGCAGCGCGCCCCAGATCCCGCCCCAGCGATAGTAAGGCATATGGCGTACCACGCCTCGGCGAGGGAACCTGCCCAGGGAGAAAGCCAGCACAAGCCAGGTAATCGGCACAATAATATAAAAGAGATACCAATTGAACGCGGCCATCATTACAGCGATAATTGCACCCGCCAGTAGACCGCCATCATTCGTTTCAAGCGACAGTGTCACGCCGAAAGCAGCCGAAATCGTACTCGAAACGAAAGCAATCAGCACCGCGATGAGGGCAACAGAAACCGATGCCGCAATACCGCACAGGAAACAGGCAAGCAAAACGCGGCGGATACGCGGCTTCTCCACTGATACGTAACCGCGCGCAGTACGCTCGTCATGGTTCAACACGACACCGTTCGGCCCGAATTCAGTCAACGTGATCCCTCCACCTCGCCGAGATTGCCACGGCTACAGGGATAGGGAAAGCCGGTATTGGGGCGCTATCCTGCTGGTTTCAGGGCCATTGTCAGGCGCCGTAATCCGATGCCGATATCGCGTTGCGATGAAAGGTCAGCCGTGAGGCGTATTCCATCGGGTTCTTCGGCCTGACGAGGGCATCGGCAGGCGTGTCCGTCCAGTCGACGAGACGGGTCAGGAAAAAGCGCAGGGCCGCGCCGCGGCCAAGGGCGGGCAATGCGTCCCGCTCCCGGTCCTCCAGGGGGCGCACGGATTCATATCCGCCAATCAGGGCCGCGCCTTTCGAATAGTTGAATTCCTTGCCGTCTTCGAACGCCCAGGAGTTCAGGCAAACTGCGATATCGTAAGCGAGCGCATCTGTGCAGGCGAAATAGAAGTCGATGGCGCCGGTGAACTCATTGCCGAGGAAAAAGGCATTGTCGGTAAAAAGGTCCGCATGGATGGTCCCGCGCGGAATTTTCAGGCTTTGTGGCTTGGCGTCGGCAATGGCTTGCAGGTCAGCGTCGATAAGGTCCGACAGCCCATCCTGCAATTCTTCCGCTGTCGCCGCACGTCCGCGCCAGAGACCGGGCCAGCTTGCCGGACCAAGCGAGTTGGCACGGGTTTCGCCAAAGTCAGCCAGCGCAGCATGCATGCGGGCAAGTCCGGCGCCGAGCGAACGGCACTGTGCAGCGTTTGGCGTGCGCGGCGACAATCCATCCAGGAAGCTGACAATGACTGCTGGACGGCCGGCCAGCGTCCGCAGCGCCTCGCCGTCCCGGGCGGCAATCGGGGCCGGGCAGGGATAGCCCTTTTCGGCGAGATGTCGCTTCAAGTTGATAAAGTAAGGCAGGTCCTTCGGATCGGCCCGGCGTTCAAACAGTGTCAGGATGTAACGGCCCGTATCCGTTTCCAGATAGTAGTTCGAATTCTCGACACCTTCGGCAATGCCCTTGAAGGCGCGGGCTTCTCCAAGATCATACTCCTGGAGAAACACCGCGAGGGCTTCATCGCTGACACTAGTATAGACGGCCATGTCGCCGCTTTAGGCGCGCAGGGCGACCATGTCACGCAAAAGCGTCTTGCCTGCGACGAGATAGTGGATCGATGCCCAGGCATAGAGGCAGGCAAAAATCACGATGGCCAGCTGGAGCCCCGATGCATCGGCCTGGTTACAGGCCTGGATCGCCGTATCGGTCAGACCTGACGTGTCCTGGCAGATCGCAATCGACAGATTGTCATCGCCGATGCTCAGGATCCGGGACTTGATAAACGTCGATGTGAGACCGGCTGCTGTCGGTCCGAAGGCAAGGCCGATCAGGTTGACAAAGAACAGCGCGATCGCAACCGACGTCGCCCGCATCCGGCTATCAACGACGCCGCCGACAACCGCGTACATCGGGCCGAGATAGAAGTAGTGGAGCAGGGCCGCCAGCATCAGCGGCGGCATAGTCAGCCACAACGTATCCTGCATGAACCCGAAGACATAAAGCGGTACGGAACCCGCCATGCCGATGGCGGGCAGCCAGGACAGGGCCTTGGGGTGACGCACAGACATGCGGTCAGCCAGGTAACCGGACAGGAACACACCCGTCGCGCCGCACAGGCCGAGAATAAGGCTGTAATAGATCGCCGCCTGGGTCAGCGTGAGTTCGTGGATACGGATAAAGTAGGCCGGTACGAAATGCCCGATGCCGTACCCGGCAAAGGAGGCGATGCCCGCACCAGCGACAATGTGAATGAAGGTGCGCTTGCGAAACAGTATGCCAAGGACTTCACCGAAGCCGGCCCGTTCCAGCTTTACCGCTTGTGGCGGGTCGGTATAGCCGCGCGGCGGATCTTTCAGCGTTACCGCTAGGATGGCCGCAAACAGCAGACCGGGCAGGCCGACAGCGATGAACGCGATTCGCCAGCCTTCCAGGGACTGCCAGTCCACCATGTTCGCGATCGGCGTCCAGCCCCAGCTTTGCAGGACATTATAGACGTTCTGGCCGGTGACGTAATCGTTGATCGGGCCGCCAGCGAGACCGGCGATCATGGCCCCCAGCGGGACACCAAGCGCATAGATCGAGACGGCGGTCGCACGGCTGGAAGGCTTGAAATAATCCGCGATCATGGACTGGGCGGGCGGCGTGCAGCCGGCTTCGCCAATGCCCACCCCGATGCGCAGGATGAACAGCATCAGAAAGCTCGTCGCCAATCCGCACAAAACAGTCATCAGGCTCCACAATACGAGCGAGAACAGGATGATCCATTTGCGGCTGACGCGTTCAGCAACGCGGGCAATGGGAATGCCCAGGGTGACGTAGAGCATCGCAAATGCCAGCCCGCCGAGCAGGCCCATATGCCAGTCTTCAAGACCAAGTGATTCCTTGATGGGATCATTCAGGATGGCAAGAATGGCGCGGTCGATGAAGTTGAAAATGTAGACCATCAGCAAGGACCCAAGGACGTAAGCCCGATAGGGTTTTGTGCCGAAACCGTCATTCGTGTCCGCTGTTGCGGTTGCAGTCGTGTCGACTGTTGCCATGCCTGTACCTCCGGTTCACGTCTTCCGTCGCCAAGCTGCGCGGAGCGTGTAATTATTGTTGCCACCAAAGCAAATCGGGGCGGCCGACGCCAGAGCGAATCCATATCTGGATGCAATAAACTTCACATGTGAAGCACTGAGCATGAAACAGCCCGGATCAGCGGTAGGCCAATCCGGGCTATCAGAGGTCTCGGTCGGTCCGTCAGTGGATGTTCGCCACAAAGTCCCGTTTCAGGGTCCGCGCGGACATGAAGAAGGCAAAGGCTGCCACGAAGAACCAGCAGACCGTCAGCGAGATGGATTGCTTCAGCCCCTGCGACGTGCCGTAAGTGCAAGCAGCGATCTGGCCTTCGCTGAAGCCTTCGCGGGCCCGGCAGCTGGCCACGGTCAGGCCTTGACCGAATTCGTGGGCATGCAGGTTCATGTTCATGAACAGGTCCGAGAAAAAGCCGACAAAATACGGCCCGATGCCGTTGCCAATGATCGAAACCAGGATCAGGAGAATCGCAATGGCCGTCGCCCGGGACCGGCTGGACACGACGCCCTGGCCAATATTGTACTGGGCGCCGAGATAGGCGTAGTGCGCGGTCGCGCCGATGGCCCAGAAGATGAAGACCAGCGTCAGATTGGCCGAGTAGAAAGCCGAAATATACATCGGGATCGCAATCAGGAGCCCGACCGCCGGCACGATCGCGACCGCCGTGATGGACCGCTTTGAAAATTTCTCTGTGATCACACCGCCAAGGAAAGTCCCGATCGCCGCGCAGAACGAAAGCGGCGCTCCATAGTGGACGGCAGCATCGCGAACGCCGAGCCCGTGCTCACGCTGAAGGAACGGCGCCTGGAAGCTGACAAGCCCATAACCGACAAAGGCGACAAGCGATGCCCCGAGCGTCATCCACCAGAAACTTGGCTTCTGCATCAGCTCACGCATCGTGTCAGAGACACTGGCCTTGTCGATCTGATGGGCATCAGGCGGGTCTGAATATCCGCGTGGCGGCTCCTTGATGGTGAGCATCACGATCAGCGCAATCAGGATGCCCGGAACGCCGACAACGACAAAGGCCACGCGCCAGCCTTCGACCGCCGCCCAGTCAAGCCCCGCGAAGAGGCCACCAATGCCGAGTGAGTTGACGAACGCGCCGACATCCTCACCGGCCAGTTCCGCGATCGGACCGCCAAACAGGTTTGCGAGGACGCCGCCAAGCGTCACGCCCATCGAATATATCCCAAGCGCCGTCGAACGGCTCTTGGGAATGAAATAATCGCCAATAATCGAGTTTGCTGGCGGCGCGCAGCCTGCTTCACCAACCGCGACACCGATGCGGAAGAGGAGCAGCGTGGCAAAGCCCATCGCCACACCGCACAGTGCGGTCATTACGGACCACAGGATGATGCAGGCTGTGATAATCTTCACCCGGTTGGACCGGTCAGCCCACATTGCGATTGGCAGGCCCATCACCGCGTAGAAAATCGCGAAGGGCGGGCCGTAGAGCAGGCCCCATTGCGAATCGGTGAGCTCGAATGTGCGGATGATCGGTTCAGCGACAACCGCGATCAGCGTCCTGTCGATGAAGTTGAGTGTATAGACTACCATCAGCAGGAGGAGGACATATGTCCGGTACGGTTTGGTGCCGAAACCCGTCTGTTGACTGGCTGGCGCAGCTGCAGTTGCGTCGCTCATTCGTTAAAACTCCTCCAGTGCGCCTCTGTTCGGGCGTCTTGCGTCAGTGTTGTTGACTATCACAACTTTGCTGGCAACCCCCGCCACCCGGCCGGCGTGCGGAACCGGGTCGCAGCAATCGGGCAAGGCTCATAATGCGATCAGCGAATCGCGACCGGATTGATGATCGCCTGAACCGTCCCTTCAAGTTTAGGCACTCCCAAGGAAAAGAAAAATTCCGTAACGCCGTCAGCGGCCATGTCGGTTGTCACCATATTTTCAAGGATGTAGACGCCGTTCTTCGCAAGCAGCGTGAGGTGAACGTCGAACGGGCGGTCTTCAACTTCAAAAGGAATCGCTTCGACGGCCCAGGTGTCTGCCCCGATGGCGACAACCCCGAGATCTGCAAGGTATTGTGCGCCCTCCACGCCAAGACCCGGCTCTGTCTGGACCAGTTCGCCAGCGTCTTCATTGGCGGCCATGTACCCGGTGTGAAATAGAACGACATCGCCAGGCTCGACCGTTAGGTTTGCCCGCTCAAGCGCGGCGTCGATCTCCGCCT
Organism: uncultured Hyphomonas sp.; assembly: GCA_964556825.1. Lineage (GTDB taxonomy): Bacteria > Pseudomonadota > Alphaproteobacteria > Caulobacterales > Hyphomonadaceae > Henriciella. Next base: position 329,404 of record CAZKXJ010000004.1, on the reverse strand, counting down.
TGTTGAAAACGGTTCCGTCCGGCACTGGGTCGGCAGCCATCACCTCGGTCATGTCCAGGAGGATGCCACGCGTCGCGATCGGGGGCAGGGCATGCGTGCCAAACTGACTGAGGCCTGCCGTGGTTACAAAGTCTGCAACCGGAACCCCATTATAGTAATGGTGATCGACCCCCATATGCCCCAGCCCGTCAATCTGACTGCCAATACCGACCCAGACATTCACGATATCATCATTGCCGGTGGCGAGATTCGCGCCGAGCGGCGTGCCTGATCCATCGGAAAGCTGGAGCACAGTAACGTCATATTCGCGAGGGCCGTATGCTGGCGTGTCACGTCCGGTTACCATGCCAAGTGCATATGTCTTTCCTGTCTGGATAAGCTTTGCTGCAGAAGCTGTTTTCTCCGGTGACAAATTGTTGAGCGCACCGAGCCGGTCCTGAGCGCCATACTTTGACGGATACCAGGTCTCAGCCTCGGCAGCCTCCTGTGCACCCGCGCTCCACACTGCCAGCGCCGCCGCGCCACATGCAATCAGCCATTTCATGACATTCCTCCCAGGGTTTATCGTTCTTATTGCTGGACAGTGCGACGAAGCTGCTGCTGGTGTCCAGTAACATCGCGCGATGCGCATGAACTGAATGAAACCTTGTATTACGCAGTCAAAGGGCCTATCTCGGCACTTCGACTTTGGCCGGACGATCAGGCACGACCACCGCGAAAGCGGTCAGACGCTCAGAATTTTCCCAAAACGATCGAACTCTTGAGGTGGGCGATGTTGTCCGCCTTGCTATGACTGTGCATGAAAGGAAATTCTGATGAATTCTGGCACCGTAAAATTTTACAACGACCAAAAAGGCTTCGGCTTTATCGCACCTGACGATGGCGGCACCGATGTGTTCGTTCACGCAACTGCTCTTGAGCGCGCTGGCATGCGCGGCCTCAGCGAAGGTCAGAAAGTGTCTTTCGACACAGCTGTTGACCAGCGCAGCGGCAAGACTGCCGTGAACACCATCCAGGCCCAGTAAGCCGGATAAGTCTTCAGGCCAACAGGTCTGTGGAATGGAAAAGCCGCCCCTCGGGGCGGCTTTTTTATATTTGGCGCTACAGGTTATCGCGCCCGTGCGGAGCGTCCCAGTCCAGTTTCGGGCCGGCCGGGTAGATCCGCGTCGGGTTCACCATGTCGTGGCTTTCATAATAATGACGCTGCGCATGTTCCGGGTTCACCGTCTCGGCAATGCCCGGCCACTGGTAGAGCTCCCGCGCATAGGGCCAAAGATGGGTGTAATCCTTGAGCTGGCGGATATTGCACTTGAAGTGACCATGATAAACCAAGTCGAACCGGTAAAGCGTCGTCCATAGCCGCCAGTCAGCCTCTGTCGGCGTATCGCCCGTCAGGAAACGTGATCCTGCAAGCCTGTCATCCAGCCAGTCCAGAGACGCGAACAGGGGCAGGACGGCCTCTTCATAAGCCTCCTGCGATGTTGCAAAGCCTACCTTGTACACCCCGTTATTGACGGTGTGATAGACGCGTTCATTGACCTTATCGATCTCGCCGCGTCGGTCTTCCGGATAATAATCTCCAGATGCCGCGCCGACATCGTCAAATGCCGAATTGAACATGCGGATGATGTCAGCCGATTCGTTGGAAACGATTGTCCCGGTCTTCTTGTCCCAGAGGGCCGGGACTGTCACCCGGCCGGTATAGGCCGGGTCTGCCTTCAGGTAGACTTCGTAGAACAGTTTTGAGTCGAACAGCCTGTCACCGACCACACCGTCTTCATCGGCCTCGAATGTCCAGCCATTTTCGCCCATAAACCAGTGCGTGTAAGACACTCCGATCATGTCCTCGAGGCCCTTCAGCTTTCGGAAAATCAGCGCGCGATGAGCCCAGGGACAGGCATACGATACGTAGAGATGATAACGGCCCGGCTCAGCCTTGAAGCCGCCATCGCCTGTCGGGCCGGGCGAGCCATCCGCCGTCACCCAGTTGCGAAACTTGCTCTCGGTGCGCTTGAATTTTCCGCCATTCGTGTCGGTATCATACCACTGGTCTTGCCAGATGCCGTTGTTCAGCAGGCCCATGCCTCAAACTCCCTTGCCTCGGAATATCATTCACGCGCGTTCGGCGCGTCAGAATGAGTTACGAGTGGAGCCGGGGCATGTTCCAGCGCCCGGGCGCGCTAAGTCTTATGTGCGTTCGGCATAGGGGCGCGGGGTGACTGCCTTGAGCCCGGCTCAGGAGGCCGGCCGTTTCGGCTTTTTCCGCTTTGGCGATTTATTGGCTGAAGCGTCGAAACTGTGATTGTGCTTCTTCGGCTTTGACCGTTTGGGCTTTTCGTGCGGCGCGCCGTCAAGCTGGGAAGGCGGCGTTGGACGCGGCTTGGCTGGCGGCGTGTCGTCCGGCGACCATTCAGCCCGGTGCGGCTTGGGCTTCTTGCCCTTGCGATGCGGCGCTTTGGCCGGACCGCTCGGGCGGGGCGGCGGCGGCGTTTTCGACCATGCAGGTGCTTCAGCGCCATCCCGCCATGCCGTGATCGACTTTTCCAGCCGGCCTTCAGGGCCAATCGTCACGAAGAATGGTTCGACGCTGTCGGGTTTCAGCTCAACTCGTGTCGTTGTTTCCTCGATCCGGATCGCGCCAACCTGGCTGCGGTCGAGGCCGCCCGACTTGCACAGCATTGGCAGGAGCCAGCGAGGTTCGGCGCCAGATTTGCGGCCCACCGACAGATTGATCCAGACGCCATTATCGAAGTCGTCGCGCGGCGCGCGAGATTCTCTTGGCGCGCGCGGTTCGCGGGGGCCACGGTCGTTGTTGCGGCTACCGCGATCTTCCGGCACAGGCATCAGGTCTTCCGGCGCTGAGCGCTTTTCCCGCTGCGTTGCGACAAAGGCCGCCGCAACCCGCTCGGCCCCATGCCGGGCGATCAGCGTCTGCGCCATGGTGATATCGGCGTCGCTCGGCGTATCGTTGAACAGGGTGTGATTGATCAGGCGCTCATCATCACGCCGTTCGATATCGTTTGCATTCGGCGCATCGACCCAGCCCGCTTCGATCCGGGCATCGCTGAGCAGCCGTTCGATCCGGCGGCGGGCCTTGAATGGCACGATCAGGACACTGACGCCTTTGCGTCCGGCCCGGCCGGTGCGGCCGCTGCGGTGAAGCAGGCTTTCCTTGTTGCTTGGCAGGTCGGCATGGACGACGAGGTCCAGGTCCGGCAGGTCCAGCCCGCGTGCCGCGACATCTGTTGCAACGCAGACATTTGCCCGTCCATCGCGCAGCGCCTGGAGGGCGTGGGTCCGCTCTGACTGGCTGAGTTCGCCGGACAAAGCCACGACGCTAAGGCCGCGATTGTGGAAGCGCGCCAGAAGATGTTTCACATTCGCGCGCGTCTTGCAGAAGACGAGGGCGTTCTTTGCCTCATGAAAGCGCAGCACATTGATAATTGCGTTTTCAGTGTCGGCTGGCGCGACAGTGTGAGCCTGGTAGTCGATGTCGCCGTGCTGGCTTTCTTCCGAGATCGTGTTTACGCGAACGGCATCGCGCTGGAAGCTGGCGGCAAGGCGCGCAATTGGCTTCGACACGGTCGCGGAAAAGAGCAGGGTGCGGCGCGTCTCCGGGGCGGCCTTCAGAATGGTTTCCAGCTCATCGCGGAAGCCGAGATCCAGCATCTCGTCAGCTTCGTCCATGACCACAACCTTGATATCATTCAGGTCGAGCGCATTGCGGTTGATATGGTCCACGAGGCGGCCGGGCGTGCCGACGACGATATGGGCGCCCCGGGACAGGGCGCGGCGTTCATCGCGCGCATCCATGCCGCCGACACATGCCACGACCGATGCTCCGGCTCTCGCATATAGCCATTCGAGCTCACGGTGCACCTGCATCGCCAGTTCGCGCGTCGGGGCGACGACCAGGGCGAGCGGTGTTTCCGCCTTCGGCAGGCGGCCAGGGCCATCGAGGAGGGCAGGCGCCATCGCGATGCCAAAAGCCACGGTCTTGCCGGAGCCGGTTTGCGCAGAGACCAGAAGGTCCTGCTGCTCAAGCTCAGGGTTAAGCATGGCGGTCTGGACGGGCGTCAGCGTGTCATAGCCACGTTCGGCAAGGGCTTCGCCGAGCGCAGGGGCGACAGCAGGAAATTCGGTCATGGTCGGGCTTTCAGGAACTCGGAGTGTCAGCCGCTCACGGTTGGCGGCCTGACAGAAGGCAGCGCTCAAGGCTGCGGGTGTCTATCGAAGCGGTTCCCATAAACCTGTTTGGTGCAATTGGCCACGCCGCGCGTTCACATGGCGCTGCACGAATTCAGATAAGCCCCTGAGCCCTGAAACTTGTCACGCCTGAACGGGCGGCGATCAGGTGGTCATGCACGGTGATATCGAGCGCATCGAGCGCATCGATAATCTCGCGCGTCATATCAATGTCCGCGCGCGAGGGGGTTGGGTCGCCGGAGGGGTGATTGTGCACGAGAATGAGGCTGGACGCCTGCAATTCCAGGGAGCGGCGGGCAATCTCTCGCGGGTAGACCGGTGCATGATCCACCGTGCCGTGTCCCATGGTCTCATCGGCGATGAGCTGGTTCTTGCGGTCAAGGAAGAGGACACGGAACTGCTCGCGGCCTTCATGCTGGAGTTCACGGCGCACATAGTCCTGAAGGGCTGACCAGCTGGAAATCACGGTCCGCGCCTTGAGCGTCTCGCGGGTGGCACGCGCGCCGATCTCTGCTGTCGCTTTGAGGTATGCCGCAACGGTTTCGCCAACGCCTGCAACCTTGATCAGGTCCGCTGGCCGTGCCGCCAGGACCCCACTGAGAGAACCGAAACGGGCGAGAAGGGCTTTCGAGACAGGCTTCACATCACGACGGGGAATGAAGGCGAAGAGCAATGTTTCAAGCAGCTCATAATCTTCCAGCGCGATGGCGCCGCGCTCCACGAGCTTGGTGCGGAGCCGGTCGCGGTGGCCCTGCCAGTGCGGCTTCGGCGCGGCAAATGGCCTGGCACCGTCCAGTCCAAGCAGAGAGGCTTCTTCGACAGACCGCATGAACACTCCGATCAAATGATCAAATATGTTCCGTTTATGTTCGCATGGGACGGCGTCGTCAAGCCTTCAGGAGGCCGGGTCAGATTTTTACGGTATGGGGCGTGTGCCAGCCCTTGGGCGACAAGGTGAAGATTTCAGCGCCGTCGCTGGTCACGCCAATCGAATGCTCGAACTGGGCAGAGAGCTGGCGGTCACGGGTTACCGCCGTCCAGCCATCAGGCAGGATTGCAGCATCCTTGCGGCCGATATTCAGCATGGGTTCGATCGTGAAGAACATGCCGGGCTTCAATTCAGGGCCAGTGCCAGCGCGGGCGGAGTGCACGACATTCGGTTCATCGTGAAAGAGCTGGCCAAGCCCGTGACCGCAAAAATCCTCGACCACCGAAAGGCGGTTCTTCGCGGCGACTGCGGAGATGGCTGCGCCAATATCCCCGAAGCGATTCCCGGGCTTTACCGCCGCGATGCCCGCCATCAGCGCTTCATAGGTGACGTCGATCAGGCGCTCGGCTTTGCGCTTGGGCGCACCGGCCGTGTACATGCGTGAATGGTCGCCGTGCCAGCCATCGACAATCACCGTTACATCGATATTGGCGATGTCGCCTTCCTTGAGGGGGCGCTCACCCGGAATGCCGTGACAGATAACGTGGTTGAGCGAAATACACGACGCATGACGATAGCCGCGATAACCAATCGTCGCTGACTGTGCGCCGTGATCGTAAACGAATTCGCGGATGAGATTATCGAGGTGCGTCGTCGACACGCCGGGTTTTACTTCAGGCACCAGCATGTCGAGGCATTCAGCAACCAGCTTGCCCGCGACACGCATGCCTTCGAAACCTGCCTCGTCATGGATACGGATTTCTCCGGTTCTCATTGGAAGGATAAGATCAGCTTCGGTCATCGTCTTTGTCTCGATCAGCGCTCAGGTGTTGCAGGGCAGAGGCCCGCTTTGCCTGAATATGGCAGTGTTGGGCCTAAACTTCCACCTCACGCTGCTTGAACTACTGATGCCGGGTGTCGTCCTCGGCCTGTTCGGCTTTCGCGGCGAGCTCGTCCTGGTCTTTCCTGTAGCTTTCAGGATCCTTGTACTCTTCGCGGACGGCCTGTTCGCGGATGGCGCGGGCCTTGGGGGATTTCAGCCGTGGGACGATCACTGCCCATGCCAGTATGCCAAGCAGGACAGCGGCGCCAATTCCATAAAGGATTTCTGGGGCCATTGGTCAGTTCCTCGAGATTGCCTGTCCAGATCAATGGACAGCCTGGCCAGTCGTTCCGTTGGAAGCCTTGGCAGGGACAAGCACGTTTTAAGGCATAAGATCTGTGGAGAACTTAGTGCAAAGAGTGATTCAAGCCTCCTCTCGCATGACGCGGAGGCGTATATCTGGCGTCACCTCGTTGAGAATTGCTACAACAAACTCAAAAGGCTCATGAGCGTCCACGCCCGATACGACAAAACCGACATCAGCCATCAAGCCACGATCAGGATCGCTACGAAACTCATTCCTGTCAGGTAAGTGTCCACAGAGATCAGTCGGCCTTGGCAAAACGCCCGCCTGCCTTTGCATAGGCCTGCGTGCCGCGATGAATGATGTCATCACTGGCAATCACGTCTTGCGGCTTGTGCTCGAACCGGCCGCCCATTGCCTTATAGAGCGGCGCGAAATCAGTATCGACAGTGGCCCGGAACAGCTGGTCATAGGAGTCGATGACGAAATAGGTCTGCTGGAAATCATCGATCCGGTAATCGGTCTGCATCAGGCGTTCGAGACCAAAGCCAATGCGGTTGGGCGACGGGTCTTCCAGCGCGAAGATGCTTTCCGTTTTCGATGAGACGATGCCGGCACCATAGATCCGCAGGCCTTCATCCGTCCGGATCAGACCGAACTCGACCGTGTACCAGTAAAGTGCGGCGAGGTTTTTCAGCGCCGCGAAGTTGAGGCTGCGAAGACCGCCCTTGCCATAGGCTTCCATATAGTCGGCGAAGACAGGATTGGTCAGCATCGGAACGTGGCCGAAGACATCGTGGAACACGTCAGGTTCTTGCAGGTAATCGAGTTCATTGCGCTTGCGGATGAACTGACCCGCCGGAAAGCGGCGATTGGCGAGATGGTCGAAGAAGACCTCATCAGGCACAAGGCCCGGAACCGCGACCACGCGCCAGCCGGTCAATGACTGTAATTCGTCTGACATGGTCTCGAAATCGGGGATGCCGCCCTTGCCGAGATCCAGCGCTTTCAGGCCATCCATGAACTCCGGCGCGGCGCGGCCGGGCAGGATCTCGATCTGCCGGTCGTAGAGCAGGTCCCAGACGGCGTGCTCTTCATCGGTATAGTTTGACCAGCCCTGGTCGATGGTCCAGTCATCTCGGGCGTGCTCGGGTTTCTGCATTTGGTTGCTCATGCAACTAATATAACGCAAAACGCGCTAATGAGAATGAAACAACACGAAAATCAGTGCGCGATGCGATAATCATCGCCGTCGCAAACAGGAAAAGGAAACGCCAGCCCATGAAACTCGCAAGCCTCAAACATGCCCGCGACGGCCGTCTCGTCGTCGTTTCCAAAGACCTCACCAAATATGCAGATGCGACCGCTATCGCGCCGACCCTGCAGGCAGCGCTGGACAACTGGGCGCAAGTGTCTGCGAAGCTTGAGGCGCTGGCGCATGATGTCGAGCTTGGCGCCGTGCCAACTGAACGCTTTCATGAGCATGATTGCGCTTCGCCCTTGCCGCGCGCTTTCCAGTGGGCTGACGGCTCAGCTTACATCAATCACGTCGAACTGGTCCGAAAGGCGCGCGGGGCGGAAGTGCCGGAGAGTTTCTATTCCGATCCGCTGATGTATCAGGGTGGCTCTGACAGCTTCCTTGGACCGCGCGAGGATATCCCTCTGGGCGACCCAGCCTGGGGGCTGGATTTCGAGGCCGAGGTCTGCGTCGTGACGGGCGATGTGGCGATGGGCGCGACGCCGCAGGAGGCGCTGAAGGCGGTGCAGCTGGTCATGATCTGCAATGATGTCAGTCTGCGCGGCCTTATTCCCGGCGAGCTTGCCAAGGGGTTTGGTTTTTTCCAGTCAAAGCCCTCCAGCGCCTTCTCGCCCGTGGCGGTCACGCCGGATGAGCTGGGTGAGGCCTGGTCTGGCGGCAAGCTGCATCTGCCAATGCTCTCGACATATAATGACAAGCCGTTCGGCAAGCCGGAGTGCGATGTCGATATGACGTTCGATTTCGGTACGCTGGTGGCCCATGCGGCAAAGACGCGGCCGCTTGGCGCGGGCACGATTATCGGATCTGGCACGATTTCCAATCGCGACCCTGATGGCGGCGCTGGCAAGCCGGTTGCCGATGGTGGCCTTGGATATTCCTGCATTGCCGAAATCCGCATGATCGAAACGATCCGTGATGGAAAAGCGGCGACCCGTTTCATGAATGCCGGGGACAAGATCCGCATCGAAGTGAAAGACAAGGCAGGCCATTCAGTCTTCGGTGCCATCGAGCAGGAAGTCGTGTCTACATGAGCACGTTGAAACTTTACGACTATTGGCGCTCGTCCGCAGCTTACCGCCTGCGGATCGCGCTGAACTTCAAGGGCATCAAATATGACAGCCTGCCGGTCAACATAGCGCCCGGCGCGGATGAGCAGTTTGGTGAAACCTACCGCATTCTCAATCCGCAGATGCGGGTGCCGTCGGTGTCGCTGGACGGGCGGATTTCGGGCCAGTCCATGGCCATTCTCGAATGGCTGGAAGAGACCCATCCAGAGCCGCCCCTGCTGCCGTCTGACCCATGGGAGCGCATGGAAGTGCGCGCCTTTGCGGACACGATCGCCTGCGACATCCACCCGATCGACAATCTCTCTGTCCTCGCGCAGCTTCGAACGCAGTTCGGCGCCGATGATAACGCGGTCGGTGTCTGGTACCGCGAATGGATCACCCGCGGTTTCGCGGCGCTGGAAACCATCGCGATGAAGCATCCCGGCAGCGACTTCCTGTTCGGGGATCATCCGACGCTGGCAGAAGTGTGCCTCATCCCGCAGGTCTCGAATGCGAGGCGGTTCAATACAGACCTTACGCCGTATCCCAAGCTGTTGGATGTTGATTCAATCTGCCGGGAGTTGCCGGCCTTCAAGGCGGCAGAGCCAGAGGCCGTCAAACCGTCCTAGTGGGCCTGATTACGTTTCAGGGAATAGCCGGCCGATGTTTCCTCGAAGAAGGTCGGAATGTCCGGATGTTCGACCGGCTTGTCGGTCTCGTCGACAAGCAGGTTTCCCTCTGAGACATAGGCGACATAATGCGTCCGGTCATTCTCTGCGAAGAGATGATAATAGGGCTGGTCTTTCGACGGGCGCATGTCTTCGGGTATGGCCTCGTACCACTCATCGGTATTGGCGAAGACAGGATCGACATCAAAGATCACGCCGCGAAAATCAAACAGGCGATGCTGGACGACCTGGCCAATCTGGAATTTGGCGCGGCGCCGGTCGATGGCGTTCTGGGGATAGCCGGTCTCTTCGTAGGCCTGAGCGACAGGTTCGCGCACTGGCGCGATTTCCGGCTCGGCTTCAGCCGGAATGTCCGCCGTCTTGCGGCGGCCGAACAAAGCGGCGAGGCGCTTTCCTATTCCACGTCCATGGCCCATTACAAACCAATGTGATAGAGGTTGCGGCAACCGACAAGATTTGGGCCGCAGATGGCTGAAAAAAAATCGCGCGGGGCCCGGTCGAGGGGCAAATCTGCGCGCAAGGATACAGAGGCTCCGCTTTATGCGGCAGTCGACCTCGGCACAAATAATTGCCGCCTCCTGGTGGCGGCGCCGCATCGCGGCGGCTTCACCGTGGTCGATTCTCATTCGCAGATTGCCCGCCTTGGCGAAGGGCTGGCCCAGACAGGCCGCCTCTCTGAAGCGGCGATGAACCGGGCTTTCAGCGCGCTTGATGCGATTTCGAAGAAGCTGAAGTCGCGCCGGGTTGGCCGGGTGCGTTGCATCGCGACCGAAGCGTGCCGCAAGGCCGAGAATGGCGCCGAATTCATACAGGCGATCCGCGACCGCACAGGGCTGACCTTCAAGATCATCGGCGCGCAGGAAGAAGCGCGGCTGGCGCTGATCGGGTGTCACAACCTGATCGACAAGGATGCTGAAAGTGTCCTCGTCCTCGATATTGGCGGCGGCTCGACCGAGCTTTCCCTCGTGGAAGCGTCGAAGGCGCGGGACGGCGGATTGCAAGGCATGTTGCATCGCGCGCCGATCAAGGCGTGGACGAGTGTGCCACTCGGCGTAGTGACTCTGACCGAAGCCTTTGCGCATCTCAGCGAGGAAGAGGCCTATCCGGCCATGCGGGACAAGGCGCGCGGATATGTTGAGGAATGGGCATCGCGTCATGGCGTGAGAGAAGCGCTGGATCACGAAACCTCCCACATCATCGGCACATCAGGTACGGTGACTTGTGTGGCCGGCGTCCATTTCGGCCTGGAGCGGTATCGCCGCGACCTGGTCGATGGAAAATGGATGTCCCACGAAGGCGGATATGAAACCATGAATGCGCTGATTTCGGCCGGTCCGGCTGGCCGTGCAGCCTTTCCGACAATTGGGGAAGACCGGGCCGGGCTGATGCTCGCCGGATGTGCCCTGGTTGATGCGGTCTGGTCGCTTGCGCCACATGCAAGAATGCGGGTCGCAGATCGCGGCTTGCGCGAAGGACTGCTGCTCTCAATGATGCGCGGGCCGAAGAAAAAGCGTAGACGGCGCGGAGGACGCGGCCGCAAGCCTGCGGCGCCGCAATCAGGAACAGCGGAGCAAAGCTCATGAGCGATGACGGAAAGAGACGCTGGAAAGGCCCGCCAAAGAACGAGAAAGCCTCGTCCGGCCGGCGTATGACCGAGCGCAAGATCATTGCCCACAATGCCAAGGATGAAAGTTCCAAACGCTGGATCGAGCGCCAGCTGTCGGACCCTTATGTCCAGCGTGCCAAGGCGGACGATTACCGCGCGAGAGCGGCCTACAAGCTGCTGGAAATTGACGAAAAGACAAACATATTGAGAGGCGCCTCGCGCGTGGTCGATCTTGGCTCTGCGCCAGGCGGCTGGTTGCAGGTCTGTACGCGCCGGGGCGTGAAAGAGATTGTCGGCATCGACCTGCTGGCAGTCGATCCGCTTCCGGGCGCGCATATCATTCAAGGTGACATCAACGAGCCTGAAGATGTCGAGGCGATGATGGAAGGCCTGTCCGGCCCGCCGGATCTTGTCCTGTCCGACATGGCCGCGAATACGACAGGTCACAAACAGACAGACAGTTTGCGGACAGCGGCGCTGGCTGAGATGGCGCTGTGGTTTGCGGGCGAGCATCTCGTCAAGGGCGGAAGCTTTTGCAGCAAGGTTTTCCAGGGCGGGGCAACGCCCGACATGCAGCAGCAACTGAAAATGATGTTCAAGACGGTCAAACATATCAAACCGCCGGCGAGCCGGTCTGGATCGCCGGAAATTTTTGTTGTCGCACAAGGCTTTCGCGGGAAGGCCTGATGGCGGATCTGCGATTTGCCATCCACCGGGCCCCCGGTGAAACCAGGGCTGCAGCGCTCGATCCGGCCGGGCAGGCGGTGTCGCTCTTTATTGAGCGGTGGGACGGCGTCGGTGAACCGGCCCGGCTTGGCGATCTTGTCGCGGCGAGGCTGAGAAGCCGGGCGCCGAAAGAGGGCGGGGCATTCTTTGAAGCGGGAAATTCAGAGGCATTTTTCGTCCGCGGGGAGCTGCCGGCCGCTTTGACCGAAGGCGTCGAAACCCAGCTCGAAATCCTTGCGGAAGCCCGCCGTGGAAAACTCGCCCGGGCCATATTGGCAAATAATCGCGAAACCGGAACAGAGACCGGATTTTCCGCGCTTGAGCGATGGGCCAGGGCCTTTCCGGGCGGCGGGGCGACGCTGCAATTTGATGACGGTTTCGATGCGCGAGAGGCGATCGACAAGGCATTTGATGAGGCGCTTCTGGCGCGCGTCGGCCTGGCGGGTGGTGGGCATCTCGAAATCTCCCGGACGGCCGCGCTGATTGCGATGGATATCGATTCATCCGGCCGCCAGTCGAAAGGCTCTGCCGGGGCGCGGGCCTTTGCGATCAACCGGGAAGCGGTACGCGAAGCGGCGCGCCAGATGGCACTTCGCAATCTTGGCGGGCTGCTCGTCATTGATTGTATCGCCCCGTTGAATGCGGATGCAGGACAGAAGTTGCGAGCCGGGTTCATTGAAGCCTTTTCCTCTGTTTCTGGCCGGTCATGCGAAGCTTTGCGGCCGTCGCGCTTTGGATTGCTGGAGGCAAAAATTGCCTGGGGGCCGTGTCCGATAGAGGACCGGCTGAAAGATGAGACAGGCAAGCCGACAGCTGAAACAGAGCTGCTTGACCTGTTAAGGCTGGCCGAGCGGGAAACGGAGGGAAACCGCACAGCGTTTTTCAGCCTTGCCCTGTCATCGCCGGCCCGCAATGCCTATATCGCGCGCCGGGACGAGGTCGATCGCATCCTGCAGTCACGGTTCGCCGGGCGAGTAGTGATTGCCTCAGAGACAAGCGATGAATCCAGTGTGAGGCGCGTATGAGCAAAGCCAAATGCCCGGTCTGTGAAAAGCATCAGGCTGATCCGAAATTTCGCCCTTTCTGTTCCAAGCGCTGCGCCGATGTGGATCTTTCGCGCTGGCTGAAAGGCGGATATGCCATTCCCGGTCGCCCGGCAGACCAGGCCGATGAGGTGCCAGGCTACAAGGAAGAGCGCGACGAGTAGCGCGCAGGCCGAACGCCCGCAGAAGCAATGCTTTGCGGCCAGTCGTCTCCCGAATTTCCAGATACAGGCCTAGCCAGAATCAAACCAGTCGCGCAGGGCGCGGTTGACCCGTGCTGGCAGCAGGCCAGCAATCAGGCCGAGTTCAGGATGGAGGCGATGTCGCCTTGGCTGCGGCAGGCAGAGCGGCGGTGGCAGATTTTCGCGGCGTGACCGTTGAAGCATCCGGGCCATGCGGTGGGCCGCCCGCTCAGGCGCGTTCAGCAGTGCAGTCAGTGTACACCAGCGGTGCAGGAGAGGTGCAGTTGAGACCTCGCCGCAAGATGCTGCCCGTGAATTGCCGCGCAATCTGTCGAGGGCGACGCCGTCATACCGGTAGACCGGAATGAGGATAAAGCCCCGGAGGCCACGCGTGCGGCTGGCCTGTTTCCGTTCGCCGGGCCGGGCAGGGGCTGACGGCGCAAGATCCAGCTCCACGGCGATCAGCAGGATGAGCCGGCGCACCAGCGTTTCAAGCACGCTGAGGGCTGACCGCAGGCGGGCGGCGGCGGCGCGGCTGATCGTGCCGGGCTTCAGGTGAACATTGTCCCGGCCCATAGCGACCATCAGTGCGCTGCGGACCTGTTTCAGGCCTTCCTTAATGAAGCTCTCATTCCGGTCCATGCTGCCAAGCCTAGATGCGGGCTGTATGCGGTCGGAAAGTCGAAGTGCAAATTCACCCTCGACGCCCCCCGGAACACGAAACAAGGATGGCGCGTTGTGCGGAATATGATTAATCGGCTGGTTCAGCCTCTTGCAGAAAGCCTTGCCCATGCGCCTCCTCGTCCTTGCGACCAGTCTTGCCGTCCTCGCCGCGTGTAACAATGCGTCCGACGCGCCCCAGGATACGGTCGAAGCCCCGTCGCCATCCGTGACAGGGCAGACGGACAATCCTTTGCCCACCGCTCCGGCAGAGACATCCAGCAACACGCAAGTCAGCAATTATGAGCGCATAACATTCGATGACCGCACGGCGACGCCGGAAGAAATCGAGCTTTGCGAAGCGGCTGGCGGCGAAGTTCGCCCGGCCGGGCGTGCCGGGTTCGATAATTGTATCCAGACATTTGACGATGCTGGCGACGCGTGCAGCGACACGTCAGATTGTACGGGCCGCTGCCTCGTTGATGGCGAAATGGTCGAGGCTGGCACCGAAGTAACCGGCCAGTGCGCTGAAGACGATGAGCGTTTTGGCTGCTATCAGGAAATCGAAGACGGCAAGGCCAAGCCCGGCATTTGCGTCGATTGAACACCTGATCCTATCGCCCCAACCTGAAGCGAGACCCTGCCCATGAAAGTTTTCCTGTTCGCCGCCGCACTGGCGCTGGTAAGTGCCTGCACAGGCGCAGGTGAGACAACCGATATGGGCGATACAGCCGGAACGGCGCCTGCCGGCTCTTATGAACGCATCGCGTTTGAGGGCAAGCAGGCGACGGCGGATGAACAAGCCCGCTGCGAGGCAGCTGGCGGCGACGTGCAGCAGGCCGGTCTGCTTGGCAATGAAATCTGCGTTCAGACCCTGCCGGATGCGGGAGAAACATGTAGCGACAGTACTGACTGTCTAGGCCGCTGCCTCATTCAGGGCGACTCGGTGGAGCCAGGAATGACTGCGACCGGCCAGTGCACAGCCAATGACAATCCGTTCGGTTGTTTCCAGGCTGTTCGTGACGGGGTCGCAGACGGCATGCTCTGCGTCGACTAGGCGGCGTTTTCGTAGAATGGGCACCGCGTCCCGCAAGTCCATTCCGGACCTGCGCGTTCAGAGTTCTTCGACGAGGAAATCGACAAAGACGCGGACCCGGGCAGGCATGTTGGAGCCACCGACAAAGACAGCATGGATCTCTTCGACGTCGCCGGGATTGTAATCCTCGAGCAGGGCAACAAGGCGTCCATCCGCAATTTCCTCGGCCACGCTGAAAGCACCGACGCGGGAAATTCCGACACCGTCTATCGCCAGCTGGCCCAGCGTTTCGCCATTATTGGCCTCGATTGAGCCCTTTACGCTGAGGGCGTAATCCTCGCCGTCCTTGCGGAAGGGCCAGACGGGTTCAGCGCGCCGGAAGTTGAAGTTTAGGCAGTTGTGGTCATGCAGGTCTTCGGGGGTGCGGGGCATCCCATGCCGGGCGAGATAGTCTGGCGAGGCGGCGATGACGCGCCGGCTTTCACCAAGTTTCCGGGCGGTGAGGGGGCTGTCTGCGAGCGGGCCGAAGCGGATGGCGATGTCGGCCTGGCCTGCCGCGACGTCGACGATGGCGTCTGACAGGCTGATATCGACCACGATGTTTGGATAGCGCTCAGCGAAACGTCCAAGCAGGGGGACGATGCAGAGCCGCCCGTGCGACAGCGCCGCACTGACGCGCAGCCGGCCGCGAGGCGCGCCCTGGTTGGCAATGGCCTGTTCGGCGTCATCAAGATCGGTGAGTATCCTGCGCGCGGCGCCGAGATAGGCGCTGCCCTCAGCCGTCAGTGACAGGGCGCGCGTGGAGCGCAGCAAAAGTCTCACCCCGAGGCGTTCTTCAATGCGGTCAACCGTCCGGCTGATTGCGGAAGGGGACATGTCCAGTTTCCGCCCGGCGGCAGAGAAGCTGCCCTCCGTGGCCACGACGGTGAAGATTTCCAGTGCACGGGCGCGATCTGTCGGTGGGAGCATCTTTGCGTTCATGTCAAAACTGCTCTGCCTGATCAGCTTCTAAAAGCCAAGACTTGTTCTCCCATCTTTGCGTTCGTGGCAAATTGCGAGGAGAGCATTATGGATTATCGCCAATTGGGACAATCGGGACTTCGGGTGCCGGCCCTCAGCTTCGGGGCAGGGACATTTGGCGGCCGGGGGCCATTGTTCGGTGCATGGGGATCGAGCGACGCCACCGATGCGCGCCGGATGGTCGACATCTGCCTCGAGGCTGGCGTCAACCTGTTCGACACCGCTGATGTCTATTCAGACGGGGCATCCGAAGAGGTGCTGGGCGCGGCGATCAAGGGGCGCCGGGATGCTGTGCTGGTTTCGACCAAGACCGGCCTGCCAATGGGCGATGGACCGGATGACTGGGGTGTCTCACGCGGGCGGCTGATCCGCTCTGTCGAAGATGCGCTGCGCCGGTTGGGCACTGATTATATCGACATCCTGCAGCTTCATGCCTTCGATGCATCAACCGCGGCTGGTGAGTTGCTCGGCACGCTCGACATGCTGGTTCGCTCCGGCAAGGTGCGCCATGTCGGCGTGTCGAACTATCCCGGCTGGCAATTGATGAAGGCGCTGGCGCTGGCGGACCGGCATGGCTGGCCGCGCTTCGTGGTACACCAGGTCTATTATTCCCTCGTCGGGCGCGACTATGAGGCCGATCTCATGCCGCTGGGGGCCGACCAGTCTGTTGGCGCGATGGTGTGGAGCCCGCTGGGATGGGGGCGGCTCACCGGCAAGATACGGCGCGGTGTACCGCGTCCTGCGTCCAGCCGCCTGCACGACACTGAACAGTTTGCGCCGCCCGTGGCCGATGAACAGCTGTACCGGGTTGTTGATGCGCTGGATGTGGTCGCGGAAGAGACCGGAAAGACCGTCCCGCAAATTGCGCTGAACTGGCTATTGCAGCGCCCGACCGTGGCTTCGGTCATCATTGGCGCGCGGAATGAAGACCAGCTTCGCCAGAATCTCGGGGCGGTCGGCTGGACGCTGACGCCTGCGCAGATGGAGACGCTGAATGCGGCGAGCCATCAGCTGCCACCCTATCCGCATGCCCCGTATCACTATCAGGACGGGTTCGCCCGACTGAACCCGCCAATCGTCTGAACCGGACCCACAATCATGAAACTCAATCCTCCCCTTATCGCCCTGGCGACAGGTGCGTTCGGTATCGGCGTCACCGAATTTGCGCCGATGGGCCTCCTGCCGAACATTGCCATTGATCTCGGTGTGTCGATCCCGACGGCCGGGCTGCTGATCAGCGCCTATGCGATCGGCGTGCTGCTGGGGGCGCCGCTGATGACGCTGACCACGGGGCGGCTGCGCCGGCGGACCCTTCTGATCGGACTGGCCACCATCTTCACGATTGGCAATGTCCTCGCGGCTGTGGCCACCAGCTATGAATTCCTGATGGCTGCACGGGTCGTCACTTCGCTCAATCATGGGGCTTTCTTTGGCGTCGGCTCGATCGTGGCGATGAGTGTTGTGCCCAAGGGCAGGGGGGCGGGCGCTGTTGCCGCGATGTTCATGGGGCTGACCATCGCGAATGTCGTCGGTGTGCCTCTGGCCACATGGTTCGGTGACCAGTTTGGCTGGCGCGCAGCCTTCTGGGGCATTTCGGGCCTTGGCCTCGTGACCATGCTGGCCCTGCTGGCGACGCTGCCGGACCGGCCTGCGCCCACAGAAGGTAACCCGATGGACGAGTTGCGTGTGATGAAGCGGCCCGCTGTGCTGGCGGCGCTTGGGCTGACCGTGTTGGGATCGAGCGCGATGTTCACCGTGTTTACCTATATTGCCCCGATCCTGCAGACCGAAACGGGTGGGTCCGTCGGCTTCGTCACCGCGATGCTTGTCAATTACGGGCTCGGGCTGACGGTCGGCAACTGGCTCGGCGGCCGGTTTGCTGACCGGTCGGTGGATCGCACACTCATCGTGACGCTGGCAGGATTGACCGTGACACTTGTTGCTTTCGCGGCGCTGATGCCGTTCATGGCGCCGACCGTCATCCTCATCTTTGTCTGGGGTGTGGCGAGCTTTGCGCTTGTGCCGCCTTTGCAGGTCCGGGTGATGCAGGAAGCCAGCGATGCGCCCAATCTCGCTTCGGCCGTCAATATCGGTGCGTTCAATCTCGGCAATGCGATTGGCGCGGCGCTGGGCGGTGCCGTGATTGCGGGGGGCTTTGGCTATCCGGTTGTGGCCCTGGCTGGCGCGATGATGGCCGCGCTCGGTCTGGCGGCGGTCGTCTCGATGCGGCCGCGGCGGGCCGGGCGCGTCGCGGGATGATGGGGGGCTGGCCCATTATCCCGTTCGGTGACACAGGAACTGAAGCTTGGCGGAAAAAGGGGCTTCAAAAAATCTCGCGACTCCCTTAGGAGACCAAAAAGGGAGCTCCCCACATGAAAATCCGACAAGCTATTACTTTCGATGACGTGCTGCTGCAGCCCGGTCCGAGCGAAGTCATGCCGTCCAATGTCGACACGTCGACCTTCCTCACAAAATCGATCCCGCTGAACATTCCACTGCTCTCGGCTGCGATGGATACGGTGACCGAAGCACGGCTCGCCATTGCGATGGCGCAGGCGGGCGGCATTGGCGTCGTGCACCGCAACCTGACCGTCGAGGAACAGGCCGGGCAGGTGATGCAGGTCAAGAAGTATGAGAGCGGCGTCGTGATGAACCCGATCACGATTGCGCCGACGGCGACCCTGAAAGAACTGCAGGACATCAAGGCGCGCACCGGCTTTTCCGGCGTACCGGTTGTTGAGGCGGATGGCACGGTTGTCGGCATCATCACCAATCGCGACACGCGCTTTCTCGATGACCTGAACGCAAAAGTTGCGGACATGATGACGCGTGAGCTCGTCTCCGTGACGATGGCGACACCCATCGATGAGGCCCGGCAATTGCTGCACAAGCATCGCATCGAACGGCTGGTCATTACTGATGAGGCCGGCAAATGTGTCGGGCTGCTGACCGTCAAGGACATGGAGAAGGCCCAGCTCAACCCGAATGCGGCGAAGGACAGCCAGGGGCGCCTTCGCGTCGCGGCGGCCTCGACGGTCGGTGATGCCGGGTTCGAGCGGACGCAGGCGCTGATCGAGGCCGGTGTGGATGCGATCGTGATTGATACGGCGCATGGCCATTCCCGCTCGGTGCTGGATGCGGTGTCGCGCGTGAAAACGCTGTCCAATTCGGTGCAGGTGGTTGCCGGAAACGTGGCGACAGGCGATGCGACGAAGGCGCTGATCGATGCAGGCGCAGACTGTGTGAAAGTCGGTATCGGGCCTGGTTCGATCTGCACCACACGCATCGTGGCAGGCGTTGGCGTGCCGCAGCTGACCGCGATCGAGGACTGCGCCAATGCGGCCCAGAAGACGGGCACGCCGATCATCGCTGATGGCGGCATCAAGTTTTCGGGCGACTTTGCCAAGGCGCTGGCCGCCGGGGCATCGACCGCGATGATGGGCTCTGCCTTTGCCGGGACTGAAGAGGCGCCGGGCGAGGTGTTCCTGTTCCAGGGCCGCTCCTACAAGGCGTATCGCGGCATGGGTTCGCTCGGCGCGATGTCGCGCGGCTCTGCAGACCGCTATTTCCAGAAGGAAGTGGAGTCCGACAAGCTGGTGCCGGAGGGCATTGAAGGCCAGGTGCCGTTCAAGGGGCCGATCGGCAATATCGTGCACCAGATGGTCGGCGGCCTGCGCGCGGCGATGGGCTATGTCGGCGCCAGCACGATTGCCGAGCTGCACGAGAAAGCCGAATTCGTCCAGATCACGGGCGCGGGCCTGCAGGAAAGCCATGTTCACGACGTGACCATGACGCGGGAAGCGCCAAACTATTCGATCAGTCGGTAGGGCGGTGGGCATCGACAGACCTTGTACGTTGTCTTCCTCGCGGATTTTCCCTAGCATCTCGCCTTAGGTGGCATGGGGAGACTGTAATGTCTGACAAGGACTCGTTTCTGAGTGGATTGCACGGTTCAATGGCACCGCCCGAATCGTCGAACCCAGATGATTACTGGGCCTGGCGAAATGGCCGGGCCCTTCGGGCAGACAGCACGAGCCGTAATCCCTTTGGCGGTGGTTCGACTTCAGGCTCTTATGCCGGCGATGGCGAGGGCTTGGGGGCGATTGCAAACTGCTTGCTGTCGCTGGCCTACGGCTTTTTCGTCTACTACGCACTCGGCGCAGGGGTGGAGCAGTTTGGTCTTCAAGGATTTTGGAGGGCAGTTCACGCCGTCCAGATTCCAGGCCTTGCCAAGGCCGAGTATGGTTTCCTCACCCCGATGCTGTTTCTGGCTGTGTGGGGATGGCTGGCACTACAGATCACGAAGCGCAGTTTCATTTTGGGATCTGCTCTTGCCTTCCTGGTTCCAACGATTTGCTTGGTTGCTGCTTGGGATCAGCTTATGTCGGACGATTGGTTCGGCGAAGGCATATGGCTGATCGTGGGCTTTTTCGGATTGCTTTATATTCTCCGATTGATCCGAGCCCGGCAAAAAGTCTGGCTCGAGCAACGCGCAGCCAGAAAGTCAGCCGCCAAGACTGAAACCTAGGCGGCCTGCTCCCCCGCAGCGCGCGTCAGCCCTTCACACCCCTCGCCACATTTTTTTCGTGACGATGGGCGCGGCGCGGTCGAAACCCGGGATTTGGTAGCGGCCGTCATTTGGGTTTGGGGCTTAGCCAATGGGTGTTGCCGGGGTGTCGGCGGCTGTTTCCGCAATGGTGCTGCGCCTCGACAGGATCAGGATGACGAAGGCCATGCACGCGATCCCTACCGCTGCCGGAAAGAGGGCGGTCGTCCAGGAATAGTGTTCAAGTGCCAGCATGACAAAGGCATTGCGAACCGCGCCTAGTGTGAAGAACAGAGCGTTTTCCTCGTCCGGCAGGGTCCAGGCCTTGCGGATCGAAGGGCCGAAGCCGAGCAGGTCCACGCTGGTCAGGATGAGGACGGCGGCAAGCGGATCGGCGGTCAGCCACCAGAGCGGCAGGGCTGAAAAGGCGAGGGCGAGGAAGACCCAGTCGAGCCGCGCAATGGAGGTGTCAGCGGACTTCGAGAGCGCGAGCAGGGCAACCCCGCCGGTGATGAGGCCCGACACAGCAATCGGCCATGCGCCGACGCCTGCCCCGCCTGCGAGCTGGGCTGTGGCGACGGTGAAGGTAACGGCCGCCCAGATGAACCAGGAGAAGACATGCGGGCGCGTTTTCCCTTTCAGGATGGCGCGGACATAGGGGTAGAAGGCGGCGAAGGTGAGCGTCATGGCGAGGACGCTGAAGGCTTCCTTTGAAAACAGGATGTCTGTCATGAGGCTTGAGACGCTGTCAGGGGCTCCCGCCACATCGTCGTGACCACGGGGGCTGTCTCGTCTACGTGAAACTCGCCGGTGCGCTGAAAGCCGAGCGAGCGGTAGAAGCCGTCATTCGCGGGGTTTGTGTTTTCCAGATAGACGGGCAGGCCCGCCTTGTCGGCGGCGGCGAGGACGGGAGAGACAAGGGCTTTGCCGAGGCCCTTGCCACGCGCGGCCTTACGGGTGCCGACCGTGAACAGGTAAACGTGCGGGGCTTTTGGGTGATTGGCCTTCATGGTCTCGGCCGCCGCAAGACCGCGTTTCATGCTGCCGGGCGCGGCGAGAAACGTCTGCACGAGAATGAGCTGGGCCAGTGAAAGCGGCGGAAAATCCTGCCTGGCATCATGCATCGCCCACATGGTCGCCGCCTTGTCGTCTATGAGATGGCAGAAGCCTTGTTTCAGGTAGATGTCACGCGCCATGACGCGGAAGAGCGGTTTCAGGGCGCGGGGCTTGCCAAAGATCCAGAGATTGAACGGGTCTTCGGCAAAGGCTTCGGCAGTGATGCCGCCAAGCTGGCGCCAGTCTCGTCTTTGTGCGGGCCTGATGCCGCCATCTGGCAGCTCGATCTGCAGCATTGAAGCGCCTCCCTGTTTCCTCCGGCGCGATTGAACGCTAACACGGCGCCTTCGACAAGTGAGGCGAGCTATGCGCGACGGTGGACGAATTTCAGCAGCGATCGATGTCCTGAGTGACGTCCTGTCCCGTTACCAGCCGGTGAAATCGGCGGCGCGCGACTGGGGCAGGCGGGCGCGCTATGCCGGGTCGAAGGACCGGGCCTGGGTGTCAGGGCTGGTGCTCGACACGCTGCGCAAGAAGAACTCCATCGCCCACGCCATGGGGTCGGACGAACCGCGCGCGCTGGTGCTCGGTGCCCTGGCGCATGCCTGGGGCTGGGATATCAAGCGTATAGACGATGCTATGGATGAGGAACACGCCCCCTCCAGCCTCACGCTTGATGAGCGCGAGCGCCTTGTCATGGCACCGGATGTCACGGCTGAAGCGCATGTCTCCGGCGACTATCCGGACTGGATGGAGCCGCATATGGCGCGCGTCTTCGGCGAGGAACGGACCGTCGAAGGGCAGGCGATGGCCGTACGCGCTGATGTCGACCTGCGGGTCAACACGCTGAAAGTCTCTGCGGAGAAAGCCTCTGCGCCATTGCGGGCCGCCAAGGCCGAAGCCTCGCCGCTTTTGAAGAATGCCTTCCATATTCCGGCGCGTGACCCCTCCCAGCGCGAGACCTCGCTCGAGAGTATCCCGGCCTATTCGAAGGGCTGGGTCGAGGTGCAGGATGCCGGTTCGCAGATTGCGGCCGCTGCGGCCAATGCCAGAC
Source organism: uncultured Hyphomonas sp. (assembly GCA_964556825.1). Classification (GTDB taxonomy): domain Bacteria; phylum Pseudomonadota; class Alphaproteobacteria; order Caulobacterales; family Hyphomonadaceae; genus Henriciella. Next base: position 307,221 of record CAZKXJ010000004.1, on the reverse strand, counting down.
CCGGCGACCAGGTGCTCGACTATTGCTCTGGTGGCGGCGGCAAGACGCTGGCGCTCGCGGCGATGATGGAAGGCAAGGGCCAGATCCATGCCTATGATATTGACGGGCGCCGGCTCTCGGCGCTGATCCCGCGCATCAAACGCTCCGGCGCGCATAATGTGCAGCTGATCCACCCGAATGAACCCGAAGCGCTCGACACACTGGTTGGCCAGATGGATATCGTTTTTGTCGATGCCCCCTGTACAGGCACGGGCACCTGGCGCCGGCGCCCCGATGCCAAGTGGCGCCTGAAGCCGAACCAGCTCGCCAAGCGCATCGAGGACCAGACCGAAATCCTTGAAAAGGCCAGCGTTTTCGTGAAGCCCGGCGGGCGGCTGGTCTATGCGACCTGCTCGTTTCTTATTGAGGAAGACGAGGACCGGATCACTGATTTCCTGTTACGCCATGGCGACACGTTCTCAGAAGCAGATGCTGCTGAGGCCGCGATTGCGTCCGGCCTGCTCACTGAAGAGGGCGAGGCGATCGTGCGGGCGGGGAGCCAGGCCGGCACATCCGTCCGTCTCACTCCGCGCAAGGCCGGGACAGACGGGTTCTACTTTTCCGTGCTGCAAAAGCGCGGGTAATTTGCGGCTGGCCTTCATCCGGCATGCTACACTCATGCCGCTTCAGGCTTCTCGTCTATTGAACTGGACATGCCGGAAGCGTGAGACACACGCTTGAGGGCGAGGTATTGCTCGTCAGTCAGCGGTTGGGAAAATTTAACCCCGGCGAAAATAGAATTGTGCCAGACTATTTTTCCCTTGCTCCATTTCTTGTTCAGCTGGAAATGGAGCGTTCGCTGATCTTTGATCAGCCCTCTATGGTCCAGTTTCATCCCGAAACGCGTGAAATCGACAATGATCAATTGAGCGCTGCGGCGTCTTATCCAGACAAGTATGGGCTGGTGGCAGATGTGGCGTTCTTCGCGCTGTTGATGGGTCTGATTACTCTGCCAGGTCGCCATGACGGCAGCCACGGCTGACACACCCACCAGCATGAGCAGAAATTGCCATGCCGCGGGAATGCCCATTCGGTGCATGGAAGCTGGTGAACCGGGCTCAAGCCTTGATACATGCTTTCCGGTGTTTGCGATTATTGCAGTGTCGTAAGCAGCTCGCTTGGGATTTGCCTGCTTTGACGTGTAAATCGGGCGGGGCGAGGCCGCACGATTGGCGGCACAACGAAACGCTCTTTGCAGCTCGGCCACACTCGCCCCGATGCTTGCAGGTATGGCCGAATGGAGAATTGCGCTGGCCTGGGCTATGGCTCCCCCATTGTACGCAGAGACGGCCAGGCGCGTCTCGTGAATAAAACCCGCCACGACGGTGTACTGGGTGCGCACGACCTGCTGGCCGATGCGTTGATGGATAGCCGATAGCGAAACAGCGGCCAGGCTTTTGTCCAGGGCTGCAACCTTCCTGGCCGCCAAATTAGGATGGCCGTCGGCCTGAATGTGTCTCAACGCCGAAAGCGAACGAACGACCGTATCGATCGAATTGCAGGGCGTGCTGGCTTTGGCTTGTTGAAGCCCTGCGAGGATCACGCACAGTAAAGCTATCACAGGTTTATCAAACATACCCCCGAGTCTAATGCTGGCGTTAACACTCCCTGAATTCAGCTGCTTGCCATGGCAGCGGGGTCTGCTGCCATGGCGCTGCGATACTGCCAGCTGCGACCATCAGCCCTTTCGTGTTTCCGCGTCTGGAAAACGAAACCGAATATCTATGACAGTCTAGGCGCCCGGAGGATTATCGCCGGCAAGGGCAAACAGCTCGCTGACGAGCTGGCGCTGGCGGGGCGAAAGCTCGGGATGCCAGATTTCGAAGATCAGGACGTAGCGCGGGCGCTCGCTGCGATTCCAGGCTTCGTGCTCGATCGTGTCATCGAAGATGAAGACCTCGCCATCAGTCCATTCACGCGTTTCATTGCCAACCCGGAAACCGCACTGGCCAGGCAGGATGAGCGGCAAGTGACAAATGAGCCGCGTGTTCAGCATGCCATGATGCGCGGGAATGCTGGCGCCGGGGGCGAGCAGCGAGAACAGGACGGAGGTCGCAGGTGCCGGGGTGGCGTCCGCGCCGATCGCGTCGATCGCCGCCATTGTCTTCGGGCAGAGGGCGATATTCGCGTCCTGCCGCACGCCCTGTTTGACGAGATAGAAGGCGCTCCAGTCAGGATTGTCGAGCAGCGGGTGTGACCCGGTCCCGCCCTCGCGCCCGCCCGCCTCGACATAGGGGGAGAACTGGTCCGGTTCGGCTGTCTGTCGTTCCAGCAGGGACTGGAGTTCACTGCGGATGTCTTCTGTCTTCGCTGCCAGCGGGCCGGCCCAGTCGAAGGCTGACGCTGGATAGAATTGCCGGCTTGGCAGGCCGGGATAGAGATAGCGCGTCGGCCGCGACGTATAGGGCACCGACCGGCCCATCAGGAAATCGAGCGACTGGCTGAACAGCCCGTCATCGGGGTGCGCGCCGACATTATGGTCGCGGGCAAAATCATCGAGCGGGTGGGGGGTCTTTTCCGGTCTCGCCTCGGGGCCAAGAAAGCTTTCGGCTGCGGCGATGAGCTGGTCGATCTCTGAACTTCGATTGGCAAGGCCCGGCACGCCCTGAAGGCCTTCGCGGAAGGCGGCCCTTGCGGCGTCGGTCTCTCCGGCGCCGACAAGTGCCTGTCCAAGATGCAGGCGGGCGCGAACGCTCGACGGCTCAAGCTCGACGGCCTTCTGCAGCGCCTGGATACGGCCAGACATATCGCCGAGCAGGGATTTGGCGAAAGACAGCGTCACCCAGACATCTGCCCCCGGCCAGCCAAGCTCGATGGCGCGGGTGAAGGCGGCGCTTGCGGCCTGTCCATTGCCCGCGCGCAGGGCATTCATGCCGTCGGCGGCGAGATTTTTCGCCTGTTGCAGCTGCTCGTCCATACAAGTCGGTCCTTCCCGGTATTCGACTCTTCCAGCAAAAGCGAATAGCCGCTAGGAGGCTTCATGGCCAGCACACCTGATTCCGTTGCAGACAAGCACGAGCACGTCCTGATCGTCGATTTTGGTTCACAGGTGACGCAGCTCATCGCGCGTCGCCTCCGTGAAATTGGCGTCTATTGCGAAATCCATCCATTCAACAAGGTCGATGCGGCCTTCCTGGATGGCTTCGATCCGAAGGCAGTGATCCTGTCGGGCGGGCCAGCCTCGGTCTATGCCGAAAATGCGCCGATGACGGATGCTTCGGTGTTTGAGCGCGGCGTGCCAGTGCTCGGCATCTGCTATGGCCAGCAGGTCATGATGCACCAGTTAGGCGGGCGCGTCGAAGGTGGCACCAGCCGTGAGTTTGGCCGCGCCTTCATCGAGAAGGTGGTCGATGACCCGTTTCTCAATGGCCTTCTGGAAAGCGGCGAGCATGAGCAGGTCTGGATGAGCCATGGCGACCATGTCGCGGAGATGGCGCCTGGCTTTGGCGTGATCGCAAAATCGCCGGGCGCGCCCTATGCCGTGATCGCGGACCCGGAGCGGCGCTTCTATGGCACGCAGTTCCATCCGGAAGTTGTCCACACCGTGAATGGCAAGGCGCTATTGCGCAATTTCATCATGGATGTGGCCGGCCTCACGGGTGACTGGACCATGGCGGCATACCGCGCTGAAGCAATTGAGAAAATCCGCGCGCAAGTCGGCAAGGGCAAGGTGATTTGCGGGCTGTCGGGCGGGGTGGATTCCTCTGTTGCGGCGGTGTTGATTCACGAGGCGATCGGCGACCAGCTGACCTGCGTTTATGTCGATCATGGCCTGATGCGGATGAATGAGTCCGAGCAGGTCGTCGGTCTGTTCCGCGACCATTACAATATCCCGCTCGTACATGTGGACGCCTCCGACCTCTTCCTTGGCGAACTGGCCGGCGTCAGCGACCCGGAAAAGAAGCGCAAGACGATTGGCAAGCTGTTCATCGACGTGTTCGAGGCCGAAGCGAAGAAGATTGGCGGGGCCGACTTCCTGGCGCAGGGCACGCTCTATCCGGACGTGATCGAGAGCGTTTCGCCGACGGGCGGGCCTTCGGTGACGATCAAGTCCCACCACAATGTCGGCGGCCTGCCGGAGCGCATGAACATGAAGCTCGTCGAGCCGCTGCGCGAGCTGTTCAAGGATGAGGTGCGCGCGCTGGGGCGTGAGCTCGGCCTGCCGGACGCCTTTGTCGGGCGTCACCCGTTTCCGGGCCCCGGTCTTGCGATCCGCATTCCGGGTGAGATCACCCGCGATAAAGCCGACACGCTGCGCAAGGCGGACGCGATCTATATCGAGGAGATCAAGGCGGCAGGTCTTTATGACGAGATCTGGCAGGCTTTCTCTGTGCTCCTGCCGGTCAATACTGTTGGCGTGATGGGCGATGTGCGGACGTATGAGGCAGTGCTGGCCCTCCGGGCTGTAACGTCCACAGACGGCATGACGGCGGATTATTACCCCTTCGAGCACGCCTTCCTCGGCCGCGTCGCCACCCGCATCATCAACGAAGTCAAAGGCGTCAACCGCGTCGTCTACGACGTCACCAGCAAGCCGCCCGGCACGATTGAGTGGGAATAGCAGAAAATTCCTTTTTCTCCCTTTCAGAGTGGTGATTAGTTGGGAGGCTCAAGAGATAATGTTCATACCTGAAGTCGAAGGGCGGAAGCAGCAGGCGCCAGAATGCGTTGTTGAGAACTGACTTCCTGTATCGTCGAGCGTCCGTGGGACTGAAAGCATTTAGATTGAGTAAGACGAAGTCGGGAAGAGCAAGAATGCCATCCAAAGATCCTCCACATCCTCTGTCCATACCGATCACCACTTATGGGGAATTCGGGTATTCGCTTGCGGAGAATATTGGTGCGTATCTCGACGCGCTCTACGAAGGGGAATTATATGAAACGCTCGCGTCAGGGTATCCGGGCGAAGCGATCATCCTCAATCTGGCAGAAACCTATGCCGAGATCGGCTATGAGATTTTCTGGACCAAGGATGAGACGTACCGGGAAGCCCTTGAGGCCTTTCCGTATCTAGCGGCTCACATCCTGCAAACTGACCTCAGCCTGAGCGCCCTCTACCATGTCTCGCAAATCGTGGAGGACTTTTTTGACTGGGAACCTGAAGGGGACGGACCCGCTCACCTCGCCAGCCTGAACGAGCCGATAGGGTCTCTTATAAACCTCTTCTACCAGGACAGGTACAAAAATGCGATATATGCCGCTCTTGCGGGTAAATCCTGTTCTGATCTTTATGAGCTCATCTCCATGGCCAACTGGTTCTATGGAGAGGATGAGTTTGAGTTGTTCTTCAGTTTTGCTGAGGTCCAGCCGGTACAGGCGCTCAGAAGCCCCTACTGGATGATCGAGATGAATGATGATCAGCGCACACGGTTCATCACCTGGGCGCGAAGCCATATGTCCAAAGAGATTCTGTCAAAGGCGCCTTTTCGCACGCAAGAATATTCTGAAACGGTCACCAGCATTCTGGATCGTATCATATGGAAGGCGGACAATGCGCTGAAATCAGTTCGCGACCGTCAGGACTTTGCAATATGGGGATTGTGCTCTGCCGACAGATTCATGGCGGCAAAGGCCGCTTACTTGCTGGAAGAGCTTCCCGTCAGTCAATGGCCTGCCGGTAGCCAAGACGTCATTGCCGCTCTGTTCGAAGAGATGGAGCCGAATTGGACGACCTTCAAAAGACAGGGCAAAAAGGGTCGTTATACGACGCACAAGGAGCGGCTTGGTGATCTGCTGAAGAAAGCGAACTCAGAACGAACCGAAATCTGACGTTTAGGGGTAGAATTCACTATCGGGAATCCTGGGAAATTATTCACTGCGAACACTCTCCAAGCGCTTTATGAATGACAGCTTTTTGTTGAACGATATCGGCGCGTTTCAAGTGCGTCTCAAGCCCATCCAAGTCGAAACGAATACGTCCCAACCCGCCCGTATCAAGCTCAGCATCCTGACCTGAATAGAGTGCGCTCATGGCGCTTTCAGATAAAGTCTTCCACTGACCACCGCCTTTACTCCACTCCTGCACGACCTCTCCATCCACGCTCAGCGTGCGTTTTTCCGGTATGGTGCTTTGACCATTGTCTTTTGCAGTAACTATGACGCTGTAATAAATCTCTTCTCTGCCGCGCGTCGCATCTATATTGCCGCCAATGCTCACACCAAGTCGAAATTGGTTTGGAGAACGTTGTTCAGAATCAATAAAAACGGGATTGCGCACATACACAATTGCGCTCTTCGGAGACCAAGAAACAACCCAGTTTTCATAGGCCAGTTGCCCGTCACATTGGACCGGAGCGTCCTTGCCTGATGTTGTCGGAGTGGATTGCGTCTTTGGCGTTATAGGCGCTTCACGCTTGTTAATCTCATCCATCAAATCATGCACAGCCAATCTGATTGTCTCAAGGTGTGTACTCAATCTGTCGGTATCGTCTTTTATCAGCGCGTACAGCATCGCACCCCCGGCAAACTCTCGTGCGATCAAAACGCAATGCGGCCTTGTCACATTATCTATTGCCTCATAGCCAATGATGGGGATGTTCTTATCCATTACGGCATAGGCTTCGGGGTCCTTGATTTTTGTCACAGCAAGCATTGCCTTGGCAAAGGGCTCGTATTCAGCTTGAGTCTCGGCTGTCAGTAATGCGGGACACGAATCCAGCTCTGCGCGTGTTGCTTTTACTTCTTCAAAAGCCTGCGCCAGAGAAACATTTTTCCGCCTATCTGCCCAGAGTACGCTGATCGTATCCTTCCAGGCGCTGTCATTGTGATACATACGCCAAAATTCGGGAGAAGCATTATAGCGAACTTTCCATCCTCCAGTGGTGCTGTCCTCCTGGCCTTGTGCGAACGCCGTTTGCAGTGACAGCATTGCCGAGATCAAAAGCAGGATAACAATTCTCGGCATATGATATCCTTTCTGGTGACCACGAGGCAGCAGTCCTCGGAGAGGCGGCCAGCATATGGCGCGCACCGGAAAGGGAAAGTCACCAAAACGGTTATTGAGGGCGGCCCTTTTCTCAGGCTCCCCTATGGGCTTGAATAGAAAGAGGCCATTGAGAGGGACGTCATGGGCAATTGCCGGGGGATAATCAGGCATGCGGGGCAGGGCAAGGTACGGGACGCGACTGTCCTGCAGATCATATGTGCATGCGTGCTCATGATGCTGGCGGCCTGCGGTGGCTCCTCCGCCGAGGGGCGATCGAAGCCGCTTGGGAAGGGGGCGATTGACGAATTACCGACATCCTGGTCTGGCCTGGTGCTGGAGTCGCGCAAGTCCTATCCAGCGGCGCTCAGTCTGGACGTCGATGGAGCCGGTGTGCAGGGCGTGCTCAGGGTTGAATCCCTCAACGGCGCCGTGCCACGCCTGACTACGGCTGATGCGGATATCCTCGTCGAAGGGACATATGATCCCGTCATCGGTGTTCTGTCACTGACCACGCAATCGGGAGACCGGCGCGGCGAACTGATCTTCGATATTGCGGTGAGCGATGTCGGTTCCATCGCTGTCGCGTCTGAACAACGCCATATCAATGGACGCGGTGCGCAGCGGGCACGTGCGGTATTTGCGACGGGCCGGGACGAGAAGGCGGCGCTGGAGAGGATTGCGGTTCTGTCTGCGGCTTTCGAAGGCTGGCGCCCGGACATGGCGGAGGGAAGCTGCCCCGCCGCACTGGCGGCCTGGCGTGACGAAGCCCTGGCGTTCCAAGAGACGCGCCGCGACCCTATGGAACAGTATGATATCTTCTATACAGACGCGTTCAGGAAAGCTTTTGGTGCGCCGTATGAGACCGTCGACCCGGAGCGGCTGAAGCAGAATGCCAGCTTGTTGCGCGGCGCCTGCCGGCAGGAAGACCGGGTGCGGGGCAACAAGACGAACCAGCTTGGCTATATGATAGGGCAGGGCCAGCCGCATCAGGACCATCTGCTGTGGCGTTTTGAAAGCGCGGCGGCCAGCCGGTGGGTCGAGACACGGTCAGATGTCCTGAAGAGCGATACTCCCATGACGTCCGCGCAGCTCAACTTGCTGGATACAATGTGGCGCGGGATCGGTATCGGCCGGTATGGCTACAATATCAGTGACCTGAATGCCGACATTGAGCGGCGCAAGGCGCTCCTGCGGGCAGAAGAAAATCGCGCCGACATGCTGGCTTTCTATGACCGCTACAAGGACCGGTTTGACCTGCTTGTCGAAGTCGCTCGCAATCACGCAAATCAGGATGAGGATTTTCTGGCTGAGGTGCAGGACAAGCTGGATGCCTATCTTGAGCCCGCGAGTGAGGTCTATGCCCGCGACGCGAATAATGTCAGCGAAGCAGAATACATGCTGGGCTGGGCCGCGCAGGCCGGAACTGCCGAACTGTGCCTGCTGAGCAAGCCCGCCACGTGTCGCAGGATCGGCAAGCGGTTTGAGGGCCGCGTGACCGACATGACAAAGGACTTCGCCGAGGCCTTAGAACAGGCCGCAGCCCGGCGCACTGACAAGCATGACCGGTCGCTCGAACAGCTGGTGACGCAGGTCACGTTCGCCGGAGATATGGACATGCTCTATGGCGACCTTCTGGAGATTGGAAAACTCTCGGATAGCTGGGCGGATGTGACGGATACCCGCCAGCAGCTGCAGAAGCGCCTCGCAAAGCCGTTGCAGGCGGAGCTTGATGGCCTGTCAGGGGCTGACGCGCTGGTTGGGTTCGAGCGCCGCTACTTCTTCGGCGATGATCTCGGGCAGGGGAGTGTCCGCAAAGTCTCTGAGACGCTCGATGCGCGCCTTGCCGACGAGGCACCTTTCCGGGGCCTGGAAGGCGGCGATTACCTCAACGCCCTCGTCAACCAGGACATCACCCGTTTGCGGGAGCTCGATGCACATTATACGCGCGGCTACCGGCCGATGATTGCACTCGCCGGGGCCAGTCTCTCCATGATGAACCCCGCTGCCGGTCCTGCGCTTGCAAGGGAACTGGCCAATTTGTCGGCCATTCATGGCGTATTCGGCGCCTATCTCCTGAACTATCAGGATGCCTGGCCGAAATGCCTGAAATCCAGCGACCCGGTTTTCGAGGTGACGAAAAGCCAGTCGACAGTGACGCGAAACGAATTTGGCGAGGAAATATCGAACGTTACCAATTGGACGACGCGGGACCAGTACAAGGTGCCTGCCTCTCTGGAGCCGCACTTCCGGACGCTCTGGCGCTCTGATGTGCGGACTTCCGATGCCCGCTTCATGGACTGGCTGCTGAACGACCAGAAGACCAACAGGTTGATCGACGGTCTGGACGAAGCGATGAAGCAGCAGGGGTGTGATAGCCCGGCGATCGAAGCCCTGGAGCAGGGTATGATTGCCTATTATTCTGATGTCAGCCGGCGGCTCGGGCACCGGTGAGGGCCTTCACTGATCACTGCAGATGCCAAATGCCTGGCAGCCTAACAGGATTGGTTACTTGGGTGGTCCGTGAACCATGGCTAGGATCCTTGTGATGACCACGATGCGGGGACCCATGGAATATGCGTAAATCAGCGTTCAAACATACCAGGCTCGTATCGGCCTGTCTTGCAGCCGTCTCATCGGCAATCTCTGGAGGGGCTGGCACGGCTTCCGCCGATACCGCGGCACAGGCGACCGAATACTGCCGGTTCAGCAACACTGTGGAGGACCGCAGCCTGAACGGTGAGCTTCTGTATTCGCCGGAGACGAACCTGGTTCATGCGCGCCTCAAACTCGCTTTTCCGGATTCGCCGATCACCGGCACCGACCGGGCGTTTGCAGAAAAGGTCGTCTACAAGTCGGCGTGGATTGAGCGCATACACGATTTCAAGACCGGAGATGTCACCGAAACCGTGGAACTCCGGATTAGCCATTCCCTCACCGGGATGCCGCTGGTGGATGTATGTGAATACTATGTCAGCAACAGAAAGGTCGGCGACGTTTCTGACATTTTCAATGTGATGCGCATGAAGGATGAATACATGGATGCCGAATGCTCCATCGAGGTGTCTAATTTCGCGGGCAAGTTTCCGGCACGCCGGTTTGCTAACGACCCGGTGCCCGTGATCACGGTCAAGCTGGTCCGTTATGAAGATGACTGGCTGGATTGGGACGAATACGAGCAAAAGTATGTCGGGCAGTTTGATCTCAGTCTTGATTTCAGCGAGGAACTGACGAGCACGCTGGAGGCGAGCCGGGCTGCCATGTACCAGAAGTTCAACGATGGTCAGTGCAGGCCGCTCGCTGATGCAAAGTGACAGGCCGTCGCTTCGACGGCTGATACGGACAGGTTACCGGCGCGCACTCTTGCCGGTGCTGCTTGGCCTTTCTGCCTGTGCGACAGCGTCGCCATCGGAGCAGCCCACCGCATGGGAGTCGAAGGTTCGTACATGCTGTGACAGGGAGTATGACGGCCAGCCCGTCCTGATTTGCCCATTCGTCTGCCGTAGAAAGCCTGAGCGCGATCCGGAACTGGAACAGTCCGAGAGCGATTGCAACGCTCCGGAGCGGTCGCCAAGCTAGAGAGCCATGACAAGTAAAAGGACGCCTGCCAGAATGTCTTCCGGGCGATCATCCCATCCATTAGCCGTTCGGTTTCGAAGCTGGGGCGATCTCAAAGTCACGTTTGAGTATAAACTTCGGACCTATCTGGACAATCTGTATAAAGAAAAGTTCTGTGAGACGCTCGCTGCAAAGTATCCGGGCAGGGAGGTCGTCTACAGCCTCCTGCTCTTCTATGCAGATGCCGCTCAAACCCTCTTCTGGAAGCAGGATGACCATTATGACGAGGCACTGAGAGCGCTTTCCGTCCTTGTTGGCCACATAGCGGAGACGGATCTCGATCTTGATGACCTCTGTTATGTGTTCGAGATTATCGAAGGCTTCTTCGACTATGAGCAAGAGGGCGAAGGTCCAGATCATCTCCCATGGCTGCGTCAGTCCATTCAGGCGCTGTCCGACCTTTTCCAGGAAGAAAGATACCGGAAGGCAATCGAGGACGCACTGGACGACAAATCGCGCTCAGATTTCGTTTGTCTCATATCCATAGCCGGCTGGTTCTACGGCGCGGACGAATTCGACCTTTATATGAGTTTCGCCTCGAAGCACTATTCTGAGCTCGCGCTATCCAACGCTCGCTACTGGCTGCTGAACGTGAGTGATGAGCAATGCCAGCGCTTTATCGCATGGGCGCGAAGCTGTTTGCCTCCCGAACAACTTTCCGGGCCGCTTTCGCGCTCAATGGAATACACGAAGACGCAGAAGGCGATCCTTGATGTGGCCATATCTGAAAGGGGGCATATTCTCAGAAGTCCGCAGGACCGGTGTGATTTCATGGTCTGGGGACTGCGTTCTGCCGACAAGTTCAAGGCGGCAGAGGCGGCTTATATGCTCGAGGATATTCCGGTATCCGAATGGCCGGAAGGGAGCCAGGCTATTGTCGAAGAACTGTTCAGTCTGATGCAGCCGCATTGGCTTTCCTACAAGGGTCCGCCTGGCAAGGGCGCATACGTCAAATCGAAGGACAGGCTTGGCGATCTGCTTGAAAAGGTGAGGGGTGCCGGCAGGTGACGTGTAGGATCGCGGGTCGGAATGTGGGTGAGGTCGGGGAATGAGCCGCTTATGCATTATCGGTGATGTGCACGGGATGCTGGCACCGTTGCGCGCGCTTGTCTGCAAGCTGGATATTCAGCCCTCTGACAAGCTCGTCTTCGTCGGCGACCTGATCGACAAGGGACCGGACCCTGCAGGCGTGGTTTCATATGTCGAAGAACTTCGCCGCAGCGCGGGCTGCGAAGTGGTGCTCATCGAGGGAAACCATGAAGACCGCATGCGCCGCTATCTTCGCAACCTCGTTGTGCGTCCGGCCGTGGCAAAGGCTCAGGCTGAGCGCGCGCCCGAACTTGCGGAGCTGAGGGCGCAATTGGAGGATACCGGTCAGGCGTTTCTGGACTGGTCCGTGCCCTTCCACTGCTGCGCGGCCTATGGCGTGCTGATCGTCCATGGCGGCATTCCCGGAACGATGCAGGAATTTCCGGCCTCCCTCGAAGCCGCGTCAATGCTCGCCGGCCATGAGGCGAAGCGGCTTCAGAAGATCCTGCGCACGCGGTATCTCGATGCTGACACCGGGGAATTTCTCGCGCTCGGCAAGCAGGCCAAGGGAGACCCCTTCTGGGCGGAGGTCTATGACGGGCGTTTCGGCCACGTCGTCTTTGGGCACCAGCCCTTTCCGGATGGACCGGCGGAATTTCCCCACGCAACAGGGATCGACACCGGTGCCGTGCATGGAGGCGGACTGACCGCGCTGGTGTTCGATCCGGATCGCCCGCGATACTTCGTGACGGTCGAGTCCGATTGCCACATTCCCTACCGGGGCGCCGCTTCTGACGGGGAGTGAAGTGCTCTCGCTTGGTCTGACGCGCGTTCCTATGAAGGTTTGGCGACGGGGCTGAGCATCCACCAGACAAGGCTTACGATGACCGGGCCGAGCGCGCCGAGAAATAGGCTGGCAGATACATTCCCGCTGATCAGCACGAGGACCGCAAAGGGAAATGCGGAAAGGACGAGCAGCATTCCATTCGTCCGGCTGAAGCCCGACCAGCCAACAACGCCAAGCCAGCCCCCCTGTAGGGCGACCGACCAGAACGGCATCGCGCCGCCATTCTCGACGGTAGCGGGTCCCGGAATCGGATAAGCCAGCATCTTCAGGCTGAACGGCCATTCCGGTGCGTTGCCGGTTGCGTCAATAATACGCCGTGTACGGTCCGGGTCATTGAGTGAGAGCCCGCTCGTTGCGCCGTCAAGGAAGGTTTCAACTGAACTGAGCCAACTCTGATACAATCCCCAGGTCACCGCGATGTATGCAACAGCCAGGGCAAGACCAACCTGCAGGGGGCGTGATTGCTTGAATTTTCCAATGATGCCATCGCTCATATGCTGTCTACACGGTAACTGATTTGTTGCTTTCTATCGTTCGGGGCAGGCTGCGCTAGGCCTGTGAGCGGGGTACCAGGCGATAGCCGAGATCCTCGCTGAGGAGGCCTGGGGCGCCATCAATCGCGGACAGCGCGCGCCGCAGGCGGCTGATGGCCGTATTGATGACGGTGTCCTGCGGCGGCAGGTTCGGATAGTCGGTCCAGACCTCGTGCCACAGCGCTTTCCGGCTGACCCATTCGCCTTGCCGCGTCGCGATGGCATTCAGCAGCGCAAAGCTTTGCGGGCGTAAGTCCAGCTTTGTATCGCCAACCAGAGCCGTAGTGCTCAACTGCCTGAGTTCGAGCGTGTCGAAAAACAGAACGCTGTTGGGAACGCGGCTTGACGAAGCACGGCGTGCAACCGCGCGCAGGCGTGCCCGTAATTCCTCGGGGTGGAAGGGCTTGTCGATATAGTCGTCAGCCCCCGCTTCAAGCCCCGCGACATGATCGCTGACGCTGGTCAGCCGGCTGGTCACAAGGATACCGGGTCGAGGGCCTTCCAGCGCATTCAGCCAGGCGAGATAATCGAGCCCTTCACTTCCGTCTGCCAGCATGCGGTCCAGGATTACGATGTCGGGAATCTGTTCGGACGTCTGGCGCTTGGCGCCATCGACCGTGTCAGTCGTGGTGACTTGATATCCAAGCTGGCTGGCCTCGTGCACCACGAGACCTGCGATATCGGCATCATCTTCCACAACGAGCACGTGATTGCGTGTATCCATGTTTTCCCGCCTCTATGGGATTGCCTCTTTTACCTAGCACTGCGATTGAAATTCTTCACCTAACAAACGAGGTTTGCAGAGACATGCAGGTGTTCAGGGTTCTCAGCGGAATGGCAATGCTCTGCCTTTTTCTGGCAGGATGTGCTGTCACACCGTCACCCGGCATGGCGGATGCTCCCACCGATACATCTGTCGCGTCATCGCTCTTCCGCGCCGAGGAAGCCTACCGCACCAGCCGCAGCGAAAGTGATGCGGCGGGAATGGCCGAAGCCGTGCGTGACCGCATGACGGTGCTGGACGCAATGGACAGATCCAGCCGGTTTCATCCCGGAGTGCGCCAGGCATTCCTCGCATCGACCCGGATAATGATGGACGAAACGCGGCAGATGGCGGCAGACGATGCTGAGATCCTTGCCCGGATCGAACGTATGTTCCCGATGGAAAATCCAGCCGGAGAGGATGTGTTTTCCGGGCTATTCGGTAATGGCATGGTCAGGTCCTTGCGCAAGGTGGATGTCACGGTCGGGATGGAGATGGACATCTTTCTGTCGCCCGGCATGACTGAGGAATTGCGCCTGCCTGTCGTCAGGGATGCCGGAACAACCATATTTGTCGAACCGTCACGGGAGTTCGCCGGTTTTGTGCCGGATCTTGCGCTCTCCGTGTTGCCTGTTGCGGCACCCGGCGGGATGGCCGCTGAAGGATGCGAGACGGTCTCCGATGGCGGGCGCCTTGCCTGTTTTGTACCAGCGGGCACGCATATGGAGATCGATCTTGTTATCACCAACCGGAGCGAGTCCCGGGTGAGCGTCGTGGTTTTTGTCAGCGGCGATGCGCGGAGCGTAGGCGCGGCCCTCGCGAGCGAATAGGGGCCAACCCGAACGGTTATGTGACTCGCGAGGTGCGGCCGCTACAGAGTGACGGGATGATTGCATGAATGCCGAAGAATGAGGCGCTGAAATTTGATCCGGAGTTTTTGGTCTCCCTTCCAGATATCCCTTCTGATCAATCTGGTCGTGACACTCGGCCTTGCCGTGATTGCCGGCCTTGCGGCAATAGCGGCAATCGATGGCGCGGTCGACCGGACACTCCGCGAAGAAATACGACGCGATATCGCCTTGCTGACAGAGCGGACGCAGGACCGGGACGTCCTGCCGCCCGTGGCCAGCCTGACCGCATTACTTGGCCAGCGCCTATTCGATGATGGCGGCAAGGATGCACAATCCGTCTACCTTCTGGTCCGGTCCGACCAGAGCGTCGTCGCCGGAAATGCCGTGACCTGGCCTCCGGACGTATCTCTGGAAGAGAGATGGATTGAAACGGATGCCACCGGGCTTGGCCTTGGTGCCGGGAGCATGCTCGCGCGGGTAGAGGCCGTCGATGACGGGTTTTTCCTGCTCGTTGGCCGCCGGCTGACAGCGCGGCAGGCGCTGATTCAGAATTACGTGCCGATCCTTGTGGGGGCTGTCCTGTGTCTTGGCGTGGTCAGCACGTTTCTTTTCGCCTTGCTGCACCGCCGCTACCGGCGCCGTGTCCGGGCATTCAACCGTGTTTTCGACCGCGTCCGCACCGGCGAGATTGCCGCGCGTGTCGAGTCCGGATTCCTCACCCCTGAGGGAGACGAGTTGTCGATTCTCGGCGCAAACGTGAATGAGGCGCTGGCGGAGGTGGCGCGCCTGATGCGGGGGCTGGATTCCTACAGCCAGGTCGCAGCGCACGAGCTTAATCATGCCGTCTCGATCATGCGGGACCGGTTCCTCGCTGCTGGCGACACCGGCGCGGCGCAGGATGCCGAACAATTGCTGGACCTCGTCGCGCACATTCTGGAACTGGCGAAGATCGAGGCGACCCCGGGCTATGCCATGCAGCCCGTTTCGCTCGCGGAAACAATGGCATCGGTGGCAATGCTCTATGCCGATACGTTCGAAGACCGGAACATCCGTTTCGAACTGCAGCTGCCGCCGGATGACCGGATGGAAATCCTCGCATCGGCGCCGCTGCTCGCCAGCGCCATCACAAACCTCTTGTCCAATGCCGCAAAATTCGCCCCGGAAGGGTCGGGGGTTTCGCTGGTGCTTGCCGCGACTGATCGGCATTTCAGCGTGGTCGTTCAGGATGAAGGGCCGGGCGTTGCGACGACCAGCATTGCCGAACTCGCCGGCGCGGGCCGCAAGGCTGGCCCCGGCAGTCATGGATTTGGGCTGAGGCATGTTCAAGCCGTTGCAATCCGCCATGGGGCGCGGCTGACGCTCGCCAACACGAATCCTGGCCTGAAAGTGTCCATCGCTTTCGTGCGGCCGGCATAACCCGCCTGGTAAGTTGCGTCATCCAGCCTAACCGCCGATACAGGACAGCGTGGGGAAGCAGTTCCGCACGGCATATTAGTATTCTCGCGTGAAGGGGGCATCGCAACGTGCAGCCAGGTCAGTTCAAACAGCTGTCCCGCAAGGGACAGACAGTTCTTCGGATGCGTCCCGCTTGGACCAGCTATTGGCGGAGCGGCCTCGCGGTTGTGGTGGTGACGGGCCTCTGGTTGGTGCAGCGTGAATTGTTCGATGGACTGGCGCAGCGCCTGGGTATTCCTATCGAATTTTCGGGCCTTGGGCTCGCCATCGCGCTGTTTCCGATTCTCGCGGGCGTCGTCTATCACCGCTATACCCACGCCTATGAAATCGAGAATGGACGCAAGCTCCGCCTGCTTGCCGGTTTCATTTCCCGTGTGAAACGGGAATTTCCGCTGACGGACAAGGTCCAGACCGACATGGGCCAGACAATTGCCGGGCGCCTTCTCAATTATGGAACGATTGCCTTCTGGACCGGCGATGACCGCAGCCGGCTCGTATGGGCGAAAGTGTCCGATCCGGATCGTGTGATCGCCTATCTCGACCTTCTGAAAGCCGGAGCGCAGGGCACGACGCATGCTCCGGCGGCCCCTCAGGCCGGAGAAACGGCGTGGCCGGTATCCCGCTTGCCTGAGCCCCCGACACTGAAAGAGGCGAAGTCTACCAAGGTCACACATTTCGGGAGGTCGGTCGAATACAAGAATATCAAGGACATGGTGGCCCGGCGGATCAGGACGCCTTTCGGTGACTATATCGACAATGACGATGGCACGGTGTCTCACGCTGACAGCGGCCTCATGTGGCTGCGCGCACCATGGGGCATGGTGTGGACCGGAAGCGGATTTGCCGGCGAGCCCATCCGCATGAGGTGGAGCGATGCAGCCGATTTGTTCGGGGTGGGCACTGCCGTCGGCTACAATGTCGGCAGCACCATGGCCTATATGGGTAGCGCAAAGCGGGCCGCCTCGGCATTCGAGCATGGCTACAGGAAAGGCAAGTGCGTGATCGATGCGGCGGGGTACACGGACTGGCGCCTGCCGACGGCGGTGGAGCTTGACCGGTTCGTTCCATTCCATCACCGCCGGGATGAAGACATGAGCGAAGCAGAAGCCGCCATGTCGCAAGACGACGCCTATCTGTGGGGCTGGAAAGGCAAGGCGAGTTTCGCGGTGGCCAGGCGCCTGTATCCGGAGCTTTTCGAGACCAACGTCCACCTATGGACGGCGACCGGTCTGGGCGGCGGTCTGGCCTGGGCCTATGATGGCTCCATGCCAGCCGGGGACCACGAAGTTGGAAGCCTGATGGGCGCGCTCTTCGTGCGCCGCCTGACAGGAGGTGAGTTTCAGGCGCCAACGACAATAGATGAGGATGTCAGTTGGTGAGCCTGTCCGGTGCGCAAATGGAATCAACGTTCATGGGATTTGTCTGACATGCGCGTCATTGATGAACTCATCAGTTATCTGTGGCGGAACCAGCAACTGAATAGCGAGGACATCTACTGGCTGTCTAATAATGGCTATTGCTGCGTCAGCGAGCTCTACGACAGTGGCTATGATGACTACTGGGAGCGCTATGATGCCGCTTCGGACGACGAGGACGACGTTGACGTCGAAATCGATGAATTTGAGAAGCGTAAACCTCGCCTGAAATCGGGTATTCCTACGGGGCAAAACAACCTTATTGATGATCTAGTCGCGTGTCTTGCTGCGCAGCGGGAGGATGCCTCCAGGGCATTGCAGGCGTTTGGGCGCTTTTCTTCCAGCGACGGCGGTCTGGAGACAATCGATGAGATTGCGAACCGTCTTGCACGCGCAGATACGGAAGCCGTGATCGAAGCCGTTTCGCAGGTTCTCTACAGTTCAAAGGAGGGCCTCTCCGTAATCACGCGGATCATTACCTGCAACTATATCCATGTGGACATGGAAGGACGTGCGGGGCCAGCTTGCCGGGCTTACCGGAAACTCATCGCAGTACGCGACCTTGGTGCCATCGGTAAATATAGCTGGATATTGAAAGAGCCGGAGATCGCCCTTGCTTATGCGGTCGCCTGCGCGCAGGCACGTCTGGCGGAAGCGCTTGGCCACCTTATAGTGAATGGTGACAAGGCGGTTGCGCGTGCGATAGTGCCGTTCGATACAGACGCGTACTGGTTCCTGTCCCTGCTTCTGACGGCGACTTACGCAGCAGGCGAAGGCGCGGGCTGCCCGTCCGGCATCATTATGCCGCGCGCTCACCCTTTGCCGTGTTTTGATGATTTGTATCATCTGGTCGACCTTGCGCTTGGCGCCGTCGAGGGCGGTGGCAAAAACGCGATTCTGGAAGATGCATCTCATCCCGTCGCGGCGTTTTTTCTGGCGAGGGTTCAGGGCACCCGTCCTTTTCGCGGACAGGAGGCGATCAGCGCTTTGCGCGAGCGCCAGTGCGACCCAATCAGAGGGCTCAGCGCTCTAGATATATGGGACAAGGCCTACCGTCCGCCGGAGGTCTTCGACGATTGGAAACCCACAGGGGAAAACCATGAGTGAAACCGTGACGCTCTCTCAGGCCAAGGACATCATCAAGGTGCTTGCGGCGGATGAAAGCGTTCTCGTGCTGTCATCGCCCGGCCTTGGAAAATCCGACATCGTGCGCAGCGCCGCGGCAGAGGCGGGGCTCGAATGCCGCTCGCTGCTCGGCACACAGATCGCACCGGAGGATGTGAGCGGCGTGCCGAAGATTGACGGCGAACGTTCAGTGTTTTGTCCGCCGCGTATCCTTTTGCCGGAAGATAATAAGCCTTTTTGCCTGTTCCTGGACGAATTGCCGGCCGCCGGGCCGGATGTGCAGAAGGCATTCTATGCCCTGCTTCTGGAGCGGCGGATCGGCGAGTTCGACTTGCCGAAAGGTACATGGGTTGTTGCAGCCGGCAACCGGGCGGAAGACCGTGCGCTGGTGCGCACCATCTCGTCCGCGCTCGTCAATCGCGTCCTGATCCTGCACGTGCGGGCCGACACTGAGGAATGGATCAGTTGGGCGCGCGCCAACACCATCCGGTCTGAGATCATCGCCTTCATTTCCGCCGTGCCCGATGCGCTGATGCGGCCCGCCCCAGCTGAACCTGTCCCGTTTTCGACCCCGCGCGCCTGGGCTTCATTATCGGCCAGTCTGGACCTTGCCGAAAGCGCCGGCCTGCCGCTGGAACAGACGCGCCGTGCGCTCGCCTATGGCAAGGTTAGTGCGGGCGATGCGAGCCTGTTCTGCGGCCTCGCGGAAAGTGGTATGGAAGACCTGAAGCCCGCATCCGCCTATATCCGCGATCCGTCGCTCCTGCCGTCCGAACTGGCGCGGAAATGGTTCATCATCCGCATGATCCGGAAGATGGCGGCAGAAGGCGGGCTCAGCGGATTCTCGCCGGATGAGATCGAGACCTTCCTGTCATCCCTGCCGGGCGAGATCAGGTTCTCACTGCTGGTTGGCCTGGTTAACATTTGGGGGGATCTGGGCGCGAGCGACAGTCTTTTGTCATCTCTCAGGGAGGCGACGGGATTGAGATGAGCAAGGGCAGCCTGACTGTCGCGCAGGAGCATGCTCAACGTGCTCTCAACAATGTGCGCAATTTACAGCCTTATCTTGGTGATCTCGCTGACATAGTGGCGATCCATGTTGAACCCCGCATCCCGACAGCGGGCATCACCGCGGACGGGCGGCTGTTCGTCAATCCCGACTGGTTCCTGTCACTTTCGGGGCTGGAAGCGATCTATGTCATCGCCCATGAGCTCTGGCACCTCGTTCTGCAAAGCCACACGCGGGCGGACGCGGCAGACCGCTGGCACGTCAATGTCGCGCATGATTGGATCATCAATCGCATCTTGACGGATGAACTGGAAATCATGCCGCCGAAGAACGGCTTGTGGTTCGATGGTGCCGGTCATCATTCTGCCGAAGAGCTGGTCCGGTGGCTGAAAGATGGTTCCGCGCCGCAGGTTGACCAGCAATCCGTGTGGAAGCCTGTTGCCGCTGCATCTGCGCCGAAGCAGTCATCACCTTTCAAAGAGGCGCTGCGCGGGTCGTCGCTCGCGCCGGCCGACATTGCCCCGGATGGTGAGGGGCCTGGAGACTGTCGCGGCGATATTCTGACAGAGGCGGATCTCGCGCGCCTGTCGATTGTTTCAATACCGATCAGTGGCAACGGGACTTCCTTGAAGGGGGATATGAACGCGGAAATCGCCACGCGCGCGGAGGCCTTGCGCCGCGTATCAGAAACGGCGCTCAATACCCATGCGATTGTCACCGCCGCCTTGCAGCTCCGCAACCCTGATTTTGTTTACAGGCAGTCCTCTGAGGTACTTGATGTCATCAGGACGAATGAACGGATTCCCATTGAACTCGCCCTGCAAAGGGGGATCGACATGGCCGCGTCGAAAACTCGTACCTTCGCCCGCGTCTCGCGCCGACAGGGTGCACGTCGCGATCTCGTTCTGCCGGGCCGTCGAACGGAAGGCTGGGCGATCAACCTGATCCTTGACACGTCCGGCTCGATGACCGGGGTGTTGCCGCGCCTCCTGTCGCTTATCAAGGCGTCGGCGGTAGCCGGCGGCGTGTCACATGTGCGGATCGTTCAGGCATCGGACAATGTGACCGCAGATGAGGTCGTAGACATCGAGCTGCTCGAACGGTTCGAGGTACGTGGATATGGTGGCAGCGATCTTACGGCGGCGTTTGAGCTGCTTGGCGCTGACCCAAATACCGAGCGTGTGATCGTCCTGTCGGACATGGCGATCAGATATCCTGAAACATCGCCGCCTTACGAGGTGATCTGGCTCGCCGTTCGCCGCGGGTATCGACCGTCAGCAATGCCGACATACGGAACCTTTGTTGCCCTGAACATGTGAGCGTCGGCGGGCGCCGCGATTCAGTCATTCTCAGCAAGCTTTTCGAGTGTCGCGCGATGGGTGCGGATCGCCTCTTCGATCATCTGCTGTTGCTCCAGTTTGTAGTCAGCATTCACCTTTTTAAGCGTCGTCTCATCGACGAGGGGGGCAAGGGAGTCGCGCAGATGCGGTCGCTTGATCCACGCCTCGCAAAGATAATCGTCAAATGCTGGGCGTGCGGGAATTTCATCACAAGGCTGGATCAGCAATTCGTCAAGTGCCTTACTAACCGTGTTTTCGTCGATCCATGTGGCGACCCATTGCGCAGAGCCGGCGCTGTGTTTTGCTATTTCTTTCAGTTTTCTCTGACGCCGGAATAGGAAATCGCGGTGATTCCAGATCGCCTCGCACAGCGCACCATAGATGAAGGCGCCGTTTTCTGCTGGCTCGCCTTTGACTGGCAATAAGGTTGTGCGCATCTCGTCTGCCGGGTCCGGCGGCGCCTGGTCATAGTAAGGTCTGGCGACGTGGCTACGCCTCAGAACGAGCCCGGACACCGGGGCCGGAATGACGACGTCGACGAACTTGCCGCCGCCAAACAGCGTTTCGTCTTCCGTCATCAGTGTCAGCGTGAGCAAGGGCTCGCCTTTGGTTGCAAACTGTTGTGGTTCAACGGCGGGTTTAAATTCGCTGCCGATGTGACGCATGAGGGAGGGGTGAAAACGGGGTAGGATAATCGCGCGATCGGCGAATATCGTCCCAGCCGGTGGATGGGTGAGCGGCGGGGCGGCGGGGTCGGCCGACCTCATCCGTGAGTTGGGTTTTTCTGTTCGCGCGCTCGCGGTGCCGGTCCAGGGCTTGTGCACAGCGTCGTCTGTTTGCAACGCCAGCGCCTTGATCTCGGCTTCCAGCCGGTTCGGGGCGGCGACATTCACCCAGCTTTGGCCGCTTTGGTCGTCCCCAGTCCAGAAACGCAAGGTGCCGTAACCAAGCAGGCGGCTGAGTACGGTCTGTTTCAGGTCGGTCTGGATTTTGTCGGATATCAGAAACTCGCGGCGGTCGCGGGCGATAAAGCCGATGGTCGTGCGCAGCCGCCGCCCACTTTCGATCTGGTAAGCGCGCGTGTAGCGGTGGAATAAAATCCCCGCGATGATCAGCAAGGCTGGCGCAAGACTTACTAACGTCGCGATTTCCTGAAGTTGTGCCGGCGTCTTCAGATAAGCCCCCTTGGCCTGCGAGAAAGCATATGCGCTTGCGGCTAGCGCGGCGACCGCGAGCCATGCCTTCCAGTATGAAGCCCATGCAGGCCGATAGGTGGTGATATCGCTCCCGTCCATGACCTCAAGTTTTTCCTTTCTGTGTCATAAGCCCCGCATCGCGCGGCGGCGGTCCGCAAAGCGCCGGCGGTCCGATTTGGGAGCGTCCTGCCGCTTGTGAGGCTTACACAAAAGACAGCCCGCGCGCGCCGATTTCGGCTTTTTCCGCTTGTGATGAGCCATTTTCGCTTACCTTAGAAAGCTTCGGAATATCTGGCCGCAAGGTAGACCAGAACTACAGCAGCGGCAAAATAACCATAATGGTTTGTTGCCAGGTTTCGAGAAATGCCGTGTTTGGGGTCGTCACTTTTTCGATTTGGATTGAGGAGGTGGCATGGGGTCAAGTTCAAAATGGCGTGACCGGACGAAAGTGGTTCGGATTTGACGTTAGGTTCCGGCGGATTTTCCCGGGACAGGCCATGCTTAATGCCCGTCCGGATTTCCGGGGCCCGCCGAGCATCAACAGACTGCCTCACCCCTGTGAAGGCGGGCAAGCGTCACGGGCAAGAAAATTGGACTGTGTGAATACGCGCTTCGCATCAGGGGTCAGGAGGTAGAAGATAATGGAGCCTAATACGAGCAGTATTGGACAGATAGGGCCAGCCAGCCGGCTCGGCTCGCACGTCGACTGATCAAGGCCGAACAATGGTCTGTCTGGAACGCCCGCTCAACTAACAGTTCCCGACAATACCAGTGCCCAAAGCATAAAGACAAGAAGGATAACAGAAATCATGCTGGCGCTGGCAAAGCCCCAACCAGAGAGCAATGTGGTGCAGCCAGGGCCGGCCGCATAAGGCAGAAGGGAATTATGCAAGACATCACCCCAGTTGAAGATGATGCCGAGAAGGATCAGTACGACTGAGGTTGCTGCAGTTACGAGTCCGTATCCCATGGTGATGGTGGCAATGAGCTCTTGCCCCCGAACCGCATCGCCAAAAAGCTCATTCGCGAAAAAGGGGGAAAAGATGTATATGGTAATCAAGATTACGTAAGGAGCTCTGACTCCCTGGTGCAGAGACCAAGCGAGGCCGCCCAGCGTTATTTTGTCGGGCCCAATCGCGTCTTCTGGATCCGCAACTGTTCTGGAAGAAGGGGGAGGCGCATCGCCGCTTCGAAGAATATCAAGTTGCTCCACTACTAGGTACCTTAACTCGGTGCTGATTGATTTGCTCAACGCGCTGCGAGGCGATGTGCTTTGCAGATGCTGTGACTCAGGGGTACTGGTTACCATTCTTGTTGGCTTGGCGACCTAGCCAAGCTGGCGTTGTGGCCTGCCCGCCAGATGGCCAGCGGGCAGGCCAGGGGGACTGATCAAAAGTTCAGCTTAAGTCTTCCACCCCACTCTGCGCCGCGATTCACATAGGCGAAGTGACCACCTGGAAGCAGCGATATGTCCGTCGCAGTGCTGTAGGTCTGCACATCGGTAATGTTTCTGCCGAACAGGGTGAACTTCCACCGTCCATCGAGATCACCGATGCCCAGTCGAACATCAACTTTGGTCGATGCGTCATTTGCATCCATCGGGTCGTTGTCCGGCGAGAGGAAGTGCTCGCCGGTATAATAGACATCGGCTCCAAAATTGATTTTCAGGCTTTGCGTGACGGGGCGGTCATAGTCAAAGTATGCGGTACCCGAAAATTCAGGTGCAACGATACCCGTCTGACCACGGAGGTCCTGGGTGCAGGGGCCGCCCGCTGCGGCAACGGTCTGGGCTGCGGTGCATGAGGCATTGGCGTACTCATCATAAGAATAATCGAGATAAGCTGCGCTGGCGCCGATCACCAACTCATCCGATGGTGCCCATTCACCGTCGAGTTCAAATCCATTGATTGTGGCGGAGGCTGCATTGGAGACTGCGAAGCTGGTCCCGGTGAAGGACGTCACCTGAAGGTCCTGGTACTCCGTTGTGAAGACTGCCGCGCTCAGTCTGGCTGATGCAGCTGGAAACTCCATTTTTGCCCCGAGTTCCCATGTCGATGCCGCTTCATCCAGATATTCAAAGGAGTCGCCCGGAACAGCCGAAGGGCCAGACGGGTTGGGGTCCAAGACCTGGTTTCCATCCGACGCGCTGAAGCCCCCAGACTTGTAGCCTTCCGCATAGCTCAAATAGACCAGCGTGTCCGATGTAGCGTCCCATTCAAGCTTCACCGCAGGTGTGAGATGATGTTCCTTCCGGCCTTGCTCGGGGAAGATGTAATCGTCGGTTCCGCCCAGAACGAGCCACATGTCCTCTAGGACCTGATTAGGACCCGGATAGTTCTCGAGACCGATCCCTCCGGTAAAGTCTGACGAATAAAGCGTTGACGACGTGGCACGCTTGTCATCTTCCGAGTATCTGACTCCACCCGTGATCCGGAGTGTGTCGAGGATATCATAGGTACCCTGAGCAAAAATCGACCAATTGTCGGATTCCTGATCAAAGATCATATGCCTTGGTGTCTCAGCTATTCCGACAGCCGTAATGAATTATGGCATCTATAATGCACAGAAATTAAATAAATTATCCCGCAATTTCCAATTTATAAAAAATGTGGGATAATGCAGCATGAATTCCGTTCGACCCTTCAGTGATGAGCAGCTCAGAACGTTGATAAACCTGCGTCAGCGCTACGAGGCGTGGATTGAGGCAGAGCGTGGGCTTTTTGCCATGCCCTATGACCTTCGCCGCAAGACGGTGGCGGGCAAGGACTATCTCTATGAGATAGTCGACCGCCGGGGAAACGGAAAGAGCCTCGGGCGCTGGAATGATGAACTTGAGGCGAAGTTCGAAGCCTACCATGCTGACAAGGTGGAAGCGAAGACACAGCGCGACGGTGCAAAGCCAGTGCTACAAGAAAGCTCGCGATTGTACCGGGCTTTGAGATTGCCTCTGCTGTCAAGCGATGCCGGCCCGATCCTGAGGGAGGCGGACACGAGGAATCTTCTCGGGAGTCACCTGCTTATCGTGGGGACCAACGCTATGGTGGCCTATTCGATTGAGGCGGCCGGTCAGATCCTGGGGGCGCCGGACGAGACCGAAGATTTCGATCTGGCCTGGGCGGCGAGGAAGGCGGACGAGGCGTCTGAGACTGTGTGGCAGATGCTGAAAGCCGTCGATCCCACATTCACGGTAAACACCGAGCGAAATTTCCAGGCCCGGAACTCAAAGGCCTATGAGGTTGAGCTTCTTGTGGCGCCTTCGCTGGTCGCGACGATGAGCCGGAACGACAAGCCGAGACCGGTGCCTCTGCCGGAACAGGAGTGGTTACTTCTCGGTAAGGCTGTCGACCAGGTTGTAGGCTGCCGGGACGGCACGCCGGCTCGAATTGTCGCGCCGGACCCACGCTGGTTCGCCTTGCATAAGCTATGGATGTCAGAAAAAGAAAACCGCAATCCACTCAAACGTCCCAAGGACCGAAAGCAGGGGATTGCGCTGCTAAATGTGGTGAAGGAAACCATGCCGCAATATCCGCTAAATCAAGCCTTTGTCGAATCGATACCGGAAGCTTTAATCGGTTATTATAATCGATGGGAATCGGGCTCTCTGTAACAGAGTGATAGGTGCAATGCTGGCTCACTGTTCCGTTGGCAGCCCTATAGCGACTTAAATTCAATTAGATCAACGAATATGGTGGCATTTTCCTTTGCTGCCTATTTGAATGATTTTCAGCCTATGGCAGGGCGACCTACGAAAGCTTTGCCGACCTGGTCACGGTACGATTGAATATACAGACGCAGGCCATGGCATAACGCGGCGCATGATATGTAGGGATATATGGCCTGGACAACTGGCGACATCGCGATCCGTGTACACGACAAGCATGCGGGCCTCATCCGGCAAACCATAGAGCAGGCGTTTCCGGCGATACGTTTGCTTGATGGACCGCCGGCAATTGGCTCTGCCCTCAATATATTTATCGGTTTCCGTCCACCTGAAGGCGAAACGCTGGACCAGTATGACTGGATTCATTCGACGGGAGCCGGCGTAGACCATCTCGTCACGGCGATCGATGCAGGCCGGTTTTGTCCGGCTGTGACGCGTACGATCGGGCGAATGGGGGAGCAGATCGGAGAGTTTTGCCTCGGCTATGCTCTCGCGCATTTTCAGCGCATGGCGCAGCGCCGGGCCCTGCAGCAGGTGGCGGAGTGGAATCCTGCGGCGGCCAGCCCGGCCTTCTGCTTTGAAAGCGAAATTGCCATCCTGGGCACCGGCCAGATCGGGCGTGGGATCGCCAGGGCATTCAAGGGGCTTGGTGCCCACGTCACCGGATATTCAAGGCGAGGTTCGGCGCAGGATGGGTTTGATGAAGTCTATCCTGTTGCAGATTTTGGTCGAGGGCGACCGACTGATGTGCTGGTTCTTGCCTTGCCGTCGACGGGCGAGACCGCGAACCTCGTTGGCCGGGACATGCTATGCGGGCTTCCGGGGGTCTTGTTGATAAATGTCGGGCGCGGCGCGACACTGGACGCGGATGCGTTGCAAGCAGCCCTTGGGAACGGAGCGGTCGCGCATGCCGTCCTGGATGTTTTCGAAACTGAACCTCTGCCGGGCACCGATTGGCGCTGGCAAGACGAGCGGATCACGATTGCGCCGCACGTCTCTGGCCAGACGCGCCCCGAAGATGCCGTTGAAGGCTTTTGCCAGATGTTGTCGGAATTTCTGGAGAGCGGAAAGAAACCGGCATCGGTCGATATTGTCCGGGGATATTAGGTCAAGCGCGTGAGCTCCGCCCGGCCCGCAACTGGCTGCCTACACAGAGCGCTGCGCGCACCTGATTCGACTTTGCCTGTGATTTGCTCCCATCAGGTTTGGGTAAAGCCGGCGCACGCGACCAAAATACAGTCTTTAGTGCTAAAAATTGTCCCCATTCGGACTATCCGAAAATCGATATATAGGCGGGGTACAGTCATTGGCTTTCGTATCGCGCGGCCAACAATATTTCGCATATTTGTGTCATAAAATTCACAAAACTTTCAATGTGTTGAAAAGTCGGGCGCCATTCCTGGCCATCGTAAATCACTGCTTTGCGCAGCAAACATTACGACTTGTGGATCACTTTCCGCAGGGACGAGGCCGACAGACATGCCTGTTTGACATTTTTTTGACAAGCGACCATCTCAAAGGACTCGAATTCATACACTGCGCGTCAGAGGGGGCAGTTAGAATGATCGGATCGGCCGAGACCGGACGGCTGCCACTCAGACTGGCGGACTTTAATACACTCATCGAAGCGCTTGACTATGCAGCGGCGGGTGAGAACGGGCTCGTGTTCAACAAGCCTGGCGGCGAGGTCACCCGGAACCTGCCATATCGTGAATTGCGCGAAGAGGCGATAGCGCTGGCTGGCCAACTTGCTGCTGTGTTCGAGCCAAAGTCCCATATTGGCCTGGTCGCCGAAACCTCTGCCGACTTCGTGACGGCGTTCATGGCGTGCCAGTATGCGGGCCTGATCCCGGCCCCGATCAGCCTGCCACCGGCCATTGGGGGGCGCGCCCAGTACCAGACTCAAGTGCGCAGCATGTGGAGCGCCGCCTCGCTCGACGCAATCCTGTCGCCGGCGCGTTTCAAGTCCTTCTACACAGAAGCGTTCGGCGAAGATGAAGCTGTTATTCTGCCAATGGAAGCGGATAGCTGGAAAGGACGTCCGGTTGCAGGGCTGCGCCCGCTCGGCGCGGAAGACCTCTGCTACATCCAGTTTTCGTCGGGCAGCACGTCTGACCCGAAAGGTATTGTCGCGACCCAGTCCAGCGTGGCCGCCAATTGCCGCCTGATTACCCGCCATGGCCTGCAGGT
Source organism: uncultured Hyphomonas sp. (assembly GCA_964556825.1). Classification (GTDB taxonomy): domain Bacteria; phylum Pseudomonadota; class Alphaproteobacteria; order Caulobacterales; family Hyphomonadaceae; genus Henriciella. Next base: position 279,228 of record CAZKXJ010000004.1, on the reverse strand, counting down.
GCGTGAGGGCGACCGGGCTGTGTCATGGCTGCCGCTCTACCATGATATGGGACTGGTCGGCTTTTTCATCGCGCCGCTTATGTCACAGCTGTCGGTCGATTATCTTGCCACATCTGACTTTGCCCGCCGGCCAATTTCCTGGCTGAAGCTGATCAGCGACAACAAGGCGACCCTCTCTTACAGCCCGAGCTTTGGCTATGAGCTTTGCGCGCGTCGCTATCGCGGTGAGGACATTGATCTCTCATCCTGGCGCGCGGCGGGTATCGGCGGCGATATGGTGCGACATGGCGTGCTCACGGATTTCGCCGAGTGTTTCGCCGGGGCTGGATTTTCGACATCGGCTTTCGTCGCCAGCTATGGCTTGGCAGAAGCCACGCTGGCGGTGTCGTTTGCACCGCTCGGGGAGGGGTTCAAATCCGACTCTGTTGATGCGATCGCACTTCGCTTTGAAGATCAGGTCCGTTCTGCGGGCAAGGATGCCGACCCGGCAAAGATCCGTCGTTTTGTCTATTGCGGCAAACCGATGCCTGATCATGAAGTTCGCATCCGTGCTGCCGCGCCAGACAATCTGGCAGACCGGGTCATAGGCCGCATCCAGGTCAGGGGCCCGAGCATCGCGCTTGGCTATTATCGCGGCACCTCCGGCATAGAACCGATTGCAGATCATGAAGGCTGGCTCGATACCGGCGATCTTGGCTACTGGCTGAACGGCGAAATCATCATCACCGGCCGTCTGAAAGACCTGATCATCTGGAATGGCCGCAATATCTGGCCGCAGGATGTTGAGTGGGTCGTGCAGGAAGTCGGCCGCGGCCTTGTTAGCCGCTGTGTTGTCATCGATATTGATGAAGGCAAGAAAGCCGACCGTATCGTGCTGTTGGCCGAGTGCCGTAATCGCGATGAAGAGGTGCGTGAAACGCTGCGCCGCGACATTGCACAGGCTGCCCGTCAGGCCACTGGCGCACCGGTTGAAGTTGTTCTTGTCGCGCCGCGCAGCCTGCCCGTGACAAGCTCGGGCAAGCTCAGCCGCTCAGCCGCCCGCATCAAGCTCCTGGAAGATGCCTTCGAGTCGATGCATCAACCGGCCTGAGGCCCATTTTGCAGAAGATCAGCCTGACAGGTGGGACCGGCTTTGTTGGCCGCCGGCTTGTTGATGTCCTTGGCCGGGATGACCGTGAGCTTACCTGTCTCGCTCGCAACGCTGCGGCCCGAAACCTGCCAATTGTGCCGGGCCTCGACTGGTTGTCAGGCCGCGTTGAGGATGCGGACGCGCAGCGTCAGCTCGTAGCCGGGGCGGATACGGTCATCCATGTGGCCGGCCTGACAAAGGCGCTCGGCCGGGACGGTTTCCATCGCACGAATGTCGAGGCCACCGCGGCGCTCGTGATGCAGGCCCGCAAGGCCGGTGTACGCCATTTCATTCTTGTCTCTTCGCTTGCAGCTTCCCGGCCTGAAGTCTCGGCCTACGCCGCGTCCAAGGCATTGGCAGAAAGCGCGGCCCGCCGGCTGTCCGGGAACATGCAACTGACCATTATCCGCCCGCCTGCCGTGCTTGGGCCGGGCGACGATGCCACACGCGACGTGATGCATTTATTGCGCAGGGGCTGGATGGTCTACCCTTCACGCGGCCAGCCCGCGGGGCGGTTTTCATGGATCGATGTCGGTGATCTTGCCCGTTTCATTCTATCGGTTGTCGACGCGCCATCGCAGGCGAGCGACCACATTCTCGCGCCGTCCAGCGGGCCGCAGCTTAGCTGGGACGATGTCGCTGATGCTGCCGAAGCGGTCCTCAACAGGAAAGTCAGGCGAATCGGGCTACCCGCAGCGCTCGTCAGGAGTGTTGGCGTTGCTGCAGATTTCACGGCCCTTGTCAGCCGGCACCCGTTTATCCTGTCCGGGGGCAAGGCAAATGAGCTGCTGCAGCGCGATTGGCAGTCAGATTTCGTTGTAGATGTACCAACCCCATTGCATCAGACGCTTTCGCACTGTTTCTTGGACACTCACCGGCAAGAGGGTAAGTTGTCAGGTCGGCGTAGTTCGTAGTGTCGAGGGTTTGAATTTGGGTCGCGTCGGGCAAGCAGAAATACTGGAGCGCATTCGCGTTGCGCTCTCGCCATATGTGTCGTCGGACGTCGTCGTGACGCCTGACATGAAGATCGGCTCGGACGTCGAGATTGATTCCGTTGAGGTATTTGATGTGGTGATGGAACTGGAAGAACATTACGACATCAGTCTCCCGATGGAGATCACATCGGAAATCCAGACGATTGGCGATCTGATTCAGGCTGTTGAACGGCAAATCGATGTTTGATGAAGTAGAACAGCAAGGCTCGATCTTTGAGAAGTTCCGGCCACTGGCCGAGCGTCGCAGTGCGATTTTCGATGCAGGTGAGCAGCCCTTCGGTTTGCGTTTTGATGAGGTCGTCTCAGCCACGCGCGGGCGGATCGGGGACCGCTCGATCCTGTTGGCAGGCACCAATAATTATCTCGGCCTGACCTATGCTGACGCCTGTATCGAAGCGGCGAAGACTGCAATCGACGAGCACGGCACCGCCACGACGGGCAGCCGTCTGGCCAATGGCACTTACGGTATACACGCTGAGCTGGAACGCGACCTTGCAGGTTTTTTCGGCATGCCATCGGCGATTATTTTCACCACCGGTTATCAGGCCAATCTCGCATCCATCAGTGCGCTGGCCGGCAAGGGCGATCACCTGCTGATCGATGCCGATAGCCATGCCTGCATCTATGATGCCTGCCGTCTGAGCGATGCCGAGACGATCCGCTTTCGTCACAACAGCCCGGAAAACCTCGACCGCCGGCTGGCACGGATGCCGAAAGAGGGTGGCAAACTGGTCGTGATCGAGGGCCTTTATTCGATGTTGGGCGATGTCGCTCCGGTGGCTGAATTTGTTGAAGTGGCCCACCGGCACGGTGCTTACCTCTATGTCGATGAGGCTCATTCCGTCGGTTGTTACGGGCCGGGCGGACGCGGCGTTGCCGCCGACCAGGGAGTGCTGGACGAGGTCGATTTCCTGTCGGGTACTTTCTCCAAGAGCTTCGCGTCCATCGGAGGCTTCTGCGTTTCGCGTCATGCGGACTTTGAATATATCCGCCTGATGAGCCGACCCTACCTCTTTACCGCCTCCGGATCGCCATCGACGGTGGCTGCGGCGCGTGCAGCGCTTGGGGAGATCCAGTCGGATGCCTCCTTGCGCCAGTCGCTGTGGGCGCGGGCCGAACAATTGCATGCGGGCCTCGTCGCCGCCGGCTTTGAGCCATCATCGGCGCCGGGACCAGTGATTGCGCTGCCCCGGCCAGACCAGGAAACCGCTGTACGCCAGTGGAACCAGCTTCTTGAGCGGGGCATCTATGTGAACCTCGCCATTCCCCCTGCAACGCCGCACGCCATGTCATTGTTGCGGCTCAGCGTTTCGGCCGCGCATACTGAAGAGGACATCAACCAGATCATTGCGGCCTTCGAAGCCCTCGATTGAGAGTGCGTGCCGGGAGCTATCGCAGGACGCGGGCGCGCAGGATTTTCCATGCCAGCACGGGTGACATGATCACCGGATGTTTCCGCTCGCGTTCGGTGACCTCGATACGGGCACCGGAATGGCCTTCGATTTTCTCCAGCACATAGTCGAGGCCCGCATCGAAGGTGAATGCGGCCTTGATGACACGCAGCGCGGCCATGATCTTGCCGGTTACCCGGCGGATGGCCCATCGCGCGCGGCATGAGAAGCGCTGCCAGCCGCTGATTGCGTCCAGGGCAGCCTGGCGGCTTTCATTGTCGGCACCAAATATCGCATTCGTCAGCTCAGCGTAGCGTTGCGAAAACCGCGCCACGAGTTCAGCGGTGCGCGTCTGCGCATTTTCCGGACGTAATTCGGTGCGGTAGCTTTCGCAGAGGCCGCGCGCCCAGATGCCTTCAAGATCGGCCGGCGCCTTGATCAGGGGCAAGGTCTCGGTGGCCAGCCGGATGCAGGCGTGGCTCAGCGTATCGATGAGCGCGTTGTGCAGGCTGGGTGTTGTCGCATCGACCAGTGTTGGCTGGGCAAACCGTGCCCACAGCATCGACTCGAATGCCCCGCCGCTGGCGCGCCGGATCAGGGCCTTTTCACTGATGATCGCGTATTTGCTGCGCAATACCTCGCCCCCGGGCGAGGCGGTTTCCATATAATGGACGCTTGGCGGGATAAGGAAGCTGGCGAGCTGTTTCAGGCCGCGCCCGTGGACCGAACGATAGCGATCCACGATAACGTAGAAGTCCAGCATCTTGCCAGCCTGTTCGCCTTCGCGCCGCGCTGAGCCGTAGAACAGGAAGCCGCGCACGCAGGCGCCATGTCTGTCACGGATGGCACCCGCCATGACATTAGCCGCTTCAGGGAAAGGCGTCTGTTCACTTTCGATCAGGGCCTTTACGCGGGCAAGACGATTGTCGCGGCTCATCGCAGGAAGGCCAGTGGCTGGGTGGTGGAGACGCGAAGTGGAGCGTCAGGGGTGGGCATGATTTCGCCGTCGAGCATCCATGGCCTGTCGAGGCTCAGCGAAAAGCCATCGGTATTACAGCTTTTATAGCCATGTTCTTCGAGGCGTTCCGGGGAAAAGCCCGTCAGTGAGCGCAAGATGGCACGGCGCAGGGCGTTTATGGGCCACGGCGCATAGGTGAGGTGGATGTCGCCCTCGCCAGTGCCCCAGAACGGCTTGATGCGCAGCGACAGGGCGGGCAGCGTGGTTGCGAGGCTGAAGGCGTGCTCGCCGTCCGGCATGTCCGCGTCACTGCCTTCCAGCCTGAAGCCGGACGGGCTGAACAGTGGTTTTCCATTGCCATCCCTGAAGCGTTTGGGGAAGGCGGCAAGCTGGAACATGGAAGAGGCCACGGCGAGCGAGCCTCGCCGGCCAGCGCTGAACATGTCTGTCTGGACATACTCCATTGCGCGGGCCAGTGCGCCGGTCGAGAGGAGAAAGCCGATCCGCGCGGGCGCATCTGGCGCTGACTGGATGACAAGCGCCGTCTGGCGGGCAACCGCTTCATGCCTGCCGCCTGCCTCAAGCTGGTCGATCAGCTCAACGACATGCGCTGCGCTGCGATCCCGCAGGCCGACACTTTTCTGCGCGAGATTGGTGCTGCCGCCGGGCAGGAGCGCGAAACTGAGGGACCCGACCAGGCCTGGCGCATGATTGTAGCAGGCTGTCAGGGCGGCGAGGACGGTGCCGTCGCCGCCTTCGATGAAAAAGTTGGTGACGCCATTGTCGAGCAGGCCAGACATCTCCGCTGCGAAGGCGCCGAGATCGCCTGTATGGACCAGCGGCACGGCTGGCCGCGTGCGGGCGACTTGCGCCAGACGGGATCCACGTCTGGACACAAGATGGCTGCGCGGGTTTGAAATCAGAGCGGTCCGGCTCGTCATTTGGCCCGCTCGCTGCCAAGCGCCATCCATATGCCGGCAAGGAAGAGGAGTATCAGCGGTGCCAGCGCACCAAGCCAGCCAGCGACCACGCCTGTCTCGGCAAGGGTGATGAAGATCCCGTCCACAATCAGGTAGGCGAAGCCCATGCCGAGCGCCATGACGGCCGCGATGTCGCCTGTGTCCCTGCGGCCTGCACGCTGCATCACCGGAATGCCCAGGAGCAGCAGCCCGAGCGCCAGCAGCGGCAGTGTCATCCGGTCGATTATCCAGACAATATAGGCCCCCGATGGGCGGCTGCCCGAGCCGCGAAGCCGGTAGAGCTGCCACAGGTCGTTGAGCGAGAGATAGCGCGGATAGGATTGCAGTTTGAGCAGGCTTTCCGGCGTTTGCGGCGTAGTCCAGACATCCGGAGCGACAGCGTCGCCGACTTCATCGTGCAGCAGCTCCGCGCCGCTGACGACCCAGCCGGAAGGTCCATAGTCCACCCGTCGTGCAGCGCTGACAGACTGCACCTGGCCGGTGCCGGATTTCATGAAGAAGGTCACGTCGCGCAGCGATGTTTCGGAAAACTCGCCGACGCGGACCAGCATGTCGGGTTCTGAAATCCACAGGTCTTCGCTGTCATTCGAAGTCGGCATGAGCACTTCAGGCCCAAGCCATTCTGTCAGCGCGCGTCCGGCTGGCGGACTTGTCAGGTTGATGATGATGGTGCCAGCCAGGCCGACCAGGAATAGGCATGGTGCCAGCGCACGAAATTGCGCGAAGACGGACAGCCCTGTGGAAAACATCGCAACGATCTCATTGCGCCTGATAAAGGACAGGTAGGTCACGATCACAGACATGAAGACGATGATCGGGAATGTGCTGTCGAAGATGATCGGAAGGCGCAGGAATGTGAAGCGAAGCCTGTCACCCGTCCCGGCATCGGCCGGCAGGAGTTCGCTGTTGCCAAGCGAGTCGAGCAGGCTGACCAGGACCATGACGGCAAAGGTCACACCGATCAGGCGCAGCAGGAAAACGCGCGAAAGATAGCCCCGGAAACGTCTCATCAGGACCGCCCGCCATCGGCGAAGGCAAGATCGTCATTGCGCACGGCTTCAACCTGCGGCCGTGAACCGGGCCAGGTGATGAGCGCTTCGCCGGCAGCGCGTGAAAACAGGACGATACCGCCTATGGTGGTAACGATGACGATGGGCCATGACCCCGCCCAGACCGGGATTGTCCCGACGCTTGCCATCTGCAGCCCGTATTCGAATGCTTTCTGAACGACAAGTAGCGCTATGATACCGAATACGATGCCGCCTGTCTTTGGACGGCGCCCTAGATTGAGCCCCAGCGCAAAGGCGAGGAGGGGCAGGGCCAGATTGATGATCGTGCGGCTGATACGGTCATTGAACGCGGCATAGGCGACACGCTGTTCGACCTCTGGATGTGTGCTTGTGTCGAGCAATTCGTGAAGCATGAGCTCACGCTCATCCTTGCCCCGTGGGCGGAAGGCGGAGGACTGCGATGCCAGCGGCCAGGTCATCTGGTCGAACTGGACGATTTGCGATTTGTTGCTCTCGGCTGCGCCCTGAAGCGTTGCACCGCGCCCATCATTGAGAAGGAGGGCAACTTCGCCTGCGGAATTTTCCAGCATTTCACCGGATGGCGCAGAAATATACCGCTCGCTGCCGTCAGGGCGCTGTTCGAGGATGAAGGTCTCGCCAAGCGACCGGCCCGAGAAATCGCGGTAGTCGGTCCACACTGTATAGTCATTCAGCTGGACGAAGCGGCCTTCCTGGAAGGCGGCCCTCAAGGATTCCGTCTGGATGTCATTGATGGTCAGGCGGTAGTCATAGCGCGTCAGCGGCTGCAGGATGCCAGACAGCAGAAGGCTCGCGGCAGCAGCAAGCGCGGACAGGACGACGAAAGGGAGGAGCAGCCGCTTCAGTGAGAGACCTGCCGCCAGCATCGACACCAGTTCACCGGACCGGCTGACGCGGTCGATGGAGATGATCATGCTGAGCAGCAGCGCCGCCGGAATGGCGAGCTCCAGGTAATGAGGCACAAGGTCCAGCACCATTCGGAACGACGCCACGCCGCCATTCTCGGAATTCGCGACCAGTTCGACGATGCGGATCAGCCGCTCAATGAGCAGGATGACGAGAATCAGCCCGGTCAGGCCGACCAGCAGGCGGCGCGACTCCGAAAAGAGGTATTTGTCGATGAGTCTGCTGGACCCTGTCATCGATATGTCTTCGCCTCTCTATCGGCATGGAATCGGCATAATTGGGGAAGATACCAGCCTTGGCTGCACCGGCCCCTTCAGAATGCCACCACGTCATACTATTGTAATAAAAGGATAAGCAAACATGGGGTTTGCAATGATGACATCATTTGCTGCGCTTTCCGGTCTGGTGATCGCCCAGCTCACTGGATTTGGCGCGAATGGCGCGGACCTGGACATCCGTCCATATGAGGCCAGTGCCGAGTGCGGGGCGTCGCCGCAACAGATCGAGGTGACCGTGACGGGCGTACGTCCATACGGCATCCTGACGGTCGAACTGTATGAACCGAGTAAACGCGATTTCCTGAAAAAGGCATCGCGGTTGCACCGTATCAGGGTGCCCGCAGAGTCCGGCCAGCAGACTGTCTGTTTCGATATTCCGGGTGCCGGCACCTATGCTGTGGCCGCCTATCATGACGAAGATGCCGATCGCGATCTCGACCAGAAATGGAATCGCATGCCGGCAGAGCCTTTTGCCCTGTCCAACAAGTCAGAGCTGAAATTCGGCTTTCCGAAGTTCGAAGATGCAGCGTTCGATGCAGGGCCTTCCGGCACAGCGATTGTGCTGGACCTGCAGAAATGAGCGATGCGGGGCTGGCTGAGACGCGCGTGCACCCGAAGGCGGGGATGGATGTGCGGATCGACCGGGTGTCGGACAAGGCTGGCCGCCGCGCTTTCGTGAGCCTGCCCTACGATGCTTACCGCGATACGCCGAACTGGCGCCCACCGCTGAGGTTTGAACGCCTGGCGCAGCTGAATGAAAGCAGCAATCCGGGGCTGGCCGCGCTCGACCATGCCCTGTTCATCGCGCGCCGCGGTGACCGGGTGGTCGGACGGATTGCAGCCCTGGTAAACCCCGCGCACCTTGAAAGGCATGACCCAGAAGGCGGGCACTTTGGCTTCCTTGATACGCTTGAACCGGACACCGGACTTGTCAAAGCGCTGATCGAAACGGCGGCCGTCTGGCTAAGGTCGCGCGGCATGAAACGCATGTCAGGCCCGTTCAATTTCAGTGTGAATGAGGAGTGCGGCCTGCTGGTCGACGGGTTCGATACTCCGCCCATGCTGATGATGGGGCATGGCAGGCCGGATTATGCCACCTCGCTTGAGACAATCGGCTTTCGCAAGGCGATGGACCTGCAGGCCTATATCTGCCGCATGGGCGAGACCTATGAACGCCACGCCTCGACAGCGCGAATGCTCGCAATGGCCGAACGCGATCCACGGATCAGTTTCCGGCCGATCAACATGTCCAACTTTGCAGGCGAAGTCGCTCTGGTGCTCGACATCTTCAATGATGCCTGGTCCGACAATTGGGGCTTCATCCCGTTCGGCGACGACCAGATCCATCACATGGCGAGCGAACTGCGCCCGCTGATCCGTGAGGATGGCTGCTGGATCGCATCGATCGACGGGGAACCGATGGCGTTCACGCTGATCATCCCGAACCTCAATGAGGCGATTGACGGGCTTGACGGGCGGCTCCTGCCATTTGGCTGGCTGCAACTTGTGAACCGGCTGAAGATGAAGGGTACGCGTACGGCCCGCCTGCCGCTTGCTGGCGCGCGCAAGGCCCATCACAAGACCCGGCGGGGCCTGGTGGCGTTTGCGGCGGCCTGTGACGCTGCTGTGGCCGCTCAGCACAGGAGGGGCATGCGGGAACTTGAACTGTCATGGGTGCTGGAGACCAATACAGACCTCATCGCGCTCACCAACCTGCACAATTGTGAGCACTACAAGACTTACCGAATCTACCAGCGAGACCTCTGACAGCTGTGGTGACGGCTTTACCTGAGCTGAGCGTGCTGGTGCTGGCTGGTGAGCGGGGCGGCATGGACGCCCTGCGATCCCGGGAAGGGGTGGCCAGCAAGTCTGATATATTGATCGAACACAGGCCGATGCTGGACTGGGTACTGGACGCGGTGGCCGGGAGCGGCGTGGCGAAGGCCTGCACGATTGTCGGCGCGGGCGAGACGACCAGGGCCGGACTTGGCGCGCGCGAGTTGCCACTGGCCATCTCGCACCTGCCGGGCAGCGATGGACCAGCCGCCAGCATTTTGTCCGCGCTTGAGACAGGTATTGATTACCCGCTCCTGGTGACGACGTCGGACCATCCACTTCTCACGCCGCAGATGATCCGACATTTCGTGGCCGAGGCAATGGCGTCCGGCGCAGACCTCTCGATCGGCCTTGCGGACAAGCCTACAATCGAGGCGTCCTATCCGCATGTCTCGCGCACCTATTTTCCTGTAGGCGGCCGAAGGGTTTCGGGTTGCAACCTGTTCTTCCTGAAGTCTGCGCGTGCCGGCGGTGTCATCGACTTCTGGAGAGATGCCGAGCGTGACAGGAAGACGCCGGCCAGGATCGCGTGGCGCTTTGGCTTGTTGAACGGGCTGAGACTGATCCGTCCGGGTGTCTCGTTTGATGGGGTATTCCGTATTCTTTCCAGCCGGCTGGACTGCAAGATTGCTCCTGTCATTCTGCCCTTTGCGGAAGCGGCCATTGATGTTGACAAGCCGACGGACCTCGACCTTGTTCGCCGCATCCTTGCGGCGCGCGCAGGCTGATAAAAGGGAAGGGGACGAGGCTGGCCAATAAAACCACACTTGCAGGCCGCATCGCCCGGAACACCGGCATGCTATTTGGCGGCAAGACGACCGGCGCCGTCATCGGCCTGCTGGTGCTCGTCATCCTTGGTCATGCGCTCGAGCCTGCGCAATTCGGCGGCCTGTTGCTGCTACATGCCTATGCCGCTTCGTTCACCGGTCTTGCGAGCTTCAATTCCTGGCAGATGGTGGTCAATTACGGAGTCGGGCCGTTCAGCCGGGGTGAGAACAGCCGGGTGCAGGCATTGTTGAGGTTTGCTGCCTGCCTCGACGGGCTGGGCGCGATCTGCGCGGCGGCGCTGGCGATGCTTGCATTGCTGTTTCTCTACAGGCTTATCGGACTGCCAGATGACTTCCTGTTGCCGGGGCTCGGCTATTGCGCGCTGATCTTCTTCAACCAGAAATCAGCATCGACAGGTGTACTGCGGGTCAGCGACCGCTTTGACCTGTTAAGCTGGCACACGCTGATCATGCCGATGGGGCGGCTTGTCGGGGTTGGCCTGTGCGCGGCGCTTGGTGCGAGTTTCGGCTGGTATGTACTGGTCTGGTTCATCGCATCTTTCCTGTCCTACGTCGCGCTTCCGGTATTGGCGATCAGGGAATTGTCGCGCCTCAACCTGCTCAGAGGCCTTTTTGCGGGGCAGGGTAGCTGGCTGCGTGCGCCTGAGCAGGGTCTCTGGCGATTTGCTCTTTTTTCGAATCTCGATTCTACAGCCAAGGTCGCGAGCGAACATGTGCCGACGCTGCTGGCCGGTGCGGTCTTCGGCCCCGGCGCTGCTGCGATCTACAGGATTTCGCGCCAGATTGCTGACCTGTTCGCCCGCGGTGTCAGCCAGTTTGACCGTGTACTGCATCCTGAAATCGCGCGGATGATGGAACAGGGGGAGTTCCGGCGTGTCACCAGGCTTGCGCTGCGCTCCAGCGTCATTCTCATGGGGCTTGGCATTGCGGTGGCTGGGTGCCTCGCCCTCGCGGATGTCGACCTGTTGAGCCGCGCCCTTGGCGAAGATTATGCAGGCGGTGCGAGGCTGATCGTGCTGTTGCTGGTGGCGGCGTCCGTCATGGCGGCGGCCATGCCGTTTCACCCGATCCTCTATGCATGCCGACGGCCTTCACTGGCGCTTGTGGCACGGTTGTGCGGGGTCGGCGTGTTCCTTGCCGCCCTGCCGGTCTTGTCCGGCCGGTTCGGGCTTGAAAGCCTGGGATGGGCAGCCATCGCCGGAGAGGTCACTGCGTTGTTGCTGGTGTTCGTGCTGGCTTATCGCAGTGTTCAGCTGCGGGCAGGCCAGCGCGCTGCGAGTGCGTCCCTGATGGCCGAGACAGTGCCCGCTTCCGACACGCCGGTGGAGAGATCGGGCGGCCCGGACCAGCCGGCATCGGGAAAGGCAACATCCGCAAAGCGCCGCTCACCGGAATAGCGCGGCAGGACATGGAAATGGACGTGCGGGTCGACCATCATCAGCATCAGGTAATTGATCTTCTCGGGTTCTACGAAGCCGGTCAGCACGCTTTCGATGTCAGCGGTGACATGTGCGAGTTCGGTAAATGCTTCGGCTGGAAGGTCCGGGAAATGCGTATGCTCAGAGTGCGATAACAGGACGAGGGAGCCGAGTGTGACCTGTTTGGGCCGGGTCAGGACGCACCAGTACTCGTAGTCTGCGACGAGTGTGGCAGGTCCACCAAACTTCGTGAATGTGGAATTTCTGGCGATCGGCATGTCTTGCCTCCTTTCGGCGCGGCGCTTGGGTCGCTAAGGGTTTGCGGTCTTTTAACTGAACAGATTCCCTTACGCATGAACGACGCAACGCCAGCGAAGCCGAAAGTCAGCCTGATTGGAAGTGCCCCGGCAAAGATTTGGGGAATGGAGCTTGCCGAGTGGCAGCGGCGTGCCTGGCTAAAGATCGGCGCTAGCGGACTTGGCGATGATGGCGCGGTGCTTGTCGGTACTGACTGGGTGTTGTCGCCGGCGTTGCAGCGCGGACTGCTGGACACACCGGGCGCCGCCTTGCTGGTGGATGACCCGGAAACCGGGGCGAAACGGGTCGCGGCAATCCATGTGCCTGACGGCAGCACCAATAGCCGCGAGGCAATGGCAGCACTTGTTTCAAGGCCGCTGGAAAGCGGGTCGCAATTGCAGGACCTGCAGCTGACGCCGAAGTCGATGCAGGAGCTGGCGCCGGACTACAATGCCGCGCTGCGAAAGTCCGAAGCGCCTTATGCGCTGTCCATCTTCACGACGTCGCCGGGCGTCATCGAGCGCCGCCAGTTCAAGGGTGCCTATAAGGGCGTGACCGACATTGTGACAAAGTATGCCTGGCCCTGGCCAGCTTTTCACGTCACGCGCTGGTGTGCCTCGGCCGGGATCAGCCCGAACATGGTTACGACGCTCAGCCTGGTCCTTGTCTGCGCCGCCTTCTGGTTGTTCTGGCAGGGAGCGTGGCTGCCAGGTATCGCAGCCGGATGGGCAATGACATTCCTCGATACGGTCGATGGCAAGCTTGCCCGAACGACGATGAGCTATTCGAAATGGGGCAATGTTTACGATCACGGGATCGACCTCATTCACCCGCCATTCTGGTACTGGGCGATCTATGTCGGCTTGTTGGCCAATGGCAGCACGGTAGCCGCAGGCACGCTGACCAATGCCCTCTATGTTATTATCGCAGTCTACATCCTGAACCGGGGTGAAGAATACGCCTTCATGTCGAAGTTCGGATTTCACATCCATGTCTGGAAGCCGGTCGATTCCTTCATGCGGGAAATCACCGCGAGACGTAACCCGAACCTGTTGATCTTCATGGTCTCGGTTCTCGCCGGATACCCCGAAATCGGTTTTCTCTGCGTTGCCGCTTGGTCGGTTATCTGCCTGGTGTTTCACGGCATCCGCGTGGTCCAGTCCTATGCGACGAGCGAGCCGGTCGTCCCCTGGCTGAGCCGTTGAAGCCGATGCCGGGTACCGCTGTCTTCGATCTCGACCGGACGCTGACGCGCCTGCCGACATGGACGCGCTTTGTCTATCAGGCCAATCGTCACCGGCCGATCTTCTGGCTCAGGCTGCCTGTGCTCGTGGCGCAGATGCTCGGCTACAAGCTCGGCCTGATGGACCGCACCACGATCAAGAACAAATTCCTGGCGACCCTGGCCTGGGCCGGACGGAACCGGCTGGAAGAGGCTGGAAAGCGCTTTGCCGAAATCGAGGTCCAGCGGGGCCTGCGATCGCGCGCAAAGGAACAGCTCGACTGGCATCGCGCACGTGGAGACACGCTCTATATGGCGACCGCGGCGATCGATTTTGTGTCTGGCCCAATAGCTGACCTGCTCGGCTTTGACGGCATTATCTGCACGCGGACTGCCTGGCCGACAAACCCCAAGGGCGTGCCTGTAATTGACGGGCTCAATTGCTACGACGACGAGAAGTTCAGGCAGGTGAAAGCTGCGGTGGACACAGGCGATATCAAGCGCCCATTGTATTTCTATAGTGATCATGTGTCGGACCTTGACCTGCTGGTCTGGGCCGATACCGGCATTGCGGTGAACCCATCGGCCAAGCTGCGTCATGCGGCAACACCGAACGGTCTGATTACCCTGGACATGGACCGGGATATCATGGACGGCACCGATGCTGCCGCCGGGACGAGGAACGTAAATTGAAAGCCATCATTCTAAGCGCCGGCCGCGGCTCCCGCCTGTTGCCCCTGACCGAGAGCAAACCGAAATGCCTGCTCGAATTTTCAGGGCGGACCGTTTTGCGTCATCAACTCGATATGCTCGACAAGGCTGGCGTTGATGAGGCCGTCATCATTACAGGTTTCATGCCGCAGCTGGTTGAAGCGGAAGTTGCCGCCTGGGATGGTGGAATGAAGGTTTCGACCCTGTTCAACCCGTTCTTCCAGGTGGCTGATAATCTCGCGAGCTGCTGGATGGCCCGCCATGAAATGAACGGGGATTTCATCCTCCTTAACGGCGACACCCTTTTCGAATTCGCGCTCGTCGATCATGTCATGAAAGCTTCGCCGGGGCCGATTTCCGTGACGGTCGATCACAAGGACGCCTATGATGAAGACGACATGAAAGTGACGCTCGATGGAGACCGTTTGCGTGCCATCGGCAAGACATTGAAAGCCGATGTGACGAATGGTGAATCGATCGGCATGCTTAAATTTTCAGCTGAAGGTGCGGGCCTTTTCCGCGAGAAGCTGGAACAGATGATGCGCACGCAGGACGGTGTATCTGCCTGGTTCCTGAAAGCGATCGACGCGCTGGCGAAGACAGATACCGGCGTTCAGACATGCTCGATTGACGGGTTTTTCTGGTGCGAACTCGACACGCAGGAAGACTGGGCCGACATGAATGCGGCGAGCGAAAAGCTGCTGGGGTAAGCCGTTTGGCGACCTGAAATTTTCAGCCGCAGCAAAAAAATGGCGGGTCCGAGAACCCGCCATTCTGTCTTGGTTCATGCGAAGCGCTTATGGGGCAACTTCGACTTCGACATCATTGAGCGTGGCGAGGACTTCGCCCGTCAGCAGGTCAACCCATTCGAGATTCACGACCGGGGCACAGAAAGCCACAGTGCGGTCACGCAGGCGATACCCGGCCATTGGCTCGCCAGCAACGCCGTTGAAGCCAACGATATCTGCGGGTGTGCTTTGGGCGTAGAAATCACCATTTGGAAGTGTGGCGCGAACGACGCGGGACGTGGTAACCGCCCCGCCGTCGAGGGCTTCACCCGTTGCCGGGTCGATTGGCGAATGAACGCCGCCACGAACTTCAAACTCGTCGCCGTCACGGCAATCAATACGGAACGTGCTGACTTCGGCATCAGTGTTGGCGAGCAGCAGAGGATCCACGCCGGTAAGCTCCAGCAGGAAGTAGTGCAGGGCGTTAACCTGCTCATCGGCAGTAATGATGCCGTCGCCGCTGAGGTCGATATCGGTTGTCTTGTCGCCATAATAGCCTTCGACCGAGAATTCACGGCCCGTGAGCGCGCCGAGGCTGCCTGACAGATCAATATCAAAGCCAAGTTCGTCGGTCAGCAGTTCACCAGCCGGCATGCGCTTGTCGAAGACAGGCACCATGTAGACGCCATTATTGCCTTCAATCCAGTCGCTGTAATAGTCGACCGTCTGGCCTTCATTGGTTGTCGAAGCGGCGTTACAGCCGGCATTTGAGCAGCTCGAGTCGGTGATCTGGCCAAGCACGACGTTTTCTGCGGGTTCCGAGAAGACGTCATCTGCAATGATAGCACCGCCTTCGAGAACGACGCCGCCCTCACTGTCGAAGATGGTATAGTCAGGATCGAATGTCCCGAGCACGATGGCTGTGCCGCCGACGAAGCCGCGATCGGAGCGGCCCGGGAATTTCTCCCCCTTGAACCACTGAGCGAGGTTGTAACGGCCATTATTGCCAACGAGGCCAGGTGCACCGTCTCTGATATCGGTGCGAACAGCTGTCGGCGAATGCAGGACGGTGTCGTTGGAAACGATAACCGAAATGCCCATGACGGTCAGAACCCTGTCCGTACCCTGGCCATTGGCACCAAAATCGTTGATAGGACCTTCGATCTCAACAAGAATCGGAGCGGCTTGGGCTGTTGCTGTTGCGCATACAGCCGAGATAGCTGCAGCAGACGCTGCAGCAAGCAATGTTTTACGGACCACGATGTCCCCCTATTGGTTACCCAGATTAAACATAGCGGCCTCAACAATTGTCCCACGAGGCCACAGCTAACCTTACTCGAAGTTAACGTTCGGCGGCAAGTCAATTCGCCCGAAAAGGGAGGCTTTTTTTTGGTAAAACGCTGCTAAAGTGCGAAAATCGGACCCACAAGCCAACTGATCCATCCGCCGAGCGCGAGCCAGGGGCCGAATGCCAGTGCTGTCTGACCCGATAATTGCGTCTTTGTTGCACGGCTCTGCGCGATTATTGCGACAAGTCCGCTGAGCGATCCGAGCAGCAGGATATCAGGTAACTGGATCCAGCCGACCCACAATCCGAGGGCGCCGAGGAGTTTGGCATCTCCCCGGCCCAGCCCGTCACGACCGCGTGCATGACGATAGAAGAGCTCAACCCCGAGCAGTATCAGATAGCCCACGACGCCGCCGATCAGGTGATCGATCCAGTTCGCCTTGTCACTGGTCCAGATCATGATCACGCCGAGCCCGGCCAGGGTCAGGTTCAGCGGGTCAGGCAGGATGAAACTGCGCCAGTCGATGACGGAAAGGGCGAGTAGCGTCCAGCCCATCAGGCAGCTCAGGATGAAGGTGCCATCGGGCGCGAATGCCCATGCCGTCAGTCCAATGATCAGCGCGCCAATCTCGCAAATGGGATGCAAGATCGGAATGGCTTTTTTGCAATGCCGGCAGCGCCCCCGCCTGATGAACCAGCTCAATATTGGTAGGAGATCATGCCAGGCCAGCGGCTTTGCACATTGGCGGCAGGCGGACCTGCGGGTCAGCCAGGGTTCGTTTTCAGGCCAGCGATAGGCCAGCAGCCCAATGAAGGACCCGATGAACGGACCGGCTACCACGAAGAAGAGCTGGAGCGTTGTCACGGATGGCACGACTTGTTCAAATGATCTTCTCCTGTTGCGCGTATAAGCTTGGCTCAAGGTGAAAAATGCGTAATATAAATGGCTTCTGGGGACCAAGGATAATGACCATGTTGAGCAAGAATCATTCCGCAAGGGGACAGGCGGGATTCAGCCTGATGGAGCTTCTCGTATCGCTCGTCATACTCGCGCTTATCATGGGCGTCGTCGGGCCGAGAGTCATCGGTTATCTCAGCCGGGCCAAGTCACAGACGGCTGGTGTACAGATCGAAAACATCAAATCGTCACTGGACATGTTCCTGCTGGATGTCGGTCGTTATCCCACAGAGGATGAGGGCCTTGAAGCGCTCATCGAGCCGAAATCATCGATTGCCGGCTGGGCGGGTCCGTATCTCGATGAAGAGACCGTGCCGACAGACCCATGGGATCGTCCGTACCATTTCGAACTGGCCAATGGCGGGATGAAGGCCGTGGTCTATTCTTTCGGGCGGGATGATGCCAAGGGTGGAGAGGGCGAAGACGCTGATGTCGGCCTCTGAACCGAGGCCCGTGTTTCAGTTTTTGTCCTGAAGTGCCGTAGCCGCGTCTGCTGCATTTTCAGGTCTCAGGTTCGGACCGATCGCGCAGACTGGAATAGCGGCGCGGTCCTCGATAGTGAAATCGTCAAGCCGCACGCTTGCCGTATCGAGGCGAACCATTCTCGGTGTTTCCCGGCCCGATGCACTGCCGACGATTTCAGCATCCAGGACATGAAATCCACCTTGCGTCGACGACGCTGCAGCGCGCACGCGGATCGGGCCTGCCTGGTTTCGATTGTTTCCGGATGAGACCGGACGCTTTGCCGTTCGTGACTGGGTGCGGGTCGTAGACGCCCGCGATGGCAAACGCGCAGGCGCAGAATTTCCCATGCCAGCGACAGCGGCCAGTACAACTGGGTCTGCATAATCCAGATTGGGCATCGCGCCATCGCCTGTCAGCGTCAGATAGGGGGTGGCGGCTGCGAACAACCAGTTCGGCACGCCAGGGATGAAGCCGATTTCCGCTATATCCTCCAGCATGTCGTCGCGCGGCCCATAGGAGAGTCCGGCCTGCCTGTAAGCCGGTTGTTCGCCGCCATTCGGCCGCGCGGTATAGCCGGCGTCACGATAGTCGGCGATGTAGGCGGCAGCCGTTTCAGCGGTGTCGCGATCTGCGCCGAGCTGGATGAACAGCGATGCGAGCAGGGGCTCCTGGGCGAGATTGGCACTAATCCGCGCTGAGGCCGGCATTATGTCGAGTTGCAGCAATCCGGTTGGCGTGGCGCAGGTGTAGCGGCCCCCGGTCACACGCTCGTCGCCGGAGCGCCAGAGGAGAGTTCCGTATCTCAATCCGCCTTCGGCAAGGGCCTTTGCGGCGATTGTGCCGCGGTAAATCCTGGCGTCCTTGTTATCCAGACTGGCGTCCCTCGCGGCCGATGCAGCAAATACTGCCATCAGGCCCACAGCCCAGACAACAAGGATCAGGGCGGCCCCCCGCTCGCGCGATGGCGGAGCGGCGGGGCGCTGTCTCATGAGTCCTTCGACGTCCCGAAGGAGCCGAACGGTACGAAGCGAGCAAGTGGGATGCCATCTTCGTCAAAAGCGGCTTTCTCGACCGGCAGGACAGGCATGGCCCTTGCGACCGGTACTTCTGAGAGAGCCGGCTCAGGCGCCCGGATCGGGGCAGCTGGCGCTGGAATGAAGAAAGTTTCCTCGATGGCCTTCATCCGGCTGCGCATGTCGTCAGTGACGGAGATTGCATCGTCATGATTGCCAATGACCTTCGGCGTAATCAGGACGAGGAGTTCGGTCCGCGTGGTGGCCTTGCTGGTTGTGCCAAAGGCTGCGCCGATCAATGGAAGATCGCCGAGCAGAGGCACTTTGGTCCGCGTGTCGGAAATACGTTCACGGATCAGGCCACCGAGGGCGATGCTCTCACCATCCTGGACGGCAACCGAAGTAGAGATACGGCGCTGCTGGATGGTTGGCGAATCGATGCCCGAGGACTGCGTCGGCACGACATCGCTGACTTCCTGGTCGATATCGAGAATGACGAGCCCGCCATCATTCACGCGCGGTGTGACGTTCAGGATGATACCTGTGTCGCGCAGTGAAACCGAGTTGACGATCGGCGCGTCCGGATTGTTCACGCTGACAGCCGACTGGGTGACGATCGGCACCTGGTCGCCGACCTGCAAGGTCGCCGTGCGATTGTCGAGCACCATCAGGGATGGAGCTGACAGTATTTTCACATCGGTCACCCCGGCAACAGCGGAGAGCGCGGCGCGCCCGTCCTGGCCGGAGAACAGAACCGAAAAGCCCGGAAACTGCGAGGCGACGGCGCCGGTGCTCACATCGCTGAAGCCGACATCGAATTCGCCGGACTGGAAGAACCAGGTGAGACCGTAGGATAGGTCATCGCCGAGTGTGACTTCTGCGATTGTCGCTTCCAGGACGACCTGGTTTGGCGTGGTGTCGAGACGCGTGACAGCGCCCTCGATCAGGCCGAATTGTTCTGGTGTGGCCAGCACGACAAGCGCGTTATTGGAGTCGTCTGCGAAGAGGCGGATCTGCCCATTGCCCGAAGGCGCGGCAGCTGCGGTGGCCGGTGTCGGAGCACCGGTCACATCGCCGTCAGCGGAAGTTTCGAACAGCGGCGTTTCTCCGGGGCGCAAGCCGAGATCGGAGGTCGCAGAACTGGTCGATGCCACGTCGCCGGTGAGCGTATCGCGCAGTATGTTGGCCACTTCAGTTGCGGCGCGGTTCTGGATCGGGATGACATAGAAGCGCTGGCTCGCCTGACCGCCAGAGCGATCAAGTCGGCTGATCCAGGCTTTTGCGTCATCAAGGTATTCAGGCTGTGGGCTGACCGTCAGGACGACGTTCAGACGCTCAATCGGTACAAAGCGGACAACGCCGGCAAGCGCGCCGCCAGCCTCTGTCGAGAAGATGGTTTCGAGATCATCGACGATCTGAGTGGCCGATGTGTACTGGACGGGTGTCGCACTGAAGGACATGCCATTCATCCAGTTGACGTCAAACATGTTGACCATGTCGACCATGCCGTTCAGCGAACGGGCATCGCCGCGCAGGATCAGCAGGTTCCGATCACCATCGGTTTCCACGGTCACGCCTGTATTCTGCATGCCGCTGAACATGCGTGACATGGAAGACGCCGACACATAGCTCAGCGGGATGACGCGGACGCTGCCGTCGGCACCATTGACGCTGGCGTTTGCGCGGCCTGTCGGAACGACGCGGTAGAAGCCTTCTTCAGCTATCAGTGTTGCGCCTTGCGAAGACAGGGCACTTGAAAGAAGCCGGACGGCTGTTGTTTCATTGACCGGTCGCGAGGTCTGGATCGTGACATTGCCGGTCAGGTTGGCTTCGACAACATAGTTGACTTCAAGAACCTGTCCGAGGATCTGCTGGACCGCGTCATTGGCGTTTACATTCACGAGGTTGAGCGTGATGTCGCCAGCGCCAGCAAACTCGCCGCCGCTGAGGGCGGGTGAACCGGAAAACGTCCCGGCGCCGAGTTGTTCGAACTCGAGCGGTGCGCGATTGGTGCTGTCTGACTGGGCCAGGGTGCCATTGCCATCCGGCATGGCGCGCCTTGCCTGGCCGCCGGGTGTCTGGGCGGTGATCGGATAGGCCGTGTTCCTGTCCGGAACCGGGTTATATGAGGTCGTCGAGGCACAGCCCGACAGGATCAGAGCAACCGCAGATACGCTGAGCTTCAAGCCGCTCTGTGCACGCGGCGCGATTTTCGCCAAAATATACATTTATGAAGTCCCCAAAACTCAACTGACGCCAAGATTGCTAGCGATTGACATCCGGATGGAGTTTCAGGCTGATGTTCCGGGTTCCGTCTGACAGCACCACGCCGTCATCTGAAACCTGTTTCAGCGTCCACCCCGCCAGGGATTCCCCTGCCTTGAGCCAAACCGGTTCGCCACCACCAATTAGTTCGACATATGCACGAGCTGTGCCACCGCGCCGGATGACGCCCTTGAGCTTGATATGCGACGCGTTTGTTGGTTCAGGTGAAAAGCTGGTTTCGGTTGCAAACTCGCCCGAATAGGGGCGACGATCAGTATGAAATAGCGGGCGCTCTGCCAGCACGACATTGCTGATCTGGCCAGAGGCCTGCGCGGGTGGTTTCGGTGCGTCGATTGTTGCGACGACAATGGCTGGTGGCGTTACCACGTCCCGGCGGGCCTTCGATGACAGCATCGTCAGTCCAAAGATAAGGGCAGCGCAGACGCTGGCAGCGATGACCGTGACGAGCAGGGTAGATCCTCTCACAAACTCCATGATCCTCACTCCTGCGACCGGGAAAAGGCATAGATGTCGAGGCGGACCTGAAGCACCGGGGCCTCAGGTTTCGCGCCTGTGCGACGGCTGTTTGCCGAAAGCTCTATGTCGGCTTCACGGACGAACAGGTATGGGGTGGAATTGTCGATCGCGGTGATCGAGCGTTCGAACTGTTCGCTGGTGGCCATGACAACGACGCGGACGCCGGCCATGCGCAGGCCGCCGCGTTCATCGGCTGGCAGGATCTGCGAGCTTCTGACATCGGCACCGGCCCCGATCAGGGCCTTGCGGACAAGCGACTGCAGCCCTGCGGCCGCCTGAGTGCTGCTGGACGCCATCAGCGTGCCGCGTTCGAGGCGACGGTCACGATTGATAACGGCGGCAGCCGCAATGATTTCGCTTTCCGATGCAATCACGCCCTGCCATTTGCCAAGGTTCTCCTGAGCCGTCTCGATCCGGTCGCGCTGAGCGGCGAAAGCGTGGGCGACGGGCTGGGCAATCAGCAGAAAGGCGGCAACGGCCGCGAGTATGAGCAGGGCGAGCGCCAGCCAACGCTGCTTCGCCTGCGACAGCGCGTGGACGTTCATCCCCGGTCTCCCACGGTTGCGATGCTTTCTCCATCCTGTCCGGACTTGAAGACAACCTCGACGCGGAAACGTTCAGCGTCATGACGCCTGTCGGTGATGACGGAGGCAACGAAGCGGGCGCTATTGATGCTGGGTGAGGATTCCAGCGAGCTGATCAGGGCTTCCGACTCGCGGGTCAGGCCGACCAGGGTCGCGGTGTTGCCCGTATATGTGAACCCTTCCAGCCACGATTCATCGCCAAGCGCATCGGTTACGGCCGAATAGGCAATCGCGAAACGGCCCGGATCGCTGTTCGCTGTCTGGATTTCCTGGATGGCGGCCACGCCGGTTTGTGCATTCGCCTGGATCGCCAGGACTTCACGCGCAATCCGGCCCGTGTCGGCGGCAGCGAGCTCGAGCTGTGCCGCCTGTCTCGACAGGTCGAGATACCAGGATGCGCAAAGGGCCACAGCCAGGGCAAGCGCCGCGAAACTCAGCACGCGATTGACGGTCGGCAGGAAGGCCCCCTGACGCGCGCACTTTTCTGGCGGCAGGAGGTTGAAACCTGCAGGCTTGCCCGTCTCGTCGATAATATCAGCGCTGGCAGGATCGATCTCCAGCGCATGCAGTTCAGCGAGGCAGGCATCGGCCAGGTCGCGTTTCACGATGGCCTGCTCGACGAGGACCGTGCCTTCTGAATCGGCCTCGCCGACAATGCGGGCGCAGGTGTAGATTTCGCTCAGGTCAAACGGTGTCTCGGCCGTGATCTGAAGGCGCATGGCGTGATTGAGGCGGTTGATGGAGGTGACCGGCATACGTCGCTGGCGTACCAGTACATCATCTGCACCAAACAGCAGGACAGGGTCTGACGCGGCCACGCGGCGACGCAACTGTTTGCTATCAGAGAGGAGGCCAAGTTCTGGCTTGCCGACCAAAGCAGCCGCGAAGCTACCGTCTTTTGACCACAGATAAATGGAGCGGCGGCGTGTGGAAAAAGCGTTTACGAGCCCGCCTGGCAGCAGGCTCGCAAGGGTTGTCCCCCACCAGTTCATGATATCCGATACGTCCTCGGCGAAGCGCGTATGCTTCCGCCGACCTCCCGCGAGGCGCGCGATATTTTTCGTCAATGTCTTGTCCCCATGGTCCCGACACACACTCCCCCTGAGCGCGAACGTTACCAATTCCCTAAGAGTTCATCGGAAATTAAAATCTGTCAATACTTTTCCTTGCCCTTTTGTAATAATTGGGCAATTATCGCCTCAGGCATACATCTTGTAAGGCTGACGAGACGGGACGCTCGGACGCCAAATGGGGACAAGACATGCGGGGACAACCTTCGCCGAAAGACGGGCGAGCTGACAATGTCGCTCTGCTCAAGAATACACCTGAATACCGTTTGGGGGCCTGGCTCATTGAGGCAGGAGACCTTACCGAGCCGCGTCTGGCGCGGGCCATCCAGTCAGCTCATCGCGCTGGTGAGAGCCTGTCATCGGTCTTGGTCAAATTGGGACTGTGCGCAGAAGACCGTGTAGCCGAAGGGCTTGCGGAAATCCTCGACATTCCATTCTTGCGGCGGCGCGATTTCCCTGCTGCCATGGCCGACCTGCCGGACCTGAAACTGGAATACTTTGCGGACAATGCCATCGCGCCGATCGACGGCGAAGCCAATGCGCTGACGCTCCTGATGGCTGATCCGCTGAACGAGGAATTGCGCCGCGCCGTTGCCTTCAAGACCGGTCGCCAGATTGTCCCGGCCGTCGTCCTTCGCGGCGAATTGCGGGACTGGCTTGGCGCGCTGAAGCCGGTCGAGGTCGAACCGGTCGAGGCCCGGCCGAATGAAGATGTATCCGACGATGACCTGGAGCGCCTGTTCGATCTTGCGCGCGGCGCGCCTGTCGTGCGCTGGGTGGACGATCTTCTGACGTCGGCAGTCGAAGCCAAGGCCTCAGACATTCACATTGAGCCTGAACGGGACCTCATGCGTGTGCGTTTTCGCATCGATGGTGTGCTAATACCTGTAGATCGGCCGCTAGCCGGATCGGCTGAGGCGGTTGTTTCGCGCATCAAGATCCTCGCCAAACTCAACATTGCCGAACGCCGCCTGCCGCAGGACGGGCGTATACGCACCGCCGTTCAGGGCCGTGAAATCGACCTGCGGATCGCGACCTTGCCGAGCCTCTATGGCGAAACGGTTGTCATGCGGATCCTCGATCAGTCGGCCGCCGGCCTGACACTCGAGAATCTCGGCCTGTCCTTTGGCGCGCGTGACCGCATCGAGAAAGCGATCCGCCAGCCCTATGGCATCACGCTGGTGACCGGCCCGACCGGATCGGGCAAGACGACAACGCTCTATGCCTCGATGCGCCACCTGATGAGCCCCGAGCTTAAATTCATCTCCGTTGAAGACCCGGTCGAATACGAGATGTCGGGCGTGTCGCAGGTCCAGGTCAAGCCCGATATCGGGCTGACTTTTGCCAAGACCCTCCGTTCAGTCCTCCGTCATGACCCGAACGTCCTGATGATCGGTGAAATTCGCGACCTTGAAACAGCGTCCATCGCGATCGAGGCGTCGCTAACGGGCCATACGGTCCTGTCGACTGTGCACACCAATAGTGCTGCTGCGACCATCACACGCCTGATCGAAATGGGCGTAGAAGATTACCTCGTGGCCACGACGGTGAATGCGATTGCGGCTCAACGCCTGCTGCGGAACCTTTGCCGTCATTGTTCAGAACCGGCCAGTCCGCCAGCGGCGCTTTCCGCACGGCTGGAAGAGATCGTCGGTGCCGGCCATCACAATGACTGGCGCAAGCCGAGCGGTTGTGCCGAATGCCGTGGCACCGGTTATCGCGGCCGCACGAGCGTGGCGGAAGTCATGACGCTGAGCGAGGCCATCCAGGCGTCAATCCTGAGCAAGGCCACGGAGCCTGAGATCCGTAAGCAGGCCATCTGCGAGGGCATGATCCCGCTCTTCGATGCCGGGGTGCAACTTGCCGCGCGCGGGCAGACATCACTTGAGGAAGTCTTCGCCGTGATCGGGGCCGGACGCCTATGACGACGTTCAGCTACCGTGCCTATTCCGCGAATGGCCGTACTGTCAGCGATATCGTCGCGGCAGCGACCGAAGCCGATGCGGTGCGTGCGCTGATCCGGGACGGGTTGACCCCTTTTGAAATTGCCGAGACCGGACAGGCTGCGCCGGCCTCGAAACCGACAGGCAAGCGGCTTCCGGCGAAAACCCTGGCCGGGTTCTCCCGCAGCCTCGCGACCATGACGGCTGGCGGCCTTCCCATCGATGAGGCGCTAAAGCTCATCTCAGATGATCCGTCTGACAGGCTCGTCGCTAAATTTGCAGCGGGGGTGCGCGACAGCGTGCTGGCAGGCCGTTCACTGGCCGATGCCCTGAGCGAACAGAAATATACGCCACCAGACTACGTCATCGGTCTCGTCCGGGCTGGTGAGGCAGGCGGGTCGCTGGCACCGGTGCTGGAGCGGATTTCCGGTTCTGTAGAGAACCAGATCAGGCTCGGCAATTCCCTGCGCGGCGCACTCGTCTATCCGGCGATCCTGTTTGCGACAGCCTTTGCCTCGGTCATTCTGATCCTGCTGGTCGTTGCGCCGGCCCTGAAACCGGTGCTGACCTCAAGTGGTGAGAACACACCGGCAAGCGCACGCATGCTGATTGCGGCGTCCGACTTCCTGCAGCAATGGTGGACGAGCGGCCTTATCGCGATCCTGATCGCCTTCCTGCTGGCCTCACTGTGGGGACGCAGCGTCTCGGGCAAACGTTTCCTGAGTGCGCTATCGCTGAAGCTGCCTGTGATCGGCGGTGTCCTGCTTGAAGTTGAAACCGCCCGTTTCCTGTCATCGTTTTCGGCCTTGCTGGAAAATGGACTGACCGTCGTGCCAGCGCTGGCGATTGCGAAGGAAGGGTCCGGCAATCCACTCGTACAGCAGTCGATCGGTAATATTGGCGAAGATGTCCGGCAGGGCAGCAGCTTTTCAGCGGCGCTGATGAACGATGATTTCTTCCCGGTGACGGCCGGTCATATGGCGGCGGTGGGTGAAAAGTCCGGGGCTCTGCCAGCGATGCTGGCCAAGGCGGCGGGGATTTTCGAGGATCGCAGCTCCCGGCAGATCAGCCGTATCACGACAATCGCCGGTCCCGCGCTGACGCTGATCCTCGGCCTTGTGATCGGCGGCGTCGTCCTGACGCTTCTTGGCGCGATCATGAGCGTCAACGATCTGGCGGTGTAGGGATGCAGGAGGATCGCGCCCCCGGACCGGCAGATGCAGCCCAGCGAGGTTTCACCCTGATGGAATTGCTGGTGGCGCTGACCATACTGGCGCTTGCCATGGGCGTTGCGGGGACGACACTGCTGCGGCGCGGTTCTTCTTTTGACGTTCGAACCACGGCCGGGCAGGTAACGGACATGTTGCGCACAGCCCGTCAGGATGCGTTGGCGACGGGCAGGGCTGTCGCGGTCCAGTTCGATGGCGATACCAGGCAGTTTTCCGGGCAGACAGGCCCGGTGCTGGTGATGCCGGAGGGGATCGAGGCCAGCGTCATGTCGGCCAGTTCCGCAGGCCGCGGGCGGATCGTCTTTTACCAGAATGGCACTTCGACCGGCGGCGAGATCGCTGTGTTCAGTGAAACACGGCGCGATGTCATTGCGATTGACTGGCTAACCGGCGCCATCCTCCGCGAGGAGGCGCGCTCATGAGACATCGTGACGAGGCGGGCTTCACGCTCATGGAAACGCTGGTCGCCTTTGCGATCTTCAGCCTTGCCATTGTCGCCATCCTTCAGAGCTTTTCAGCGAGTTCGCGGGCACAGGTGCGCGCGCAGGCGAGCATTGAGTCTGGTGAATTGCTCGCGCGGGTTATGGCCAGCGCGGAAGCGCGACTGGACGGGCCCGGCGAAGTGCAGGGTGAAGAGGGCGGGCTGCGCTGGCATCTCTCCATTGCACCGGCGGGTAACGATTTGCTGGCCATCACGGCGCAGGTTGAGGACGGGTTTGGCCGCAACCAGTCGGCGTCGACAATCCGGTGGCGCGGTGAGCTGTTCCCGAAGGAGGGCCTCTGAATGTCGCGCTCGCAAGGACACCAGGGCGGTTTTTCCCTGCTTGAGACCCTGATTGGCCTGACCCTGACTGCGCTGATTGCCGGCACGCTGATGAGCGCGATCCAGACGGGGACGCGAATCTGGCAGGCATCTGACCGCGTCGACGCGCAGCAGGAAACCGCGCGTCGCCTGCAGATTGCCGCGGACTGGCTTGAGCAGGCCATACCGGATCTCACGATGAATTTCGAACCCGGCACCCTGTTTTCCGGCACGGAGGCGGCGGTGAATTTCACGGTCAGCGGTGCGGTCGGGCCGAATGATAACGGGTTCTCGAGACTGGGCCTGAAGGCGGCACCTTCGCAGGCCTGTACAGGAAAGACTGATCTCGTGCTGGACTGGGCCAGCGTGTCCGCCGAACGGGGCTTCCCGCCTTTGGATTCTGCAAGCCGTGTTCTGCTCGCGTGCCAGGATACGGTCACTATACGGTATTTCGGCACGAGTTCAGTCGATCACGCGCTTGGCTGGAAGTCGGCCTGGAAACCGGCTGGTACGCTGCCGGCTATAATTGCAATTGGCGTAACCGGGCCGGGCGGCACGGCGCAAATCATGGCGCGGCCGCAATTTGCGCCGCCTGCTCGGCAATATGAGCGTGATGCATAAACGCATCAAGCATGTGCGTAAAAGCAATTATACGGCGTATTAATATTAATACTCGTCCTGACAGGCGATTTTACTTTCGAAGATTGGTGGTTCTGGCCAAAATCGCTGAAATTACTGAACTGTTGCAGCTGTAATGAGTACTTCAGTATACAAGTATTCCGTTGCGGAAGGGTGTCGGAGGCGGAAAAAAGTTACCAGAATTCCAACTTTCCTCTGGACCTCACGCCATGAATAACATAATGTTAATGTGTGTGGAGTAGGGACACTCTGCACGGGGACAATTTTTCTTTCAGCGTCATTCCATGGGAGGGGGACGTTTATGGACCGCTTTATCAAGCTGGCTCTCGCCGGCGTGGCCGTCATGGCCGCACCTTTAATTTCAGCCAATGCCGAGGCGACTTGCGAACGGGTGGTGACAGCCGACGTCGTCGCGCTCGATCAGCCGCTCATGTTCAACCGCATGGGCGCGCAGAACGTGAACGGGATGATCTATGCCCTGCGTTCGGATGTGATCAGCAAATTCGACGGAAAGACGGAAGCTGCCGGTGGTACGCTCATTCCGGGTTTTGTCGAACTGCGAAAGGACAAGCGGCCCCGCCCGATCGTCCTGCGCACGCGCATCGGTGACTGTCTCGAAGTGAATTTCGAGAACCTGCTAAGCTTCAACGATAACCCGAACAATGCCCAGCCGGATATCATGACGATCAATGATCAGGTCATGGACCGGTCTGTTGGCTTTTCGCCGGTAGGCATGAGCGCCGTCAATTCGATTGACGACATGTCCTCCTATGTCGGCAAGAACGAAAACTCGATGCTGACGCCCGGCCAGTCCACCACGTACACGCTCTACGCATCCGATGAGGGCTCCCACCTTGTCGTGTCGAATGCAGCGACGTTTGGCGGCGAAGGCGCAGGCGGCAATATCGGTAACGGCCTGTTCGGGACGGTCACGGTCCAGCCCCGCGGCGCGGAATTCTACCGCAGCCAGGTGACTGAAGAAGACATGCGTCTTGCCACGATCGGCACGACGGCATCCGGCCATCCGCTTATCGATTATGAGGCTCGTTATCCCAATGAGAGCCCATGGATCGAAGAGGGCAAGGCCGGCACGCCAATCCTGAACATGATCGACTATGAAGACGGCAACAAGTTCATCCATTCGGATATCAATGCCGTCATCGCCGGTGAGAACGACAATGGCCGGTTCGACATGTCTGTCTATCCGCTAGAGTCCGAGGGCAAGCGCAACCCGTCGCTGCCAAACCGTATCGAATCCTATCGCGAATTCGTGGCGATCTTCTCCGATGAGATGGTGTCGAAGCAGGCCTTCCCTGGCTGGTTCGAGGATCCGGTATTCGAGCATACGCTGCACGGCGTTGGCGACAATTTCATGATCAATGGCGCGTCCGGCGGTATCGGTTCGGAAGTCATTGCCAACCGCCTTGGCGTTGGTCCGATGCATGACTGCCTCAGCTGCTCCTATGAAGAATTCTTCCTGTCATCCTTCGCGGTTGGTGATCCGTCCATGCTGGTCGATACGCCTGCGAATGCGGGCCTTGAATTCTGTGGGCCGCACCCAGGTGATCCATTCTGTGAGCGCGATGAATCGATCCGCGCAGACTATGTGAAATACCCGGATGATCCGTCCAACGTTCACCACAGCTATGTCGGTGATTTCGTGAAGTTCCGGAACCTGCATGCAGGCCCGAAGGAGCTGCACGTCTTCCACCTTCACAACCACCAGTGGCTGTCGAACCCGGATGACGACAACTCCAACTATCTCGACGTGCAGGGCATCGGCCCCGGCGCGTCCTACAGCTATGAAATCGCCTTTGGCGGATCGGGCAACCGGAACCGTTCGGCTGGCGACGCCATCTATCACTGCCACTTCTATCCTCACTTCGCACAAGGCATGTGGGCGATGTGGCGCAACCACGACACGTTCGAAGCCGGTACGGTCCTTGATGTGTCGGTTGGCGAAAATGGCTACCATGAGAACGCGTTCGCGCTACAGGAGGGCCGTCCAGCCTCTGGCTCACGCGCGCTGCCTGATGGTGAGATCATCGCAGGTACGCCAATCCCGGCCATCGTGCCGCTTCCCGGCAAGCCGCTGGCGCCAATGCCTGGCCGTGTCCATGTTGCGAGCCTCGACAAGAATGGCGACGGATGGGCTGAATCCAGCCAGGCCGTAATCGACCGTTCAGACACTGATCCATCGCTCATCGATACGCGCCCGGTTCTGGCGTCACTCGATGCATCTGATGCTGCAAACCAGCTCAATCCGACGGGCCTCAAGAATCCAGGCTATCCGTTCTGGATCGGTGGCATCGAAGGGGGTGTTGGCCAACGTGCACCAACGCCGCCGCTGGACATGGCTGAAAATCCGTCCGACCTGACATCAGGAGGCTGGAATGGCGGCCTGCCACGTCACTATCTCGATGGCTATGCCGTCGGTGGTGAGACACATTCGGTGGAATCGCGCTTCAGCTTTGAAAAGCACATCGAATCCGCAAAGGCGCACTACCTGCCTGAAGCCGGTAATGATGTTGAACGCGCCGCTATGGCATTCCATGCCCAGCGTACGCATCCGACGACCCGCGTATCGCGCAGCGGTATCGAAACAGCCGCAGTGTTCACGACAAATGGTGCCATGCCGGTTCCCGGTGCACCGTTCTTCGAGCCGTGCATGGATGATGAGGGCGACCTTTTCCTGACCGGTCAGCCGGGGCAATTCTTCTCGGGCGGATACTGGGGCTTCGAGAATGAGCACACCCCGACCTATGGGGCGGACAATCCGCGTGTCTACAAGGCGGCGAACATCCAGCTCGACGTGGTCTTCAACAAGGCTGGCGACCACTATCCTCAGCAGCGCATCATCGCGCTCTGGGACGATGTGGCCCCGACCCTGAACAAGACGCGTCCACCTGAGCCGTTCATCATGCGCCTCAACTCGTTCGATTGTGCGAACTATTACCAGACCAATCTGGTGCCTGAGTTCTACATGCTCGACGATTACCAGGTGACAACGCCAACCGATGTGATCGGTCAGCACATTCACCTTCCGAAGTGGGATCTCGTCTCCGCTGACGGTTCGGCCAATGGCTGGAACTACGAGGATGGTGTGCTTGGCGCAGAAACGGTCCGTAACCGTATCGAAGCGATCAACCACTATGTGCTGGAGCATGATACAGGTGAGCAGATCCTCGAAGCTGCCGCCCACCCATATTTCGGTGGTGGTGAGCATCTTGGTGCCCGGACAAACATCCAGCGCTGGTTTGTTGATCCACTCCACAATTCTGAAGGAATGGACCGTGGCCTTGGTGTGACGTTCACCCACGATCACTTCGGTCCGTCGACCCACCAGCAGATTGGCCTCTATGCCACGCTGCTCATCAACCCTGCAGACTCGCAGTGGGCGCACAATGAGACGGGTGAGCCGCTCTATACGCGTCATGATGGTGGTCCAACGTCCTGGCAGGCAATGGTCTTCGCCGGCGACCTGGATGGCGATGGAGACGACGATTCCTATCGTGAGTTCTACATGGAAGCCCAGGACTTCGCGCATGCCTATAATGCCGGTGTTTATGTGGGCCGGAACGAGGAAGGCGATGTGGTTCCTCCAACATCCGACTCCTTCCGCTATGCCCTGAACCCATCGGTGCGTCAGTCCGCGCCATGGCCTGATGGTGCGCGCCTGCTGTCGACCTGCCCAGGCGGTCTTCCGCGGCCATGCCCGGAAGCTGTGTCGGCCGCTGATATCGGGACGTTCGTCATCAATTATCGCAACGAGCCTGTCGGCTACCGCGTGTACGATCCGAACAAGATCGCACCCGATGGCAAGCCCGGCATGCAGGCTGACGGCCTTGGCGGTGACCTCGCCTTCGCCCTGCAGACCCGGACGGACCGCGCGATGCCGCAGTTCAACACCAAGAAAGGCGACACGCCCTATCCATTGCTCACAAAAGATGTGCGCCGTGGTGACCCGTTCACACCGATCATGCGTGCGAATGCTGGGGATATCATCCGTGTGAAGATTCAGGCCGGTGCCCACGAGCACGAGCACAATACCGTCATACACGGTGTGAAATGGCTCGAAGGTGGCGGTGGCTGGGGTGAATCCGAGCATACCAGCTGGCGCAGTGTGTTCCAGCTTGCCCTGGCCGAGAAAGCCTCCTTTGCAACCTCGATCATCGGCGACATCGGTGAAGCGTCGAATGTGAACGACTATCTCTATCTCTGGGATGGTTCACAGGAAGGTCTCTGGACCGGGACATGGGGCGTGATCCGTACCTATGCATCGGAACAGCCGAACCTTGCCTCACTGCCGAACAATCCACGGCCACTGCCGCTGTCGATCACGAACCGCGATGACTTCAACGGGGTGTGCCCATTGAGTGCGCCGCTGCGGGAATTCGACATGACAGCAGTTGCCGTCAACGATGTGCTCAAGAAGGTGCAGAATGGCGTCACCATCATTCCTGATGATGAAACGGCCTACATGCATGTCGGTGCACCTCTGGATCCGGATGGCGGCACGCTGACATACAACAAGCGCCGGACGCGCCTCAGCAATGGTGAGCGTGGACCTCTCCACGATCCGACGGCCCTGGTTTATGTGCCAACCGACGATCTGCGGAAGAACCCTTCTACGCCGATCGAGGAAATGCTGTGCAAGAACCAGTATGGTGGCACGGAGAATCCACGCTGCCCGGTCAAGGTTGCCAACAACTATAACTTCGAGCCGATGGTCCTTCGTGTGAACGCTGGTGACTGTGTCGAAGTGACGGTTCGCAACCGCCTGCCTGAAGTCACGCCGGATCTCACATCCTTCGTGATGCAGCACTACACGGTCACGCGTGACCGGAACGACCCGAAGGGCACGACCACGTTTAACAACAACCTGATCCGGGCATCCAGCCATGTCGGGTTCCACACCCAGAAGCTCGAATACGACATTTCGCGCGACGATGGTGTGAACGTGGGTATCAACGCTGTGCAGACGGTCGCTCCTGGCGGCTCACGGACCTATCGCTACTATGCAGGCGACCTCGAGCTTGAGCCTCGGGCGAACTGGAGGCGCGGTTCGGGCAACTATGGCGGCCTTTACGGGGATTCCTTCCCGCTTAAGGCTCGTCCGCTCGAGCTTGGCGGCGTGAACGTCCAGCCGGCCGACTTCATCAAACAGGGTCAAAAGGGCCTGTTCGGCGCGATCCACGTCTTGCCGCAAGGTTCAACCTGGGTGGAGGATCCCGATACCCGGATGCAGGCCACGGTAACATTGCCATCGGGCGAGACCTTCCGTGACTTCGCGATGGTGTTCCACAAGGCGGTAAACCTGCGCTATGGCGACAGCTCACCTGTCGAGAACATTGCGGGCGAAGGCTTCGGCATCCCGGAAGACGCTCATGATGCAGGTGCAGCCGGCCTCAACTATCACACCGAACCACTCTGGTTCCGCTTCGGCTTCAATGCCGGTGCAGAATGGGGTCTCGGCGGTGGTATCGACGAGGAAACCGGTGAAGCTGTCGGTGCCGGCCTCGCGAGTATTCGCGACATGTATAAGGCGTATTCGAATGACCTCATCAATGGTCGCGATCCGGAGACGCCGGTTTACCGTGCCGAACCGGGACAGCAGATGCGCTTCCGTGCAATCATGCCGGCTGGCTACGCCCGCAACACGACGCTGGGTATCCTTGGTCACAACTGGAATGAAGAGCCATTCCTCTCGATCAATTCACCAGCTGATGTGATGGGTGAGAACACCTACCAGCGGTTCAAGGCGTCCCAGGACATGATTATCCCGCCTGCGGCGTGGAACATCATGACCAAGGCAGGCGGACCGTTCTCCGTGCCGGGTGACTACCTCTTCAGAGACCTTGCCTCCTTCGGCAACCAGAACGGTCTCTGGGGTATCGTCCGGGTCGAAGAGGACGCCGTGCCGGAACAGCCCTGATGTCTTGTTAACCCGTCCGGCATGGCGCTTGCTCGTCATGCCGGACAATTGTTTGAGGTGGGAACAGAATGATCCGTCCAGGTATCAAGACGACAGTGATTTCGGCGGCATGCCTTGGTGCAGCCGCCATTGCACTAGCGGGTGTATTTCTTTTCAACGGGACGCCGGACAGCGTCCCAGTAGCGAAGAATACCGGAACGTTTGAACGCGAAGGCCTGAAGGTCGACTTCTCCATCGCGTCCACCACAAGTTCTGAAGGGGCGGTCGTCGCAGGCGACATGACCCGCGTGCAGTTCAGCATCACGGACGCCGAAACGGGTGAGCCTGTCTCTGGCCTCTATCCGGCGGCCTGGATCGATCCGGTGATGAGCGCCGACGACATCACACCGAAGCAGTGCCGCGAAAAGGCTGGCCTCTACCTCAGCGGATATATCGGCGTGCGTCCGATGGTTGATCTCAACAGCTATTATGTCGTGGTCCTGAATTCGGATCCGACCATTGCAGTGATTGACCCGATCATCGGCGTCAAAGGCATTACCAAACTGCTCACCCAGATCATCCTGCCGGCATCCGGCGAAGACTGGACGCCTACGGCAGACCAGAAACGCGTCTATGTCGCCATGCCCTCGATCGATTCCGTCGCGGTCGTCGATCTCGATACCTTCCGTCTCGAAGACACGGTAAAGGTCGGCGATACACCAAACCGTATCGTGACTCAGCCTGACGGACGTTATGTCTGGGTCGGCCATACAGGCGAGAATTCCGGGGTGACCGTGATCGACACGGAAACCTCAAAGCGTGTGGCCGACTTCGCAACGGGCGAGGGCCATCATGAAATCGCCGTTACAGGTGACAACCGCTTCGCCTTCGTCACCAATCGCCTGTCCGGCACAGTCAGCGTCATTGACGTGCGCGAGCTCGAACTGATCGATGAAATCGCGCTTGAAGGTGCGCCTATCTCGATTGCCTACTCGGCGCTGTCGGAAGCTGTTTACGTGGCCGATGGCGTGTCTGGAAAAGTCACGGCGATTGACCCGGAAACGCGTGAGCTGCGCGGAACGATCGGTCTGGAGGCCGGTCTCGGACCGATGAGGATTTCGCCGGACGGACGTTATGGTTTCGTTGTGAACCCGTCTGCTGACGCTGTGTTCATTTTTGATACGGCGACGAACCGGCTGGTGCATGAGATCGAGATTGAAGGCAAGCCGTTCCAGGTCGCCTTTTCCCGTAACTTTGCCTATATCCGGGCGCTTGAATCCACCCGCGCCTCGATGATCAAGCTGACGCAGATCGGCGGGCAGGACGCGCCGGCCGTGCTTGGGTTCACCGCTGGTGAGCGCCCGCCACAGGACTCGCCGACACTTCTGCCAGCCAGCATGTTTGCGCCAGCCGTGACGGAGGCAGCAACGCTGACGGTCAGCCCCGGTGATGCGACTGTCTACTATTATATGGAAGGCATGAACGCGCCGATGGGCAACTTCCGTAATTATGGTCACCGGCCGCTGTCGGCGCTTGTTGCAGACCGGACGATCAAGGAAGTGGCGCCGGGCGAGTATGTATCGCTGGTCAAGATGCCGGCTGATGGCGATTATGAGCTCATCATGACCATGGACACGCCGCAGCTGATCGAGTGCTTCCACTTCCAGTCCGACAAGAACCCGCAGGTCGTGGTGGATGAAGCCCCGCTTCGGGTCGCTTACAGCACACGCAGCGGCTCGCTCTATCCAACCGGTGAGAAGATTGCCGTACGGTTCAAGCTGAGCGAGACGATGAAGGATGATGAGCCTTATGCGGGAGATGATGTCACCGCGATCAGCTATCGTGCGCCGGGCGAAGCCCGCGTCGAGCATGAAGCCCGCTACCTTGGCGAGGGCATGTATGAAGTGACTGTCACGCCTGACAAGCAGGGCGTCTATTATGTCTATCCCGGGGTGAAATCCAAGCATATGGGCTATTCGAGCATTCCATTCATTTCGGTTATCGCGCGTGACGACGCCGGTGCCGACGCCGGGGGCTCCAAGTAAATCTGAACAAGGCAAGGAGGGGACTATGCCCAACAGACTGACCCAGATCATCATGTCGCTTTGCGTCGCTGCCGGTATGCCGGCGCTCGCGCAGGCCGCACCGCAAAGCGAACATGCCGGTCAC
Source organism: uncultured Hyphomonas sp. (assembly GCA_964556825.1). Taxonomy (GTDB): domain Bacteria; phylum Pseudomonadota; class Alphaproteobacteria; order Caulobacterales; family Hyphomonadaceae; genus Henriciella. The sequence continues at coordinate 243,666 of CAZKXJ010000004.1, read as the reverse complement.
GACATGCACGCTGCCCACAAGGCGCAGATGGAAGAAAAGTCCGGCAACAAGGTGACGCCCGCCGATGTCACGATCCCGGATGTCATCATGCTCGACCAGACTGGCACCGAACGCCGCATGGCGAGCGATGTCATTGGCGACAAGATTGTGGTTGTGGATTTCATCTATACGAGCTGCACGACGATTTGCCCTGTGACGACTGCGCTGATGGCAAAAGCCCGGCAGCGCCTGTCGGATGTCGTCGGAGAGGATGTTGTCCTTGTCTCGATGAGCATCGATCCGAACACTGATACGCCGGCACGCCTTACCGAATTTGCGGCCCGTGCCAAAGCGGACTGGACGTTCCTGACAGGCGAGAAGCGCGTCATGGATGAGGCGCTGACGGGGATGGATGCCTATGCAACTAATCCGGAGGATCATGCGCCGATGCTGGTCATTGGAGATGCCTCGACCGGGGAATTCATTCGCGTCTTCGGACTGCCTAATCCTGAAATAGTCGAGATGCGCGTCCGTGATTTTATTGCAAGGCGCGGCGAGGCCATGTCGGCTCACCAGCATCACCACTAGGAAGGTTGCCCAATGAAACGCCTATCCTTTGCCCTGGCCGCGGCCAGTATCTGCCTCGTGCCGATGACAGCGACAGCAGAGAGCGAGCATGCCGGTCATGAAAGCATGGACCATAGCCAGCATGCTGGACATGGAGAGAAGATCGAGAGCAGGACGGTTGATGCTGCGGCCGACCATGAAAAGGCCCGTGCCTATTTCACCGATACGGTCCTGACGGCGCATACCGGAGAAGAGGTTCGCTTCTATTCCGACGTGCTCGAAGGCAAGACGGTTGTTGTCAGCTTCATCTTTACAAGTTGCGTCGATGCCTGTCCGCTGATCAACCAGAACCTCGAAAAGATACAGGCCCGCCTTGGCGAGCGCATGGGCAAGGATGTCATGTTCGTGTCGATTTCGGTCGATCCGGAAACGGACACGCCAGATGTCCTCAATACGTACAGCCAGGAATTCAATGCGGGCGAAGGCTGGCTCTTCCTCACGGGCAGCACAGAGAATGTTGCAACGGTGAGCTCAAAGCTGGGCCAGGTGTTCGAGAAGGAAGAGCATCTGACCGCTCTGCTGATCGGCAATACCGAGACGGCACGTTGGCGCAAGGTGCCTGCCTATTTGCCTGACAATGTCATTACGAGCCAGATCACCGATATCGCCGATGACAATATCGGTTAAAGCCTCGGCGCTGTGCGCAGTCGCGAGCTTGCTGGTCCTCGGTGTGCAAGCCCAGCTGAGCCCGGCCGAGACGCGCGGTGAAGCTATCTATTTCGGTGAGGATGGCTCAGCGCTTGATGCGGCTACGGCTGCGATCGGAACGATGAATGTTGAATTGCCGGCGAGCAGTTTTCCATGCGCGAGCTGTCATGGTGAACGCGGGCAGGGCCGCGCCGAAAGAGGTGTCGCGCCGAGCGATCTGTCACGCGATGCGCTGACCCGGCCTTATGACGTCTCCGCATCCGCCGGACGGGTCCGCCCGCCATATACACGCGCCCTGTTCGAGCGCGCTCTGACCACAGGCGTGGATTCTGGTGGCACGGCGCTTGTCGATGCCATGCCCCGCTTCAACCTGTCGACTGACGAGATTTCCGATCTCTGGGCCTTCCTCGACAAGCTGAAGGATGAGCACGATCCGGGTGTGACGGCTGACGAGATCCGGATCGCGGCAGCGCTGCCCATGTCCGGCGAGGCCAATCCTGTCGGCATCGCGATGTTCGGCGTACTTGAGGCGTTGGCAGCGCAGGTCAATGAAAAGGGCGGGGTGCATGGGCGCAGCCTTGTTTTCATCCCCTATGACGAACCGGCCGGAGAGCCTGCGCCTGAAGATGTGTTTGCTGTTATCGGCCCGCACGAGCCTGTACCGGGTGTGCCGACAATTTCCTCTTCATTCGCGGGCCTTCCGGGTCCGGATGGATTTGCGCTGACATCGGGGCAGGCAGAACATGAAGCCGCCCTGCGGGCTTTTGCCATTCAGACATGGGCCAATACCCGTATCGAAAACGTCAGCTGTGACAGCGAGCTGTCTGGCACCCTCGTGCTGAGCCGCGCAGACTGTGCCGACAAGGCGCATCGGGCATCCCACCTGCTTGTCCCGTTTCAGGTCTTCTCGCAGGTTTCCCCGGAGACGCGAAAATCCTGGCCAGCATCGGTGCATGTCGCCTTGCCACTTTCAGTCCGGAGAATTTCACGTGGTGCCCAGGGCGCTTTCGCCCGGACGCGCTCAAAGTCCCGGTTTGACAGTGTCGCACCGATCGCTGAAGCCGAGATTTACTCGGCTGGCGTTTTGTCGATCGAGGCCATGATGCGGTCCGGAAGAGGACTTTCGCGTAGCGTCTTCAAGGAAAAAATAGAAAACATTCAAGGCTTTGTTGGGGCTATGACGCCTCCATTGGCCTATTCTGCCAATGACCATATCGGCGCCAATGGTGCCTACATCGTTTCTTATGATCCCAAATCGGGCCGCCTTGATGGCGAGGGCCTGTGGATAGACCCGTCGGGCGAGGGCGGCTGAGTAATATTCGCGTCGCTTCTGGTTAGAAGCCTTCAATCCAGAATTGCGCTCATATCGGGCCGAATCACCAACATTAAATTTTTCGCTTAACGGAAGTTAATAATTGACGAAAAGTTAAAGGTCGGTAATCTTGGCATCTAACGTGCATTGGTGTGGGGACACTGATGGCCTAGATGGTCTGGGCGCGCACGTGGTAGAGACGGGGACACATATGAGGGGACGCATCACAGCCGTATCGCTGTTGTCAGCAGCCACACTTATTGTGGGACTAACAGCATCCGCACAAGAGCTCGTTTACGAGCCGATCAACCCATCCTTCGGTGGGGACAGCTTCAATTCTTCGCATCTTCTGGCAATCGCAAATTCCCAAAATGATTACCGCGATCCAAACCAGTCGAGTGCAACCAACAGTCAGGCCGACCAGTTTGTCCGCCAGCTGCAAAGCCGCTTGTTGTCGTCCCTTGCGGGCGAAGTGAACGACGCCATTTTCGGCGACAATCCGCAACAGTCAGGCACGATCACCTTTGGTGACCAGATCATCGAATTTTCCCGCGGCCTCGACGCGGTTCACCTGACAATCACAGACGTCGCAACCGGTACGGTCACGGAAATCGAAATTCCGCTGCTCTATGCTGGCGATGCAACAACAAGCGCAGACAGCAGCTTTGGCGCGATCATGGCGTCTCAGGCCCAGAGCGAAGCGGCAGCCAGCCCGGCCGACGATCCGTTTACGTCCTCACTTGCGGGCGACGTGGAATTCAGCGGGGGGATCTTTTAAGATGCTCAAGCTTCTGAAATCCTCCGCGCTCGCGGCTGCGGTCTGCGCTTTCGTGCCAGCATGCACGACCACGACGAACACGATGCAGGGCATTGTCCAGGAACCGGCCGTTTCGGAGACGGTGACAGAGACACAATCTTCGCTGCGCCAACTGCCGCCACCGCGTGAACGTGCCGCTGTCGCAGTTTACAGCTTTGAAGACCAGACTGGCCAGTTCAAGCCGACGTCCGGCGTCCAGACCCTGTCAAAGGCAGTGACTCAAGGGGCAACATCGGTTCTCCTGAAAGCCCTTCAGGATGCGGGCAACCGCTCATGGTTCACGGTCATCGAACGTGAAAACCTGGACAACCTCCTGAAGGAACGCCAGATCATCCGCGAAATGCGCCGTCAGTATCTCGGCGAAGAAGATGTCAACGAAGCCGCGCTTCCGCCGCTGCTGTTTGCGGGCATCATCCTCGAAGGCGGGATCATCGGCTACGACTCCAACACAATGACAGGCGGCGCTGGTGCCCGCTTCCTCGGTATTGGCGCACAGGCCGATTATCGTGAAGACAAGGTCACCGTCTATCTCCGCGCTGTCAGCGTGAAGACCGGCGAAGTCATCACCACCGTCGTTGCCTCTAAGAAGATCGCATCGGTGGGTGTGGCCTCGAATGTCTTCCGCTTTGTCAGCTTCAAGGAGCTGCTTGAGGTTGATACCGGCATTACAACCAATGAACCGGACCTCCTGGCCCTTCGCCAGGCGACCGAGAAAGCCGTTGAACTTCTTATCCTGGAAGGCGCTGATCTTGGCGTCTGGAATTTCCAGGACCAGGTCGCAGGCGGCGAGATTCTTGGCCGGTACCGGGCAGAACGTGATGGCATCTACGAAAACGTAGAGTCCGCCTATGCGGCCAAGACCCGGCCCGTCGAGCATGCTGCTGTGTCCGCACCAGTCGTCGAGCCAGATCCGATTATGGCACCGACCCCGACAGCCCGGTGGCGCGGCGCGCCTGCCGAGCAATCACAGACACAACCGGCGAGTGATCCGGTCGATCAGGCATCCGCGATGTCCGAGACCGCTGTATCCTTTGCCAGTGCAACACCTTTCCAGCCCATGAATACGGTCCAGCGTTCCGCGCCGACCGCCATTCGTAAAAGGCTGAACCAGAACACCGCGCAGACCATCTCCGCGGTACCAGCGGCCGTCCAGCCTGTCACGCAAGGGGACGGCGGAAATGGCGAGACGGCCGCTGATTTTTACAATGCCGCAATCAGCAGCCTGCCGGCGCTGAGCGGAACACAGGTTTCGGTAACTGAAAAAGAGATGCGTCGGGTGGCCGAGGCTGCAATGCGTATCTCGACAGAAGTATCGGATGTGGAGGGCGCATAAAGCGTCGTTCAGGCCCGCCCAGGGGACACCGAAAGTGATTGGGCGGTTTGGTGAAGGGGGCTCGTTTCCAGGAGCGAGCTGAGCGAAGTTCAAAGGAGTATACGATGCGCAAACACCTTCTACTGGGAGCTGCCATGGCTCTCGTATTTGCAACGCCCGCTTTCGCGGACAACAATTCGGACATCGACCAGTTTGGCACCGGCAACGTCGCCGATGTCGACCAGACGGCAGATGTAGGTAATCACAACAGTTCGGACATTGATCAGGATGGGACCGGCAACGAAGCAGACGTACTCCAGGGGGATGGGGTTACGGGTGGTTCGTCGTTCCTGAACGAGAGTACAATTGGCCAGACCGGCGATGACAACATCGCCAATGTGGTCCAGAGTGCCGGTGCGGTGGCTAACGCAGAAGCCAACGCCTCGACCATCACTCAGCTCACGAGCGATGACACGGCTGACGTCACGCAGGTCGGTTCGGGCAACGAATCCGATGTCACTCAGGTCGGTTCCGGGACCGTCACCGCGGCAATCACCCAGAAGGGTGAAGACAATACGTCGACATCCTATCAGGATGGCATGGGTGGTACGGTCACTGTCGATCAGGGTGATGGCGTTGAAACCGCTGTTTTCAACGACTCGATGATCACGCAGAATGGCATCGCCAATGATGTCGTCGTCTCGCAGACCGGCACCGGCAACATGTCCACTGTGACCCAGGATGGCATGATGTCAGATGTAGACGTCACCCAGTCCGGTGATGCGAACATCGCTGATGTCTATCAGGCGAGCACGAACAGCACCGTAACCGTCACGCAGGACGGCGACCTGTTGAGCAATGGTAACGAAGCCTATCTTGCCCAGACGACGGCCGATAGCAGCTTCATGACTGTTACACAGATCGGTGCCGACAACACAGTTGGCGAATCCGGTACGGATTTCGAGCAGTCCGCAGACGATTCCGATATCTACGTCTTCCAGCTGGGTACAGCCCACTCGGTGACCGGCTCACAGGCCGGGGACGATCAGGATTTCGACATTGTCCAGATGGGTACGAACAACTCTGCAATTGCCAATCAGGACGGTGACGACAACACCCTCTACCTGTCGCAGGATGTCGACTATAACTCGGCGACCCTGATGCAGGATGGTGACGACAACCTGATTTCAGCCGTGCAGGATGGTTCGTACAACACGACAGATGTTTCGCAGCTTGGTGACAATGGAACCATCCTTCTCACCCAGACCGGATCGTTCAATGAATCAACACTGACCCAGGCGCTCGGCAGCTTCGGTTCAACGATTGATGTTGAACAGCTCGGCGGCGCCCTGAACGTGGCCTCTGTCACGCAAGAAGCCAACACGCTGACGTCCACCATTAACCTGGATCAACTGGGTAATGGTTCGAACAATGCGACAATCATGCAGGGCGGCAATCTCAACGAGATCCTTGTCGACCAGGATGGCACGAGCAACATGGCGATGATTGATCAGGACGGCTTCAGCAACTCGCTGACGGTCGACTCGCTCGGCACCGCCAACGAAGTCTTCGTTGAGCAGTTCGGCGATAATGGCGTCATCGATATCGACCAGACATCGACAGGGGCTGTGGCAACCGTGAAGCAGGATGCAGGTGGCGCCTTCAACAGCGCTTACGTGATCCAGGGTTCGATCGACGCAGTGGCTTTCGTTCATCAGAACGGTTCGAGCAACTACGCTCACATCACCCAGTAGTTTGAGGAGCAAACCGGCCTGCGGGCCGCTTTAAGGAAAGGTATATTACCATGAAAAAGCTCCTTGTATCCGCTGTATCGATCGCCGCGCTTGCGGCGCCCGCTATGGCTCAGGAGTTCGTTCCAGCCGAATATGAAAACTCGGCGATGATTGAACAGATCGGCACTGCAAACAGTGCGATCATCGACCAGACGTGGGGCAATTTGCTCAACGGCCAGTCCCTTGCCCGGGTTACACAAACGGGCAACGGAAACTCCGCCGATGTGAAGCAGATGACCGTTTCGCCTGATTTCACGAGTGACCTGAACCGCACCAGACTCACGCAGGGCAGCAATTCCGGTGGCCCGGGCGGTGACAATAACGAAGCCGTTATTCGTCAGATCCACAAGTACGGCCCCGGCGCCCGGAATGACGCGCTGGTTCGTCAGGTCACTGACAATGGTAACGTTCGCGTTCGTCAGTCCGGTAGTGGCAACGAAACGACCCTCACTCAGCGTCGTAACTCTGTTGAGGCGTTTGCTCGTATCGACCAGAATGGCTGGGACAACGTAGCCGAGGTCGACCAGCGGTCCGACAATGGCCGGGTCGTGGTCAATCAGGGCACGTTCAGCGGTCCGAACAATATCGGGTCACCCGATGCCATGTTCAGCCGCGTCTTTGTTGACTCACGCGGTGTGAACTCGGTTGTTCGTATCGATCAGTTCGGCTTCGGCAATGAAGCCGACGTCTATGAAACCGGCACCGACGGTAAGGTCGATGTCTTTTCTGACGGCGATTTCAACATGGCAGCGGTCTATCAGGACGGCACACTTCAGACAGCCAACATCTCGCAGGTTGCGGGTGGTGCGACCGGCGGCAACTTTGCCTCCATCACACAGGCCGTCTCCGATGAAGGCAGCACCGCCATCATCAGCCAGGAAGGCCTGTTTAGCGAGTCGCTGATCACGCAGTCCGACCTGAACGGTGAAGGTGGCTTCAGCACCGCAACGTCCACGCAGACGTCCGATGCCAGCAATGCCTACTCGCTGATCGAGCAGGACGGCACGGATCACAGTGCGACGGTGACGCAGGCTTCGGCTTACGCAACGTCCAATGTGTCCCAGTTCGGCATCTCTCAAACCGCGAATGTGACACAGTAAGATGAGTAAACTGACCGCAGCGACACAGGTTTTCGTCCGCTTCGCTGCGGTCGCGCTTTCGGCGTGGGCCGTCTCTGGGGCTGTTGCCCTCGCAGACGGTTCCTCCGAATACGAGATCCTCTCAGGTGATCCGCTCCAGTCGATCTACGGCGAACATGACGATGATGATCACGGTCATGATCATGGCGGTGATGGCGTCTCGCCGGGAAGCTTCGAAAGCATTGAGCTGGGGTCTAACAACAATGCCATCGTCATCCAGAAGGGCTCGGCCGGAAATCGGCTTGAAGTCGTGCAGTCCGGCGAAGGTAACTACCTGTTCTCTCATCAGACCGCTCTCAGTGATGACAATCGCGCAGAGATTTCACAGTCCGGCGGGCATAACGCATCCATCCTGATCCAGTATGGCGGCGACAACAGGTATGAACTGGAACAGTCGGGTGAGAATAATCTGTCCCAGGCAACCCAGTTTGGAAATGACAATAGATTTGAACATACCCAGAATGGCGACAACCTTGGAATCGCAGTAACCCAATACGGTGACTCGACGATCAAGATCACACAGACCGGCTATTGAGGGCGTCATGATACGCTACGTTCTTGCCTCCATTCTCTGGGCGACAATCCTGTCCGGCAGCGCGCTCGCCGAGGAGGGAGAGCTGATCGGTCAGCTTGGCGAAAACGCGCGCGATACGGGCCAGAGAAGCAGTGCCAATCTCAGCCAGATCGGGAAACGTACTGTTGAAACGGGCGGGCTGGTCGACCAGATTGATCCGAGTCTTGCGCCGGCTCACATGGAAATCGATGAGTCTGCGGTCAGTGAACTCCTGCCGGCAGACCTCGCGGCTGGCGAGTGTGCGCTCTCTGCCAACCAGCAGGCCATTACCGACTATCTGAGAACCGAAGGCCGGGTCTTCGAGAATACATGTGAGATGCTGGCCTGGCTCTCAGCGAAGGATAGTGAAAAGCCATCCGAGCGTGACCTGTTCAACGTGATCTTCGGCCCTGAAGCCCAGCGCCAGAAGAAGGCCGAACTGGAGCGCCTCGAGCTTGAGCAACAGCGGGCGCAAGCCCAGGCACGTCTGCTCGAAGCCATTAACGGCAATCAGGGTGGCGGGCGCTAGCGTCCCACTCTCAGACTTCAACAACATTACAGGTCTGAGGCGACGCGACCCGACGTCAACATGGCGGCCTGCTGATCTCATCTGCTAGACCGGTCTCACACGGTCGGCACAAGGGAGACAGGCAGATGAGCTTACCAGAAAACATGCGCGCCCTCAGCGTTGAGGAACTGGCCAACAATTATGCCGGGTGTTCAATCGTCAACCGTACGGTGCCAGAGCCTCAGGCGGGTGAACTCCTTCTGCGTATCAGGGCAGGTAGCCTTGGCTTTCCGGACCTCTTGATGACGCGCGGCGGATATCAGCACAAACCGGAATTGCCTTTCATTCCCGGCGGGGATGTGTCCGGTGAAGTCGTTGCGCTCGGCAAGGGTGTGGACGGGTTCAGCGTGGGTGACCGGGTCGTCACCGGTGACCTTGGCGGGGCCTTTGCCGAATACGGCACCTACGCGGCCATGACGGCGCGAAAGATCCCGGATCATCTGGGGTTCGCGGAGGCGGCGGCTGTCGGTTCAGCCTATCTGACTGCTTATGTTTCACTGGTGCGACGTGCCAATATCCAGCCGGGCGAATGGTTGCTTGTGCATGGGGCGGCCGGCGGCGTCGGCCTGGCGGCGGTCGATCTTGGCAAGCATCTTGGCGCGAAGGTGATCGCAGCCGCGTCTACCGACGAAAAGCTTGAACGGATCAAGGCTGCTTATGCGCCTGACGTGCTGATCAACACGTCCGGGGGCTTCCGCGAGAAGGTCAAAGAGGTCACAGGCGGCGGCGCCGATGTTATCTATGACCCGGTTGGCGGGGATGTGTTCGACGAAAGCGTGCGCTGTATCGGCTTTGATGGACGGCTGCTGGTCGTCGGTTTTGCTTCCGGCCGCATCCCGACAGTCAGCGTGAACATGCCGCTGATCAAAGGTTTCTCGGTCGTTGGTGTAAGGGCCGGGGAATATGGCCGGCAGTTTCCGGAAAAGGGCCGGGAGAATATGGAAGCGGTCTGGACGCTTGTCGGCAACAAATCCGTCCGCCCGCATGTACACAAGATTTACGCACTGGATGACTGGCGAGAGGCCTTCGCGGACATGGATGAGCGGCGCGTCGTTGGCCGCGTGATCATCGATCCTTCCTTGTGACATCGTGACCGTAGATCCAGTCCTGCCTCGAGCGCACGAAGCCAGGCAACACATGCCCGGCAAGCCACATTGGCCCGTAGGTCGCCAGCCGGGAGAGGCTGCTGCGCCGATGGAAGGTTTTCATATTGGCACGTGACGCGGCCTGCATCTTCGCGGTGCGAGGCAGGCGCCGGGCCTGATAGTCTGCAAGCCCTGCAGAGACAGACCTGTCACCACTGACGCAAGCTGCCAGCATCCAGGCATCTTCGATTGCCATGGCGGCGCCCTGCGCCATGAAAGGCAGCATGGGGTGGCAGGCATCGCCCAGCAGGGCTATCGCGCCGTCATGCCAGCGGGGCAGAGGCTCGCGGTCAAACAGGGCCCAGCGATAATGCGTATCCGCCTTGTCGATGAGATCAGTGATGGTCGGGGACCAATTCGAAAAGTCGGCCAGGGCATCGGCCTTACTGCCCTGTTCGCTCCAGCTTTCCTGCTGCCAGTCATTGCGCTCAACCACGCCGACGAAATTGGCCAGCGTGCCGCCGCGCAGCCTGTAGGTTACGGCGTGGCGGCCCTTGCCGGCCCAGACACAGGCAGTTGGCGGCGGTGGTTCTGTCAGCTGGTCGAGCGGGACGGTCGCGCGCCAGGCGATATTGCCGGTGAAGTGCGGCGCGTCCGGCCCCAGCATCTGTTCACGCAGTTTCGAGTGGATGCCATCGGCGCCGACAACAAGCTGCGCGGCAAGCTGGTCGCCGGAAGCCAGGGTGATCTGCACTTCGCCAGCCTTTTGCGTGTAGGCTTCAACGGCAGCATTCAGGCTGATCTGTCCGGGTGCCGCTGCCTCAAGCGCAGTCGCAAGCGTGCCGATCAGGTCAGCGCGATGAATATGGAGATAGGGTGCGCCCCATCTGGCGCGTGCCGCTTCGCCGGTTGGTATGCGAAAGACCTGGCGGCCTGACCGGCCGAGGCGCAGTTCAAGCGCTTCCGGTTCAAACGACGCGGCCCGGACCGCCTCGCCAACGCCCAAAGCATCGAGCACTCTCATGGCATTCGGGCTGAGCTGCAGGCCGGCGCCGACCTCCTGCAGCGCGGACGCAGCTTCGAGGAGCTGAACGCGCCAGCCATGCCGGACCAGTGCGAGGCCGGTGGTCAGGCCGCCAATCCCGGCACCCACCACAATGGCGTTCTTTTCAGACGGGTTGGTTGCTGTGCCGGTTTCCATGATCTGGCTCTAGCAGGCGTTGCGGATGCTGTCTTGCGGCAGAACTTCACGGCGCTTGCGGGGGCGGGCAAAGTGGAACAGGATCAATCCAGATCATGGGAGGATCGGATGCTATTCCTGATTGCGGGGCTCGCCGCCTTTTTCGGCGCTCATCTATTCACGACATTCCGGACGCGCGAACCGGGCAAAGGTCTGCGGGCCTCACTCGGTTACGGCCCATATATGGGGCTGTACAGCCTCGTCGCGGTGCTTGGCATTGCGCTGATCGCGTATGGCTATGGTGCGATGCGGCCAGCGGCCATTATCTGGATGCCGCCTGTCTGGACGCGCCATCTGAACATCCTGATCCAGCTCTTCGCGTTCATCATCCTCTTCGCGGCCTATACGCCCACGGGATTCATCGCGAAGACGTTGAAGCATCCGATGCTTGTCGGGGTAAAGCTCTGGTCGGTTGGGCATTTGCTGGCGAACGGGGAGCTCAACTCGATCATCCTGTTCGGCAGTTTCCTTGCCTATGCCGTGATTGACCGGATCGCCTTGAAGAAGCGCGGTGACAATGGACCCGGTCCGGATGTGAAGACCAGTCTTATGGGTGACCTGCTTGCTGTCGGCCTCGGCGCAGGTTTCTGGGTGGCCATGATGTTATGGCTCCATCCGATCCTGTTCGGGGTCGCCGTCCTGCCGGCACGCTAGCCCGTTTCAACGCGCGCTCACGCGCCCCGTGGCCAGACACGCCGGGCTCTGCTAGGAGAGCGCGACGCTGTTGCCCGCACAGGGAGTTATCCATGTCTGCCCAGACCGAAATCCGCCGCAAGACTGTTCGCGATATCGCATCTGCAAAGGGCGGCGAACCGCTCGTCTGCCTGACGGCCTATGACGCGCCGACCGCGGCGATCATGGACCCGTATTGCGATGTCATTCTTGTTGGCGACAGTGTCGGCATGGTGGTGCATGGCCTGACTTCGACTGTCGGTGTCACGATGGAGATGATGATCCTGCACGGTCAGGCCGTGATGCGCGGTTCAGAGCGGGCTTTCGTCGTCGTCGACATGCCATTCGGCAGCTATGAAACCAATTCCGACCAGGCCTTCCTGAATGCGGCAAGGCTGATGAAGGAGACCGGCTGCCAGGCGGTGAAGATCGAGAGCGGCGCCTATGCGGCAAGCCAGATCCAGCACCTCGTCGAGCGTGGTGTCCCCGTGATGGGCCATGTTGGCCTGCGTCCACAGGCGATCAATGTGGCTGGCGGTTTCAGGGCGCAGGGGCGCACCGGCGATGAGCGTCAGCGGGTGATGGAAGAAGCCAAGGCGGCCGAAGCTGCAGGGGCTTTCGCGATTGTCATCGAAGGTGTCGCGGAGGATCTCGCTGAGGAAATTACCAAGGCAGTTGCCTGTCCGACGATTGGTATCGGCGCATCAGCGACCTGCGATGGCCAGATCCTTGTCACGCAGGACATGTTGGGCGTGTTCGACTGGACCCCAAAATTCGTCCGCAAATATGGCGATGTAAAGGGTGAGATTGCCAGATCGGTCGAGGCCTATGCCGCCGATGTGCGCGCCCGCGCATTTCCCGGCGAGGCGGAAACCTACAAGCTGTCGAAACCCGACCCGAAACGGCTTTCACGCGTTGCCGGGCGCAAGACACGCGGTTAGGGTGCGCCCTGATTTGAATCGATCGCTCAGGAATTGGAGTAAGCCAATTGGCTGATATCTTTGAGGAAGTTGAAGAAGGCCTCCGCCAGGAGAAGGCTGCACGCCTGTGGAAGAAGTATGGCGTCTTCGCTTACCTGGCGGCTGCTCTCCTGATCGGCGGCGTCGCCCTGAACGAATATCTCAAGCACCAGTCCGAACAATCTGTTGAGAAAGACGCACTCGCATTCGAGGCGTCGACCGAAGACCTTCGTAACCAGAACTACGAAACGGCCGCAGATGGTCTTGAAACCCTGGTCAATTCGGATGCCCGGATTTCGCCGATTGCCGCGAACTATCTCGCGGCGGCCCGGCTGGAAGGAAATGCCGATCTCGCGGCTGCCATCGACGCGCTCGAACTGGCAGCCAATACCGAAACACCCATTGGAAAAGTGTCGCTGATGAAAGCGGCATACCTGAAATCCAATTCGCTGACCCGTACCGAACTCGAATCCTATCTGGGTGACCTGATGGATGAAGAGTCGCAGTTCGGCGCTTTGGCTATTGAGCTTGTGGCTGCCAAAGCCGTGGCGGAGGGCGACATTGAGTATGCGCGTACAACCTTCAGCCAGCTTCGCTTCCTGGCAAATGTGCCGCCTGGTGTCGAACAGCGGTCGCGTGCCGCGCTCGACGCGCTGCCAGCTGCAAGTAACACACCGGTTCAGGAAACACCTGAGGAAACCGGCGGGGCCGATGGGGCCACTGACGGAGACCAACCAGAATGAACCTGACCACAAGTCTGCGCCTCGGCCTGACATCCGCGCTGATCGTATCTCTGGCCGGCTGTTCCTATTTCGGCAGCCAGCGTGCTGAAAAGCAGCGCCTGTCCGAAGAGGAGCGCGCGGGCCGGATCGAGATGGTGCTCGGCGACGAGTCCATAGAAGCCAGCGCGGAACTCGCCGACACAGCGATCACCCTGCCTCAGGCGGTTGCGCTGACAAGCTGGCCGCAGGCTGGCTCGAAGGCGACGAAGACGGCTGGCCACGTGGCTGCTGCCGCAAACCTGTCCGTCGCCTGGAAGGTTGATGCCGGCAAGGGCTCAAGTCGCAAGTCGGCGCTGACCACGCCGCCAGTCGCGAGTGAGACGGCGATCTTTGTGGTCGATGCAGACCAGACAGTCCGGGCCTTTGACCTGACTAATGGACGCAAGCTGTGGCAACGCGAACTGAAGTCCGGCAATAGCCGTGACAAGATCGGTATCGGCTCAGGCATCGCCCTCGCAGGTGACCGTCTGATCGTTGCAAGTGGATACGGATTCGTCAGCGCGCTTGATGCGTCCAACGGTGCTGTACTCTGGCGCCGCGACATGGAAGCGCCGATGACCGGTTCGCCGACCATCAAGGATGACCGGGCTTTCGTCTCCTCCAACAATAATGAAGTCTTCGCGCTGGACCTTGAGACGGGCAACGTCCTCTGGTCGGATCAGGCGATCGCAGAGTCCGCCCGCGTGCTTGGCTCGCCAAGTTCGGCGGCGATCGAAGACATTGTCATCACGCCATATTCCTCCGGTGAGATCATCGCTTACCTGGCGGCGAATGGCCGTCGCCTCTGGACCGAGGCGCTTTCGCGGCCCGGCCAGTTCACGCCAATCTCCTCGATCAACGACATCGCCTCGCGCCCTGTCATTGGTGGCGGTCTTGTCTTTGCGGCGAACCAGTCTGGTGTCATGGCTGCCATTGATGGCCGTACCGGCAATCGCGTCTGGGTCCAGCCGGTTGGCTCGACATCGGCGCCAGCCCTCGTCGGACCTTATATTTTCGTCTCTGGGACCGATGCCCGGATTGCCGCAATTGATGCGGGCACTGGCCAGGTGTTCTGGGTCAAGGAGCTTCGCCGCTTCGAGAAGCAGGAAAAGAAAAAGGGTCGTATTTCATATGCCGGCCCATTGGTCGCATCGAACCAGGTGCTGGTTGTCTCATCGCGCGGTGAGCTGATCAGCCTGTCACCTCAGACCGGTGAGCGTATCGGCTCGATCGACCTTGGAGACCCGGTTTATCTCGAACCGATTTCAGTTGGCGACAAGGTGTTTGTGCTGACAGATGATGCGCGACTGATCGCAATCCGCTAAAGCCTCGCGCTTCGCCCGGGCGCCCCGGGCTGTCTGGAATGAGAAGGGGCGGCTCATGCCGTTGAAGATCGCGATTGTCGGTCGCCCGAATGTCGGGAAGTCGACACTGTTCAACCGCCTGGCGGGTAAGAAGCTCGCGCTGGTCGATGACCAGCCGGGCGTTACGCGTGACCGCAAGGAAGCGCCGGGCCGTCTTGCTGACTTGCCGCTCACCCTTATCGACACGGCCGGTTTTGAAGATGTGAGCGACGATTCGCTCGAAGCACGTATGCGCCTGCAAACTGAGGTCGCCATACGCGAAGCGGAACTTGCCCTGTTCCTGATTGATGCGCGCGCCGGCGTCATGCCGATGGATGCGCGCTTCGCTGAAATCCTGCGCAAGGCGGACTTGCCCATCGTGCTGGCCGCCAACAAGGCCGAAGGCAACCAGGGTGATGCCGGTATGGCCGAAGCCTGGGGACTGGGCCTTGGCGAGCCTGTCGGCCTCTCGGGCGCACACGGCGAAGGGCTCGGCGACCTTTATGCGGCGATACGCGAAGCCCTCGGCGAAGAGGCTTTCCTCAAGGCTTTCACAGAACACGACAAGGGCGACAATGAGGGCTTCGATGATGAGCTTCTCGACCGTCTTGCCGAGATCAACGTAGATGATCCGCACCTCTCCGAAGCAGAGCTGACTGCCGCGCTTGAAGCGGCTGGCATCGATGATGCCGCCGAAGCCGAAGCGCAGCTGAAGGCCCGCGAGGAAGCCAGGACCAAGCCGATCCGGCTCGCCATTGTGGGGCGACCGAACGCTGGTAAGTCAACGCTGATCAACCAGATGCTGGGCGAGCAGCGCGTTTTGACCGGGCCAGAAGCGGGCATTACCCGCGACTCGATTGCGGTCGACTGGATGTGGGACAATCGCAAGGTGAAGCTGGTCGATACGGCTGGCTTGCGGCGCAAGTCCCGCGTGCATGAAAAGCTCGAGAAAATGTCGACGGGCGAGACCGTTCGCTCCCTCAAGTATGCCGATATCATTGCACTTGTGATGGATGCCGATGAGGCGTTCGAAAAGCAGGATCTGCAGATCGCAGACCTTGCCGTGCGTGAAGGTCGGGGGCTGGTTTTCGTGATCTCCAAATGGGATCTCGTCGATAACCACGCCCAGAAGATGCGAGAGCTGACCGACCTCGCCAAACGTCTCCTGCCGAACGCCAAAGGCGCGCCGATAGTGACCCTGTCAGGGCTGACCGGCAAACGCGTCGATCGCTTCATGCCTGCTGTGGCCAAGGTGTATGATGACTGGTGTGCTCGCGTGAAGACTGGCGATCTCAATCGCTGGCTGCGCTATACGATCGAGCGTCATCCACCGCCAAGCGTGAACGGCAAGCGGATCAAGCCGCGCTATATGGCGCAGATGAAATCGCGGCCGCCGACCTTTGTTCTCATCGCGTCGCGCGGCGACCAGATGCCTGAGCAATACAAGCGCTTCCTCGTCAATGGAATCCGCGAGGGTTTCGATATGCAGGGCGTGCCGATCAGGCTCATCGTCCGGCAGGGGGCAAACCCGTATGCCGACAAGGCTGACGGCAACCGGCAGATGAAAAAGAAGAAATACTAATCTTTCGCCGTCAGGCGCGCACCATTGCGGGTTTCGTCAGCATCAAGTAGCGGGGCGAGCCGCATGGCGACGTCCTCTGGCGTGGGCAGCGTCATCGGGTCTTCGCCGGGCATGGCATCGGCCCGCATCTGCGTGCGCGTCGCACCGGGATCAAACAGATTGATCCGGAACTTCGTATTCTCATTCTCGTCGGCCCACGCGGCAATCATACCCTCCAGACCGGCCTTGGAGGCCTGGTAGGGGCCCCAGAAGGCGCGAGGGCGTGGCACGACCCCAGACGTGATGAACACGGCACGCGGCGTCTCTGAGCGCTGCATCAGCGGTGCCATGGCCCGGATGAGCCGCCAGTTTGCGGTGAGATTCACTTCAATCGTTTCCTCGAAGCTGCGCGGCCCAATCGACTGAAGCGGCCCCAGTGTCCCCAGGATACCGGCATTGCCGAGTAATCCATCAAGCCGCCCGAAGCGGGTGGCCAGCGCCTGGCCGACGGTTTCGAAGGCGCTCTTGTCCTTCATGTCCATCGGGATGAGCGTCGCGGTTCCATCACTGGCCCTGATCTCGTCATCAAGTTTTTCAAGTGCGGCCTTGGACCGCGAAATCGCGACGACGTGATGTCCGCGTTGCGAAAGCAAAAGGGCTGTCGCCCGGCCAATGCCGCGTGAAGCCCCAGTGACCAATGTAATCCGTTTATCCATGGGGGCGGACTAATTCGCAGAAGCCGCTTAGTCCAGAAGCGAAAGCTGCCGGTCCTTTGCGCTGTCGTCACGCATATGGTCGACCAGGCGCGTTGGGTAGCATCCGGTAAAGCAGTGGTCGGAGAATTGAGGCATGTTCACATCGCGCTCAATTCCGATAGAGGCGTAAAGACCCGGGACAGACAGGAAGCCGAGGCTTTCGACATCAAGGAAGTTGCGCATCTCTTCCAGCGTGTTGTTGGCGGCGATCAGCTCAGAGCGGGCAGCCATGTCGATGCCATAGAAATCCGGATAGGTGATTGGCGGGCTGGCCGACCGCAGGTGAACCTCGGCGGCGCCCGCATCGCGGACCATCTTCACGATCTTCTTGGAGGTGTTACCGCGTACGATCGAGTCGTCGACGAGCAGGACGCGCTTGCCTTCAAGCACGGCCCTATTGGGCGAATGTTTCTTCGAGATGGATTGCTGGCGTCCGGTCTGTGTTGGCTGGATGAAGGTCCGACCGACATAGTGGCTCCGGATGATCCCGAGCTGGAACGGCACGCCGCTCTGTTCCGAGTAGCCGATGGCCGCCGGGACGCCGGAATCGGGCACTGGCACGATCACATCGACATCAGCCGGGTTCTCGCGCGCAAGCTGGTGGCCCATGCGGCGGCGGACTTCATATACAGAACGGCCCTGAACAATACTGTCAGGGCGCGCAAAGTAGACATACTCGAAGAGGCAAGGGCTTTCCTGGCGTTTGGGAAACGGATGATAGCTCTCAACGCCATTTTCCGTAATCACCACGACTTCGCCATTCTCGATCTCGCGGACGAATTCCGCTCCGATAATGTCGAGCGCGCAGGTCTCCGAAGCGAGCACCCAGCCATTGCCGATCTTGCCGAGGACAAGCGGACGAAGGCCGATCGGGTCTCTCGCGCCGATCAACTTCTTGTTGGTCAGGCCGACAAGGGCATAGCCCCCTTCGATATAGGTCAGCGCCTCCTGGAAGCGGTCACTCATCAGCGGCTTGGGGCTACGTGCGACGAGTTGCAGGACGACTTCAGTGTCCATCGTGGACTGGAAGATCGCGCCTTTCTCGATCAGGTCACGGCGCAGGGCGCGGGCATTTGTGATGTTACCATTGTGCGCGACCGCGAAACCGGATGAGGCGAGGTCAGCGAAGATTGGCTGGATATTGCGGAGCGCCGGTTTGCCCTGCGTCGAATAGCGGTTGTGGCC
The DNA here is from genome assembly GCA_964556825.1 of uncultured Hyphomonas sp. Classification (GTDB taxonomy): domain Bacteria; phylum Pseudomonadota; class Alphaproteobacteria; order Caulobacterales; family Hyphomonadaceae; genus Henriciella. Next base: position 225,357 of record CAZKXJ010000004.1, on the reverse strand, counting down.
AATCCCTGATGAACCGGGCAGGCGCGTTGTCAGGTCACCGCCGAAATTCTCGCCGACGAGGCCCATATGGCGCTCGTTGTGGAATTTCTCACCGTCGAAGGTGGCAATGCCGCAAGCTTCCTGTCCGCGATGCTGGAGAGCATGCAGGCCGAGCGCCGTAAGAAGGGAGGCTTCAGGGTGTCCGAAGACGCCTACGATGCCGCACTCCTCGCGAGGCTTGTCGTCATCATGGTCCCAGATCATCGACACCTCGCATGTGGCGGTTTCGTGACGGGAGTTAAGTGGGGGCCCTGGTTTCGTCAAGGGGAGTCCGCTGTTGGACACGCTCACCGACCTGCGGTGCATAGCGTTCCACATAGACCGCGCCATTCTCCAGGAGGGGGTAAGTCTGGGCGTCACGGATCCAGGCCGGGATACGGTCCTGATCGAGGGCCATCCGCACAAGAAACACGAAGAATATCAATACGACAGCGCCGCGAACGAAGCCAAAGGCTGCGCCGGCGACACGGTCGAAGACGCTGACGCCTTCAGCGCCCTGAATCGACTTGGAAAGGTTCGCGCCGAACCAGGCGACGATGACATAGACCAGCAGGAAAAATCCCAGGAACAGGATCAGGTCGGGCAGCCACTCAGGCGAATCAGCGGGGAAAATGCCGGCCAGCGGATCGCGCAGGAACAGCCGCGCATAGTAGGCAGCCGCCAGTGCCGCGATGAACGCGCCGAGCGTGGCGAGTTCGCGCATGAAGCCGCGTGCCAGTGCCATCAAGGTCGATATGATCAGAAGGACGATCACGATCGCGTCGAAGACTGTGAGGGCGTCCATCATTGTTCTGGTTCCGGACCGAGTAACTCTACAAGTTCAGATAGCCGTGACAGGCCCTTCACGGTCAACCCTTCAATTGCCGAGAAGCTGCCTTCCGGGACGAATGCATGGCGGAACCCCAGCCGCTGGGCTTCCTTGAGGCGCTGGTCGATGCGGGCCACAGGACGGATCGTGCCCGAAAGCGCAATCTCGCCGAAGAAGACAGACTTCTCGGGGGCTGGCCGGTCGGCAAGTGAGGTGAGCAGGGCAGCTGCGGCCGCAAGGTCGCCTGCTGGCTCTGCGATGCGGTAGCCGCCCGCCACGGAGAGGTAGACATCGCGCCCGCCGAGAGAGATGCCGCAGCGTGCTTCCAGGACGGCGAGCACCATGGCGAGCCGGTTATTGTCCCAGCCGACAATGCTGCGGCGCGGTGTGCCATAGGCTGAGGCAGCGACCAGCGCCTGCACTTCGGCCAGCACGGGCCTTGAGCCCTCCATCGCGGCGAACACGGCATTCCCGCCCGCCCCCTCATCGTCGCTCGAGAGGAACAGGGCTGACGGCTCCCGCGCCGGGGCGAGACCGTAGGGGTGCATCTCGAAGATGCCGATCTCGTCTGTTGGGCCGAAGCGGTTCTTGACAGCGCGGAGGATGCGGAACTGGTGGCCGCGCTCGCCTTCGAAGTAGAAGACGGTGTCGACCATGTGCTCGACGACGCGCGGGCCGGCGATCTGGCCTTCCTTGGTGACGTGGCCGACGAGGACGAGGGCGGCGCCGGACGTCTTGGCCCAGCGTGTCAGCTCCTGGGCGCAGGCACGGACCTGCGTGACCGAGCCGGGCGCAGCTTCGAGACTGTCGGACCACATCGTCTGGATCGAATCGATAACCACGAAGTCAGGCTTGGCCGCTTTCAGGGCTGAGAGGACTTTGCGCAAGTCCGTTTCGGTGGCGAGCTGGACCGGGCTTTCACCGACCTTTAGCCGCCTCGCGCGCTCCTGGATCTGGGCCGCGGCTTCCTCGCCGGATACATAGATCGTCTTGAGCCCGTTACGGGCGAGGCGGGCGGCGACCTGTAGCAGCAGGGTCGACTTGCCGATGCCGGGATCGCCGCCGATCAGGGTGGCCGAGGAGGGCACAAGCCCGCCGCCGAAGACGCGGTCAAGTTCGTCAACGCCGATGACGTGGCGCGGCGGGGCTTCGCTGGTGGCATTGAGCGCGGTGAATTCGATCTTGGCACCGGCTTTCCGCGACAGGGTCTTCGGGGCTGCGAGGCCGCCCGGCGCGGTTGATACGCTTTCCTCGACCAGCGAATTCCACTCGCCGCATGCTTCGCACCGGCCTGCCCATTTTGGGTGAACAGCGCCGCAGGTTTGGCAGGTAAAGGCAGTTGTGGATTTGGCCATCACCCACAGGGCTAAAGTGATGCGGCGCGCGCGTGAAGCACTTTATATAGCGCCACAATTGTAACATTACATAGAATTAATTATCGAAAAACAATAATTGTGTTAGGGTGTTCGGGCTCAGGGAAAGGGTCGATAACAATGACAGAGAAGGTACTCCCATGTCCCACAAGATTCTTGCAATTGCTGCCCTCGCTTCCGCTCTGACGCTTAGTGCGGCCCCAGCATTTGCTGGTGAAGGTAAGATCGTCAAGCAGGTTGAAGTCGATATTTCAGATCTGGATGTCACATCAGTCGAAGGGTATTCAACCGTTGTCGGTCGAATAGAGAGGGCGGCTGTAACTGCTTGTGATTACACCGATAATAGGAAGCCGGTTGCTGAGCGTATGGCCGAGCAGACCTGCATGAAGAATGCGATTGAAGGGGCGCTCGGTACCCTTGAAGAGGTGCGCAACCGACAGGCTGCCCTCAAGACTGCCAGTGAAAGCTGATTTCAAGCTCATGCCATGTAATTTACCATCCCTTCTGCCTTGAAGGGATGGTTTTTGCGTTTTCAGGCACCAGCCGAAGCTTAGGTCCATATCAATCATTTTGTACGCGGTACATGTGTAGTCAGGTGGTTTGCATTTGTCAGTTCTGGAAGATGCTTTTGAAGGTAACCGATTAACCAGCGCCTGCCCGGCGCGAGATGTAACGTCTCCCGAGCCCAATGTTTCGCAAATGGTAATATACTCGTCTCTAGCTGTCCGATCGCATCCAGCGGATCATGCGCCTTGTGTACGCAGTGGGGGCGTTGAGCTCTACAAAGCCTCAAGTCGCGGGTTGCTGAGGTGAGATCATACAGGCATTTTCACCCTGCAGGGTTTGAGGGGGGCAAGCGCGGGTGAAGAGGAATGAGACGGCTCACCCGCTTCTACCGCGTTTGTTGTGCCTGAGATTTTTTCAGCATGCAGGCGCGATATTCCGTGTAAGGTTCAAGTGGGCATTTGATGGTGTCGGGAGAATTTTTCATCATTATCTCGCGCGAATATTCCTCAAAGCTTGGCGCGTCAGGTATAACGGGCAGGTTTCTCGCTGCTGCGGCAGCTGGCGTTCCCCAGGCCGATTCCGGCAGCCACTCATACTTCATGTGCCAGGTATCACTGAGCGGCATCTGGCAAGCGCCTGACGAGGTCGGTGCCGGCGCGCTTTCGCAAGTCGGCAGGTCGCTGGTTTCGCGGCCAGTATAATGCAGCGTCGCGTTCACGATCAGGCCATCCTCTATGTAGGAGATCGGGATTGTGCTGACGCTGCCGTCCCGCCCTGTGTAGAGGAAGGCGCCTTGTGGAAGCTGCAACACCTTGATGAGGTGTGGATAGAACGTCTTCTGGAAAACGAGCTTTTGCTCGATCGTGCGGCTTGATCCGCTATAGGTATGGTCACGTTCACATTTTCGCGTCAGGCAGAGCGAGTTGCTGCCATAGGGCGCTTCAATTTCGAATTGCTGTCCCAGCGTGTCGAAGTGTTGCCGGTTCTTTGCGTAGTTGAGCGCCATGGCGTCGGCGAACTTGTAGAAACGGTGCTGAGTATCCCACTCCCAGAATAACTGGAACGCTGCGATCGCGCCAATGGCAATGCCGATGAAAATGAGACTGCCCAGTCGAAACATATCCATGGGCCCCTCTGCAGGATGAGAATACAAAGCTCACCCATAGATTGTGCGGGAAATATTAAGGCAGCGTGCAGGTGGCGGGTCGAATTCTTGATAACGGATGGCGTTATTGGAAGAGGTATGATGGACGCTGCTGCCAGCGGGCTGCCAGCGGGCTGCCAGCGGGCTGGCGGGGGCGGCGTTGCGGCGCTAGACGGGGGCGATGAAATGCGTGGCGATTATCGGGGCGGGGCCAGCGGGCCTGATGGCGGCAGAAGCGGCGCTTGAGGCCGGGGCGTCCGTTACCATCCATGACGCGATGCCGAGCCCGGCGCGCAAGCTGCTCATGGCGGGCAAGAGCGGGCTGAACATTACCCATACTGAAGACGAGGCGACATTCCGCGCGCGCTATGATGCACCGGATGGGCGGCTTGCGGCCATAGTTGACGCGTTCGGGCCGGACGAGACGGTACGCTGGATGGCCGGGCTCGGCGTCGAGAGTTTTACCGGCAGTTCCGGCCGCGTCTTTCCGAACGTGATGAAGGCCTCGCCGCTGTTGCGGGCCTGGCTGGCGCGGCTGCGTGCGGGCGGCGCAGTGCTGCACGCCCGTCATCGCTGGACGGGATGGGACGAGGCAGGCGGGCTGCTGTTCGAGACGCCGGATGGTGCGGTACGGGTCGAGGCCGATGCGAGTGTGCTTGCACTGGGCGGGGCGAGCTGGTCTCGGCTTGGCTCGGACGGGCGGTGGGCGGCGATTCTCGCGGCACGTGGCGTGGCGCTGGAGCCCTTCGAGGCGAGCAATTGTGGCTTCCTTGTCGACTGGTCGGCGCGGATGCTGGAGGCGCATGAAGGCGCGCCACTGAAAGGCGTTGGATTGTCGGTGGGCGGCGAGATGAGCCGGGGCGATTTGGTCATTACCCGGCAGGGGATTGAGAGCGGGGCGATCTATCCATTATCGGCGGCGCTCAGGCGGCAGGTGAACAGCGCGGGCGAGGCGACATTGGTGATCGACCTGCTACCGGGAATGGATGAGGCATCACTCGCAGCAAGGCTGGCAGCAGCCAAGCCGAAAGAGTCCGTGTCCAATCGCCTGCGCAAGGCGGCGCGCCTGGATGCGACCAAGATCGCACTGGTCAATGAGGTGATGCGCGGGGAATTACCGTCCGGGCCGGCGGCGCAGGCGGGGTTGCTGAAGGCGCTGCCGCTGCGACTGGCCGGGACCACGTCGCTGGATGAAGCCATTTCGACGGCGGGCGGCGTGTCATGGAAGGCACTGGACGAAGCGCTGATGCTGAAAGCCGTGCCGGGTGTGTATTGCGCCGGTGAGATGGTGGCTTGGGACGCGCCGACGGGCGGCTATCTGCTGACGGCGTGCCTCGCAATGGGCCGGGCGGCTGGACGGGCGGCGGCCGGCTAGGGCGAGCGTAACTTCCGGATGGGCCACGTCCTTCGACAAGTTTCTTTCAACGAGCGCAGGATGAGGAGATGAGGCTATGGGACGATTGGCTCCTGCGCCGCGGCGTTACAAACCTCATCCTCAGCCTGTCCATGGATGAAGCGGCACGGGCGTTCACGCGAAGCCATTGCATGAGCCCACATGGTTCGACTTCGCTCACCATGAGGGGCGCGCGAGGCCGTGGTTTCTAAAGCGCGGGCTGGATCGGGCCGTCGGCGCGTCCGTGGACGAACTGGTCGACATGGTCATTGCCGGAGCTGTCGATGGAGGACGCCGGTCCGCGCCAGATGATGCGGCCTTCGAACAGCATGGCGATCTCGTCGGCGACCTTGCGGGCCGAGGCCATGTCATGTGTGATCGTCACAGCGGCCGCGCCAAGGGCTTTGACCTGTTCGAGGATAAGGTCGTTGATCGCATCGGCGGTGATCGGGTCGAGGCCGGTGGTCGGCTCGTCAAAGAAGATCAGGTCCGGCTTGGTGATGATGGCGCGGGCGAGGGCGACGCGCTTCTGCATGCCGCCGGAAATTTCCGCCGGATAGAGATTGGCCACTGAAGACCCGAGGCGGACCTGTTTCAGCGTCGCAATCGCGCGGTCCCTCGCTTCTGAGCGCTTGATCTTTTCGGCGTTGAGCAGGCGAAAGGCGACATTCTCCCAGACGGTGAGGCTGTCGAACAGCGCGCCGGACTGGAACAGCATGCCGATACGGGCGCGCATGGCTTCGCGTTCCTTGCCCTGGTCATGCGTGACGTCCTCGCCGTCGAACAGGATCTGCCCGGCATCTGGTGTCATCAGGCCGAGCGCATTCTTCAGCATCACCGACTTGCCGGAGCCTGAGCCGCCGAGCACGACCAGCGAATTGCCGGGCGCAACATCGATATCGACGCCGCGCAGGACGTGGTTGGAGCCGAACGCCTTTTCGACGCCTTTCAGTTCAAGGATGGGACGCGTCATCAGATTCCGATCCGCACGAAGAGAGTGGACATCATGTAGTTGGCGGCGAGCACCAGCACCGCAGCGCCAACCATTGAGAGGGTCGCGGCGCGGCCAACGCCGGTCGCGCCGGCCGAGGATTTAGAGCCCTGATAACAACCCATGATCGCGATCACCATGCCGAACACAACCGCCTTGATGACGCCGACCGTGATGTCGTCAATGGTCAGGAAGTCGAGCGTATTGCGCAGATATGTGGTCGAGTCGAAATCGAGGGCAAAGACGCTGACCAGCCAGCCGCCCATAACACCGATCACATCCGCGATGAGGACGAGGATGGGCAGGGTCAGGGCCGCCGCAAGGAAGCGCGGGGCGTAGAGATAGCGGAACGGGTTGGCAGACAGCGTCTTCAGCGCGTCAATCTGTTCGGTGACTTTCATCGCGCCGATTTCAGCCGCGATCCCGGCCGACACGCGGCCTGCCAGCATAAGACCGGTAATGGTCGCACCAAGCTCCCGCGTAATGCCAAGGACAACGATGTTCGGCACGAACTGCTCAGCCCCAAACCGGTTGCCACCGGTATAGATGTTGAGGGCGAGCGCTGCGCCGATGAACACAGCGGACAGGCCGACCACGGGCAGGGAATAGAAACCGATCGCGATGATCTGCTTCCAGATCTGCGCGAGGTTCCAGGGCGGGGTAAGCGCCATGGCGGCGGTGCGGCCTGTGAAGGTCGACAGGCGGCCAACCTCGGCAAAGAGGCCAATGGCGGCGCGGCCCAGCCAGGCGAGCGGATTGGGGAAGCCGCCGGATTTAGTCGTAGATGCGTCTGACACGATGGCCCAGTCCTGTAATGAGTTCGTAGCCGACAGTGCCGGCCCTTTGTGCCTGATCCTCAAGCGGAATGTCTGGTCCGATGAATTGGGCGAAAGCGCCGGGCTTTGCAAGGCCTGCTGCAGCAGAGACATCGATCGTGATGAGGTCCATCGAGACACGGCCGACGATCGGGCAGGGCGTGCCGCCGAGGCTGGCATAGCCTTTGTTGGAGGCCGAGCGCGGAAAGCCGTCGCCATAACCGAGTGCGACTGTGGCGAGCATGGCGGGCGCGTCAAATGTATGGGTCGCGCCATATCCGACCGTCTCGCCGGGCTGAACCGTCTGGACGGTGAGGATCGGCGCTTCTAGCGTCATGCCGGGCAGGAGTGTCACGCCGCCTGGTGGAATTGGGCCACCGCCATAAAGGCCGATGCCAGGCCGCGTCACATCGAAGCCGTACATTTGTCCGAGAAAGCAGCCGCCCGTGTTGGCAAGGCTTCTTTTTGCCATGGTTAACGAATTTTCAAGATCGCGGAAACTGTAACACTGGCGGGTATTGAGGGGGTCATCCGGGGCATCGGAATCGACCAGGTGAGACATGACATGCATTGGCGGGTGCGCGCGTGACATGTCTATCATTCCGGGAAGTTGTTCGGGCCGGATGCCGAGCCGGTTCATCCCTGTATCCACGTGAACAGCATAGGCATCTGTACGTGTGTACGACAACCAGTCGGCAAGCGCTGGAAGCGAATTCAACACCGGGATAAGGCGGGCCTCAGCAACTGTTTCGCGGTCTTCCGCGCCTGCGCCATTGAACACCAGTATGTCGGGCGAGGGACCGACAATTCCCCTTAGCTCAGCGCCTTCCTCGACATAGGCCACGAAGAACGTCCTGCAGCCAGCGTTCGCCAGCGCGCGGCCGACGGGGCCGGCACCATGTCCGTAGGCATTTGCTTTCACCACGGCGCCCGGTTCGCTGCTGGGCGTCAGCGCGGCAATCGTCCGCCAGTTGGCGACGATGTTGTCGGTATGAATGCGGGCACGCGGATGCAGGCTCATGCTTTCGGCTTTAGCGGGCGTCGCGTGGTGCGCAAACCCGGAAATTGCCTCCGGGATGATATGCAGGCCAATTACGGATTCAATCCTGCACCCCTCAGGCGCATCGATATGATGGCAGTGTTCCTGCGCTGGCAGTCTGCAATCCTGCTTTGGTACCTTATTCGAAGTCGCCTTCGGGGGCGGCGCGGTCGAGATTGCCGAACCGGGTGGTGTTGGCATCGAAAGCGAGGACGACGCGGCCGATCGGGCCGTGGCGCTGCTTGCCGATGATGACTTCGGCCGTGCCGTAGACCTCATCCATGCGCTGGCGCCATTTTGTCCATTTTTCACCGGCCTGCGGGTCATCCGGGCTGGCCTGCGGCTCGGTCCGCTCAAGGTAATAGGACTCGCGGTAGACGAACATGACGACGTCGGCATCCTGCTCGATGGAGCCTGATTCACGAAGGTCAGAGAGTTGCGGCCGCTTGTCGTCGCGCTGCTCGACCTGACGGGAAAGCTGCGACAGGGCGATTACAGGAACATCGAGATCCTTGGCGAGGGCTTTGAGGCCCATCGTGATCTGGGTAATCTCCTGTACGCGGTTTTCATTGCCCTTGCCGCCGCCGGGGCCGGTCAGCAGCTGCAGGTAGTCGATCACGATCATGTCGAGGCCGACCGTGCGTTTCAGGCGGCGGGCGCGCGCTGCGACCTGGCTGATCGAGATGCCGCCCTGATCATCGATGTAGAGCGGCAAATTCTGCAATTCTTCAGTGGCCTGGCGGATTTTCTCGAAGTCGTGCTTGTCGAGATCGCCCTGACGGATGCGGTGGGCATTGATGCCGGTCCGCTCCGCGATGATCCGCGTGGCGAGCTGTTCTGAGGACATTTCGAGCGAGAAGAAGGCAACGACCGCCCCTTCAACCGTTTTCTTGGAGCCGTCTTCCTGAACTTCGCGCCGGCAGGCATGCGCTGCATTGAAGGCGATATTCGTCGCGAGTGTCGTCTTGCCCATGGATGGGCGGCCAGCGAGAATGACGAGATCCGATTTGTGGAACCCGCCAAGTTTCTGGTCGAGATCATCGAGATGTGCCGCGACGCCGGCAATCTTGCCATCCCGCTGATAAGCCGCCTCGGCCATGAGCAGGGCTTCTTTCAACGCTGTCGAGAAGCTGTCGAAGCCGCGACTGGACGACCCGCGGTCTGCAAGGTCGAACAATTGCCGCTCGGCCAGTTCGAGCTGGCGGTCGCCATGTTCGTCGGGCGCGGGCTTGTAGGCACGCTGCTGTACGGTCGCGCCAATGTCGATCAGCTCGCGGCGCATCGCGAAATCGCGGATCATATGCGCGTAGTCACTGATTTCCGGGCCGAAAGCGGCGCTGTCGAGCAGCTCTGCCAGATAGGCGCCGCCGCCAATTTCCTGGAGCTTGTCAGCCTTCTCGAAATGCTCGCGCAGCGTGATGCCGTCAGCCACCCGGCCTGAATGGATCATCGTCGCGCAGACGTCGAAAATCTCCTGATGCGGGATTGAGTAGAAATCGGTCGGCCGCAGGACGTCTGCCACGCGCTGGAACGCATTATTGTCATACAGGACAGCGCCGAGGACGGCGGCTTCTGCCGACAGATTGTGCGGTGCCTCTACGGTCGAGGGCGGGTTTGACATATCGTTCATGGGCTCGGACCAGTCTGTGTGGGTTTGCTACAATAGCCAAGCCGGGCGGGGATCACAGGCTTGACATTCAGCTATTCCGGTTGGTTTCGCACTCCGTCCACAGAGGAATCGGTAACTGTGGAATTCGTGTCACAGGAGAGTGCTGCACCCATGAAAAAGGCCGCGCCCTATTGAACGCGGCCTCTTTCTGTCTGGTGGTGCGAAAGCCCTAGTCTTCTTCGGCTTCGCGTGTCGCTTCCATCATTTCGGCATTGGCTTCAGCCAGCTCAGCAGCCTGTTCAGCCGCTGCCCCCTGCTGTTCAGCCTGCAGGTTGCCGATGACGTCTTCGCCTGCGGACTGGCGCTCAGCCTCGTCCTGCGAGCGGGCAACGTTGACCGTGATGTTGACGAGAACTTCAGCGTGCAGGCGCACGCCCATTTCCCAAAGGCCGATGGTCTTGATCGGCTGGTCGAGCTTGATCTGGCCGCGGCGGATCTTGAAGCCCTTTTCTGCCAGCGCATCGACAATGTCGCGCGTGGAGACGGAGCCGTAGAGATTGCCGGCGTCAGACGACTGGCGGATCAGGATGAGTTCCGTACCGTCGAGGCTCGTGCCGTCGGTTTCAGCTTCGGCGCGGGCTTCTGCATTGCGCTTTTCGATCATGTCGCGTTCCGCAGAAAAGCGGGCACGGTTCAGGTCGTTTGCAATGAGGGCCTTGCCGCGGGGCAGAAGGAAGTTACGGGCAAACCCGTTCTTCACTTTCACTTCTTCGCCGAGTTCACCAAGGTTTTCGACGCGTTCAAGAAGGATGAGTTGCATGATGTGTATCCTTCTATTTCACGGTGAATGGCAGGAGCGCGAGCATGCGCGCGCGCTTGATGGCACGAGCGAGCTTGCGCTGGTTCTTGACGTTCACAGCCGTGATCCGGGACGGGACAATCTTGCCCTTCTCGGAGATGTAGCGCTGCAGGAGTTTGACGTCCTTGTAGTCAATCTCGGTCGCGTTCTGGCCCGTGAACGGGTCAACCTTGCGGCGGCGATTGAAGGTCCGGCGGGCCGGAATGTTGGTGATATTGATACCACCTGCATTGTTTTCTGATGACATGGTGTCTCTCCCCTAGTCCTTGCGCGGTCCGCGATCCTTGCGGCCCATGACAGGCGAAGGCTCGTCGTCGAGCTGGTCGACCTTGACGGTCAGGTAACGGATGACGTCGTCGGAAATCCGGTGGCGGCGCTCAAGCTCGTGGATCGCTTCGGCTGGGCCGTCGATGTTGAGCAGGGAGTAGTGACCCTTGCGCTGCTTGTTGATTGGGTAGGAGAGATTGCGCAGGCCCCAATATTCGGTCTTGCCGACCTTGGCGCCCTGTTTCTCCAAGAATTGCGTCAGTTCCTCGGCGAGGCCTTCCACCTGTGCAGGTGAAATGTCCGGCCGGGAAATCAGCACGTGTTCGTAAAATGCCATGTTTTCTTTCCCAAGATTTACAGGCCGCGGCGCAGGAATGGCGGGAAACCGTTCCGGCGATGGCCCCTGACACATGCAGCTCATTCCGCACGCCAGGACCGCAGCCCGAGTGAAGCAGCGGCTTAAACCTCAAACTGTGGATAAAATCAAGCGGTATGGGTCAGTCGCGCTGCGGTGTTCCGGCCTGCATCAGGTCCATGATCTTCGGTCCCGGCAATTGCGACGTAAAGCCGAATGTGCCGGACGCCTTCAATTCCTCGGCCGCATTGATCAAGGCACCATAGGCAAGGTTTGAGAAAACCGAGCCGACACTGATCCGGCGCACGCCCAATGCGGCAAGCTCTGGCACCGGCACGAAACCATCCATCGGGCCAAGGAGGACGTTGACCGGACGGTCCACCGAGGCAAGGACGCTGCGAATATCTTCAAGCGTTTTCAGGCCCGGCGCGAACAGGCAATGGGCACCGGCCTCCTGGTAGGCCTGCAGGCGCGCAATTGTGTCCGCGAGGTCCGGGATACCGGTGAAGAAGTTCTCAGCGCGCGCCGTCACGATGAACGGAAAGGGCAGGGCGTTTGCGGCCTCGACGGCGGCGGCGACCCGTTCCCTGGCGTGGCCAAGCTCATACTGGCTGCCCGATGCGGCACTGTAATCCTCGATCGAACCGCCGACGAGACCGGCCTGTGCGGCAAGACCGATCGTCTCGGCGCATGTGTCCGGGCTGTCCCCGAAGCCGTTTTCGAGGTCAGCCGTGATCGGGACATCCGTTGCCTCGCAGAGCGTGCGGGCATGACCAATCACCATATCGCGCGTGATGTTATAGTCATCGACGCCCGTCGAGCGGGCAAATCCGGCACTGGTCGTGGCGAGCGCCTTGTAGCCGAGCCCGGCCAGAATGCGCGCCGATCCGACGTCCCACGGGTTCGGAATGACGAAACAGCCCTCGCTGTGTATCGCCTCGAATGTCTTTGCCTTCTCAAGCTGGCTTGTCATGATCGTCTGTTCCTTCAGTTGTCACCAGCCAGGGTATTGATCACGGGCGGCAGCGCACGCCACCCGGAACTTGCGCATCCGGTTGGACACTTCTAGGCAGTGCGCCAATTAACAAAACGACTCAATTGATTTGAAGGGCAGGACGTCATGACGAAGTTTGCGTTCATTTTCCCCGGACAGGGCAGCCAGTTCATCGGCATGGGCAAGGATCTTGCCGAAGCCTATCCGGAAGCGAAGCTGGTTTTTGAAGAGGTCGATGAGGCCCTCGGCCAGAAGCTGTCAGCGTTGATGTGGAGCGGCGACGCCGACGAGCTGAAGCTGACGGCCAATACGCAACCGGCCCTGATGGCCGTGAGTGTGGCCGCCATGCGCGCGCTGCAATCGAAAGGCATCGGGCCTGAAAAGGCGGCGTTTGTCGCAGGCCATTCCCTTGGTGAGTATTCGGCGCTGGCGGCCAGTGGTTCGATTTCAGTGAGGGATGCAGCCCGTGTCCTGCGGATTCGCGGCAATGCCATGCAGGCGGCTGTGCCGGCCGGCGAGGGGGCCATGGCGGCGCTGCTCGGTGCAGACCCGGACCAGGCCGTCGCGCTGTGCGAGCTTGGCGGCGCTGAAGGCGGGATCTGTGAGATCGCCAATGACAATGCGCCCGGCCAGATCGTGATTTCCGGTTCAAAGGCGGCCGTCGAGCTTGCCGCATCGAAAGTGACCGAGGTTGGCGTGAAGAAGGCGATGTTGCTGCCAGTTAGCGCGCCTTTCCATTGCTCGATGATGCAGCCAGCTGCCGATGCGATGATGGAGGCACTGGCGGGGATTGAGGTGAAGGCCCCGGCTACTGCCCTCGTCGCGAATGTGTCCGCAGCGCCAACCACGGACCCGGCAAAAATCCGCCAGCAGCTCATCGAACAGGTCACTGGCCAGGTTCGCTGGCGCGAAAGCGTGGAATATATGGTATCCCAGGACGTATCGCTTTTTGTCGAAGTCGGCGCTGGAAAAGTGCTGACCGTGATGAACCGCAGGACGGCAAAAGAGGTCGATGGACTGACATTGGGCACAGCAGATGATGTCGAATCAGTTGCAGAACGGCTCAGCTAAGGCGACAAGGGACTGAAAAGATAAAGGTCTCGGGGAAGAAGGACGTCATTCATGTTTGATCTAACAGGCCGCACGGCACTGGTGACAGGCGCGTCGGGCGGAATCGGAAGTGCGATTGCGAAGTCATTGTCCGAAGCGGGCGCGAAAGTCGCGCTGTCGGGCACGCGCGAGAATGTGCTCGAAGACGTGAAAGCCTCCCTGCCGGGTGAGGCCGCGATTGTCACAGCCAACCTGTCCGATGCTGATTCGGTCGATGGACTGGTCGGCCGCGCTGAAGAAGCGATCGGTCCGCTGGACATTCTGGTCGCGAATGCCGGCATTACGCGCGATGGCCTGTTGATGCGGATGAAGGACGAAGACTGGAATGACGTGCTGAACGTCAATCTCGGTTCCTATTTCCGCCTCACCAAATCTGCGATGCGAGGCATGATGAAGCGCCGTCACGGGCGAATCGTCGGCATTACGTCAGTAGTTGGCGTGATGGGAAATCCGGGTCAGGCGAATTACTGCGCCTCCAAGGCCGGGATGATTGGTTTTACCAAGTCTGTCGCGCAGGAAGTCGGCAGCCGCGGCATCACCGTCAATTGCGTGGCGCCGGGCTTTATCCAGTCACCCATGACGGATGGATTGCCTGACGCACAAAAAGAAGCACTTCTGGGCCAGATTCCGAACGGTAAACTCGGTCAGGGCAGCGACATTGCTGCAGCTGTCGTGTATCTGTCATCGGATGAAGCGGCCTATGTAACGGGCCAGACACTTCACGTGAATGGCGGTATGGCGATGATTTGATGGGCGTCACCAAACAGTTGCAGCCCTTGGCGTTCAGTTAATCTGTGTGCTAACGGGCATCCCAAGACCGGTTCGGTCTTTCCATCAGACATTATGAGAGAGGTTTTCCATGTCTGACGTTTTCGAGCGTGTTAAAAAGATCGTAGTCGATAATCTTGATGTAGACGGCGACAAGGTTGTCGAATCCGCAAGCTTCATCGATGACCTTGGTGCTGACTCCCTCGACCTGGTCGAGCTGGTCATGGCTTTCGAGGAAGAATTCAACATCGAAATTCCGGATGATGTTCAGGAAAACATCCGCTCCGTCGGTGACGCTGTCACCCACATCAAGGCCCACGTCTCCTAAGGAGGTCGCCGATGCGTCGCGTCGTCATTACCGGGATTGGTCTCGTCTCTCCGCTCGCAAACGGAACCGAGGCAACATGGGAACGCCTGATTGCAGGCAAGTCCGGAGCAGGTCCCATCGACCTGTTCGATACAAAGGACGTGCCCTGCAAGATTGCATTCCAGGTTCCGTGGAATGACGCCGGCGGCCGGGGCGGCGGCAGTGTGGATGACCCGCACGCGTTTGATCCCGACAAGGTCGCGACGCCGAAAGAGCGTCGCCGCATTGACGAGTTCATTCTCTACGCCATGGCGTCGGCAGACGAGTGCGTTGCCGATTCTGGCTGGAAGCCTGAAACCGAACACGACAAGGAGCGCACAGGCGTCCTGATCGGGTCCGGTATTGGCGGCCTGCAATCCATCTATGACACGGCTATCACATTGCATACGCAGGGCGCGCGCCGTGTCAGCCCGTTCTTCATTCCGTCGGCCCTGATCAACCTCGCCTCCGGGCAGGTCTCGATCCGCCACGGTTTCAAGGGTCCGAACCACGCAGTCGTCACAGCCTGCGCGACAGGGGCGCACGCGATTGGCGACTCGGCCCGTCTCATCAAGTATGGCGACGCCGACATGATGCTGGCAGGCGGCGCTGAAGCCGTGATCTGCGAAATCGGCATTGCTGGTTTCTGCGCGGCGAAGGCCATGTCGACCAATTTCAACGATACGCCCGAGAAAGCGTCACGGCCTTATGACAAGGATCGCGACGGCTTTGTCATGGGCGAGGGCGCTGCGACAGTGATGCTCGAAGAGTATGAGCACGCCAAGGCCCGCGGCGCGAAGATCTATGCAGAAGTCGTCGGCTATGGCCTGACGGGGGATGCCTATCACATCACGGCACCCGCAGAGGGCTCCGAAGGTGGTTATCGTGCCATGAAGATGGCGCTTGGACATTCCGGTCTCGACGTGTCGGACATCGATTATGTCAACACCCACGGCACCTCGACGCCGAAAGGCGATGAAGGTGAAATCGGTGCGGTAGAACGCCTGTTCGGCGATCATGCGAAGAACCTGTCACTGTCCTCGACCAAGTCCGCCGTTGGCCACCTGCTTGGGGCGGCCGGGGCGATTGAGAGTGCATTCTGCGCCCTTGCCATCCGCGACCAGGTGATGCCGCCGACGCTCAATCTCGACAATCCGAGCATCGAGACCGAGATTGACCTCATTCCGCACAAGGCGAAGAAAGGCAGGGTCCGCGCGGCCATGTCGAACAGCTTCGGTTTCGGCGGGACGAATGCCTGTCTGATCCTTAAGCAGGTCGACTAGCGTCCGCTCTTTCCTATCACCGCAATGCTGGGGCAGAGTGGGGCAGGTTCAGTTTTCGAGTCTTAGCCCATGCGTTTCCTGAAAGCCCTTTTCGTGCTCGTCTTTATTGGCGTGGTCCTTGGCGGCGCCTTGACGGCGGCTGGCTGGGTCTGGCTGAACAGTGAAATCGAGAAGCCCGGCCCGATGGTCGAGGAAGCGACGTTCGAGGTTGAAGCCGGCGATCATGTCGCTGCGGTTGCGCGCCGCCTGGAGGATCAGGGCCTGATCTCCGATGAGCGTGCGATGCGCCTTCATGCGCGCCTCACCGGCCAGCAGGCGGCCATCAAGGTCGGCCAGTATGCCATCGCGCCGCGCGCCAGTATCGCAACCATCCTCGAACAGCTGGTTGAGGGGGATGTCATCGAATATCGCATCACCGTGCCGGAAGGCCTGACGACCGCGCAGATCCTGCGTATTGTCGCCTCCCACGCCGATCTTGAAGGCGAGATGCCGACGCGGGACATCGCGGAAGGCAGCCTGTTGCCAGACACTTACATCTTTTCAGCTGACACGACCCGCGCTTCCATGATCGAGCGGATGGAAAAAGCGCAGGACGCGCTGCTTGAACGCCTCTGGGCTGAGCGAGCAGAAGGCCTGCCAGTCGATACGCCGGAAGAAGCCGTTATCCTGGCCTCTGTCGTCGAGAAAGAGACAGGCGTTGCCTCAGAGCGCCCGCTGGTCGCCGGCCTGTTCACCACACGCCTGAAACGCGGCATGCGACTGGAGAGCGACCCGACCGTCATCTACGGCGTTTCCAGGGGCGAGCCGCTGTTCCGCACGGTGAATGGCAAGCAGGTGCGCCGCACGCTGTACCGCTCTGAACTTAATCGAGTCACGGACTGGAATACCTATCAGCGGGACGGCCTGCCGAAGACGCCCATCTGCAATCCGGGCCGCGACGCCATCGCAGCGGTTCTCAATCCGCCCGAGACCGAGTACGTGTTTTTCGTCGCTGATGGAAAGGGGGGCCACTTGTTCGCTGAAACGCTGGCCGAGCATAATCGGAATGTTGCAGCCTACCGCGCATATGAGCGCGAGGAAATTGCCCGCGAGCGTGCAAATTGAGCGCGCGCGTGTCCTCCATGACAGGGTTTGCCCGGGTCTCAGGTGAGGCCGACTGGGGCAGCTGGGCGTGGGAAGCCAAAAGCGTCAATGGCCGCTCCATGGATGTGCGCGTCAACGTGCCGAGCGGGTTTGAAGCGCTTGACCGGGTGATGAAACAGGCGGCGTCGAGGCACTTCTCGCGTGGTAACCTGCAGGTCGGCCTGCGCATCGAGATCGCGGGTGGACGCGACACGCTGAGCGTGAACTCCGATGCGCTGAGCGCTGTTGTGCGGGCCTATGAGAATATCTCGCCGCGTGCCGTCAGCGATGGCGACGCGCTCGCCGTACTGATGACGATCAAGGGCGTGGTCGAAACCGGCAGCGCCTCCACGCGCGATATTGCAGGCGAGCCGTCGATTGCTGAAATGCTGGAGAAGGCGGGCGAGGCGGTGCTGGCCGAGCTGGTCAGCGCGCGGCAGTCGGAAGGTGACGCGATGGCGGCACTGATGTTCGGCCATCTCGATGCCATGGAGACCACAGTGGCTGAAGCGACCGAGCTCGCCGCCGAACAGCCGAAACTGATCAAGGCCCGGCTTGAAAAACAGCTTGCTGAACTGGAAGCGGACAAGGTGGTCGATGCGGACCGGATGGCCGCCGAGATCGCGCTGTCGGCTGCCAAGGCAGATGTGCGAGAAGAGCTCGACCGCCTGACCGCCCACATCGAAACGGGACGCACGCTGCTGAATGGCGGCGGTGCAATCGGCCGGAAACTCGACTTCCTGGCCCAGGAATTCAACCGCGAGGCCAATACGCTCTGCTCAAAATCGGCCAGCCTCGATTTGACGAATGCAGGACTCGCGCTCAAAGGACTGGTGGACCAGTTCAAGGAGCAGGCAGCGAATGTCGAATAGCGGACATCCGAAAGACCATGGCAACCGGCGCGGCCTGATGCTGGTCATCTCTTCGCCATCCGGCGCCGGCAAGACGACGCTGGCCCGCAAGCTTATGGAGGAGTTTGACGACATCAAGCTGTCGGTGTCGGCCACCACACGTGCGCCGCGGCCCGGCGAAGAAGACGGTATCGATTACCACTTCAAGTCGAAGACCGAATTTCGCGAAATGATCGCCCGGCGTGAATTCCTGGAATGGGCGCTGGTCTTCGACAGTCTTTACGGCACGCCGCGCGCCGACACGGAAAAACTACTCGAAACCGGACATGATGTTCTGTTCGATGTTGACTGGCAGGGGGCCGACGCACTGCATGACCAGATGCCGCGCGATGTGGTGTCTGTATTTGTGCTGCCGCCGAGCATTGATGCGTTACAGGCGCGCCTTGCCGCACGACCGGGTTCAACCGATGCAATTGTCGAACGACGGATGCGGGATGCCAAGGCCGAGATGCGCCACTGGCGGCGCTATGACTATGCCATCGTCAATGATGATCTCGAAGTTGCGTATCAGCGCCTGAAGCGCATCCTGCTTGTCGAGCGCCTGAAGCGCCTGCGCCAGCTCAGCCTCGAAGACCATGTGCGGGAGTTGATGGGCGAGGCGTGAAGAGCTCATGATGACGCGCACCGGAAGCTGTCTTTGCGGCGCTCGGAGATACGCCATTGAGGGCGACATTGGCGGCGTCTGGATGTGTCACTGTTCGCTCTGCCGGAAAGCATCAGGCTCTACCGGAAATGCCATACTCATCGTGCCAAGAGCACAGTTTCGTTGGCTTGAGGGTGAGGAACACGGTGATACATATGCGCTGAGGGAAAGCTACACGATCACCCGCTGCCGGACTTGCGGCACGCCGTTGCCAGCCGAGATGGATGAGAAGAATATCTATGTGACGGCCGGCACGCTGGACCAGCCCCTTGGAAAGGGGATCTCCGCGCGGATATTCTGTGCGTCGAGAGCGGACTGGGACCGGGATAGCCAAGACGTTGGGTATTTCGATGAGCGTCCGACAAGCTAACTCACACTGGCCGATCAGCGCCGTATGAAAGCCGTCGCCAGCTTCCTGAATTCATCCTGTGTCAGCGTCTCGGCGCGAGCTGTCGGGTCTATGCCGCAGCTTTCCAGCCATTCTGTCGGGTCGATGCCGGCTGGTTTGGCGATGGATTTCAAGCTGGCGCGGAGCATCTTGCGGCGTTGGCCGAAGGCGGCGGCGGCGACTTTTTCCAGTGTGGCGAGATCATTGAAGCGCAGCTCTGGCTGCAGCGGCACCAGCACGGCGACGGCGCTGTCGACCTTGGGCGGCGGCTTGAACGCACCGGGCGGCAGGGTAAAGGCAAGGTGCGGGTCGCAGACCGCATGTGCGAGGACGGCGAGGCGGCCATAATGCGGCGTCGATGGCCCGGCGACGATGCGCTCGGCGACTTCCTTCTGGAACATCAGCGCCATCTCGCCGCGCCATGTTCCGGCTTTCAGCCAGTCGACCAGCAACGGAGTGCCGACATTATAGGGCAGGTTGGCGACGATCATGGCTGGCGCCTCGCCGCCAGCATCTGCAATGAGCTGTTCCCAGTTCACCTTGCGGGCATCGGCCTGATGCACGCTGAGGCGGCCTGTCCCTGCTTCAGGCCAGTCTTGCAGCGCCGATGCAAAGCGTGGATCGGCTTCCACGGCAATGAGCTTGCCCGCACCTTCCCTGAGCAGCGCGCGGGTGAGGCCGCCGGGGCCGGGGCCGACTTCGATGACGGTGCGCCCTTCAACCGGGCCGGCCGCCAGCGCAGTGCGGCGCAAGATGTCCGGATCGAACAGGAAATGCTGTCCAAGCGCTTTGCGGGCGCGCCCTTCGGTGAAGCCGGGCTCGTGCTCAGACATGAGCAAGCCGGTTGGCGGCCATGACAGAGGCCAGCTTGATGGCCGCGATCAGGCTGTCGGGTTTGGCGATGCCCTCAGCGGCCGCATCATAGGCCGTGCCATGATCCGGACTGGTCCGGATGATGGGCAGGCCGAGCGTGGTGTTGACCCCGCCCCAGAGGTCGAGCGTTTTCACAGGGATAAGGCCCTGATCATGCGTCATGGCGATCACGGCATCATACCGCCCGTCCAGCATCTCTGCAAAGACGGTGTCGGCCGGACGCGCATCCGTCAGCTCCAGGCCTTCAGCGCGCAGGGTGGCCGCCAGCGGATTAATGATATCTCGCTCTTCCGTGCCGATCGTTCCGCTTTCGCCTGCATGCGGATTAAGCCCGGTCAGGGCGATGCGTGGATGGTCCAGGGCAAAGTCCCGTTGCAGGGCGTAGGCGGTGGTGGTGATGGTCTGGCGCAGATGCTCCGGTGTCAGGTGTTGCGGCACCTGCATCAGCGGCACATGGATCGTGGCGAGCGAGACGCGCAGGCCGCCGCCGACAAGCATCATGACGGGCGGACAGGACGTGCCGGTCGCGTCTTCGCACAGGCTGGCAAGGTATTCGGTATGGCCGGGATGCCTGAAACCGGCAGAATAGAGTACGGCCTTGGAAATCGGGTTGGTGACGACACCGCCAGCCTTGCCCACAAGCACGTCCTGCGTGGCGCGGCGGATGCTCTCGACAATGGCAGGGGCTGCAGCGCTGTCAGGCGTGCCGGTCTTCAGCGGTGGCAGCGTTTCGGTCAGTGGCAGGACGGGCAGACCCGAGGGAAAGGCGGCCGCCGTATCGCCAGGCGTGTCAATGATCTCCACCGGACCGTCGAACAGGGCTGGGTCAGCTATCACGTAAAACGGCGTGCCGCGTGCCGGATGCAGGGCCTGCCAGGCGCGCATGGTGATCTGCGGGCCGCAGCCAGCTGGATCACCCATGCTGAGCGCAAGCGGAAGGGAAGATGTGTGCTCGGTCATCGCAAGCCAGCATGTGCGCGATCAGGACAGGTCTTGCAAGCGCCCGGACGCGGCGAGGTGTGCCTGCCTAGCTGCCGCGCTGGATGATCGTGGCTTCGCGGCGCAGATTGCGCAGGGAACGTTGCGAGATCATCGAGAGCTGACGGCCATAGAGCCGGTCTTCCACTTCCTGCTTTGAGGGCAGGGTGTCGCCAGACTCGTCACGGCTGCAGACATACATTACGGCGATCGTGCCGGACGCTGCGAATACATCGCTGGCACTACCTGTCGGGGTTGCGTCGACCATCGCCTTGCCTTCAGGGCCGAGGTCCGACACGCGCAAATCGTTGAGCGGGGCGGCTGTCAGGTTCGGATCGTTCTCAGCCAGTTCTGTGATGGATTCACAGCCATCCGCGGCGGCCACCGCCGTGAGCAGATCTTCTTCAGATCCGTTGTCGACAGTGAGGCGAATGAGATCGACGAGGGAGACGGTCTCGCTCGGATCCTTCTTGCCACGCAGGTTGATGATGTAGATGCCGTCCGCGACAGTGATCGGGTCGGTCAGGCCGGGTTCCGCCATGGCGGTGACGACTTCGGCGATTTCAGGTGCGAGATCGGATGGCGACACAAAGCCCATATCGCCGCCCGCTGCAGAGGTCGGTGCGGAGGAGAAACGCTGGGCGGCCAGTTCGAATGGTGCGCCGGCCCGCAATTGCTCGAGAATCGTATTGGCGCCGTTCAGCGCTTCGGCCTTTTCCTCATCGGTGGGTGCGTACAGGAAGATCTCGCTGACCTGATATTGCGTCTTGGTGGCCGCGACTTTCATGCGCGCCAGCTGTTCCTGGATCTGGTTGTCGGAGATCCGGATACGTGAACCGTAGAGGCCGCCCATGATCCGGCGCCATGCGATCTCGGAGCGCATCTGGGCCTCGAGGCTTTGCGGGTTCACGCCGGCCGAGAGCAGCACATTGTAGAGGCCGTCACGGTCAAGGCCGGATTGACGTGCCATGTCGGAAATGGCGGCGGCAATGTCCTGGTCAGAAACCTCGACTTCGTATTCGGTCGCTTCCTGCAATTGCAGCTTCTCGTCAATCAGTTCGTCGAGAGCCTGCGCTGTAATCTGTTGTACCTGTTGCTGTGTCGGCTCCTGCGCGCCGAGCGTCAGTAGCAGCAGGCTGGCACGTTCGCGCACATCGCTGAACGAAATCGGCTGGTCGTTTACGATGGCAACGATGCCTTCAATGGTCTGGGCGTCTGCGCCGGCATTCTGAGCTGTAGCGGGCTGGGCCGTGGACCAGGCGCCGAAAGCCAGTGCGGCTGATGCGAGTGCAAATTTCATCATGGCGAACCTCCACTTGCCGTGTGCCACGACATGTCGCTGAAATTGTGGCGAACAATACCGCTCATGCTGCGAGAGGCAATGTGTTCAAACCAGTCATGCCTGCGTCCTGTCGACATCAGGGTCAGTCAAAATCGCTCGAGCCGACATCGCCCAGCGATTTGAGGGCAAAGGTGAACAGGATCGAGTCCGAGGGACCAATCTGCCGGTCAACAAGTTCAGAGCGTTCGAAGATCAGGGCAAAGCGCGAGCAGTCATCCTGATAGCCGATGCCGATAGAGTGTTTTATATCACGATTGCTCTCAATGTCGCGTTGCAGGCCGTATAGCGCGAAGTAGTTATCGGTGATTTCCAGTTCGGACGTAAGGACAACGCCTTCCTGTCGCACGCCTGCCTGGGTCACTTCCGGGTCGATCTGGTAATACAGGGCCGACGCCTTGAACCTGTCGAAATTCATGTCGACGCTGGTATCGATGCGGTTCAGTTCGAGGTCTTCATCGTCGAGGCGAAGCTTTGCCTTGAAAGAGAAGGGATTGCCGAGATCGACCGCAAAGCCGCCAATCCAGTCGCTGACCGTGCCGTCCAGATTGCTCGGAACGTCGAAGCTTTCATCATCGCGTGAGCGCCAGCGCCGGCCCGCCAGGCCAGAAATCTTGACCCCGGACTTCCAGCGGGCCACGGCTGAAATGCCCGCGCCGATCTTGCTGTCACCTTCATACAGGTCATAGCCAGCCTGTGCGTTGGCATCGAACAGGGCAGATTCGTCCAGCTCGTAGAAAAGCCCGTCCTCGATCGGAATTTCTTCTTCATTTGGTCCGCTCGTCCCGAACGCCCCCATGACGATAGGCTCGATCAACAGGTCGACGGACTGTCCCGGCCTGTAGAAGGGCATGGACAGGCGGCTGCCGACGGCGCCGACGGAGCGGTCGACACTTCCGCTATCGCCTTCATTCGGAAAGTCCTCGATTTCATAGTGATCGAAGCGGGCTTGCGCGAAGGGCTCGAAGACAAAACCGCCGGGCAGGATCTTCCGCACCGACCAGTCCGCGCCCACGGTGGAGCGATGGCTGTCCGTTCCGACCGTACGGCTGAGATAGGCCGTGGACGCATTGATGCCCGCAAAACCGAACTCGCCAAGGTCGAAATCATAAGCGCCGTGTGCCAGTGGCAGGACATCGGCAATCGTGCCTTCACGTGAGTCGTCGAGGCGCAGGCTGTCAAAGGTCAGGACCGATGCGTCGGCATACCAGTTGCGGCTCTGCCCCTGGGTATAGAGCTGCGACAGGAGGATACGTGGCTGGTTGGTATAAAGGCCGCGCTGTTCGTTCTCGCCTTCGATATCATATCGTTCGGTGTAGAGGTCGTCGGTGGTCTTCTCGACGCCAAACCCCCACAGCCAGTTCTCATCGATCTGGAACTTGCCTTCACCAAAGATATGACCGCGCCATTCCTTGTCGTCGAACTTTTCGCCGTCACTGTCGAAGAGCCGTTCGCGGGTCACGCTGACATTGAAATTGACCCGGCCGGACCAGAATCGCTTGCGATAATCGAGTTCTAGAAGTGGATTGACCTTCGAATAGACAACGGGCGAGATCGTCAGGTCCTGCGAAGGTGAAATCGCCCAGAGATAAGGCTGCTGATAGAAAACACCCGTTTTCGACGAACTTCCGATGGACGGAATCAACAGGCCGGACCGACGCTCTGCCTTCGGGTCAGGATGCGCGAAATAGGGCAGGTAGATGACAGGGATGCCTGCAATCTCAAGCACGGCATCCTTGTAGGTATACATGCCATCGTCTTCATCCAGCACGGCTTCGCGGGCGCGGATCGCCCAGGTCGGTGTGGTGTCGCCTTCACACAGCTCGCAAGCCGTGAAGACCGCCCGGTTCAGCGTGTTGATCGTTTCATTCTCACGGCTCGCTGAATTGGCGAGTGCAGTCGCCCCTTCTGGCGTACGCATGGAAAAGCCTGTCGCAAAGCCGTCGGCGAGATTGGCATCGGTTTCGATCTCGTCGGCAAAGCGCTGTGTGCCATCCTCTTCAAGGATGGTGATATTGCCTTGTGCGCGGACACGTGCCGTCTGCCGGTCATAGGTCAGCTTGTCAGCGGTCAGGACGCGGCCCTGATATTCTGCAGAGACATTGCCCTCCGCGACGATCGTGTTTTCATTGTCGATGACGTAGACATTGTCTGCCTGCAACGTCACGCGCTCACTCTGGACAGATGCCTCGCTTTCGGGTGCCTGTGCGACGGCGATAGGCGATGCCGAGACCAATAAGGCGGCAATCCAGGCACTTCTCCAGACGGCCATGCGGCCTCCATATTCAACGCAAATTTCCTAAACCCGCATAAGCGGCGCTTTCCGGCGCGTCCACTCATACATGCCATGCTTGCAGGGAATTCACCGTATGTGTTGCAGTCCGGTCAACCGGGGAACGATCCGTTCAACTACGCGATGCAAGGCCGCCAGCATGGGTGACGGCCCTGCCGTCGATTTCCAGCTCCATCAGGATGGCCGCACACTGACGGGCCGAACATGCACATGCGGTGGCAATTTCGGCGATCGGCATTGGGGTCGCGGACAGGGCTTCAAAAATCCGGGCGGGAAGTCCGTGATCTGTAGAATTTGCTGCGTTTGGCGGATCAAATGGCAGGCTCGCCTGACGCCGGTATCCATCAATCCCGCTTTGCGTAGAAACCGCCTCAACTATGTCGGCGGCGTCGCGCACCAGTGTCGCGCCGTCTCGCAGCAATTTGTTGGTGCCGGCCGCGCGTGGATCAAGCGGAGAGCCTGGCACCGCCATGACCTCGCGGCCCTGCTCGCCGGCCATGCGGGCAGAAATCAGCGAGCCGGAGCGCTGCGCGGCTTCGATCACGACCGTTCCAACCGCCAGTCCGGTAATGATTCGGTTGCGGCGTGGAAAATCACGCGCCGTTGCGCGATGTCCGAAGGGGCGTTCTGAGACGATAATACCCTGTTCACGGATCGCGTCATACAGGTCGCGATGCTGCGGCGGATAGAGCTGGTCGACCCCGCCGGCGAGGACGGCGATGGTGCCGGTGTCGAGACTGGCGGCGTGGACCTCGCCATCGATACCGCGCGCAAGACCTGAAGCGGTCACCAGGCCGGCCCGTCCGAGATCTGCGGCCATGATGCGGGCCAGTTTCCGTCCAGCCGCTGAGGCGTCGCGGGCGCCGACCAGCGCGATGGCAGGGCGGGTGAACAGGTCAGTGTTTCCGAGGATGGAGAGGACAGGCGGCGGCGGGGACAGTTCGCCGAGCGTTGCTGGAAACACCTCTTCAGTGGCGCACAACACCTCCCCGCCGAGCTGGCGGGTGGCAGCCAGTTCGTGCTCGGCGGCGGCGCGGTCCGCTCCGAGGCTGGTCATGCCCTTGAGGGCGGCGCCGGGCGATCCAAATTTTGCGAGCAGCTGGAAGAAAGTGACAGGGCCGACTTTCGGCGCGCGGGCCAGCGCGATCCAGTCGACGCGCTCAACATCGGTGAGGCGCCGCGTCATTCGGTCCCTGTCTTTTTCTTCTGGCCGAACTTCGGCTCGGTGCCCGACAGTAATCGGCCGAGATTGGCGCGATGGGTCCAGAAGACGAGAACGGACAGCACGGCCAGCGTCGCCACCGCGAAATGCGTCTCGCCAAGAAAGAACGCCCCGACGGGTACGATGGCGGCTGCCGTCAATGCGGCGAGTGAGGAGATGCGGAAGACAAGGAAGAAGACAAGCCAGATGGGCGCGGCAATCATCAGCCCCTTTATCGAGGCAAAGACGAGCAGGCCGGCATAGGTTGCCACGCCCTTGCCGCCTTTGAAGCCGAGCCAGACCGGATAGCAGTGCCCGAGGAAGGCGGCGGCGCCCGCCACCAGTCCGGCGTTTCGGTCTGCAAAGACCCACATGAAAATCAGTACGGCGAGCCCGGCCTTGAAACTGTCAAGGATCAGGGTTGCAAAGGCGAGGTCCTTACGCCCCGTGCGCAGGACATTCGTCGCGCCAATGTTGCCGGACCCAATGGCGCGGATATCACCGAGACCGGCCGCGCGAGTCAGGATCAGACCGAAAGGGATCGAGCCGAGCAGGTAACCGCCGAGGGCGGCGAGTGCGAATGGCAGATAGGTCATGACTGTAAGCCCCGGCCCGAACGAGTAAAATTGCGACCGGACTTGTCGGTTTGATTGGTGCGGGCGTCAAGACGGGTGAGCGTCACGCATTCCGCAAGTTGCAAGGGAAATCAGGCGCCCGTACATTTGTACAGACGCTGTTTGGTCCGAGGATGGTCGCCTGTCCATTCCCGCCACTATTGCAGATAAGGCGATATTGTCTGCGTCAGGTGAGGATGAAATGCCAATCTCTAAACAGGTTCGGCAGCCTCATAGCCAGGATTGGATTCAAGCTGTAACTGGAAGAGAGAAGGCGAACAAAAGCCGGTTTCCAGGCCGGGCTTGAGGGCGCTGCGCTGCCGGGACGATGAGCCGCTTTCAGATAGGGAGCGATCGGATGGAATCGCGTTTTTAACATTTTCGTACTATTGTACGAGACGATGACTGGCCATGATGACCCTCAGTTCCCTCTCGGCGCGCGCCAGAAGATCCTGCGCGCAGCCATCCGTTTGATTGAGGAAAGAGGCGCTGACAATGTCACTCACCGGCTGGTTGCAGAGGCGGCCCAGGTTTCTCCGGGCACCACGACCTATCATTTCCAGACACGCGAAGACCTGATCCGCGAAGCCTTTGATCTTTATATCTTCGACTATGGCGATGCGCTCGACCGCGCACTTGAAATACGTCCGCTTCTGACCCTGCAGGACACCGCGAAATTCCTCGCCGCGATGACCGCGCTCTCGCCGGATGAAGCTGGCCATGCGCAATTCGAGTATGAAATGGTCAATCATGCACGGCGCGAACCGGCCCTGCTCGACAGGGTTGATACCTGGTCGCGCCTGCTGGAAACGCGGGTCGGCGCGACCCTGATTTCACTCGCGATGCCAGCGCCGCTCCGGACGGCCAACCTGGTCATGACAGTTTGCCGGGGGACCGAGTTCGATGTGCTGACGCGCAATGCCTGTATTGACCGGACCGTGTTCGAAGCGCGCCTGCTGGCGGTGCTGATCGCCTCTAGCGTGTGAATACGGTCTCGCCGCCGACAATTGTGCGCATCACGCGTCCAACCATGCGGCGACCATCGAATGGCGAATTGAGGGAGCGGGAGGATAGCTGCTCGCGTTCGCAGAGCCACGGCTTGTCCGGGTCAAACAGGATGAGATCGGCCGGCGCCCCCTTGGACAGGCGGCCTTGCGGTACGCCGATGATTGCTGCCGGGCTGGATGTGACAGGCTTCAGGGCGTCGAGCAGGCTCATCCGCTCGTCCTGTACGAGAACCAACAGCGCGGAGAGCACGGTTTCGAGCCCCGCGGCGCCGAATGCCGCTTCGCCAAAGGGCAAGCGCTTTTCTTCCGGGGGCTGTGGATCATGCGCTGATACCACCGCATCGATCTCACCATCGGCGAGCGCATCAATCAGCGCCTGGCGGTCGGTTTCGGAGCGGAAGGGCGGGTTGACCTTGCAGTATGTCAGATAGTCGCCGACATCGAGTTCATTGAAGAAGAGGTGGTGGGCGGCCACGCTGACATGCACTTTCACGCCGCGGTCGCGGGCCCCGCGGATCATGTCGAGGCTGCGGGCCGTCGACACCTGGTCGACCAGCAGGGTACAGCCGGTTGCCTCGGCGAGGAGTAGATCACGGCCAAGCCCGATCCATTCAGCTTCTCGCGGCAGGCCGGCAAGCCCCATACGGGCCGCTTGCGCACCGGCATTCATCACACCGCTTAGCCCGAGCGCGTGATCATTGGCGCGGCTGGAGACGATGGCATCGCAGCTGGCCGCATATGCCATTGTCCGGCGCAGCACTGCGGCGTTTTCAACTGGCGTATCGCCATTGGTGAAGAAGACCGCGCCGGAGTTCGACATCAGGCCGATCTCGGCCATCGCTTCACCTGTCAGGCCCTTGGTCAGCGCCCCGGCCGGATAGATGCGGGCCTTCGCGGTTTCCTTGCCGCGATTGGCAATGAACTGGACGAGCGCGACATCATCAATGACCGGCTCAGTTTCCGGCATGACGACCATGCTGGTGACGCCGCCCGCGATCGCTGAGCGCGACGCGGTGGCGAGTGTTTCTTTCTGTTCGGCGCCCGGTTCGCCCGTCTTGACGCGCAGGTCAACCAGACCCGGCGACAGGCAGAACCCCGCCGCGTCAAAGTGTTCGTCCGGCGTTGCGCTTTCGCCGTCAATAGCAGCGATGATACCGTCTTTGATGAGCAGGGAGCCGACGCGGTCAATCCTGTTGGCGGGGCAGAGCAGGCGGGCATTGGTGATGAGCGTTTTCATCTGCGCCTCCCCGACAGCAGCTTGAGGACGGCCTCGCGGACGGCGACCCCCATCTCGACTTGCTGCGTGATGACCGACTGGTCGCCATCGGCAACGATGCTCTCGATTTCGACACCGCGATTCATCGGGCCGGGATGCATTACGGTGGCATCTACCGCTGCGCGTTTCAGGCGTTCGGCAGTCAGGCCGAAATTGCGGAAGTATTCGCGCTGGCTGGGCAGGTAGGCCCCATTCATCCGCTCCAGCTGCAGCCGCAGCATCATGACGACGTCTGCGCCTTCAATAGCGGTTTCGAAATCATTCAGGGCGCGGGCGGCGCCCCATGTGTCTGTTCCTGACGGCATCAGCGTGGCGGGGCCGCAAAGGGTCACTTCCGCGCCGAGCAGGTGCAGCGCCATTGTCGTAGAGCGCGCCACGCGGCTGTGCATGATGTCGCCGCAGATTGTCACCTTCAGGCCTTCGATCCGGCCTTTGGCGCGGCGAATGGTCAGCGCGTCGAGCAGGCCCTGCGTCGGATGCTGGTGGGTGCCGTCGCCCGCATTTATCACTGCGCAATCGACCTTGCGGGACAATAGCTTCACGCCGCCGGAGGCAGAGTGGCGGATCACGATGGCATCGGGTGCCATGGCATTCAGTGTCATCGCTGTGTCAATCAGCGTCTCGCCCTTCTTCACGGATGACTGCGCGACCGGCATCGCCACGACGTCTGCGCCGAGGCGGCGGGCCGCAATTTCGAAGGAGGACATGGTCCGCGTCGAGTTTTCGAAGAAGAGGTTGATGACGGTGTGATTGGCGAGGTGCGGTTCAGGCCGGTGGCCGTCGCGCGTCGCTTCGGCAAACTCTTCTGCAAGATCGAGAATATGTTCGATGTCGAGCCGGGAAAGATCCTCGATGCTCAACAGGTGGCGGTGCTTGAACTCGTAGCTGTAGCCCGGAATGGCCATGCGCTGCCTTTCGATTTTCGGCGGTTTAAGCGCGATTCCTGTGAGGGGCAAGTGGCTAGAAGAGCCCTGCTGCCAAACAGGCGAACCAGATGGCGGGCATGGTCAACATGGAAAGGACGGTCTGCATGGCGATGAGGTTTGCCGCGAGCGGCGCGTCCCCGCCGAGCTGGCGGGCAAGGATGTAGGAACTGGTCGCCGTCGGCACGCTGACGCAGATGACCGCGATGGCGAGGGGCGTTCCGGTGAGGCCGATGAGCAGCGCCCCGCCAATGGCAAGCGCTGGCAGGCCGATCAGGCGAACGAGGGACCATGTCAGCGTCTTGATACCGGAGCGACCAAGCGCGGCAATGTCCATCCCGGCACCGGCGCAAAGCAGGCCGAGCGCAATCGTGCCCTGGCCGAGCAGCTCGATGGTCAGGTCAATCAGGGGTGGAATGGTGATGTTCAGCGCCGCCAGCGCGCCGCCAATGATGCAGGCGATGATTAGCGGGTTACGCGCCAGTTCAAGCACCGGGTTGCGCTTTGGCAGCGCTTCGTCTTCCGCATGTGCGGTGAGCGCCGTCACACTGAGGATGTTGGCGGTCGGGATCATGGCGGCGGCCGCAATGGAGACGAGCGCGAGGCCTTCCTCGCCGAACATGGCGCTGCCGATCGAGAGTGCGACGAAGGTGTTCCAGCGGACATTGGACTGGATGATTGATCCGACGGCAGGACGTGTGATGCCCGGCCAGCTTCTTGCCAGCAGACCGACAAGGCCAAGCAGGCATTGCGCGCCAATGAGCACAAGGGCAAGCTTCCATGGCGCGGTCTCGAACGGCGCGCGGGCGAGGGCGCGAATGATCAGCGCGGGAAAGAGGACGAGATAGGCAAGCCGCTCGATGGCGCGCCAGCCATCATCGGGCAGGACTTTGCGCCAGCCCAGGAACCGCCCAAGTACAACGATCAGGATGACCGGGACGAGCGCCGCCAGAAACGCATTCATGACTGGTTGGCGATCCGGTCTATCGCTGTCTGCAGGATGATCGCTGCGGCAGATGCGTCGATCAGTTCTGCGCGGCGGGCGCGGGAGAGATCGGCAGATATCATGGCACGCTCGGCTTCGGCGCTGGTCAGGCGTTCGTCCTGGAAGGCAATGGGCAGGTCACGCCGCTCAAGGATATTGCGGGCCAGGGCGC
This sequence comes from uncultured Hyphomonas sp., assembly GCA_964556825.1. Classification (GTDB taxonomy): domain Bacteria; phylum Pseudomonadota; class Alphaproteobacteria; order Caulobacterales; family Hyphomonadaceae; genus Henriciella. Next base: position 194,932 of record CAZKXJ010000004.1, on the reverse strand, counting down.
GGGCCGACTGGACGCGCGGGCCTTCGCTGCCATCCATATTGAGCGGCAGACCAAGCACGAGGCCGACGGCCCGGCGCTCATCCATGATGGCGACAAGCCGGTCGAGGCTCGGGCCGAGCTTGCGGCCTTTCTTTATGGTCTCGACGGGCGAGGCAATCAGGCGCGAGGCGTCACAGGCGGCAATGCCCAGTGTCTTGGTGCCCGGGTCGATCCCGATCAGGACGCCATAAGGCGGGAGATTGAAAAGGTCTGTTACCGGCATGGCGGGCTGTGGGCTCGTCTCTTGAATTTGCCCTGCCTAGCGCGTATCGCAACGATATGTCGATTGGAGAAAGCCGATGAGCGTTACGAAAGACGATGTCCGCAAGGTGGCCCGCCTGTCGCGCATTGCCGTGCCGGAAGACCGTCTGGAGCCGCTGGCCGGCGAACTCACCTCCATCATGGGCTGGATCGAACAGCTGAACGAAGTTGATGTCGAGGGCGTCGAGCCGATGACATCAGTGGTCGATGCGACCTTGCCGCTTCGTGATGACGTCGTGACCGATGGCAATATCCAGGATCAGGTCCTCGCCAACGCGCCGAAGAGTGAAGACGGGTTTTTCGTCGTTCCGAAATCGGTCGAGTAAGACAGCGCTGAAGCGCCATGGCCGGGAACCAGGCGGCCCGTTGCTGACTTGTTTTGGTGAGATCGTTTCTCGTCCCGAAGCAAGGAGACAGGACCATGGCGGACCGGACACTGGATGAACGCGGCGAACCCAGAACGCGGCCAGACGAACACGAACAGATCGAAATGGCCAAGCAGCAGCGCAAAGGCCTGCCGCGCACGGACCCTACAGACAGCCTGGAATTTGAAGGCGATACTGTAGGCGACCCGAGCCTTGAAACGCCGACCCGGTCATTGCTGGCTGAAACGCCCGATCATGACGCCAAGAGGAAATAGACGCCGGACAGCTGACAGGGGCGATAGCGCCTACCCATCGTCGTCTTCGTTTCCTGCCGCGTCTTCGCCAGCCTCTTCGTCCCACTTATAGATCGCCGAAATAGGGCAGCGGATGTTAGGGACATCTGTCCGGTCCGGTCCGAAGGCGCTGTCATAGGCGTAGATATTGTCGCCCCGTGTGATGCAGCTTGAGCCACCAAAGGTGTCAAAGCTCAGCGACTGGGCGTTCTTCAGGTCATAGCAGGCGCCGTTCGTCTCGATCAGGTATTCATCATTGACGCCGCGCTCGACGATCAACGTGCGGCGCGTATTTTCGCGGAAGCTATCGACGGAGCGCTTGAAGCAGATGCGGTCAACGCGTTCGCCCAGCCGGGCATCGGTGCGCCATGCATCTTCGTCTGCACTGTCAGCCGGCGTGGATGAACAGGCCGCAAGCGCGATCATAGAAACGATGAGGGCGGGTGCGAGTATGGATTTGAACATGATGTCCTCCAGGGTTGTGGGCCGGCATCGCTATTGTCGCAGCTCTGCCGCTCGAATGAAAGATACGTCCGGCTGGTTTCAAATGGTGTGCGTCAGCGTTCAGGGCTTGAACTTTCAGCCAAGGCCAGCATACGAAAGCAAAATCCCTTTGCGCTAGACAGATTGTTTCATGACCGACCTCACCAAACTGACGCTTGCCGCCGCCCTGGATGGCCTGAAGACCAAGGCTTTCTCTTCGGTGGAGATCACGCAGGCTTTTGTCGACGCGATCGAAGCGTCGAATGATGCGATCAATGCCTATGTCGTGAAGACACCCGAGAAGGCACTGGACATGGCCGCCGCCTCGGACAAGCGGATTGCGTCGGGCATTGCAGGGGCCCTGGAAGGCGCACCGCTTGGCGTGAAGGACCTCTATTGCACCAAGGGCGTGCGCACGACGGCCTGCTCCGGCATTCTCGGCGAGTTCACCCCGACTTATGAATCAACCGTGACCCAGCAGCTCTGGGATGGCGGTGCGGTGATGCTCGGCAAGCTCAATATGGACGAGTTTGCAATGGGCTCATCGAATGAGACCTCGCGCTTCGGCCCACCGGCCAATCCATGGCGGCGCAGCGGCAGCAACCAGAAGCTGACGCCGGGCGGCTCGTCGGGCGGGTCTGCCTCTGCTGTGGCTGCTGATCTCTGCCTCGGGGCAACGGCGTCTGACACGGGGGGGTCGATCCGCCAGCCTGCGAGCTTTACCGGCACTGTGGGCATCAAGCCGACCTATGGCCGGGCCTCGCGCTATGGCATGGTGGCGTTTGCCTCGTCACTGGATCAGGCCGGGCCGATTGCAAAGACGGTTGAAGACAGCGCCATCCTGCTTGAAGCGATGTGCGGGCATGATGCGAAGGATTCGACTTCGCTGCCTGAGCCTGTTCCGGCCTGGCGCGACAGCGTCAAACAGGGCGTCAAAGGCATGCGGATCGGCATCCCGAAAGAATACCGCGTCGACAATATGCCCGAAGAGATCGAAGCGCTGTGGGCGCAGGGCGTGGAGTGGCTCAAGGCGCAAGGCGCAGAGATTGTCGACGTTTCGCTGCCGCACACGAAGTATGCGCTGCCGGCCTATTACATCGTGGCGCCCGCCGAAGCCTCGTCAAACCTCGCGCGCTATGATGGCATGCGCTATGGCGAGCGGGTCGCCGCGGACAATCTGGTCAACACCTATGAAGGGACGAGATCGAACGGTTTTGGCGCAGAAGTGCAACGCCGCCTGATGATCGGTACATATGTGCTTTCTTCGGGCTATTACGACGCCTATTATCTCCGTGCACAGAAAGTCCGTACAAAGATTCTTGATGACTTCAAGGCGGCCTACGAGTCTTGTGATGCCCTGCTGACGCCGACTTGCCCGTCGGCGGCCTTTGCCTATGGCGAAAAGTCTGGCGATCCTGTGCAGATGTACCTGAACGACATTTTCACGGTGACGGCGAACCTGGCTGGACTGCCGGGCATCTCCGTGCCGGCTGCGCTGGACAGTCAGGGCCTGCCGCTTGGCCTGCAGGTCATCGGCAAGGCACTCGACGAGGCCAGCTGCTTCCGCGTGGCAGGCGCACTGGAAGAGGCCGCAGGCTTTGTGGCGAAACCGGAGAAGTGGTGGTAGGCTGGCGCGTATGTCCAGAAAAGCCAGAACCGCCCTTTACGCCCTCGGTGCTTTCCTCTTCATGCTGCTGCTCATCGTGACGATGGCGTGGCAGCAGGGGATTGACCCGTTCCACCCCCGCACCCGGATGATCTGGCTGCTGGCAGTGGTGGTTGCGCTCTATGTATCACTGCGCGGCGCGATCTTCGTTGAGCGCCTGCAGTTTCGCAAAAGCCAGAAAGCGGCTGAAGAAGGCCCGCCAAGCCGTTTGAGCGCCAATATCAATGACCGGATGGCAGCCCGAAAAGCCCGGGTCGAGGCGGCCCGCAAGAAGGCTGGTAAGAAGGGCGAGTAGACCTGTTTTGCGGCCCATGTGTCCAGCCTCTGCTGTCTTGGGTGACGTTCACTCTGGCGGCTTCATATATGCCTGCCAGGTTCCCGCGACCCACGAAGTCGGACCATCCGTCGTGTGAGCGCTCGTTTCAGTCGGCGACGAGACTCAGGATGGCCTATGGTCTGGCCCTGCGAGCTATGCTTAAACGCAGGCGGAATACTGATTTGAATTCGGGAAAGACAGAGATATGTCCGAGCGCGCGACCTATACGCTGAAAGGCGAGACCGGGGACTGGGAACTTGTAATGGGGCTTGAAGTCCATGCGCAGGTGGCCTCCGAGGCGAAGCTTTTCTCCGGGGCGTCGACGCAGTTCGGCGCTGACCCCAATTGCAATGTTTCGCTGGTCGATGCGGCGATGCCGGGCATGCTGCCTGTCATCAACCGCAAATGCGTCGAGCAGGCCGTGCGCACCGGCCTCGGCCTAAAGGCGCAGATCAACAAATGGTCGCGCTTCGACCGCAAGAATTACTTCTATCCGGACCTGCCGCAAGGCTATCAGATTTCGCAATTCGAGTTCCCGATTGTTGGCGAGGGCGAGATTGAAGTTGATGTCGAGCCGGCACATGGCGACCCGGCCTATGCCTTTCCCGTTCGCATCGAGCGGCTTCACCTTGAGCAGGATGCCGGCAAGTCGATCCACGACATGGCGCCGGACGCCACCTATGTGGACCTAAACCGCTCGGGCGTGGCGCTGATGGAAATTGTCTCCAAACCGGATATCCGTACGCCGCTCGAAGCGGCCGCTTACGTCAAAAAGCTGAAATCCATCGTGGTTGCCCTCGGCACCTGCGATGGCGATATGGAAAAGGGTAATCTGCGCGCGGATGTGAACGTCTCCGTCTGTAAGCCGGGCGGCTATGAGAAATTCCGCGAGAGCGGCGATTTCAGCCATCTCGGCACGCGCTGCGAGATCAAGAACATGAACTCGTTCCGCTTCATGCAGGCGGCGATCGAGTATGAGGCACGCCGGCAGATCGAGATTCTCGAGGGTGGCGGCGCCATTGACCAGGAAACGCGCCTGTATGACCCTGACAAGGGGGAGACCCGGTCAATGCGATCCAAGGAAGACGCGCACGACTATCGCTACTTTCCCGACCCGGACCTTCTGCCGCTCGAGATCGACGACCTGTTCATCGACAATATCCGCGCCAGCCTGCCGGAATTGCCGGATGAAAAGCGCGCCCGTTTCGAAAGCGAATATGGCCTGTCTCATTATGATGCCGGTGTTCTGACGGCTGATAGTGAACGTGCTGAATTCTTTGAGGCTGTTGCCAGGGGCCGTGACGCTAAGCTTGCCGCCAACTGGGTCAGCCAGGAGCTGTTCGGCTATCTCAACCGCGAAGACTTGGAGCTCGCCGACAGCCCCGTCTCTGCGGCGCAACTTGGCGCGCTGGTTGATCTGATATCGGATGATACAATTTCCGGAAAGATCGCCAAAGATGTCTTTGCACGGATGATTAATGGTGAGGGTGATCCGTCTGATATCGTCGAGAAGCAGGGCTTGAAACAGGTCACTGACACCGGCGCGATCGAAGCTATTGTCGACAAGATTATCGCCGAAAATCCTGAGCAGGCGGCATCGGTCAAGGAAAAACCGAAAGCGATGGGCTGGTTTGTCGGGCAGGTGATGAAGGAAAGCGGCGGCAAGGCCAATCCGCAGGCCGTGAACCAGATCCTTCGGGCAAAGCTGGGCCTCTGACGCATTTCTGCGGCTGACGCTCGACGTCAGGGGGTACGCGGAGGGCAGATGTCATTCTGACGATTGAGGTGCATTTGGCACCACTGCCGGTCGCGTGTCCCGGGGGTGGGGCGCCGGGACAATTTCTCTCGCGGGGGACGTTGCGAGAGAAATCAGGAAAATGCTGCTCAGGCGCAGGTGCGGGTGAGGGCGCTATCGGTTTCGAAGTCGTTGAGATCCTGCCGGATGCTGTCTGCCAGATACCGGACTGTGAGTTGGTCATCCGGAGAAATTACCCGCAGGCGGGCGCGCACATAGCATTTGCAATAGATATCATTCACGTTGACCGCTGGCATCGCAGCCAGCTCGCGCGCGCGGCGGTGAATCGTCGTGAGCAGGTCAGCTAACTGGCCTTTCAGCATTGTGCCGAGCAACCTGTCATTCAGTACGTCCTTGACATGCGCCGTCTGGGATTCGAGCTTTGCCATTTCGTCATCGAGCATCAACCAACCGTGCACAAAAGAGGCGACGTCGGTCTTCTCCGACGAAGCCAACAGCGCGACCATCGCGTCGCGTGTTTGAGGAACGCAATCTTTTGCAGCGCAGCCGCTGCCAGGCGCGCTTTGGTCGTTTCGCATATCAAATGCCTCACTCTGGTATGTATAAAACATACACGAGTGGTGGAATTTGTCTGTCCCCCGGCTACGCCACAAGCTGTCAAAAGAAGGGGTGAATCCGTCATACTTTAGTATCAGTATTGAGGAATTCGGATGCTTCTTCTGGCCGCAACGCTGCTTTTTTCCCGCTTCGAGACATTCGGCGCGTGAGGGGGAGGTATGGCGCTTTGGAAGGCACGTATCCGGTGCGCTTCCGCTCAGTCCTTTCGCAGCGGTTCGGCAAAAGCAGGTTTGCTCAAAGATAGGACGTGATCAATTTTGCAATGTTTTGCAGGGTTTCCGTGTCGGCTGGCCCGCCGCTGCCATGGCGCCCGAGCGTCTCGCCTTCGCGGCGGGGAATGATGTGGAAGTGCAGATGGTAGACGGTCTGGCCAGCCGGCGCGCCGTTGAACTGTGTAACCACCAGCCCGTCAGGCTTGAGAGCCTTCTCGACGGCCCGGGCGACTTTCTGTACGCGCTCCATGTAAGGGCCGAGCCTGTCGTCCGGCATCTCCAGCAGGTTTCGGGCCTCAACGTCCTTTGGAATTACAAGGACATGGCCCTCGGCCTGCGGGAAGATATCCATGAAGGCGAGGGCGACATCATCCTCATAGACTTTCACGCACGGCACTTCGCCGCGCAGCATTTTCGCGAAGATGTTGTCGGTTTCGTATTTGCCGTGAATGCTCATGAGCTGTTTTCCTGTCCGTCTTTCCTGAAGGGGGTGCGCTCGTTCAGGAAGCCGGCTTCGCGCCTGACGGCGCGGCGCTCCCTGTCGAGGTATTCATTGACAGCGTCAGCCAGGCCTTCATGCGCGATCCAGTGCGCCGAATAAGTGGTGACGGGCACGTAGCCCCTCGCCAGCTTGTGACCGCCCTGCGCGCCAGCCTCAACAACCTGCAGGCCATGTTTGATGGCGAAATCAATGGCCTGATAATAGCAGGTCTCAAAATGCAGCATCGGACGCGGCGAGACCGTGCCCCAATAGCGGCCATAAAGCCGTTCACTCCCGATCAGGTTAAGCGCGCCAGCGATCGGTTCGCCGTCTTCCAGGGCGAGGATGAGGAGGATCCGGTCACCCATCCGTTCGCTAAGCAGGGAAAAGGTATCACGATTGAGATAGGGCGAGCCCCATTTGCGCTCGCCAGTGTCCATATAGAACTCGAAGAAGGCGTCCCAGTGTGCCTCTGTGATGTCGCTGCCCGTCAGATGCTCGAAGGTCAGCCCGTCCTGTGCTTTCAGGCGCTCCTTGCGAAGATTCTTTCGCTTGGCCGAAGAGAGGACTGCGAGGAAGTCATCAAAACTCTCATAGCCATTGTTCAGCCAGTGGAATTGCTGGTCGGTGCGGATCATCATGCCGGACGCGTCCATGCGGGCGGCATCCTCTTCGGTGACGAAATTCACATGCAGGGATGAGAGGTCATTCTGGTGAGCGATCTGCACAGCGCCGGAGAGGAGCGTATTGGCGATACGTGTCTCGTCAGGCCCCGGCTTCACGAGGCGGCGGCGGCCGGTCACGGGCGTGAAGGGCACAGCCGACAGGAGCTTTGGATAATACGCCCCACCAGCGCGCTCATAGGCGTCCGCCCAACTATGGTCGAACACGAATTCACCCTGCGAATGCATTTTCAGGTAAAGCGGCATCGCGCCGATAAGGCCCTGTCCCGGCGCTTCGACGAGCAGGTGATGTGGGGACCAGCCTGTCTCGGGGGCTGCCGCCCGGGTTGCCTCGAGCGTTTGCAGGAAGTCCCAGCTGAGAAAGGGGTCGTAAGGCAGGGATGGCGGGTTGGCGATGGCGTCCCAGGCGTCGCGGTCGACTTCCGCAAGGCCGTGGATCAGCCGGATCTGGAACTGCGCATCATCCATAAAGGGGATGGTAGATCATGCGCCGGGCCGGGCAAAGGCCGGATCGAAGCCCTCAAAGATCTGCGAGACCGGCAGCGCGCTCAGTTCGTGTGCAATCTCAGCGGTCTTCACTGTCCATACCACGACGGGCAAGCCGTAATCGGTGGCAGCCGCCGACGCTTGCTGGGCATCAATCACATTACAGCCGATGAAATCGGGGCTGAAACCCGCCGCCGTGCTGACGAGGGCCTGCGGGGTCAGTTCTTCTGTCATGGTGCTCGGCAGGATCAGGGCGCCTTTCATCATGCCGGCAGGAATGGCAGCGAGAGCACGGCGGCTGAAACTCATCAGCGCGGCTCGTCCGTCATGTTCGGCGACCAGTCCGGCGACCATCTCAACGAAGCCCTCCGCATCTGTCTCGCCGTCGATCTTGATCTCGATGAGAAGGGGGGTGTCCGCGGTCCATCTGTCGAGGACAGTCTTGAGCGTGGCAAGTGTGCCGCCGCCATTCAGCGGAACCTGCGTGAGGTCTTCTGCGGTGCGCTGGGAGGCATAGCCGGATTCTGCGGTCATCCGGTCAAGCAGCTGGTCATGGAAGACAATCGGCGTGCCGCAGGCGGCTGGCCGGACATCCAGTTCGCATCCAAGGCCCGCCTCGCCAGCAGCAAGGATCGCTTCAAGGCTGTTTTCCGGATGGCTGTCGTCTGACCAGAGCCCGCGATGGGCATAGGCGAAATCGAGCAGGTTAAATCTTTTTGCCATGCCTTCTTAGTTAGAAATCTCGAACACGCCGTCAATCTCCACCGCCACACCGAGCGGCAGGGTCGGGCAGGCAACGGCGGACCGGGCGTGGCGGCCCTTGTCGCCGAACACATCGACCATCAGGTCCGAGCAGCCATTGATGACCTGCGGAATGTCGGTGAATAGCGGATGGCAATTGACGAAACCACCGAGCTTCACGACGCGGGCGATCCGCGACAGGTCACCGACAGCGGCCTTGCATTGCGCCAGCAGGTTGATGCCGCAAAGGCGGGCGGCGGACTGGCCGGCCGGCAGGTCCATCGTTTCGCCGAGACGGCCTGTCACGCGGCCATCGGGCTGGGCGCTGACCTGGCCGGACACGAAAAGCAGGTTTCCAGTGATCACGAATGGCACGTAATTGGCGACCGCCTTCATGGGCTCGGGCAGGGTAATGCCTAGGTCGATCAGGCGGGCTTCAGGTGTGCTCATGGGGGCGTGGCTCCGGGTCGTGATGTTCTGTGCTTCCCGTCTTAGACGCAGCCCAGCGTGACGGGCAAGCGGCGTCTCAGCCCGGAGTGCGTTTGCTGTTTTCAAGGCGCATTGCACGGCCAGTGCGAACGGCGCCGTCACCGAACCTGCCGCGTGCCTTGTCGGCGGCGCGTTCTGCGGCTGCGCGCTTGGCGACACCAGGGTCGATCAGGTCGACATGATCCTCACCGGCAGGGTGCAGGTCCGAGATGCCGACGCCGATCAGCCGGTATGAGATGCCTTTGCGGGTCTCCTTTTCCAGCAGGGGCCGCGTCGCGCGAAACAGCGTCTGGGCCAGTTGGGTAGGATCGCTCAGGGTGAGGCTGCGCGTCAGCGAGCGGAAATCCCTCGTCTTCAGCTTGAGCGTCACGACATAGCCGGCAACGCCATGCTTCTTCGCGCGGCTGGCTGTTTCTTCACAGACCGACCAGAGCCGGTCTTCCAGGACGTCATGTGCGGAAATATCCTCATTGAACGTGCGTTCTGCCGAGACTGATTTACGTTCGCGATCCGGCGAGACTGGGCGATTGTCGATGCCGTTGGCGCGGTCCCAGAGATGCTGCCCGCTTTCACCATAAGCCATCATCAGGGCGCGCCGGTCTCGTGCGTAGACGTCAGCGATCCTGTGCAGGCCGTCGCGGGACAACCGCTTGGCAAAGGCCGGGCCGACGCCGTGAATGGCGCTGATCGGCATCGGGCCGAGAATGTCTCGCGCATCTTCAGGTGCGAGCACCGCAAAGCCGCGCGGCTTGTCCAGCTCGCTCGCCATCTTGGCGAGGAAGCGGTTGGCCGAAAGTCCGATCGAGACGGTAATGCCGATCTCGGCTTCGATATTCCGGGCCAGCCCGGCGAGCAGGGCGGCAGGTGACTGGTGATGCAGGCGCGCGGTCCCGGAAAGGTCGATATAGGCTTCGTCGATCGATACCATCTGCACCAGAGGCGTCAGAGCTTCGAGCCGCTCACGGATCTGGCGGGAGGCGGCTGAGTATTTCTGGAAGTCAGGGCGGACGACCACCGCATTGGGGCAGGCCTTCAGCGCTTTGAACATCGGCATGGCTGAGCGCACGCCATCGAGGCGGGCAATATAGCAGCAGGTTGCGACGACGCCGCGCGTGCCGCCGCCGACAATTACAGGCCTGTTTCGCAACTCGGGATTGTCGCGCTTCTCAATTGCAGCGTAGAATGCGTCGCAATCAATGTGGGCCACGCTGAGCTGGGGGAGACGGGCATGCGAGACCAGGCGGTCGCTGCCGCAATTCGGGCAGGAACCAATGACATCTTCAGTGATGCCGGAACAGTCTCGGCAAAGTGTCTGCATGTTTGTTCGTCTCATGTTCCGGCGCGTGAGACAAGTTCACTGCATGAATTCAAACAAAGCTTAAGACTCTTCTGTCAAGACTTCGCACCTGTGAACGAATCACTTGCTGGGACGAGATTGTAGGAATGGCTGCAGGCGCAAAGAAAACCGTCCTGGTTGTTGAGGACAATGAGCTGAACATGCGCCTGTTCTGCGACCTGCTCGACGCGTTTGGTTTCGCTACGCTGCAATGCCGCGATGGCGCGAAAGCCGTTGAGTTGACGCGTCAGCACAAGCCAGACCTGATCGTCATGGATATCCAGCTGCCGGAAGTGTCCGGCCTCGATATCACACGCTGGATCAAGGACGACGAATCGATCCGCCATATCCCGATCCTGGCCGTAACAGCGTTTGCGATGCGGGCTGACGAAGCGCGCGTGCGCGAGGCCGGTTGCGAAGGCTATCTCTCCAAACCGATCCAGATGCGCTCTTTTCTGTCCACTGTCGAAGAGCTGGTTGGCGACAGGCAGGCTGCATGAGCGCGCGTATCCTGGTCGTCGATGACATCCTGGCGAACCGCCGGTTGATGCAAGCCAAGCTTGAGGCGAAATATTATACTGTGATGCTGGCTGAGAACGGACCAAAGGCGTTACAGGCCGCAGAGCAGGAAGCCCCGGATATTATCCTCCTCGACGTGATGATGCCCGGCATGGATGGCTATGAAGTCTGCCGCAGGCTCAAGGCCAATCCTGTTACCGGACATATCCCCGTCGTGATGCTGACGGCGCTCAGCGAAGCCAGTGACCGTGTGCATGGCTTGCAGGCGGGCGCTGATGACTTTCTGACCAAGCCGGTTGATGATTTTTCCCTGATGGCGCGGATTGGCGCGCTCAATCGCTATAATGCGGTAGCAAGCGAGCTGCGCCAGCGCGAAGCCAGCGGCGTGCAGTCCGGTGCCCTGTCCGACGAGGAAACACAGGCGCTGGACCGCGGCGCCAATGTCCTGCTCGTGGATACGAACCTGCGGAATATAAAGGCCATCCGCGAACCGCTCGCCGATGCAGGCCATAGTGTGCTGACGCTGGAAGAAGCCGAAGAATTGCCGCGCCGTGGGCGCGATCGCCTGGATATCGTGTTGCTCGGCCTTAGCCACCAGTCCTACGACCCGCTACGCCTCTGTGCTCATTTTCGTACGAAAGAAGCAACACGCGGCCTCTCCATCATCGTCATGGCAGAAGAGCGTGACCGGGAAGTGGCCGCCCGCGCGCTGGACCTTGGTGCGAGCGATGTCATTCAGATGCCGATTGTCGCCGAAGAGCTGATGGCGCGCGTGGCGACGCAGACCAAGCGGACCCGCTATGTGGAAATCCTCCGCCGGCGCGTGGACCGCGGCCTTGAGCTTTCCGTCATTGACCAGCTGACAGGGCTGTACAATCGCCGTTACATGAACAACCAGCTGTCGCTATGGCTGAAGCGATCAGTGCTCAGCGCGTCGCCCATGTCTGTTGTTGCCGCCGATATTGATCATTTCAAACAGGTCAATGACCGGTTTGGCCATGAGGCAGGCGACCTCGTCCTCCAGGAATTTGCTGAGCGGATCCAGGCGAATGTCCGCCCAAAGGATATTGTCTGCCGTCCGGGCGGCGAGGAGTTTCTCGTCATTATGCCGGAAACGGCGGGCGACCTTGCCTGTACGGCCGCTGAGCGGATCCGCCGAGCGATCGCCGCCGAACCGTTCCGGATTCCGGCCGCTGGTCTCAGCCTTGATATTACGGTGAGTGCGGGCGTCGCCACATATAGCGACGAGAATGATACGGCTGCCGATATACTGCGACGTGCTGATGATGCGCTTTACGAAGCGAAGACAGCCGGGCGCAACCAGGTCAAGAGCATCGCTGCCTAGCCGGAAACGCGCGTCCTGTGCGCTTCGGTGACAACAAAAACCGCACACGGGGCCTCGCGGATCATGTCCGCGCTTTCAGACCCTTCAAGCAGGCGTTTGAACCAGCCTTTCTGGTGTGAGCCGATCACGATAAGATCGGCATTATTCTTCTTCGCATAGCTCGCGGCATCACGCGACGGGTTGCCATCGAGGACGGCGAGATGCGCGTCGGCGGCCTTGGCTGCAGAAAGCTCCTTCATCTGCTGCATCCTGCGGTTGGCGTCCGCCTTGTGGGCTTCTGCATCAGCTTCCAGCGCACCAGCCGCATAAGGCGACTCGAATGTCGTGATGAAGGGGTTGGAATCGATGGCGTGCAGCTCGCCCGTGGGGGATGTCATCTGCCTCGCGACATCCATGACGAGAGCGGCGAGATTATCGTCGACATCAATGACAGCGACGACCTTGTTGAATGTGAGGGCCATAAAAGCCTCCTGCGTTGCAGGAAACCAACGCCCAAATTCGCCCTTTGATCCGCGGAAGATCAAGTTTTCGGCTATCAGGCAAAGAAAAAGCCGGACGCGTGGCCCGGCTCTTCAATCTGTCTAAAGGTGGCAGATCTATTTGATCTTGCCTTCCTTGAATTCGACGTGCTTCTTCGCGACCGGATCATACTTCTTCATCACCAGCTTTTCGGTGATGTTGCGCGGGTTCTTTTTCGTGACGTAGAAAAAGCCAGTCCCGGCGGTCGAGTTCAGGCGAATCTTGATGGTTGTCGGCTTGGCCATGACGGGTGCTCTTTACGGGTGTTCTTGGAATTCGAAGGGCGCTTAATGAATGCCGGGGCCTGCAAAGTCAAGCGGCTGTGCGCATCGGGCTGAGGTCTATATCCTGTCCTGCGAATGACCGCCCCTTGTCCAGCGCAGGAAAGGTGGATCAAGCGCTTCCGCATTGCCGGCTGCCAGTCGCTCTCCGATCTCCCCAATCATGAAGCGCGTGACGTTCGGCAGGTCCAGCGCCATGGCGTCCTTCAGGGTTACCCATTGCAGGTCATGTAGCTCTGCGCCGTCGACAGCGGGGCGCTCATCAATCAGCACGTCCTCGGCCTCGGCCATGAAGAAACGGGCGTCAAAGCGCTTTGGCCGGTAGGGCGGGGTGATCGCGCGTCCGATAAAGGTGAGGCCGTTGAGACAGGGTGCAGCGCCCTGGTCTGCATATTTTTGCCAGTCGGGAGCCGGCGCACCGGGAAAGTCGCTCGCGCGGCCGGCGATGAGGCCGGTCTCCTCAAACATTTCGCGGATCGCCGTCAGCCCGAAGGCGCGCGGCTTGCGGCGGGTCTGGTGGGCGAGTTTTGCTTCGACCGTGGGTCGAAACTCGCTGAGGCTCGGCACCCGGCCATCAGCGGTATCCACGCGGCCACCGGGAAAGACGTATTTGTCGGGCATGAAGTCATGGCGGCCAGAGCGCTTGCCCATCAGAAGGCGTGGCTGGGCCTGGTCGCGCCGCACGAGGATCAGCGTTGCAGCATCCTTCGGACGCGGCGTTGGCCGGTCCTTCTGGATGACATCGCCATCGCCTTCCTTGTCATAGGCAGAGCCGAGCTTCACAGGCATCAGCGTTTGCCTCCCTTGCCCCCTTTGTGGGGTTTTCTTTTTCCTTTGGGAAGTTTGCCATGAGGCCGTCCGCGAGGGCCACCCCTGCCGCCGCGCGAAGCAGGTGTTTTTTGTCCCGGCCGGGCCGGACGTGGTGGCGACAGCATTTCCAGCAACAAGCCGCCCTGCAGGGGCGTCACTTCGGCCAGCTTCACCGTGACGATCTGGCCAAGCTCGAAGCGTTTGCCATTGCCGCGCGCAATCAGCGCCATGGAGCCTTCATCATGCACCCAGTAATCATCCGAGAGCTTGGAGATGGGGGAGAAACCGTCTGCACCCGTCCCGGCCATGCGAATGAACAGGCCGGCAGGGGTCACGCCGGTAATCCGGCCCTCGAATTCGGCACCGACCTTGTCGCGCAGGTAAAGGGCGAGATAGCGATCGGTGGCTTCGCGTTCGGCAGCCATGGAGCGGCGTTCAGTGTCGACCAGATGGCTTGCCATTTCGTCGAGTGACGCGGCCATCTCCCTGGTCAGCCCATCATCGCCGAGTTTCAAAGAACTGATCAGCGCGCGGTGCACGACGAGGTCACTATAGCGCCGGATCGGCGAGGTGAAGTGTGCATAGCGTGCGAGATTGAGGCCGAAATGGCCATTGTTTTCAGCTGCATATACGGCTTGTGACTGTGAGCGCAGCACAATCTCGGAAATCACGTCGCGATGTTCTGATTCACGCGACTCTGTCAGCAGGTGATTGAAGCGGCCGGTCTGCGGACGCTCGCCTTTCGGCCATTTGATTTCGAGCGTCTGCAGGAAGTCGGCAAGCGCGGCGATCTTCGCGTCGGAGGGCTGGTCGTGAACGCGGTAGAGCAGGGGCGACCCCTGTTTCTCCAGTGTTTCCGCGGCCGCGACATTGGCCTGGATCATGAACTCCTCGATCAGCTTGTGGGCATCGAAGCGTTCCTTGGTGGTGATCGCGCTGACCTGGCCATCTGCGCCAATTTCGACCCGGCGTTCGGGCAAGTCCAGCTCGAGCGGCCCGCGCTTCTCCCGCGCCTTGCCGAGGGCTTTATAGGCCCCCCATAGCGGCTTCAGCACGGGTTCAAGAAACTTGTCGCCCTTGCCGCCCGTCACGCCATCAATGGCGGCCTGCGCCTCCTCATAGGAGAGCTTGGCCGCTGATCGCATCGTGCCTCGGATAAAGCGGTGCTTTCGCTTGGAGCCGGACTGGTCAAAGATCATCTCGACCGCCATGCATGGGCGATCTTCCAGCTCAACGAGTGAGCAGGCATCTGCCGACAGCTCAAACGGCAGCATCGGGACGACCCGGTCCGGGAAATAGGTAGAGTTGCCGCGTTTCTGGGCTTCGCGGTCGAGGGCGGTGCCGGGGCGGACATAGGCGGCGACGTCTGCGATTGCCACAATAACCTTCCAGCCATCCGACAGCTTCTCGGCATAGACGGCATCATCATGGTCACGCGCGTCATGCGGGTCGATCGTGATCAGCGGCGTCTTTGTCAGGTCTTCGCGCTTGCAGGCCAGCGGCTTGATGGATTTGACCTCATTGAGGACATCCTTCGGAAACTCGATAGGGATGCCATGTGCATGAATGGCCAGCAGCGAGGCGGCACGAGGGTCATCGAGGCGGCCAAGCACTTCTGTTACCTTGCCAAAAGCAGGGCCATTCGGTTTACCGGGTATCGGCATGGCAACGACGAGGTCGCCATTTTCGGCGCCATTGGTATCACTCTTGTCGATGAGCAGCGTACGCTTGTCGCGGCGATTGGCCGGGATGATGCGGCCGCCTTTCGGGTTGCTTTCAAAGCGGCCCGTCATCGGCGTATCTTCGTCACGCGTCTCGAAAAGCTTGATCAGTTTGGCGCGGTATTCGCCGCCCGTTTCCATCACCTTCGCGAGGCCGCGATCGCCGATACCGGGTTCAGGCCCGCGCGACTTGCCCTGATAACCGGTATAGCGGATCGAGGGGCCGAACGGACCGTCGCGCCCAACGGCGCGGGCGATCAGTTCGCCATCATCATCAATGGCTTCGAAGGCGATCACGCCTGTGGGCGGTGGCGTGTCGGCCTTTGCCCAGGCGCGCTTGCCGGTGCGCTCCAGTGTGCCCTCGTTTTCGAGGTCTTTCAGGATGGCACGCAAGGTCTGGCGTTCACGCCCCTTAACCTTCAGGCCGCGTGCAATATCCTGCTTGGTGGTCAGCGAAGGATTTTTGGAAATAAAGTCGAGAACAGTCTCGCGATTTGGAAAACTCATATTGCCGATATAGGGGATTCTGCTTCGAATTGCTCGAATTGATACAGGTCAGCCACCAAAATACTTAGATCATCATTCCGGCCAGCAGGCCGAAGGCGAATACAGTGGCAATCACGGATATCACGAGTACCCAACGCATGCCGAAACCTGTCTCGCCCTGGCGTGCTTCTTCAGTCTTGATCTCTGGATCGGTCATTTTGAATCCTTCCATTATTGATAAAATGCCTTGTTTTTATTAGGCAAACCTATTCAACGCCTGTCAGGCGGTCTGGTTCAGTATAGCAGAAACAAAAGTGGTGCGCTTTGCTCAGTCGTCGAGGCTGAGGCGCATTTCGACGAGATAGGGTTCGAAGCCCTGTTTCTCATAGGCGCGGATGGCCGATGTATTGCCGGGATAGACGGTGAGACGGACTTCAGTGAGGCCCTGTTCGCGCGCCCAGCCATGCAGGCCGTCAACCAGCATCCTGTTGAGGCCGTGGCCGCGATGCTCAGGGCTGACATACATGAAGCCGAGGAAGGCATGCCAGTCCGGCGAGGTGTAGTGGCGCGAACGCCGCTTCTTCGCATAGCCCGAGGCGACCAGCTCACCGTCAATTTCAATGACCATGACAGCCGCGTCGTCTGCATCGATCATCTCGCCGATGTCATAATAGCTGATCGGGTCAGGCTTCAGCAGGTCATCATAGGGGCGTTCGGCAGCGATGATGCCCTGCTCGAACTGGAGAAGGGTAGGCAGGTCGTCGCGTGTGGCAAGGCGGATGGTGGCGGGCATGGACTATCCATGCCCGTTCCCCGCGCGGTTTGTCGACCTAGTCCTTGGCTTTCGCCGGCGCTTTTTTCTTCGCGGCCGGCTTTTTCTTGGCCGGAGCCTTCTTCTTTGCCGGCGCTTTTTTCTTCGCCGGTTTCTTGGCGCGCGCGTCGATCAGTTCGATGGCCTGTTCCAGCGTCACCGTTTCTGGCGTCGTTTCCTTTGGCAGCGTCGCATTGGTCTTGCCATGCTTCACATAAGGCCCGTAGCGGCCTTCATAGACGTGGATCGGCTCATCATCGCCCGGGTGCTTGCCAAGTTCCTTCAGTGGCTTTGCGCCGCCGCGTCCGCCGCCCCGGCTGGCATTCTTGTCAGCGATCAGCGTCACGGCCCGGTTGAGGCCAATGTCGAACAGCTCCTCAATGTCCTTCACATTCGCGAAGGTGCGCAGGTGCTGCACATACGGGCCATAGCGGCCGAGATTGGCGAGGATCGGTTCATTGTCTTCTGGGTGTTTGCCGACTTCGCGTGGCAGCGAGAGCAGCTTGACGCCTTTGGCGAGATCCATGGCCTGCGGCTCCCAGCCCTTGGGCAGGCTTGTACGTTTCGGCTTGTCGTCTGTGGCCATCTCGACATAGGGGCCGAAGCGGCCGGTCTTCATCAGGACTGGCTGGCCGGTTTCCGGGTGGATCCCCAGTTCCTCGCCGTCCGGATTGATCGCACCATCCTGTTCAGCATCGGCGGAGAATGGCCGGGTGAACTTGCAGTCTGGATAGCGCGAGCAGCCGACAAAAGCGCCATGCCGGCCAAGTTTCAGCGACAGTTCGCCTTCCTTGCAGAGCGGGCATTCGCGCGGGTTTTCCTTGAGCTCGCCATTCTCGTCCTTCGTCGGGAAGACATAAGGGCCAAGCGCGATATTGAGCGCGTCGAGGACCTCGGATACACGCAGCTCCTTGGTGCCCTCGATGGCCGCCTGAAACTGTTTCCAGAAGTCCCGCAGGAAGGCTTTCCAGTCGAGCTTGCCATCGGAGATAACATCGAGCTGTTCTTCCAGTTCGGCCGTAAAGTCATATTCGACGTAATGCGCGAAGAAGTTTTCCAGGAAGGCAGTGACGAGGCGTCCCTTGTCTTCCGGGATCAGCTGTTTCTTCTCGAGCCGCACATAGTCGCGGTCTTCCAGCGTCGAGAGCGTGGAGGCGTAGGTCGAGGGGCGGCCAATGCCGAGCTCTTCCAGCCGTTTGACCAGCGAGGCTTCGGTGTAACGCGGCGGCGGCTGCGTGAAGTGCTGCTCTGATTTGGAATCTTTCAGGTCGGCATGCTCGCCTTCCTTCATCTTCGGCAGGCGTCCTTCGGCATCCTCGTCGTCGTCGCCATCATCGCGGCCTTCGGTGTAGAGCTTGATGAAGCCTTCAAACACAACGACCTGGCCGGTCGCGCGGAGCACGGCGCGCTTGTCCTTCGATTCGAAATCAAGCGTGGTGCGTTCAAACTCGGCAGCTTCCATCTGCGAGGCCACAGCGCGGCGCCAGACCAGTGTGTAGAGCTTTTTCAGGTCGCCATCGCCGCGATAGGCTTCCGGGCGAATGGAAAAATCGGTTGGCCGGATCGCTTCGTGCGCTTCCTGGGCATTCTTGGCCTTGGAGGAATAGCGGCGCGTCTTCTCCGGCAGGTAGCGGGCGCCGTAATCGCTTTCGATCTGGCGACGCGCGGCGACATGGGCTTCTTCGGCCATGTTGATGCCGTCGGTCCGCATATAGGTGATGCGGCCTTCTTCGTAGAGCTTCTGGGCCGCCTGCATGGTGCGTTTGGCCGAGAAGCCGAGCTTGCGGGAGGCTTCCTGTTGCAAGGTCGAGGTGATGAAAGGCGGCGGCGGATTACGGCGCACCGGCTTGGATTCCACCGAGCTGACCGTAAAGCCGCCGACTTTTACGGCGTTCAGTGCATCGGTGGCCGACTTCTCATCCGGCAGCGAGAATTTCTTCAGCGTCTCGCCGTCCAACGCATAGAGACGGGCTTTGAAGTCCGTCCCGTCCGTGGCGCGCAGGTCTGCCTCGATGGTCCAGTATTCCTTTGCCTGGAAGGTTTCGATCTCAAGCTCACGCTGGCAGATGATGCGCAGCGCGACAGACTGGACGCGGCCAGCCGAACGGGAGCCGGGCAGCTTGCGCCAGAGAACCGGCGACAGGTTGAAGCCGACAAGATAGTCGAGCGCCCGGCGGGCAAGATAGGCGTCGACCAGTTCCTGATCGATCTGGCGCGGGTTTTCCATCGCGGTCGTGACCGCATTCTTGGTGATCGCATTGAACACGACGCGCTCAACCGGGATACCCTTGATCGCCTTGCGCTTGTTCAGCGCTTCCAGCAGGTGCCAGCTGATCGCTTCGCCTTCACGATCAGGGTCAGTTGCGAGAATGAGCTTGTCGGCGCCTTTGGCGGCCTCTGCGATATCGCGGATCCGGCCGGCTGACTTGGAATCAGCTTGCCAGACCATTTCGAAGTCATTGTCCGGGTCAACCGAGCCGTCCTTGGAGGGCAGGTCACGGACGTGCCCATAGGAAGCGAATACCTTATAGTCGCTTCCGAGATACTTGTTGATCGTCTTGGCTTTGGCAGGCGACTCAACAACAACAACTTTCATAGGGGGTCTCCTCCGGACAGCGGCGGAACTTGGTGGTCAGCCTTGAGACTGTCAACCCGCCGCTGCAAGTCAGCCGTCTTCGCGATAGGCAAGAACAGTCAGGCTGGCGAACAGGGCGAAAAGGGCAGGAGACCAGGCCGCGATGATCGGTGGCAGCGCCCCGGACGAGCCGAGACTGGACGAAAACTGCATGATGAAGAACACCCCCACAGCTGAAAGCGTGCCGACGGCGACAAGCCGGCTGGTGCCGCCGAGCCGCGACAGGCGAAGGCAGACGATCGCGCCGATCAGCCCCATTGCCGTATAGAAGACCGGCACGGCCGTGAGGCCGAACAGCCGCACGGCGAAGCGCGAGGAATCGAGACCGGCCTGCTTGGTCTGCTTGATAAAGCCCGGCAGGCGCCAGAAGCCGATCGTGTTGGGCGAGGTGAACCGGTCGAGAAGCGTGTCCGGATCAAGATCGGTCGGAATGGCGAGGTTTTCCATACGCTCGGGCGGGGAGCCCGGTATATTCTCGACGAGGTCCTCGATCTGCCAGAAGCCGCCAATGATACGGGCCCGTTCCGCATCGATCCGGCGGACAAATTCCAGCCGTTGGGTCGGGCGGCCGTCTTCGAAGACCCGGCCTTCCTCCAGCATCTTCACGCCCTGGAAGACCTGGCCAGTGGAATCGACACTGTCGGCGCGGATCACGATTTGTGAATTGCCATCGCCCTGACGCAGCCAGACATCTGTGCGGCTCGAATCCGGGCGTACGCCGCCATCGATCAGCAGGGCGTTACGCGTATTTTCGAACTCGCTAGACAGGCGCGCGCCGAGCGGGTTGAGCACCATCATCGAGAGCAGGCCAAGCCCGACGCACATCACGATCAGCGGGGACAGGAACTGCCAGGCTGACAGGCCGGACGCGCGAATAACGGACAGTTCGGAGCGCTTGTTGAGCCGGCTATAGGCAATCATCGCCGAGACGAGGATGGCGAAGGGCAGCGTCTGCTCAATCAGGCCGGGCAGTTTCATCAGCGACAGGCGGATGGCTGTCACGGGTGAAAGGTCAACGTCTCCGCCAACCGTGCGCAACTGTTCGACCACATCGACCAGCAGGATGGTGATCAGGAAGATCGTCAGGACAAGCACAAGCCCGCTGAGGCATTGCAGCAGGATGTAGCGCTGTATGCGGTTGAGAAACATCAACGCACCCCTTTCACGCGTTCCTGCTTTTTCAGGCGCCATTTGAAGAAAACCAGAGATATGGCGAGGATCGCTCCGAGCGGGACAATCCACTGGCCGGCATTGGCCGCAACACTGTCGGCACTGGCTGACTGGACGGTCAGCTGCACGATGATCAGGCCCAGCGCGCCCGCCGTCGCAAAGGCGATGCGCCGGGAATAGCCGCGCCGGTTAAAATCACCACCAAGCACAGCCATGATCGCGATGAGGGCCATGGCGATGCTGACAATCGGCGTGGTCAGGCGCGCATTGGCTTCGGCCATGAATTTGTCGCGGTCTTTCAGGTCCTGATAGTTCGTACTGTCAATATTGATCAACTCGTGCAGGTAGCGGTCAGATGCCTTGAGTACGACGGCCTGCGTGTCCTCGATGAAGGGAGACAGGTCGAAGGTGGACTGGTCGAAGTCGAGAATGCTCAGCGCGCCATTTGTATCGGTCTGGTGAATCTGGCCTTCCCACATCACGATGCTCGGCGCGCCATCCACTTCGACAAAACGCCCACGCTGGGCGAGGTAGTCGCGCGCATCGGGCCGATTGTCGGAGATCAGCACGCCGATCAGGTCGCCGCCGCGCGAATCACGGGCAAACACGGTGAGGTTGTCACCGGCAGAGGTGAACTGTCCGGGCCGCACGAGTGACGTGGCAAGGTCGGCGCGGGCTTCCTTCACGGTTTCCCGCAAGGTGCGCTGCGCGGTCGGCTGGACCCATAGATTGACTGCGAGATGCGCCAGCGCTGCGAGGACGGCGAGGCGGATGATGGGCGAGGCGATCTGCCAGCGTGTCATGCCGGCGGCGCCTGCCACGACGATCTCATTGTCCCTGTGCAGCTTATTGAGCGACCAGATTGTTGCAACGAAGACGGCCAGCGGCGTCAGCAGCGCAATAACCTGCGGTGACCCGAGCGCTACGACATAGAAGAAAGTGAAGGCCGATTGGCGGTTTTCGACGATCAGGTCTGTCTGCGACAGGCCTTGCGCGAGAATCGCAAGCAGGGTCAGCCCGCCCACAATGATGATCACAGAGCGGAAAACCTGTTTGAAAAGATAGCTCTGGATACGTTTCATTGCGGTTAGCTGCAGTTTTTCGCTCGCGCCACTGCCTAGCGAGTTGATTGGCGCGCGTCGATGCTTAGTTTCTGGCTCAAACGGAGTTTATTCATGAAAATCAAATTTGCAGAACAAGCGGATGCAGATATCGCCGCTTTTGTTGTCGATGAAGACGGGCAATTGCCCGCTGCGGCAAAATCCCTCGATGATGTATCCGGCGGACTCCTGAGCGAAGCGTTGGCGCAGGAGCGGTTCACCGGCAAGCATGGCCAGCAGGCTTATGTTGTCCTGCCCAAGGCCGCCCCTTCGCGCCGTGCCGTACTGATCGGCGGCGGCAAGCCAGCAGACCGGGACGGCCGAGCGCAGGAAAAGATTGGCGCGCTGCTGGTCAAGACGCAGGGCTCCAGCGGCTTCAAGTCCATGGCGCTGTATATCGACGATGTGGAATTTGCCGCCCGTGCGGCGCAAGGCGCTGAGCTCGCTTCCTACCGTTTCGATGACTATTTCACCAAGCTGAAAGACGACCAGAAGCCGACCCTCGAGACGGTCACGGTGGTAGGCTCGAACGCTGATGCCGCTGGAAAAGCCTATGAGCCCCTCGAAGCTGCAGCCGCCGGGACGGCTCTTGCCCGCACGCTGGTCAACCTTCCACCGAACGTCCTTTATCCGCAGACCTATGCAGACCGGATCAAGGAGCTTGAGCAATACGGGCTTGAGGTCCAGGTGCTCGGCGAAGCGGAAATGGAAAAGCTCGGCATGGGTGCGCTGCTCGGCGTGGGTCAGGGCAGTGTGAAGGAATCCAAGCTCGCCATCATGAAATGGAATGGCGGCAATGAGGGCGACGCGCCGGTTGCCCTCGTCGGCAAGGGCGTCTGTTTTGATACGGGCGGCATCTCGCTGAAACCCGGGCCGGGCATGGAAGACATGCGCGGTGACATGGGCGGTTCGGCGGCTGTTGTCGGTACGATGCTGTCGCTCGCCAAACGCAAGGCGAACGCCAATGTGGTCGGACTTGTCGGCCTCGTCGAAAACATGCCGGATGGCAATGCGATCCGCCCAGGCGATATCCTGACATCCGCATCGGGCCAGACCATCGAAGTCCAGAACACGGACGCCGAAGGCCGCCTTGTCCTGTGTGATGTGCTCTGGTATGCGCAGGAGTACTTCAAGCCGAAGGCCATTGTCGATCTCGCCACGCTGACCGGCGCCATCGTGATCGGGCTTGGTCATCACCATGCCGGCCTGTTCACCAATGATGACGGTATGGCCGATACGCTGACCAAGGCTGGCCTGACCGAAGGTGAGCGCGTCTGGCGCCTGCCGCTCGGCAGCGAATATGACAGCCTTCTGAAGTCCAAATTCGCAGATATGCGCAATATTGGTGGCCGGGCAGCCGGTTCGATCACGGCCGCGCAATTCCTCAAGCGCTTTATCCGCGACGGCCAGAAATGGACGCACCTCGATATTGCGGGTGTCGCCTGGGTCGAAGGTGAGAAATCACCGATTGATCCTAGCTGGGCGTCCGGCTTCGGCCCACGCCTCCTCGACCGCTGGATTGCGGACAATTACGAGGGCTGAACTTGAGCGAGACCGGCAAGCCTGAATGGTGGTTCTACCATCTGAAGCGCACGACGCTTGAACAGGCCGCCGGGCCTCTGCTGGAGAAATGCATGGAACGGGGCTGGCGGGTTCTTGCCGTCAGCCCCGATATCCGTCGCCGCGGCGCACTCGATGGGGCGCTGTGGACCTATGATGACCAGAGTTTCCTGCCGCATGGGCAGGCCGAAGCCGCAGGGCTCGACCCGGCCCGCCAGCCAATTCTCATTTCCGGCAACACCGACAATGCGAATGATGCCGCCGTTGCACTCCTGATGGATGGGGCCGACATGTCGATCCATGCCCCGTTCGAGCGCTGCATGGTGATGTTCGATGATGGTGACGCGCCGGTCCGTGGCAAGGCGCGTTCTTTGTACAAGGCCGCGTCGGATGCCGGGCTGACCACACGCTATTTCCAGCAGACCGAACAGGGCGGCTGGAAAGAGGCCGGCTAGGGTTTCGTCCCGCTATTGGACGGTTTCGAAAGCATCAGGATCGCCAGCGACGCAATCGTGACGATGCCCAGCGTGCCGAAGACTTCGCCGGCAAATCGCGGCAATTCGCCGGTCCACAGCCAGAGCAGCGCGTATCCCGCCGCCACGAGCAATGACAGCGCGAGCATGAGTTTCAGGATGCCGGTCATATCTGGTCCTTTGCCATTTGTGCGACGGGGGGGCTTTATCAGCTGTTCTAGCGACATGAAGTGACCGTGTCAGCAACGGTTGCCCCGGCCCTTATGCCCCGCTATAGGCCGCGCCAAGAGTTTCACCCGAATAACAAGGAGCCTGTCATGGCTATCCAGCGTACTTTTTCCATCATCAAGCCGGACGCGACCGAGCGTAACCTGACCGGCGCCGTCAATGCCGTCATCGAAAAGGCTGGCCTGCGCATTATCGCCCAGCGCCGCATCATCATGACCCGCGCCCAGGCCGAGCGTTTCTACGAAGTGCACGCAGAGCGCCCATTCTTCGGCGAGCTGGTCGATTTCATGACGTCCGGTCCTGTTGTCGTGCAGGTGCTCGAAGGTGAGAATGCGGTCAAGGCGCACCGCGACGTGATGGGCGCGACCAACCCGGCAGAAGCCGAGGAAGGCACGATCCGGAAGCTGTACGCCAAATCAATCGGCGAAAACTCGGTGCACGGGTCTGACAGCGAAGACAATGCGATGATTGAAATTGCGCAGTTCTTCTCGCTGGCCGACATCACCGGCTAGGTTACGTCCTGCGAATGCAGGGTAGAGGCTCCTCCGGGCAATCGGGGGAGCCTTTTTCGTGCCGGGTAAACAGGTATTAACCGCAGGCGCTCCAGTGTGCATTCGAACAACGAGAATCGCTGTCATGAAACGCCTGATCTATATAAGCACCGCGCGGCACGCGCTGAAAACGTCTCATATCGACGATATTCTGGCCACATCGCGCGAGAATAATCGCAAACTGTGCATTACCGGCCTGCTCGTCTTTCATGACGGCATCTTCTTCCAGGTGCTTGAGGGGGACGCGGCAAAAGTTTCATCGCTGTACAATGGTATCAACCGGGACTGGCGCCATACTGGCTGCCGGGTCCTGTTCGATGAACCGGTGGTCAGCCGGGCGTTTGGCGACTGGTCGATGGCATTCCGTCTCGGTGCCGAGCTGCAGGGAACGCAAGTGCGCCAGCTGCAGGATATCCGTCAGGTCGCGGCAGAAAGCCGGGACGGGAATTTTGCAGGCAATCCGGCGCTCGACGTTTTCCTGCGGGCTTTCCTCGCCAATTTCAGGATGCTCGACGCGGCCTGATCTGGGCGCAGGCTTTGGCAAGCGCCTGTGGATAGAGCCGGTGTTCCTCAACCAGCGTGCGCGCGGCAAGGCTCTGCGGTGTGTCGCCCGGCTGGACTGGCACGCGGGCCTGCTCGATCACATCGCCTTCATCGACGCCTTCAGACACCCAGTGCACTGAACAGCCAGCTTCTGCATCGCCAGCCTCGATTGCGCGGGCATGGGTATTGAGGCCCGGATATTTCGGCAGCAATGACGGATGGATATTTATCATGCGCCGTCCCCAGCGCTGTACAAACCACGGCGTCAGGACGCGCATGAAGCCCGCCAGTGCGATAATGTCGATATTCGCGCTATCCAGCGCCGCATCCACGGCGCGTTCAAAGGTCTTCCGGTCCGGAAACTCGGCGTGGGGAATGGCGCACGCCCTGACACCATGCTGGCGGGCGGTCTCCAGCCCTTCGGCATCTGCCTTGTTCGACAGGACCAGCGTCGCTTCGGCCGGATAGGCAGGGTCTGCGGCCGCGGCGATCAGTTGCGCCATGTTCGAGCCGCGCCCTGAAATCAGGATGGCAAGCCTCAGACGGCTCACTTCGACGTGACCTCTCCGATCACCACAGGCGCTTCGCCAGCAGCTTCCAGGTCCGCCATGACGCCACTCACGGCGTCCGGCGCGGCCGCGAAAACAAGCCCGATGCCCATATTGAATGTGCGATGCATCTCATCTTCAGCAACTTTGCCTTCGGCCTGCAGCCAGTCAAACACGGCTGGTTTCTGCCAGCTCGTGCGGTCGAATCTGGCCGCAAGATGTTTGGGCAGCATGCGTGGGACGTTTTCAGTGAGGCCGCCGCCTGTGATGTGGGCAAGGCCCTTGATGGAACGGCTGCGTATGAGGGGCAGGGCCGCATCTGAATAGAGCCGGGTCGGCGTCAGCAGCGCTTCGCCCAGGGTCGTATTGGAGAAGGGAGAGGCGGCATCCCAGGCAAGACCTGTCCGCTCCACGATGCGGCGGATCAGCGAATAGCCGTTTGAGTGCGGCCCGGACGACGCAATGCCGATCAGAACGTCACCAGCTTGCATGTCATCCATGCGCGGCATGATCTGGTCGCGCTCGACAGCGCCGACCACGAAGCCGGCAAGATCGTAATGACCGGGCGGATACATGCCCGGCATTTCGGCTGTCTCGCCGCCGACGAGGGCGCAGCCTGCCTGACGGCAACCTTCGGCGATTCCGGCAATGACGCTCTCGGCCATGCCGCCTTCAAGTTTTCCGCAGGCAAAATAGTCAAGGAAAAAAAGCGGTTCGGCCCCCTGCGCCAGCACGTCGTTTGCGCACATGGCGACAAGGTCGATGCCGACCGTGTTGTGAATGCCGGTCTCGAAGGCAACCATCAGCTTGGTGCCAACACCGTCGGTGCCAGAGACAAGGACCGGGTCTTTCCAGCCCTCCTGTTTCAGGTCGAACAGCGCGCCGAAGCCGCCAAGCCCGCCCATCACGCCCGGCCTGCGGGTCGCTTTGGCAAGCGGTGAAATGGCATCAACAAGCCGCTCTCCGGCCTCAATGTCGACACCAGCATCCTTGTATGAAAGGGGCGTTTGATCTTTGGACGTCATGGGAAAAGCGCGTTAGCATGGGTGTTCGACTTCGACCAGTCAGTGAAGCGGTTTCCTCTGTCTATGAGGCCTGCTAGGACTGGCAGTGTGGATTCAGAAAGGCCTTCTTGTGATTCGATTGGTGCTTCTCGCGATTGCGATGACTGTTTCGAGCGCTGGTGTCGCCGCCGCGCAAACCCGCGACACATATACAGTTCGCGACATTTCAGTGGATGAGCGCGCCGCGACCGTGATGGAGGCCCAGCAGAAAGCGTTTGCGTCTGCCCGACTGGCGGGTGCCTACCGTCTGATAGACCGCCTGACCCTTGCAGAAGACCGTTCCGGCAAGCTGTCACCTGGCGCGATTGATTCGGCACTCGCAGAGCGCATGGCGGCAGCGGTCGATGTCGAGGAAGAAACGCGCGGCGGCGGGCGTTATGTCGGCAAGCTGGCCGTGGTCTACAATCCGGCCAATATTCGCAGCTTTCTCGATGAGCGCGACATCCCCTATGTTGACCGGCTTGCGCCGCTCAGCGTGATTTTCCCGGTGTCAGACCGTTATGAGTCTGCCTCCTGGGCCGCTATCTGGCCGGATCGGTCGCTGGGCCGTCTCGCGCCTTATGTGACGTCCCGTACAAACGCGGTTTCAGCGGACTCTGACTGGTTTGCAATGGAGCGTGAAGTCAACGCCGCAGGTGCCCGGCGCGCCATAAAGGCCATGCTGTCCGGCTCGCAAGGCGCGTTCCGGGTGTCGCTGGGGAGCATTACCGCCGCAGGCGAAACGCCGCTCGGCTCGACGCGCTCTGCCGCTACGCCGGAAGAAGCCGTCGAACTGGCATCGCAGGCGCTCGATGATTCCTGGAAGGAGCAGTCCATCATCCGGTCCGATGTCCGCACGCCGGCCCGCTCGACCGTGTTCTTCACCTCGCTGATCGAGTGGAACTCGCTGCGCAGTGCACTTGCCCGCTCGCCGCTGGTCTCTGACTTCGCGATCGAAGGCCTGTCAAAAGAGGGCGCCGTCGTGAAGTTCGCCTTTGCCGGAGAAGAACAACGACTGATCAGCAATCTGCGCGAGCGCGGTGTTACGCTTGAGCCTGATGAACTGGGCTGGGTCATGACATCCGCGGTTTCGGCCAATCCCTTCTCTGAGTGACGCGTGAGCGACCAGGACCCGAAGCCGCAGAAAAGCCGCCAGCTAAAGCTCGATTTTCCCGAAACGCCGCACACGCTGGATACGCTGGACGTGACGACGGCCAATCGTACAGCGGTCGCGGTCTTGAGACGCTGGCCTGAATGGCGGGTGCCAGCGCTGGCACTGGTTGGCCCGCCCCGGTCGGGCCTGACGACGGCTGCCAGCGCTTGGGCAGCCCGGGCAGAGGGCACACTCATCACTGCGAAGGCCTTCAGCAAGCTGTCCCACAAGAAAATCGAGCAGCTCGCGTCGATGCCGGTGGCCATCGACCTTGCCGAGGATGTGAAGAATGAGGACAACCTGCTCTCCATCATCAACCTGTCGCCGCGGGCCGGTGGCTCACTCCTGCTGACAGGACATGCATCGCCGGCGCGTTGGCGGGTGAAACTGCCAGATCTCGCCTCGCGGCTGAAAGCAATGACGCTGGCGGAACTCGCCCCGCCCGATGACGAGATGCTTTCAATCCGTCTTCGGACTGCCATGAAAAGGCGCTATCTGAAACTGCCACCGGACGTTGAAGCCTATTTGCTGGCCCGGATTGAACGAAGTTACGCTGCTATTGAGACATTTGTGGAAAACCTGCACGACATGACTGAAGGCCGGGAAGTTACAGTGCCGCTGGCGCGCGGTGTGCTCGACCATATGGACGGAACACGTCCCTTGTTTGATGACGGAGACGCCTGATGCCGCCAGACACTGTGGATGCCAACGTTAAAGCGGACAGGGCTGTTGCGCCTGCTGAGCTTGCAAAACTGCCGGAACGCTTTCTCAACCGCGAGCTGTCGTGGCTGAAATTCAACGAACGGGTGCTCGAGGAAGCGCACAACATCTCGCATCCGCTGCTCGAGCGTCTGCGCTTCCTGTCCATTTCAGCCAGCAATCTCGATGAATTTTTCATGGTGCGCTATGCGGGCCTGCGAGAGCAGTACCGTGCGGGTGTAATGCGCCTCAGCCAGGATGGCATGTCGCCCGGCCAGCAGGTCGAAGCCATCGAGAAACAGTCTGCAAAACTGATGGAAGGCCAGCAGAGCTGCTGGAAAGAGCTGCGAGCGCTTCTGGCGGAAGAATCGATCGAAGTGCTGCGCATGGCGGACCTCACCAAGTCCGACCTGAAATGGCTGCGAGATCATTTCGAGGCGAGTGTCTTCCCGATCCTGACGCCCCAGGCTGTGGACCCGGCGCACCCCTTTCCCTTCATTCCAAATCTCGGCTTTGCTGTGGCGTTCCAGCTCGTGCCGGAAAAGGCGGGCGGAGAGGCAATGGTCGGCCTTGTGCCCATGCCGGCCTTCTCGCCGCGCTTCATTCGTCTTCCGAACAAGTCAAAAAAGGGCATTCGTTTTGTCCGGCTGGAAAGCGTCATCGCGAAATTCATGGACATGCTGTTTCCGGGCTACAGCTCATCCGGTCATTGCGTTTTCCGGATCGTGCGCGACAGCGACATCGAGATCGAGGAAGAGGCCGAAGACCTTATCCACGAATTCGAGATCCTTCTGAAGCAGCGCCGCCGGGGCCGTATTGTTCGTATACACATTGATGCTGACGCGCCGGATGCGCTGTTGAAGTTCATCACGCATGAAATTGGCGCAGAGCCCCGCGACATCATGCTGCTGCATGGCCTGCTCGGCATGAAGAGCCTGTCGGAACTTATCGTCGAGGACAGGGCGGACCTGCAGTTCAAGCCATATGAGCCGCGCCACCCTGAACGTATCCGGGAGATGGGTGGCAATTGCTTTGCGGCCATTCGCGCCAAGGACTTCATCGTCCATCATCCCTATGAGTCCTTCGATGTGGTCGTGCAGTTCATCCGGCAGGCTGCGGTTGATCCGGATGTCATCGCGATCAAGCAGACACTGTATCGCACGACGCTGAACTCCCCGGTGGTTTCCGCCCTCGTTGAAGCCGCCGAAATGGGCAAGAACGTCACCGCGCTCGTTGAGATCAAGGCGCGCTTTGACGAGGAGACCAATCTCAGGCTCGCGCGGGACCTTGAACGCTCCGGTGTGCAGGTCGTCTACGGCTTTATTGACTACAAGACGCACGCCAAGGTCTCGCTTGTTGTGCGGCGCGAAGGCACGAAGCTGCAAAGCTACACGCATTTCGGCACCGGTAACTATCACCCGGTCACGGCGCGCATCTATACGGACCTGTCGCTGTTTACCGCAGATCCGGCGCTTGGGCGCGATGCCAACAAGCTGTTCAACTACATCACCGCCTATCGCGAGCCGCCGGAAGCGGCCCCCGACTTCGACAAGATCGCGATGTCGCCCCGCACGCTGGAGTCGAAACTGATCGACCTGATCGCAAAGGAAGCCGAGGCCGCCAGGGCCGGAAAGCCAAGCGGCATCTGGGCTAAAATGAATTCGCTCGTCGATGGCGACGTGATTGATGCGCTCTACGCAGCGAGCCAGGCCGGTGTGCCGATCAATCTGATCGTGCGCGGCATATGCTGCCTGAGGCCCGGCGTAGAAGGCCTGTCGGAGACGATCCAGGTCAAGAGCCTCATCGGACGTTTCCTTGAGCATTCACGCATTGTCTGCTTTGCGAATGGCGAGAATTTGCCGTCCGCCAAGGCGATGGTTTTCATCTCTTCGGCTGACTGGATGCAGCGCAATCTGAAGCGCCGGGTCGAAGCGCTCGTGCCGATCGAAAACCCGACCGTGCACCGGCAGGTGCTCAACCAGATCATGACCGCCAATCTCAATGATGATGAGCAGAGCTGGGAAATGGACGGCGATGGCAACTTCCACCGCCTGCGCCCGCCTGACCGGGGTGAAGGTTTCAGCGCGCACCGCTATTTCATGGAAAATCCGAGCCTGTCAGGGCGCGGCAAGGCGCTCGTTGTAAGTATTCCGCCAAGGCTGGCACCTAAGAAGCGGAGCAAGAGTTGAGGACACTGCCGACGCCCCGCAAATCGGCCGTCGTCGATATCGGATCCAACTCCGTCCGCCTCGTGATCTATGAAGTGACCGGGACAGCTGCGCTGCCATACTTCAATGAAAAAGTCCTCGCGGGGCTGGGGCGGGGGCTGCCTGAAACCGGGCGGCTTTCGCCCGATGGCGTGACAGAGGCGCTGGCCGCATTGCGTCGCTACCGGTCGATCCTGACAGGGCTGGGTGTGCCCGAGGTCATTGCAGTGGCGACGGCGGCTGTCCGAGACGCCGAAGACGGGCCGGACTTTGCCCGGCGCGCTGCGGCGGAACTTGGTGCCAAATTGCAGATTCTCTCGGGTGCCGATGAAGGCCGGCTTTCAGCCCTTGGCGTCCAGGTCGGCTTTGACCAGCCCGATGGCATCGTCGGAGACCTTGGTGGTTCGAGCCTGGAGTTTCACCGTATTACACCGTCCGGACAGGACGGTATGGGCGAGACCCATCCGCTTGGCCCGTTCTCGATGACAGGTCTTGAGGCTGCGAAACCCGATGAGCGCCGCAAGCTGATTCGCAAGGTGCTGAAATCCTCCGATATTCTCGAGCAGGGCGGACGCAGGCTCTATGCGGTAGGCGGATCATGGCGTGCGCTGGCGAGCGTCCACATGGAGCTGACAGCCTATCCGCTGGGTATATTGCATGGCTACCGGATGACCGGGCAGGACGTACGCCATGTCGTTCGCGAAATTCTCGCCACGCAGCGCGACAAGGACCTGGCCAGCCGGATTTCCTCGATTGTCGGGCGGCGCTATGACACGATCATCCATGCCGCGCTGGTGCTGGACGAAGCCTTTGCCATGGGCGGCTTCAAGGAGATTGTCGTTTCGGCCAACGGGTTGCGGGATGGCGTTTTGTTTGATCGGCCGGAACGCCCGCTTTTCGAAACATTGCACGCGCCGCTCGGTGACCCGCTGATTGACGGTATTATTGCCTTCCTGCGACTTGACCGGGCCCAGCTGGAATTTGGTGAGGCACTGTTTGATTTTATCAGGCCGGTCCTGCCGAGAAGCCTGGCGCGTGAGCGCATCTTCCGGGCGGCCTGCCTGATGGCCGATTGCGGCGGCCGCTTCCACCCTGATCACCGTGCCGACCTTGCATATCACCTCATCCTGCGGGCACCGATACGATGCTTCAGCCATCATGACCGTGTCCTGCTCGCGCATGCAACCGGTGCCCGCTACACGCACAAATTCCAGCGGCCAAAAGCGCTGACACGACTGGGGCGGGAGTCCGATGACCAGCTAGCCCGCACGCTTGGGGCGGCCATGCGGCTCGGTGCGGTTTATTCAGGCCGCACGGCCGCCTTGCTGAAACATGTCAGCCTGCGTACGACAAAGTCGAAGCTTATCCTGCAGGTGAAGCCGGGCTTCGAGGACATGGTGTCGGCCACTGTCATCAAGCGGTTCAACCAGCTGGCAGCCCTCATGGATCTCGACGCCGAGATCCAGGCGCCCGGCCCTGCGGCCTAGTGTTCGAAGAGGCGGATCTGTCCATTCTCGAATGACAAGGCGAGCTTGCCCGTCAGCAGGGCACGGGCCTTTTTGCCGAATACCTCATAACGCCAGCCGGACAGCGCGCGGATATCGTCTGAGGTCTCGCCGCGTGCGATGCGTTCGATGTCGGCCGCATTGGCAATGAGGCGTGGCACGACATTGATGTCGTCGCTGACCGCTTTCAGCAGGACTTTCAGCATTTCCGGCGCACCGGCCGGGGTCTGCGGGTTGTGCTGTCGCTTTGGCAGGTCAGGCGCATAAGCTCCGGGATCGGCAATCGCGGCCTCGACCGTTTCGAGCAAGCCGTCGGCATTGCGTGACCGTATAAAGCCGTTCGGCACAGCGCGCAGGCGATCAAACTGTTCGTCAGTGCGCGGCTTCTGGTCGGCGATCTCCTGGATTGCTTCGTCCTTCAGGATACGGCGGCGCGGCCGATCAAGTGTCTGGGCCTGGCGCTCACGCCATTCTGCCACAGCGGCGAAGATGGCGAGGTATTCCTTGTGCGTTTTACGGAATTTCAGGCGCTGCCAGGCGATTTTCGGATCGGTGTTATAAAGCAGCGGATCTTCAAGCTGCTGCATCTCTGCCGCGACCCATTCAAGCCGGCCTTGTTCTTCCAGCTGCCTGACCATGATCTGGTAGGCTTCACGCAGATAGGTCACATCGCCGAGCGCATAGGTCAGCTGCTTGTCTGACAGAGGACGGCGTTTCCAGTCAGTGAACTGGCTCGACTTGTCGATATGCTCACGCAGTACACGCTGGATCAGATTGTCATAGGAAATCGAATCACCAAGGCCGAGGGCCATCGCTGCAATCTGTGTATCGAAGACAGGGGCAGGCGGAGTGCCGATCAAACGCGTAAAGATTTCCATGTCCTGGCGGGCGGCATGAAAAACCTTCACGCGGCTGGTGTCGGCGATCAGATCAAGGAAGGGTTTGAGGTCCAGATCGTCTGTCCGCGGGTCTATCAGCCCTTCCACGCCGGGGGCTGAAGCCTGGACGAGGCAAAGCTCCGGCCAGAAGGTCGTTTCCCGGTGAAATTCGGTGTCCACGCAGATAAAACTGCTTTTTGACAGGGAATCGCAGAACTTTTGCAGCTCTTCCTGTTCAGTAATCGGCCTGAGTATCTTGTCAGTCATGGCGCGCACGCGTATCGCATCCGCATCATAAAGGCGAGGGGAAGGTTGCGAAAAGCTAATCTTCTCCAGCAAATCCTCGGAGCGAGAGAATGCACGCATACCGCTCGCACACCTGCGGCGAACTTTCGAAGTCACATGTCGGAGAGACTGTGAAGCTGTCCGGCTGGCTGCATCGCCGCCGCGACCATGGCGGGGTCATCTTTATCGACCTGCGCGATCATTATGGCCTGACGCAATGCGTCTTCAATCCGGGGGCACCCGGTTTCGAGACCGTTGAGCGCCTGCGCGCCGAAAGCGTGCTGACGGTTGAAGGCAAGGTCGTCGCGCGTGATGCTTCACTGGTCAATGAAGGCCTGGCCACCGGCGAGATTGAAGTTGTTGCTGGCGAGGTGACGGTCCAGTCGGCTGCGGCTGAGCTGCCGCTGCCGGTCTTCGGTGAGCCTGAATACCCTGAAGAGGTGCGTCTCAAATACCGCTTCCTCGACCTGCGCCGCGAGACACTGCACCGGCACATCATGACGCGCACCAAGGTGATCGCGTCGATGCGCAACCGGATGCAGGAAAAGGATTTCACGGAATTCCAGACACCGATCCTGACGGCATCCTCGCCGGAAGGTGCGCGTGACTTCCTCGTCCCGTCGCGTCTGCATCCCGGTGAGTTCTATGCGCTGCCGCAGGCCCCGCAGCAGTACAAGCAGTTGCTGATGGTGTCTGGCTTCGACAAATATTTCCAGATCGCACCATGCTTCCGTGATGAAGACCCGCGGGCTGACCGTTTCTATGGCGAGTTCTACCAGCTCGACCTCGAAATGAGCTTTGTCACGCAGGACGATCTCTTCGCAACGATGGAGCCTGTTTTCCGCGGCCTCTTCGAGGAGTTCGCCGATGGCAAGCCGGTGACGCAGGACTTCCGCCGCATTCCGTATGACGAATCGATGCGCAAATACGGCTCCGACAAGCCGGACCTTCGCAACCCGATCGAGATGGAAGCGATCACCGAACATTTCGCAGGCTCTGGCTTCAAGGTCTTTGCCGGCATGATCGAGCGCGACCCGAAAGTCGAAGTCTGGGCCATCCCGGCCAAGACGGGCGGCAGCCGCGCCTTCTGTGACCGGATGAATTCCTGGGCGCAGGGCGAGGGGCAGCCGGGGCTCGGCTATATTTTCTGGCGCGAGGAAGAAGGGGCTGTCGCTGGCGCCGGTCCTATCGCCAAGAATATCGGTCCAGAGCGCACTGAAGCGATCCGTGTCCAGCTTGGCCTTGAGGCCGGTGATGCCTGTTTCTTTGCGGCAGGCGACCCGAAAAAGTTTGCGACCTTTGCCGGTGCAGCCCGCACCCGCGCTGGTGAGGAACTCAACCTGCTTGACCGGGACCGGTTCGAGCTCGCCTGGATTGTCGATTTCCCGTTCTATGAATGGGATGAGGACGAAAAGCGGATCGATTTCTCGCACAACCCGTTCTCGATGCCGCAGGGCGGCATGGAAGCTTTTGACAGCCAGGATCCGCTGGATCTCAAAGCCTGGCAGTACGACCTCGTCTGTAATGGTTATGAGATCGTCTCAGGCGGTATCCGCAACCATATGCCGGACCTGATGGTCAAAGCCTTCGAGAAGGTCGGCCTGTCGAAACAGGATGTCGAGGATCGCTTTGGCGGCCTTTACCGCGCCTTCCAGTATGGCGCACCGCCGCATGGCGGGATGGCGGCAGGCGTCGACCGGATCGTGATGATCCTGTGCGGCGTGAAAAACCTCCGCGAGATTGCGCTCTTCCCGATGAACCAGCAGGCGGTTGACCTTCTCATGGGCGCGCCCGCCCCGGCAGAGGCCGTCCAGCTCAAAGAGCTGAATCTGCGTCTCGCGCCACAGGTCAAGGCGGACTAGCGCCAACACCAGACAACAGAAACGGAAAAGGGCGCCTCGATCGGGCGCCCTTTTTTCAGTCTGGCATGTCTGGCTGGTCTGCTTATTTCAGGCCGTCGAGCAGCGAGCCGCCAATCGCAATGCAGGCTGGCAGGGCAATCGATTCCGGCATGACGCTCAGCGGACCGATACAGCTGCCTTCGAAAATGGCTTCGTCCAGCCCTGTCGCACCTTCGAAGTTCACTTCCATCAGCCGGACGTTCGAGAAGTCTGCCCCCTCAAGCTGTGCACCTCTGAAGGATGCCCCGGTTACAATCGCATTGTTGAACATTGCGCCTTTGAGGGAAGCTTCATCAAACAGGCTGAGCGATACGTTGGCGCCGGAGAAGTCAGCCCTGTCGGCAGAAACCTCTCGCAGGTCGACGCGTCGCACCGTGGCGCCGTTAAGCTGGGCCTTGTTCAACTTGGCGCCGGTCATCACTGCGCGCGAAAGATCTGCGCTGCGCAGGCTCGCGCCGTCGAAGCGGGCTTCTTCAAGGTGAGCGTCGGGAAATCTCGATGTATCCAGCACGGCCTGGCGGAAATCGGTTTTCAGGCCAATGACGGACGTGAAGTTGACGCCAATGGCGCGCGTGCCCCGCATCAGGGCGCCAGAAAGGTCTGCTCCGGGGTAATTGGCATTTGAGACGTCACGTCCGGAGAAGTTGCGGCCGCGGAGGTCACATCGCTGACAGGAGCCACCATAGGAGGGGGACAAGGACACACGTGTCGACTTGTCCTGCGAAAAACTCGGCCCGGTCGGCATCAGCATGAAAGCTGCCGCGATCGCAAAGCCTATTTTTGAACCTGTTCCAAACATGGTTTTAATCTATTCGTTCCACACCACTCTTTTAACTAAAATTCGAGCAATAACCACATACTACCGGCAGGTGTGACTGATTCGCCTCACCTTGAGCCGATACTATTGGCACAGCGGTACTGTCATACCTTTTGGTAGCATCGTCGAATTGTCCCCACACGCCCGATCCAGTTGTGACTGGACTAGTCCCCGGGCGATGGAGAGATCAGCGCCAGAAATGTTCGCAGCTGTCAAGTCGGCCCCATTAAATTGTGATGAGCCGAAATACGCGCCAACCATGGTTGCCCGCTGGAGGTTTGCGTTGGAAAAATTGGATTTATTGAAGCGCGCGCCGAAAAGGTTTGCGACCGAAATATTTGCGCCTGAAAGATTCCAGTTGTCGAATGTTGCAAGCTGCATGTCCGATTGGCGAAGGCGCGCACCCGAGACATCGATGTCCTTGGCGTCGAGATAGGCGAGGTCGGCCTGGAAGAGGTTACAGCCCTTGCAGGACTGTCCGGCCTGAACGCGTGCAATCTCACCCGCATCCTGCGCCAGTGCGGGGAGCGACAATGCGAAGCTGGCAATTATAAGCGCGAATTGTTTCATCATGGGACACCTGATGCGATCTGGGCTGAGAGTTCAGTCCAGTCTCGCAATCAGCTTGCCATGATGGCGCAGGGCCTAGTTGAAGACGCTCTCCGGGCTGGTTTCCTCGCCGCACGTCTCGCAATGCAAAGTCGTCTCGTCGGCCTGCGTCATCAATGTGAAGCTTGAGCAGTGCGGGCAGGGCTGCGGCAGGTAATCGGGTTCATCCTCCTCGAAGGCGTCTTCTGCCTCCCGGAGATTGGCCGCAGCTTCGTCCCGCTCGGCACGCTTCCGGTCGAGGATGACGATATTGTCCGGCAGCTGCCCGCGCGAAAAACCACGTGAAATGAACTGCACGGCTTCTTCCGGCAAGGGCTGGGGGGCTGGCTGGCGCGTTCCGTCCTTCAGGCCGCGGCCAAGGCCGTCATGGCTGACATCCTCGCCCAGCTCGGCGAGGTCTTCGCGCGCGAGATACGAAATTGCGAGTTCGCGGAAGATGTAATCCAGGATCGAGGTTGCCTTGGTGATCCGGTCATTGCCGGTGACTTCGCCGGCAGGCTCGAAACGGGTGAAGACGAAGGCGTCGACATATTCATCCAGCGGCACGCCGTATTGCAGGCCAAGCGACACGGCGATGGCGAAATTATTCATCAGCGAACGGAAAGCGGCCCCTTCCTTGTGCATGTCGATGAAGATTTCACCCAGCGCGCCATCGTCGAATTCGCCAGTGTGCAGGTAGACCTTGTGCCCGCCGACCGTGGATTTCTGGATATAGCCCTTGCGGCGATCGGGCAGCCGGGTGCGCGTGACGCCGGATGCGATGCCGGC
The DNA here is from genome assembly GCA_964556825.1 of uncultured Hyphomonas sp. Lineage (GTDB taxonomy): Bacteria > Pseudomonadota > Alphaproteobacteria > Caulobacterales > Hyphomonadaceae > Henriciella. The sequence goes on along the minus strand of CAZKXJ010000004.1, from coordinate 157,542 downwards.
TGGCATTGTCTCGGCGGTCTCATAGTCGCGGGCAAGGTCTTCGGCGAGCAGGGTGATCTCTTCCATCCGGCTCGCAGCCACGGACTGGGTGCGCGGCGGCAATGGCGAGAGGTAAAGGCTGATGGCGTTCCCCGTCGCCATGGCGCAGGCCGCCTGTGGCCAGTCGCTGGCATTGATTGTGATGGGCGCGTCGACATGTTTGCGAACCAGGCGGGCCGTGTCGTAGACGAAGTCGTAGCTGTCGGGCAGGGCGATGCCGACAGCCCCACATGCAGCGAGGACGGCAGCTTCGGATGCCCCGCCCGCAGCTGCATCCGCCTTGTCGATGGCATCATGCGAAAAGCCGAGCCGCAGCAGAAGGGCGTGCCCGTCCGTATCAAACGCCTCAGGGGCGAGTTTGAGATCCGTGCCGATGACATCATCGCCGAGCACCCATCGCGAGAACGCCGCCTTCAGGGGCAGGCCTTCGCGAAATGCGTTGCTGACGCGCGACACCGCCTCGTCGGAAAAGCCACGCAGACGTAGCGTTTCCGTATTGATTTCGGGCAGCGTGTCGAGGCTGCAGGCCTGGTCGATGGCAGACTGAAGGGCCGCTTCCGCCGCTTCGCTTGTCCTGCGGGCACAGAGCCGGGCAGCTTGTGAAAGCGTCGTCACGCCGTCTTCATCGGTGACGGTGAGAGCGCAATAGCCTGAAATGCCATCGCTGGCGGCGGCAAAATCGGCGCCGGATGTCGCGCTGAGCGGGGCAATCATCAGGGCGAAATCGCCTGCTGCGTCTGTCTTTGTGTCAGCAGCGATGCCAAGGCGTGAACAGTCCGCCTTGGTGAGCACCGTGCCGCATGCGGCTGCAGAGGCGCCCGCTACGAGCGCAGCCGCAAGTTTTGAAAGCTCTGTCCCGTCGCGTCCGGACAAGGCCAGCGCACCGGCTGACAGCCCATGCAACAGGAGCCAGGTCCGGCTGCCGCTGCCGAGGGCAGAGAGCGTATCGGCGAGCAGCTCTATCTCGAACCCGTCTTCGGAGACGAAGGCAGAGAGATCGATCGATATGGCCGGGTCGCCCGGGTGAGCCGGCAGCTTTTCGCCAACATGCAGGCTGACACCCGCTTCGCGGGCTGTTTGTATCTGGTCGGCCAGCTCATCTGCATCCTCTGGCGCAAGGTGGACCGGGGCCAGCACCGTATCTTCCATCGCGCTATCGCGCAGATCGGCTTCGAGACCTGAAAAGCCGCGCACATGCTCCAGCCCGGCCTCGACAAGTGTTTCGGGAAGGCCGGCCAGCATGGCTTCGGCGAGTTCTGCATTCTTCGGAGCAGGGCCGAGCTGTTCAACAAGATCGGCCAGCCCGATCTGGGTACGCTTGCGTAATTCCTGCTGCTTGCAGGCTGCGATGGCCGTATCGAGACGTTGCGCCGCATCCGGGATAGCGCCGGGCGCTGGCAAAGGGGTCAGTGCGCCAAGCGGCAGGCGCGGGCTGATCCGCCCATCTTCAATCGCGGCGCGCAATAAAGTCTCTTGCCGATCTGTACGTGTCATCGCGACACCCCCATATCTGTTCGTCTGGACGCGCCGGAATTAGCCTCTGGCATGATGAGGATGAGGCTTGACGCTGCGGCCCAGATATTGTGTGGCCATGCATAACTGGATTCGCGGCAAGGCTTGCTCCATATTCCAGCTCGACAGTAAGATTCAGGATTCGGATATGTTCAAGCTCTTCACATGGTGGAACAGCATCACGCCCGGCGGATGGTTCGACATCAGGCGCCGCAGTGATGTTGTCGGGACAGATGACTACGGAAACAAGTATTACGAAGACCGGAAAGTCTCTGTTGAGGGCCGTCATCGCCGCTATGTGATTTATGAAGGTCTGGCCGAGCCATCCAAGGTGCCCGCGGACTGGCATGGCTGGTTGCACTACACTCTGGATGAGCCCCCGACTGACGCGCCGTTCAATCGCCGCGCCTGGGAGACTGACCATAAACCCAACATGACCGGCACCCTCTTTGCCTATCGCCCGAAAGGCGCGATCAGTGAAGGTGGCGAACGCCGCAAGTCAGACGCTGATTACGAGGCCTGGACCCCAGATGCGTGAATCGATTTTTGAAACTCTGATTGGTGCCGTCGTCCTGGCGGTCGCCGGTGTCTTCCTCTGGTTTGCCCTGGCGCGCGGCGGCGAATCGGCATCCTCGCCGTCCGGCAGCGTCGAAATCGGCGCCCGCTTCAACAGCGTCAGCGGGATCGAGCGCGGCACGGATGTCCGCCTCGCCGGCGTCAAGGTTGGCACGGTCCGCGCCATCGGCCTCGACATGGACCGCGCCGAAGCGCTGGTCACCATGGCGGTATCCAAGGATTTGATGCCGCTCGATGATGGCACGTCAGCCCGCATCCAGGCCGAGGGCCTGCTCGGTGGGAACTATATCAACCTCGAACCGGCTGCCGGCTTTGATGTCATTGAGCCATGCCCGGCCGGCGAAGAACTGTTCGGCGAAAGCGGATGCGGCGAAATCCTGTATACGCAGGGCAGCGTCGACCTGCTGACACTGTTTGCGTCCTTTGCCAGTGGCAGCGGGTCTGATGAGAGCAGCTCCGGCAGCAGCGATGCCGAAGAAAGCTCGCCGTTCGACGACGCGCCATCCATGGACGATGTGTCCGACGAAGCAGACGAGGATATGCCTGCTGACGAAGCTGAGCCTGATGCAGCTGACGACACAGAATCGTCCGATTCATCGACTTCATTCGGATATCCCTATCCTTCGACGGCGACTCCGGGAGACGAAGATTGAAACGACTGAAAACCGCAGGCATGGCTACAGCCCTTATCGCTGCCAGCCTGCCGGCCTTCGCGGCGACCTATTCGCAGGAAACCACCGCGACCCTGCGCGCGCTGGACAAGATTACCGGTCGCTCGACGGACTTTGAAATCCAGGTCGGTGAGCCCGTCATCTATGGCTCGCTGCGCATCGAGCTGGACGTCTGCTTCCAGACGCCGCCAGAAGAACCGCCTGAAAGCGCGGCGTTCCTCAAGATCGAAACAGCGAACGCAACGCGCATGCAGTCGATGACTGTGCCGCGTCTCGCCTCGGAGGTGGAAGACGCTGACAGCGCCAGTGAGCCAACCGGAACGCCAGCGCGAAAGGCTGACAGCGAAGAAGACAACGGCCCGCTCTTTTCTGGCTGGATGTTCGCTTCAACACCGGGCCTCAGCGCGCTTGAACACCCTGTCTATGACGTCTGGGTAATCAGGTGCACCGAAGTCGCGCCTGTCAGCGAATCAATGCCGGACGCCCCTGAAGAATAGAAATCGGCCTGCTTGCCAAGCGCACTGTGAAGCTGCTTCATGAAGGCCGCTTTCGGGATCTCGATCAGGCCGAACTGTTCCAGGTGCGGATTGTGGAATTGCGCATCAAGCAATTGATATCCGCCCGCGATCAGGCGCGCTGCAAGGTGGACCAGCGCGATCTTCGAGGCATCGGTCTCACGCGAGAACATGCTCTCGCCGAAAAAAGCCGCGCCCAATGCCACGCCGTACACGCCGCCAACCAGTTCGCCATCCTTCCAGCACTCGACCGAATGTGCATAGCCCTGTCGGTGCAGCGCGCCGTAAAGGTTCTGGATAGGGACATTGATCCAGGTTGTCGGCCTGTCCGGCATTGCCTCGGCGCAGGCTTCAATGACGCGCCCGAAGGCAAGGTCCACCGTGACGTGAAACGGCTGCTGTATGACGGTGCGTTTCAGGCGTCGCGGGATGTGAAACGCGTCCAGCGGCAGGATGCCCCGCTTCTCAGGCGCGATCAGGAACAGATTCATGTCGTCGCGTGAATCCGCCATCGGAAACACGCCCTGACGATAGCAGTCGAGAAGCTTCTCAGTATCGAATCGCTCTGACATATTTTGTCGGCCGATTATTCTTTCGCGAGGAAGCGTTCCAGCCAGTGAATGTCATAATTGCCGTCCACCACATCCTTGGCTTCGACCAGACGCTGATGCAGGGGCAGGGTGGTGTTCACACCGCCAATGACCATTTCGTCCAGCGCACGGCGCAGACGCATCACGCATTCATTGCGGGTGCGGCCATGCACGATGAGCTTGCCGATCATGCTGTCATAGTGGGGCGGGATGCGGTAGCCGGCATAGGCGGCGCTGTCGACGCGTACGTCGGGGCCGCCCGGGGCATGAAACTCGGTGATCAGGCCGGGCGACGGAACGAAGGTTTCCGGGTGCTCTGCATTGATCCGGCACTCAATCGCATGGCCGACGAGCATCACGTCTTCCTGGGTGAAAGACAGCTTCTTTCCGTCAGCTATGCGGATTTGTTCACGCACAAGGTCAATGCCCGTGATCATTTCCGTGACCGGATGCTCCACCTGCAGGCGGGTGTTCATTTCGATGAAGTAGAAATTGCCATCCTCATAGAGGAATTCCATCGTGCCGGCACCGCGATAGCCAAGCTTGCCGACGGCCTTGGCTACGATCATGCCGATCTCTTCGCGCTGAGCCTGGTTGAGGGCGGGGGATGGCGCTTCCTCGAAGACTTTCTGGTGACGGCGCTGTAGCGAGCAGTCACGTTCCCAGAGGTGGGCGACATTGCCATGTGTATCGGCGATGACCTGCACTTCGATGTGGCGCGGCGTGCCAAGGTATTTTTCGAGATAGACTGCATCGTCGCCAAAGGCCGACTTTGCTTCGTTCTTGGCCGCGCGGATCGCGGTTTCGAGGTCTTTTTCAGTCTTTGCGACCCGCATGCCGCGTCCACCGCCACCGGCAGCGGCCTTTACGAGGACCGGATAGCCGATCTTCTTGGCGACCTTCTTGCCTTCACTGACAGACGAGATACCGCCATCCGAGCCGGGTACGCAGGGAACACCTGCGTCGATCATGGCCTGCTTGGCGGCGATCTTGTCGCCCATCACGCGGATATGGTCTGCCGTTGGACCGATGAACTTGATGCCGTGCGCTTCAACCATTTCGGCAAATTGCGCATTCTCCGACAGGAAGCCGTATCCGGGGTGGATAGCATCTGCATTGGTAATCTCTGCGGCGGCCAGGATACGGGATTTCTTGAGATAGGATTCCGAAGACGGGGCCGGCCCGATGCATACGCTTTCATCCGCCAGGCGCACGGCCATGGCGTCACGGTCAGCTTCGGAATGGACGACCACGGTCGCGATTCCCATTTCCTTGCACGCGCGATGAATACGTAGCGCGATCTCGCCGCGATTGGCGATCAGGACTTTCTCAATCATGCTTACGTCCTTACTCGATGACGATCAGCGGTTCGCCAAATTCCACGGGTTGGGAATCAGAGACGATGATCTCCTTGACGGTGCCGCTCGCAGGCGCTTCCACCGGATTGAAGGTTTTCATGGCCTCGACAAGCATCAGCGTGTCGCCTGCCTTCACCTTGTCGCCGACATTGACGAAGGCCTTCGCGCCGGGTTCTGGCGACAGATAGACCGTGCCGACCATCGGGCTGGTGACAGCATTGGCGTGAGCAGCCGCAGGGGCCGCGGCAGGCGCAGCTGATGTTGCAGGTGCCTGCGCTGCTGGCGCTGCAGCCGGCGGCGCAGCCGCATACTGGATCGGGGCAGGCGCGTTCGGGATGGATTTACTCACCCGGATCCGCAGGCCCTCATGTTCGATTTCCACTTCGCCCAGATCTGCGTCCCGCAGGATGGAGGCGAGCTCCCTGACAAGACCTGTATCGAGGCCGTTCTTCGCCGTGCTCATAGAATAAGTGTCCTCAAGCTGTCATTTTTATCGCGGCTTCCAGTGCAAACTGATAACCGCGTGACCCCAGTCCTGCAATCGTTGCTGTTGCAGCGGGAGCCACATAATTGGTGTGGCGGAAGGATTCGCGTGCCGCCGGATTGGATAGGTGAACCTCAATGACCGGCACGGTGCAAGCGCGCAGTGCATCGTGAAGGGCCACCGATGTATGTGTGTAGGCACCCGCGTTCAGGATCAGCGCCGAACCTTTCTTCGACGCTTCCTGTACCCAGGTCACCAGTTCACCTTCGCCATTGGTCTGCCGGAACTCGATTTTCCGGTCACCTGCAGCCTTCAGCAGCGAATCGCGGATGTCATCCAGCGTCTCCTGGCCATATATCTCAGGCTCGCGTGTACCCAGAAGGTTGAGGTTGGGTCCATTCAGGACATAAATCGGGGTCGTCATGGCGAAGGTCTTGCGCTGGTTTACCGGACAAGGCAAGCCGTAGCAGGGCTCAGGAGGTCGATCAGATGCAGGTTTTCGTGAATGGCGATGCTTTCGACATACATGATGGCGCAACTGTGCTCGATCTCGTCGGCAAGCTGACGGGCGATCCGCGCGGTATCGCGATAGAACTGAATCGCGAAATTGTCCCGAAATCGAAACATGCAGAGACCCCGCTCCGGGCCGGGGATCGACTTGAGGTCGTCCAGTTTGTGGGCGGCGGCTGAAATATCGGAAATTACCAATGACTGAAACACTGACCATTGCCGGACGTGAATTTACGTCACGCCTCATTGTCGGAACAGGCAAGTACAAGTCCTACGCCCAGAATGCGGAAGCTGCCCGGGCTGCTGGCGCCGAAATGGTGACCGTGGCGCTGCGCCGCGTGAACTGGTCCAACCCCGATGAGGAGCGCCTTCAGGACCACCTGACGCCAGACGAGTTTACCTATCTGCCAAATACCGCTGGTTGCTTTACCGCAGACGATGCGGTCCGCACGCTGCGGCTTGCGCGCGAAGCAGGCGGCTGGGATCTTGTGAAACTGGAAGTCCTGTCCGACCAGAAGACGCTCTATCCGGACATGGAAGAGACGCTGAGCGCGGCCAAAGCGCTGATCGCGGACGGGTTTCAGGTGATGGTCTATTGCTCCGATGATCCGGTCTATGCCCGCAAGCTCGAAGAGGCCGGCTGTTGCGCGATCATGCCGCTTGGCAGCCTGATCGGCTCAGGCCTTGGCATCCAGAACCCGCTCAACATCCGGCTCATCGTCGAGCAGGCGCGCGTTCCGGTGATTGTCGATGCCGGTGTGGGCACGGCTTCGGACGCGGCCATGGCGATGGAGCTTGGCTGTGATGGGGTACTTATGAACACGGCTATTGCCGAAGCCAGGGACCCGGTGCGTATGGCACGCGCAATGAAGCACGCTGTCATCGCTGGCCGGGAAGCCTATCTGGCCGGCCGGATGGGCCGCAAACGCTATGCGGACCCGTCTTCGCCGCTGGCCGGCCTGATCTAGGAAAGCGACCTAGCTGGTTTCTTCCAGCGCGGCTTCGATCATCGCGGTGACGGCATTCTGGTCCGCGCCGGGGACATGCTTTTCCCCGACGAAGAAGGCTGGTGTGCCATCAACGCCGATCTTGCGGGCGAGACTCTTATTGTCTGCGACGACTTTCTGGAGACGGACCGACTGCATGTCGGCGCGCATCTTCTCGATATCGACGCCGGCGCGTTTGGCGGCATCGTCAATATCTTCAGGATCGAAGCCGGTAGAATTGTCCATACTCATCAGTTCGCGGTGCATCTCGGCATACTTGCCCTGCTGGCCGGCAGCGAGCGCGGCGAGGGAAGCTTTTTCGCTCTCGGCGCTGAGGATCGGGAATTCCTTGAACACCACACGAACCTGTCCATCATACTGTTCCGGCAGGCCGAGCGTGTAATCGAGTGAGCGTTTGCAATAGCCGCAGCGATAATCGAAGAACTCGACCAGCGTCACAGGTGCATCTTCCGGCCCGATCGAAAAATCGCTGTCGCTGGAATAGATAGCGTCCATATTGTCGGTGATCGCCTTGCGCTTGGCAGCCGCGTCACGGGCATCTGCCTGTTGTGACAGGCGGACCAGGGCTTCCTCAATCACTTCGGGATGTTCTATGATGTAATCATGGACGATCTCCTCGATCGCGGCCTTGTCGGCAGTATCGACATCGCCTTGCGCGCAGGCAGGGGCCAGCGTGATCAATGCGACAGCGGTCAGCGAGCCAAGTGTTCGGTTCATAGGTCGTCCTCGGTAAGTCTTGTCATATAGAAGGTCTGGTTACAGGAATTTGGTTGCCGGACCATCAATATTCGCCGGGAACCTGCTGACAATCTTGTGAGCGGGTCTAACGTCCGGCGCGCCAATAGTCCCTGTTTTCCGGCAGGGCCGGGTCGGTCGCATTGCGTACGTCGCTGGCCCGGCGATGTTCGAAAGAGTCGCTTGGCAGGTCCTGGAGGGCGCGGCTCGCGAAAATATAGGCGCGCTGATAGTCACCGATATGGTAGGCCGACTCGGCGGTGGCGAGCTCAGCCTCGGGCCGGTTGCCCTGTTTTTCGAGTGCAATGGCAAGCTGTGACCATGCAAAAGAATTGTCCGGCTCCTTGATGATCGCGTCACGCAAAGCCTCTTCACCCGCATCAAGGTCACCCTCTTCATTGCGCGCAATGAGCGAGCGGGCATAGTTGATCAGCAGCAGCGGATGACCCGGCAGGAATTCCAGCGACTTGGCGTGCGGTTCGACTGATTCTGCGGCGCGGCCCATTTCGAACAGGGCCTGGCCTTTCAGTTCCCAGTAATAAGGATTTTCCGGAAACTCTTCGAGCAGGGAGTCCACTTCTTTCAAAGTCGTCGTGATGTCGGCCGACTGCATGGACGCAATGGCACGGGCATAGCGGGCGGCTTCGCTATCATCGCCGGGCGGATAATCCTGGTAGACGCGGGCCAGCGGTTCGATGAAGCCGATCAGCTTGGCCTGCATCAGGTCGAACTGGCGTTGGGCTTCCGGCGTGGGGGGGACATCCATCAGTCCGGTTTCCTCTGCCAGCGCCCGCGTCGTGCGGATCCGGTTGGAGGCGAGGGGGTGAGACCGGAAATAGGGCTGGCGGCGGGCTTCAGAGAGCACTTCCTGATAGCGGAACTTGTCGAAGAATTCGACGATGCCGGCTGGCGACTGGCCGAGCTGTGAAAGGTAGGAGACAGCTGCCGCATCAGCCGTGGCTTCCTCGGCGCGGGTGTGGACGAAGAAGTTGAGGGCGGCAAACTGCTGAGAGCTTGCGATAAGCGCTGCGCCGGCATCTCCAGCACCTGCCGCGATGGCGAGTACACCAAGACCGATCGAGATGAGTGCCGGACGGCCTGCAATATCCGCCGCACGTTGGCGGGAAATCGAATGGCCGCAGGCGATGTGGCAGGTCTCGTGAGCGATCACGCCCTTGATCTGGCCGGGCGTATCTGCCGCGATCAGCAGGCCGGTATGCAAATGGATACGCTGGCCGTTGGCGACGAAGGCGTTAAGGCTTGGATCATTGATGATGTAGAGGCCGACATCGTCCGGGTTAAGGCCCGCAACTTCGAGGATCGGGTCCATCCATTCACGCAGCGTATTCTCGATCTCGGCGTCGCGTATCAGGCCCTGGGCCGAAGCTGATGCTGCCATGACGAGGCCGATGAGGACGACCATGAGAGGTTTGAAAAAGCGCAGTGTCATGAGTGAGCCTTGTCTGAATATCTCAGACCGTAAAGAAAGATTGCGGCGATGGCGAGACATCGCCCCAAGGATCACTGCAATGTCAGTCCGCACCTGAAGGCAGGCTGAACACAAATTGCGGCGCAAGCGAGACGCCCACTTCCGCGCCAATTTCCGGGCGCAGCGGTCCGATGGTAACGGCGTTCAGTATTGTCCCATCGCGCAGCGCGAACGCCAGTTCGACCAGTGTCGATGTCCGTTTCGAGGCGTGCACGACCAGTCGCGTGGACGATGCCGGATCCAGCTGGATCGCTTCGGGGCGCAACTGGTATATCCCGGCGTCCGGGAGCATTTGCTGCCAGTCAGGCGGCAGGGCGCTGCGTGGCACGGAATTCAACGGGCCGAGCGCTCGGGCGACGGCGAGGGAAGCGGGCTGCAGGTAAAGCGCTTCGGGCGTCTCCTCCTGCAGGATGATCCCGTTCCGCATCACGGCAATCCGGTCGGCGTCGCGCATCGCTTCGGATGCATCATGGCTGACGAGGAGGGCCGGAATGCCAGCTTCCGCAACTGCTGCGAGCGCGACATCGCGGACTTCACTGCGCAGCGCAAGGTCCAGGCCGGAGAACGGTTCGTCCATCAGGATAGCGACCGGCTTTGCCGCAAGAGCGCGCGCGATGGAGACACGTTGCTGTTCGCCGCCGGACAATTGGTGCGGATAGGCCTTGGCACGATGCGACAGGCCCATCCGGTCAAGCCAGCCAAGGGCTGTCTTGCGGCGGGCATCTCGCGACTGGCCTCGCAGGCCAAAGCCGACATTGTCTATGGCGTTCAGGTGCGGGAAAAGCGCGAAGTCCTGGAAGATCAGGCCGATTGACCGCTCTTCGGCGGGGACATGGGCGGAGGTCGACGAGATGGTTCGCCCGCCAAGACGGATCTCGCCATCATCAACCTGCTCAAGCCCTGCAAAGAGGCGTAGCAAGGTCGACTTGCCGGCCCCCGACTGGCCAAGAAGCGCAGTAATCTGGCCGGGTTGCAGGGTCAGCGAGGCCTGCTCGACGACAGCGCGGCCAGCATAGCGCCGTGTGACGCCATCGGCGATAAGGGGCAACTGATCGCTCATCCGGCAGCCCGGGACTGTCCCGCCCGTGTCAGCTGGATAGACAGCAGGATGACCGGGCCCAGCCCGGCGGCGGTGATCAGGAGGGATGGCAGGGTGGCTGCGGCAAGGCGTTCATCGCTGGCATAGGCGTTCGCCTGCACGGCCAGCGTGTCCCAGTTGAACGGGCGCAGCATCAACGTGGCGGGAAGTTCTTTCAGCATCTCCACGAACAGTATGATGGAGGCCGCCGCTGCGCCAGACATCGCAACAGGCAGGTCAACTTTCACAAGCCGCTGCACCCGGTTCGCACCGAGGCTGCGGGCGGCATTGCCAAGGCTGGCCGGTGCGCGGGCGAAGGCAGCGCTGAGCGGTTCGGCGCCGGCGGCAGTAAACCGGCTGGCATATATCCAGACAAGAAAGACAAGCGCTGCGGGGCCAGCCACGGAAAAGCTTGTCCATGACAGGATGAACAGCGCCCCGAGCGCGAGTACGATACCGGGCGCGGCATATCCGGCCCCGGCAGCGATGCGTCCGACCAGCTGGCTGAACCGGTTCTGCCGCGCGCCCATCACAACTGCGAGCGCAAGCGTAAAGGCAAGGAGCGAGCCGATGAAGGCGAGCGTGATGGAATTCAGGAATGGCCGCCAGACCTGTCCATGCCCAAGCCCTGTTTCGAGGCTCACCCAGATGAGGCGGCTGACAGGGAGGACAAAGGTGAGGAGCGAGATGGCAATACATCCGGCCAGCACGAGCAAGCCTTGCGGGCCTGAGAGGCGTTGGCGCTTCGGTGTGCGCCAGCGCGTAGCGGTCTGCTGGGTGCCGCGGTGCCCACGGGCAGCCCTTTCAATAAATTGAAGGCCGAAGGCGATCAGGATCAGTAGGAAGGCAAGGCGGGCGGCGACGGCGGGTTCACTGAAGCTGTGCCAGGCCCGGAAGATCCCGACACTGAGCGTCTGCACGCCAAGATAGCTGGCCGCGCCATAGTCCGCTGCGGTTTCCATCAGGGCGAGGGCAAGACCGGCAAAGATGGCCGGGCGGGCGGCAGGCAAGGCCACTTCCAGGAAGATACGGCCCGGTGAGGCACCGAGGCTACGCGCTGCCTCCATGGTGCAGAGCGAGAGGTTCGTGAAGGCCGCCCGGGCCGTCAGATAGGCATAGGGAAAGAGCGCGCAGGCCATCACGAAAGACAGGCCCGGAACGCTGTAGAGGCTTGGAAACCAGTAGTCCCGCGCAGACAGGCCCGTGGCATCCCTCAGCAGGCTCTGCAGGGGGCCTGCAACGTCTGTCAGATCAGCCCAGGCATAAGACAGCACGAAGCCCGGCGCCGCCAATGGCAGGATCAGTGCCCATTCGAAAAAGCCGCGCCCTGGAAAGTCGAACAGGCTGACAAACCATGCGGCCGGAACCGCAAAAAGCAGGATCAGGCAGGCCGTCAGCGCGATTACTCCGAGCGTCGTCAGCGTGTAGCCAAGCAGCTGCGTCGAAACGATATGGGTCCACGCCTCACCGCCGCCGCCAATCAGGCCGGTCATCAGCGCCGCAAGCACAGGTGCCCCGATCAGGCAGGCTGCGACGAGTGTCGTCAGCGCGACAGGATTGAGGTGCCTGAGTCGGGACGAGAAGGTGGCGCTGTGCTGCATTGGCGCGGAAAGATCAGTTCCAGCCTGCCGCGTCAAAGATCCGCTGCGCTTCGGACTGATGCTCGCCAAACGTGTTGAGCGGCATATCGCTGTTCATGATCTCCGGAATACGATCAAGACCCTGTGGACGGTGGGCATCAGGATTGACCGGAATTTCCTTGGTCTCGTCCACAAGCAGAGCCTGGCCTTCAGGGGTCAGCAGGAATTCGATGAACTGGAGGGCCGCATCGGTATTGTCCGAATGTGCCGCCAGCGCGACGCCGGTAATATTGACGTGGTCGCCTGTGTCCGGCCCGAAAGTGGGGAATAGCAGGGTCGCCGCTTCCGCCGCACTGCTTTCAGAGGCGGCGCTGCTTTCAGCCATGCGAACCCAGTAATAGTGATTGGTGATGGCCACGCTGCACAGACCGGCCGCGACAGCCTGGATCTGGTCAGTGTCGCCGCCTTGTGGCTGGCGGGCCATATTGGCGACTACACCATTTGCCCAGGCCTGTGCTTCTTCTGCGCCCCAGCGCTCGATCATTTCGCCCATCAGTGACAGATTGTAGATATTGGTCGATGAGCGTACGCAAATTTCACCTTCAAGCGATGGATCGGCGAGTTTTTTCCATTCATCCACCTGATCGGCGGAAATGCGGTCTGCATCATACGCGATGCCGCGCACGCGCTGGGCGAGGCCGACCCATTGACGGCTCGGCTCTAGCAGGCGGGGAGGGATGCGGCTTTCAAACTCGCCTTCAGGCAATGCCTGGGTGAGACCGGCATCCTCGAACCGCCAGAGCGCGCCTGCATCTGACGCGATGATCAGGTCAGCCGGGCTTTCGGCGCCTTCGGCCTTCATGGTTTCGAGCAACTGGTTGGCCCCGGCTTCACGGTAAAGCACACGGATCCCGGACTGCTTCTCGAACGCCTCATACATCAGGCGGTCTGAATCATAGTGACGGGCCGAATAAATGCGCAAGGTGCCGTTCGAAGCCGGCTCGGAAGCGGGGCTTTCTGCAGTGTCATCAGGTGTCGAGGGAGCGCATGCCGCGAGAATGCCAGCCAACGCCAAAACCGAAATTTTTCCAGTGAAATCGAACATGATCCCGCTTAATCACAAATGAGAAGCAATCGCAACTAGCCTAGGTCAGAGTGTCTCAGGCGGGTGAAATTGCACACATGGTGGCCCCGTCTGCGCTGTTCATGCGCATATGTGTCGCCTACATAGACGCGATGACGTTTCAGACCGTGTCTCCTACAGCTGAAGGTCGCCATGTCGCGATTGCGGGCGCGGGCGTGATCGGCCTGTCCTGCGCGTTTGAACTGGTGCGCCGCGGCGCGCGGGTGACGCTGTTCGATCCAGCCGATATCAGCCAGTCGACCAGCTGGGCGGCCGCAGGAATGATCGCACCGGCTTATGAGCTGATGCTGCATGGTGGGCAGATCGACGATGCCATGTCGACGCTGTGTTTCGCCAGCGCGGACCATTGGCCCGATTGGGCGCGAGCGGTACGAGAGGCGTCAGGGCTACCGGTTGGTCATGATACGCGCCCGACACTCGCCATTGCGCGAACCGGCGAGGAGGTTGTCCGTCTCGACGCGCTGTTCGAGCAGCTTCGGGCTGGCGGCAAACAGGTTTTCCGGCCGGTCCACGGCCTGATTGTGGGCGGCGCACGAAGCGCATTGCAGCTTTGCTCCGATCACCAGGTCGATAATCGCAAACTGCTGACGGCGCTGAAAGCGGCGATCGGGCGGGGCGGTGGCAAGCTGGTGCGACAGGCGGTGGAAACGAGAGACGAGATTGAAGCGCTTGCGGGCGAGGTGGATGCCATTGTCTGGGCGCGCGGCACTCGGGAAACTTGCGTCTCGAATATGGTCAAGGGCCAGGCGTTGGCGCTGCACCCGGTGGCAGGCGGTCCGACGCAGGTCATCCGGTATGGCGGGGGATATATCGTACCCAAGGCCGACCGGATCGTGATCGGGGCGACCAGTGAAGCCGACTTTGCTTCAGCCGAGGTGTCGTACAAGGCTACGGATGCGCTTTTACAGGAAGCGCGCGCTGTCTGCCCGGCATTGTCCGGGGCCAGGGTATCCGAGAGATGGTCGGGCCTCCGGCCGCTGGCACCGTCTGGCCTGCCCGTGATCGGCCGCCTTGGCGAGGGCAAGGACGATTTCGTCGCTACGGCGCATTACCGGAACGGTATCCTGCTTGCGCCGGTTACGGCCAAACTCATTGCCGATGCGGTCGAAGGACATACAGTTTCGCAGATATCGAAAGCTTTTCAGCCAACACGTGGAATGGCAGCGACGGCTTGACGCTGGATTTCAGGAAATCGCGCGACTAAGACACATCGCAGGAGGACTTACGCATGCATTCAATCGGTCAGATGACAGAAGACCAGCTCGCTATCCAGGACGCTGTCGCAAAGACGTGTTCGCAATTTGGCGAGGAGTACTGGCTGAAGACCGATGAAACGGGCGACTGGCCGGAAGCCTTCTGCGATGCGATGGCGCAGGGCGGCTGGCTCGGCGTTGCCTTCCCGGAAGAGTATGGCGGCGCAGGCCTTGGCCTCACTGAAGCGGCGCTTGTGATGCAGACCGTAACACGCTCTGGCGCGGGCTTTTCAGGCGCGTCTGCGATCCACCTCAACATCTTCGGGCCAAAGCCGCTGGAAAAATTCGGCAATAATGAGCTGAAGCGTGACAGCCTGCCGAAGATCATCTCTGGCGAGGAGAAGATGTGCTTTGCCGTGACGGAGCCAAATTCCGGTCTCGACACGTCCAGCCTCGAAACAAGAGCGGAGCGCACGAATGCTGGCTACACGATCAATGGCCGCAAGATCTGGACAACCGGCGCGCAGCGGGCCGACAAGATCCTGATCATCGCGCGCACGACGCCGAAGGAAGAGTGCTCCAAGCCCTATCTCGGCCTGTCGCTCTTCTACACTGATCTCGACCGCGGCAAGATTGACGCCAAGCCGATCCCGAAAATGGGCCGCAAGGCGGTCGAGTGCAACATGCTCTATATCGACGGCCTCGAAGTGCCAAAGGAGCACCTCATCGGGGAAGAGGGGCAGGGTTTCAAATACCTGTTGCAAGGCCTCAACCCGGAGCGCGTGCTTTTTGCCGTGGAGTCTGTTGGCCTCGGGTTTGCGGCTCTGGAGCGGGCGACACAGTATGCTCAGGAGCGCGTTGTCTTTGGTCGTCCGATCGGGCAGAATCAGGGCATCCAGCATCCTCTCGCGAAGAGCTGGGCTGAGCTGAAAGCCGCCGAACTGCTCGCCTACAAGGCGGCCGGTCTCTATGACGCGGGCGCCGATTGCGGCGCCGAAGCCAATGCCGCAAAATATCTCGGCACCGAGGCTGGCTTCAAGGCGTGTGAAACGGCGGTCCTGACGCATGGCGGCATGGGCTATGCCAAGGAGTATCATGTTGAGCGCTATATGCGCGAAGCCATGCTGGCCCGCATCGCCCCGGTCAGCCGCGAGATGATCCTCAATTTTATCGCAGAACGCGTGCTCGGCCTGCCGAAAAGCTACTAGGCCTGGGCTGAGGGCATATCGTCCGCCTTTTTCATCTTCTGGAAGAATTCTTCCTTGCTGTTGGTGCGCGGATAAGGCGTCTCCGGCACCGGTACGTCGAGAAATTCGCAGAGTGGGCCCCAGCCATCCTTCGCCGTATGCACCAGGAGGCGCTCTGCGGGGATGGTGGCTTTCACGGCGGCTTCGTTCGCATTGTAGGCGGCGATGATGCCATCCTTGTCGCGCGCGCCGCCGAAGCTGCGATCCAGAACCTTGGTGACCATTTTGAACCATTCGACAGCCGGGGCAGGCCATTTCTCCGGCGCCCATACAGCCGCGAGAATGGTTTCAGAGATGCTGCTGTACCAGCTCTCGGCTGAGCGCGTTGACAGGATCATCTTGGCGTCCGGATAGGCATCAGCCAATTCACGCCAGAACGCGGCTGTTGGCCAGTCCACGGCAGACTGGTAGCCATCATATATGGCGTTGAAATCCGGATTGCCGGCCAGCGCGTCATTCCAGAGCGCCACCTGTGGTATGGGCTTTTCGATAACCTCGATCATGTGATGACATGGGCCGAAGCCAATTTCTTCGAGTGCCAGCTTAAGCGACATGGTGCCAGTGCGGCCGAAGCCCGCACTGAGTACGTTTAGTGTCATAACAATTTCCCACCCAGTTCGTCCGGCCAAATCCAGACGAAGGCGGATGATTCAGCACTTGAATGGCAAGGTCAATGACAGAGCGGGAAGATCACGGCGTATTCTGGTCGCGGCAACTCTCGAGCCGCGCAGAGATCAGATCGCTGCCGGGAAGCACAAGATCCGGCTGGCCTTCGATCAGCACAGCGAATTTGTCGGCGCTCGCAAGGGCTTCAAACAGGGGCGAGCTGGCATAGGATTCAAAATGCGCTGCCGGCATTGTGGCCCCATCCTCACCCTTCCAATAGCCGTTTTCACTCTGCTCAGCTGTTGCGATGACGCCGCTCACGGGGCGCGCTGGGTCAACATCAACCATACGCGTCAGCGTGACCATGCCGTATTCACCGCAGCGAATTGTAAAGACCGCTTCACTGGCCGGCGGGCCAAAGCCTGTCCAGTTCGGCTGCTCGATCCATTCACCTTCTGCCGCAGGCCCGGCCAGCGCCGCCTCAACGTTGAGGCTTTCATCTGCCGCGTCCATGACTTCATTCCCTGACTGGATTCCAGTTTCAGGCGAGGTGTCGGCAGTCTGGGGGGAGGCTGGGCTGCTGCTGTCTTCGGCCGCCGGGTCGGACGGCGCAAGCGGCACGTCGGGTTCACTGGGGCTGCAGGCCGCGAGAAGTGCACTGGCGGATGCGATCAGGAGCAGATGCTGTTTTTTCATGCATACCAAACGACGATCAGTGCCGAAACGTTCCCGCGCGGGGCCGATCAGCCTGGTGGCGTTTTCGGACGGCGCATGATGGTGCCGGAAAAATTGAGGCAAGGCTTGCCATCTCCTGTGATCAGGCCGCGCACGAAAATGATGGACCGTCCCGACCGCAAGACTTCGCCGCGGGCTTCGACATAGGCCCCTTCAGCCGGGCCTGACAGGAATTCCGAGTTGAAGGCAACAGTAACGCCGTATTCGCCGTGCAGCTGCTCATGCGCGATGGCAAAAAGAGAGAAGTCTGCAAAGGCCATGAGGCAGCCCCCATGTACGACACCGCCGGCATTCATATGCTTGCGGGCCGCGCGGAAGGCGGCGACCGGGCCTAGCTTGTCAACGCGAAAATAGAACGGGCCTGCCGTATCGTGTTCGAACGGCTCGTCCGGCCATGTCGACCATCCCTTGAATTCGCCGTCAGCTACAATTTCAACTGCCAATCTCGTCTCTCCCGTTTTCTCGTCCTGCCCCTCTAGCCTGCATGAGGGGAGGATACCAAGCGGTGCAGCCTTGCGCTTCGACAGAATTACTCGCAAAGCGTATGCTGGAAGACAGATAATGATAGGAGGCTCTCATGGCATTCGATGCCGAAATCCGTCAGGCGTTGATCGAACAGGTTCGCCGTTTCGTAACCGAGAAGTGCATACCGCTCGAAGCGCAGGTTGGTGAAACCGATGAAGTGCCTCAGACGATCGTCGATGAGATGAAGCAGCTTGGCCTGTTTGGGCTTGCTGTCCCGGAAGCGTTTGGCGGGCTCGGTCTCGACATGGAAACCGAGTGCCTCGTCGCGCTTGAGCTTGGCCGCACATCGCCGGCATTCCGTTCGGTTGCAGGTACCAATATCGGCATCGGGTCACAGGCCCTCGTCCTGTTCGGAACGGATGAGCAGAAACAGAAATACCTGCCGGGAATCGCCTCGGGCGACCTTATTTCGAGTTTTGCGCTGACCGAGCCGGAGGCGGGCTCTGACGCGGGCAGCCTGTCGACCAAAGCCATTCGCGACGGCGACCACTATGTCCTCAACGGCACCAAGCGGTATATCACAAACGCCAACAAGGCCGATCTATTTACTGTCATGGCGCGGACAGACCCGGACACGCCCGGCGCAAAGGGCGTGTCAGCGTTTGTGGTGGAGCGGAATACACCGGGTCTCAGTGTTGGTGCCCCTGAAAAGAAGATGGGCCAGCAGGGCGCGCATGTCTGTGATGTGATCTTCGATGATGTCCGCGTCCCGGCTGAGAACATGCTTGCCGGAGAGGGCGAAGGTTTCAAGGTCGCGATGAGTGTCCTCGACAAGGGGCGCCTGCACATTTCAGCGGTTGCAACCGGCGCGTCTGAACGCCTCATCAAGGAGATGGTCAATTACGCCATGGAGCGTGAACAGTTCGGCAAGCCGATCGCGCAGCACCAACTCGTCCAGGCACTGATGGCGGACAGCCAGGCCGAAACATATGCGGCCAGATGCATGATCATGGATGCAGCCCGCCGCCGCGATGCGGGCGAAAACGTCACCATGCTGGCGTCCAGCACCAAGCTGTTCGCCACCGAGGCTTGCGGCCGTGTTGCTGACCGTGCCGTGCAGGTGTTTGGCGGTGCCGGCTACATCAGCGATTATGGCATTGAACGCTTCTACCGGGATGTCCGCATCTTCCGGCTGTATGAAGGCACATCGCAGATTCAGCAGATTGTGATCGCACGGGAGTTGATGAAGGCAGCGAAGGCTGATCTTCTGTAGGTGCAATAACATCAGGGCAGGGAGGCTTGCGCCATCATGACTATGCAGGATGAAATACAGGCGTCTGATGTCGGCCTGAACGACGAACGGCTTAAGAAGATACCGTCCTTTTTCGCGACGTCATATCTCGATCCAGGTAAGCTGCCCTGCATGGCCACCCTTGTCTCGCGCAACGGCCAGGTCGTGCACGAAGCCTATCGTGGCCGCACTGAAATGGGTGGCGGCGAGCCGATCAACCCGGAAACCATCTTCCGCATCTATTCAATGACGAAACCGATCACGTCGGTTGCGGCCATGATGCTGTTCGAGGAAGGCAAGATCCGGCTCGACCATCCAGTGTCGCACTACATTCCGGAATTTGCCGATACTGAAGTCTGGGTGAAGGGGGCGGCTGAGTCTTATGAGACACGCAAGCCGAACCGGCCCATGGAGGTGCGCGACCTGTTCACGCATACATCCGGGCTGACATACGGTTTCCTCCAGCAACACGATGTTGATGCGCTGTATCGCCAGGAAAAAATTGGCCGTCCGGATGAAACGCTGGAAGAGATGTGTGTGCGGCTGGCGAAACTGCCGCTTCTTTTCTCCCCAGGTACACGCTGGAACTATGGTCATTCCACCGATGTGCTCGGCCGCGTTGTGGAAGTCGCGTCCGGTCAGACACTGGATACGTTTTTTCGGGAGCGGATCTTTGGGCCGCTGGACATGCCGGATACCGATTTCTACGTGCCAGAGGAAAAACTCGGCCGGCTGATGGCGTGTTATGCCAAGGACCCAGTTAGCGGCAAGGTCGACCTGACGGATGGCGCGGGCGACGAATCAGTCGCCTACCGCTCCCAGCCACCGCTGCTTAATGCGGGCGGCGGGCTCGTCTCGACGCTGCGTGACTATCATCGCTTCTGCCTGATGATGCTGCATGGCGGCGCGCTGGACGGGGCCCGCATCCTGAGCCCGAAAACCATCGAGTTCATGCGCCAGAACCATCTGCCGGAAGGCAAGACAATCAAGACGATGGGCGACAAGACGTTCTCCGAAGCCCGCATGGAGGGCAACGGTTTTGGC
Source organism: uncultured Hyphomonas sp. (assembly GCA_964556825.1). Classification (GTDB taxonomy): domain Bacteria; phylum Pseudomonadota; class Alphaproteobacteria; order Caulobacterales; family Hyphomonadaceae; genus Henriciella. The sequence continues at coordinate 137,673 of CAZKXJ010000004.1, read as the reverse complement.
CTTGGCGGCAGCGTGATCGTGAATGTGGCAGAAACCATGCAGCCCGGCTCACTCGGCACGTTCAGCTGGGGCGGTCTGGCCAACACCTTCTTCTGGATCGACTATGAAGAAGAACTCATCGCCATCCAGGCAACGCAGATGATCCCGTCAGGATGTTATCCAATCCGGCCGCAATTCCAGCAGCTGGTCTACGCCTCGATCGACTGGTGAGCGTTTCCCCGCCACCGAAGCCGGAAAAGAAGAAAGCCGAGACGCTGGATGAAATCATCCTGCGTCTGGTCTCTGAATGCCCGCCCGGCAAGACGGTGGAGCCGTCGCAGGTGGCCAGGGTGTTCCGGGAGGATAACTGGCAAGGCATGACGCGGGAGGTGCGCCTGCGCGCCATATATCTCGCCAAGGCTGGCGAGATCGCGATCTACCGCAAAGGAAAACCGGCAGACCCCGACACGTTCAAAGGGGTCTACCGGCTTGGCCTGCCATTGAGCAGCTAGGAATTACGCCTTGCGGAAGTCTGCCGGGCGCTTCTCGAGGAAGGCCTTCACACCTTCTGCAAAATCAGGCGAACGGCCGGCTGTACGCTGCGCGAAGCGTTCAGACTGCAGCTGGCTGTCAAAGTCATTGTCTTCGGCTTCCCAGAAGAGGTTGCGCATGAGCGAGAGGGCTGTCGTTGGCCCATCTGCAAGTTTCTTGGCGTAGGATTTGGCTTCCTCGAGCAGTTTGTCATCAGCAACAACACGGTTGACCAGTCCCCAGTCCAGCGCCTGCGCGGCCGGGATTTTTTCTCCGAAGAGCGCCATTTCCATCGCACGGGCCCGGCCGATCGTCCGTGTCAGCAAAAAGGTCGAGCCACCATCCGGCACCAGTCCGATGCGGCGGAAGGCCTGGAGAAAATAGGCATTTTCGGCTGCGATAATGAAATCACCCATCAAGGCAATCGAGCAGCCAACGCCGGCGGCCGCGCCATTCACCGCCGTGATGACAGGGTGCGGGTGGGTACGGATCGCCTTGATGAACGGGTTGTAAAGCCGGTCGAGTTCGCGTCCGGCATCCGGCTTGCGGGCCGGCCCCGCACCGCCGCCATTCATATCTCCGGAGAGATTGGCACCGGAGCAGAAACCGCGCCCATTGGCGGTAATAATGGTGCAGCGGGCCTCATCACCGGCACGCTCGAGTGCCAGACTCATTTCATCGATTGTCTCAACACCAGCGGCATTCATCGTTTTCGGATCATTGAAAGTGAGAATCGCAATCTCGTCTTCAACGGAATAGGTGATTTTTTCAAAGCTCATCGGGCTGTTTCCTCCTGGGGGATTTGAGCTGAATGTAGCCGATAAGACCCCGCTGAAAACCGTGACGTGGCGGCAATCTTTGGATGCGGGGCGATATCCGGTATGATGCTGTCTATAAAGATAATCTGGGAGACAGGCATGGCACTTGAAGGTGGAACACCGGGGGATATGGGAAGCATTCTGGCCAAGCAGAAAGCTGCCCATCTGAGAGACGGTATACCGTCACTCGAAAAACGCATTGACTGGCTCGACCGGTCGATCGACCTGCTCGTCACCCATGGCAATGCCCTCAACGAGGCGATGCGTGAGGATTTCGGCCATCGCTCGATGGACCAGTCCAACTTTACTGACATTGCCGGCTCTATCGGCGCGCTCAAATACGCGAAGAAGAATGTCAAATCGTGGATGAAACCTGAGAAGCGCAGCGCCGAATTCCCGCTCAACATGTTTGGCGCGAAGGCCCGTATTCACTTCCAGCCCAAGGGCGTTGTCGGCGTGATCAGCCCGTGGAACTTCCCGGTCAACCTGACTTTCACCCCGCTGGCCGGAATATTCGCGGCGGGCAATCGCACGATGATCAAGCCGTCTGAATTCACCGAGAAGACATCGGAGCTGATGAAAAAACTCCTCGGCGAATATTACTCCGAAGAAGAAGTTGCCGTGTGCACGGGCGGGCCGGATGTCGGCGCAGGCTTTTCCAAACTGGCTTTCGATCATCTCGTTTTTACAGGGGCGACCTCTATCGCCTATCACGTCATGCGGGCCGCAGCGGACCATCTGGTGCCGCTGACGCTCGAGTTGGGTGGCAAGTCGCCGGTCATCCTTGGCGAATCAGCTGATCTGGAAAAAGCCGCCAAACGGATCATGGCTGGCAAGACGCTGAATGCCGGGCAAATCTGTCTCGCGCCGGATTACGCCTTTGTGCCGAAATCGAAGTCGAAAGATTTCGTCCAGGCGGCGACCAGGGCTGTCGAGACGATGTATCCGAGCGGCCTCAAGGATAATGACGACTACACATCGGTCGTGAACCAGCGCCACTATGACCGCCTCAACAGCTATCTGGACGATGCGCGCGAGAAGGGCGCCGAAGTGATCGAGATCAATCCTGCATCGGACAATTTCACCCAGCAGCCGCATCACAAGATGGCACCACATATCATTGTCGATCCAACCGACGACATGAAGGTGATGCAGGACGAAATCTTCGGGCCGATCCTGCCGATCAAGACCTATGGTGAGGCTCAGGAAGCGGTGAACTATGTCAACGCGCATCCACGTCCGCTGGGCCTTTATTATTTCGGGGAAGATGCGAGCGAACGTGACTATGTGCTCAACAATACGACGTCGGGCGGCGCGACGGTGAATGACGTCATCTTCCACGTGGCCCAGGAAGACCTGCCATTTGGCGGTGTCGGCCCATCCGGCATGGGTAGCTATCACGGCATAGATGGCTTCCGTGAGTTCAGCCATCGCAAGTCTGTCTACACCCAGATCGGGGCAGACCTGCTGGCCGTTGTCCGCCCGCCCTATGGTGAGAAATTCCGTAAGCAGGTCGCTGGCCGTCTTAAAAAATAGCGCCAGCGGTTCGAAACATTTGAAAGATGCTCTAGCTTGCCTCTCATTAGCGGTCAGCCGCCGGGGAGCGCCATGCTCAATGCAAGAGAGAAATTCCAGCTTGTTGTGCTCGACCAGCTGGGCGAAGGCATCATCGTAACCGACGCTGACGGTCGGATCGTAATGGTCAATCGCGCTGCCGAGGAAATCCATGGCCGCGTGAAACTCGACGTGCCGCCAGACGCGTACAGCGTCACCTACGAGTTACTGACGATGGATGACGAGCCTTATCCGCCGGAGGAACTACCGCTTGCGCAGGCTGTCATGCACGGGCGGACGATTGTCGATGCGCCATGGAAAATCCGCCGGCCAGATGGGTCTGTGATTGTCGCTGTAGGATCGGCGCGCCCGGTGCTTGACGAGAAGAAGGCGCAGATCGGATCAGTCCTGACAATGCGGGATGATACGTTTCGCCATGACGCCGAGATGCAACTGAAAGAGGCGCTGCACCTGAAAGAGGTGTTGCTGTTCGAGGTCAATCACCGCGTTCGCAACAGCCTTCAGATCGTCTCATCCATCGTCTCTCTGCCCCTGCAGACCGTCACCGACCCACAGGCCCGTGAGGCGTTGCAGCAAACCCGCCAGCGTATCGACGTGATTTCCTCGACCCATCGCAGCCTGTACGAACTGGGCACACATGACCGCGTCGATTGCAATCGCCTGCTGCCGGAGCTCAGCCGGCAGGTCATCGATACCTATGACATCGAGGGGCGGATAACCTTTGAATGCCAGACATCGGGCACTGTCATCCTGCCTGTCGGCAAGGCTGTCTCGCTTTGCCTTGCCGTAACAGAGATGATCACCAACTCCTGCAAGTATGCATTCGAAGGTCGTGACCACGGCACGGTCGGCCTGGCCATGGATGGCACCGGTGAGGAAATTACCATCACCGTCTCTGATGATGGCGTCGGGATCGGTGCTGACGAGGAGCCAGCCAGCGGTATCGGAACCCTTCTTATAAATTCGCTGACGCGATCGCTCGGCACACCGGTCGAGCGCCAGTCAGGTGCCGATGGGACACGTTTTATTATTCGCTTCCCGAAGCAGGTCGAGCGGATGGACGAAGATCACACTGCCTTCAATCCGAACAGTCCCCGTGCGACGCTGATCTAGCGTTTCAGGAAGTCTGGCACTTCATTGCCGAAACCGCGAACGCCATCTGAGGCGGGTGCGAGATCGTCCCTGGAGCGCTTGTCATTGCGTCCGCCGGACTTGCCGCCGTCCTTGTTGCGAGCCCGCGGTTCGCGTTTCTCGGAACGGGGCTTCTCGGATCGCGGCTTGTCGCCGGAAGCGCGCTCGTCCCGGGCTTCGGCCTTGTCACCGGACGGCACATCTGGCTTTGCTTCGGGCTTGGTATCAGCGGATGTTTCGCTGTGCGGTTCGCCCTTGTCGCCGCCGCGGCTGCGTGAGCGTCCGCCGCTGCGACCACCCCGACCGCCACGCTCGCTCCGGCCGCCACCATCGCGGCTACTGCCACGACGTGACCGGCTGCGGCCTGTATCTTCCGGCAGGTTCTCGATTTCCTCGGCAAGGCCTTCGAGATCCAGTGTCTCTACATCCATCTTGATCATGCGTACGACGCCCGCCCAGGACTTCTCGTCCGACGGGCTGACAATCGTTACGCTTTCGCCCTTGCGTCCGGCGCGGCCTGTCCGGCCGATACGGTGGACATAGTCTTCGTCTTTCGGCGGCGGGGCATAGTTGAAGACGTGGCTGACATCCGGCACGTCGAGCCCGCGGGCCGCGACTTCGGAGGCGACAAGCAGCTTCAGGTCACCTTCGCGGAAACGGTCGAGCGTTTGCGTCCGATAGGCCTGTGGCAGGTCACCATGGATCGCGGCGGCATCAAAGCCGTGCTTGTTCAGGGATTTGACGACGATATCGACTTCGCGCTTGCGGTTGCAGAAAACGATGCCGTTCTTCACTTCCCGGTTCTCGATGATCCGGCGCAGCGCTGTCCGCTTGGCCTTGTCATCATTACGCGCGATGTGAACCACATACTGGGTGATGGTTTCAGCCGTCTGGGACTGGCTGGCCACTTCAACCCGTTTCGGGTTTTTCTGGAATGTCTTGGCGAGCTTGTTGATCTCTGGCGGCATCGTGGCCGAGAAGAGCAGGGTCTGGTGACGCGGTGGCAGCAGGGCGCAGATTTTCTCGATGTCGGGAATGAAGCCCATGTCGAGCATCCGGTCCGCTTCGTCGATGACGAGGATTTCAACACCGGTAAGAAGGATCTTGCCGCGCTCGAACTGGTCAATCAGGCGGCCCGGCGTTGCGATCAGCACGTCGACACCGCGCATGAGCTTCTGTTCCTGGTCCTTGAACGAGACGCCGCCGATCAGCAGGGCCATATTCAGTTTCAGGTGTTTGCCGTATTTCTCGAAGTTCTCGGCGACCTGGGCGGCGAGTTCACGAGTCGGCGCGAGGATCAGCGTGCGAGGCATCCGGGCGCGGGCGCGGCCCTGTTCGAGGCGATGGATCATCGGCAGCACGAATGCAGCGGTTTTGCCGGTGCCCGTCTGGGCGATCCCGGTCAGGTCACCGCCGAGCAGGACATGGGGGATGGCTTCGGCCTGGATCGGTGTCGGCGTATCATAGCCGGCTTCTTCGATGGCCTGGAGAATTTTGGGGCCTAGGCCCAGGGCGGCGAATGTCGTTTTAATTTCGGTCAAATCAGTCTTTCCGGAAGCATATATTGTGCGGGCCGGAAAAATGGCGCGCACCGAACGGGGGCTCGAATCAAATGCCGAGCCAAGTGTTGCGGTGCACATAATACAGAAAAGCCCGCCAGACTAGGCGGGCTCTTCACTTGGTGTGTTCAGGTGTGATCAGGAAGCATCAGCCAGGTTCTGGTTGACGAAGTCCCAATTGATCAGATTCTCGATGAAGGCACCCATGTAGTTCGGGCGCGAATTCTGGTAATCGAGATAGTAGGCGTGTTCCCAGACGTCCATCGTCAGAAGCGGGGTTGCGCCTTCTTCAGTGACCGGGGTCTCGGCATTTGGCGTCTTGCGGATGGCGAGCTTGCCGTCTTTCAGGACCAGCCATGCCCAGCCTGAGCCGAACTGTCCGCCACCAGCTGCCTTGAACTCTTCAGCGAACTTGTCGTAGGAGCCGAAATCGGCGTCGATCTTGTCTGCGATCGCGCCGCTCGGCTTGCCGCCGCCGCCCGGTTTCATCGAGTGCCAGTAGAACGTGTGGTTCCAGACCTGGGCCGCATTATTGAACAGGCCAGCCTTGGAACTGTCCTTCGAAGCCTCCACGATGATCTTCTCAAGCGGGGCGTCGGCAAGGTCCGTGCCTTCGATCAGCTTGTTTAGGTTCGTGACGTAGGCCTGATGGTGTTTTCCATAGTGGTAATTCAGCGTCTCTTCTGAAATGTGTGGGGCCAGCGCATCCCGTGAATAGGGAAGGGGTGGTAGGTCGAATGCCATGGTGTCGCTCCTTGCATTTGGTTTGTATAGTTTTTTAGCGCGTCGCTGATCATATGGGTTCCATGAAGAAGTCTGCTACCCTCACAAGTCCGGAAATTTGGGCAAATATTGATGAACGTATGCAAAAGGGCGACGAAGACCGCTGGTTGTCGTCCCGATATGCACCGAAGCGAGCGCGCCGGGCGCTTATCGCGCTTTATGCATTTGCCTATGAACTCGCCCGTATCCGTGTCGTCGTGACCGAGCCGCATCTTGGTGCGATCCGCTTCCAGTGGTGGCGTGATGCGCTGGAAGAGCTGGAGCGCGGCGAGACGCCTCGCGCGCATGATGTGGTCGGTGCGCTGGCAGACATGCTGGCAGAAGGGCGCTATCGCCTCGACGCGCTGAACAGGCTGGTCGATCAGTATGAAGACGCGTTCGAAGCCGCCGACCGCTCGCAGCAGCCCGAAGGCCTGCTGACGGCGACAGCGGCGCGTGTGCTGGCGGATGCGCATGGCTGGGGACCGCACATTGCCGTACTCGCCCCGCATGTTGCCGCTCTGAGGCGCGGCGAGAGTGTCGGATATGGTCCTGTCGTCCCAACTGTTCCAAAGGCGATCCGCCCGGCACTGGCCCATCTTCGCCTGCGCCGGCTTTACGGCAAGGACAGTCCGCCGAGCCGCATGGCGCGCCGCCTCTGCGTGATGCGGGCAATCATGAGCGGCAAGGTCTGACGCGTGATAGACGCTGGACCGGTAACCTGCATGAAATCAGAAAGTACGATAAAAGCTTCACCTTTCTCGGGCCTGTCCTTCAGTTGAAGGCGTCTCTGAAGGCGTCAAAGCTGACCGGTTTGGCAAGTATGGCATGCGGGCGATCGGACTTCATGCGCTTGATGGTCTTCGGCTCGTTTGACCCGGTGATGTAGATGATCCGGGTCTGCTCAAGTGTCTTTCGCACTTCAGCAGCGACATCCACACCATCACGCGTGCCCTGGATCCTGACATCCATGAGCACATAGTCGGGCTTCGTCCCTAGGATCAGCGCTTCGGCCTCATCTGCGGTCGCCGCATGTCCGAGGACTTTCAGGCCGATATCCTCGCACATTGCCATGAAGTCTTCGGCGATCAGGAATTCATCTTCAATTACCACAACTGACCTAGTCATGTTTTGCTCCGTCCAGCGAAAATGCCGGGATTTCAATCCTGTGAGCTGTCCCGCCCTGATGAGATACGGTCCATCTGGCGCGTAGCTGGCCGACCAGCGCCTCTGTGATCCGGAGCCCGTCACCCTGCGCCGTCCCTGCGTCGAAGCCGACGCCGCGGTCGCTGAGTTCGAGAACCGCCGATCCATCTTCTGATTTGTGGAAGCTGATCCTTACCTGGCCGCGTCCGTCGCGCGGGTAGGCATGCTGCAGGGCGTTCGTCAGCAATTCATTGATCAGGAGGCCGATCGTCACAGCCTTGTCGATGTGCAGGGTGAAGTCCCCGACATCGGTCTTCACGTCGATCAGGTCGATCTGGCCTGCGCTGACGAGGCCGGCGATTATATTGGGTACAACCTCATCGATGAACTCGCTCGCGCGAACGTTGGAAGGAACCGGCGCCGAAATCAGGATGCGATGGACATTCCCGATGGCTTCGACCCGCTTGATCGTCGTCGCAAGCGTGCTGAGCGCTTCCGGGTCATCGGTCTGGCGTTGTCCCATCCGAAGCAGGCTTGTCGTCATCTGGAGATTGTTCTTCACGCGGTGGAAGACTTCGCGCAGCAGTAATTCCCGGTCATTGATGGTGGACCTCAGTTCCGCCTCGATCCGGTTCTGGACATAGGCTCGCCGGAAGACGGAGCTGGACAGCAGAGCCATCATGACGATGGCAAGGAGGCTGAGTCGGAAATTGAAATCGACGAGGCCAGATTGTGTCGCCCACAGCGCCAGCAGGCACAGCACGAATGGCAGGCCGATGACCACGGGGATCAGCCGCCGGGCACTTTCACTGCCGCCGCCCCGCCCTGTCAGAATGGCCATCCAGCCCGTGTGCGGCCTCAGCATGAGCAGGCAGGCAAACATGACGAGGAAGGCCAGGGCCGTGTGCAGGGCCATCGCCGTGAACAGCGAGATTTCATACAGCGCGGCAGTGTCAAAGGCGTATCCCGTCAGCGCAATCGCAGACAGGGCAAGGCCGATGGTGGCGCACGTAGTGAAAACCAGGTCCGGTGCAAGCCGGCTCCGTTCAAGCCTCAGAAGGCAGATGGCCGCGAGCGCAAAGGAGGTCGCGGTCGCGATCGCCATGCTGTCGCTCCGGAAGCCTTCAAATGTCGGGTGAATGAACTGGTCGATCCCGTTTGAGGCGGTCAGCCCGATGACCAGCAGGTCGAAGATGGCAACAGCGCCGACGAGCGCAGCCAGTACTCTTATGGCGACGGGCGTTTCATCGGACTGCCGGGCACGAAATGCGAGGATGATGGCGATCGATACGCCCATGAAACTTAGCGCTGTACTCGGTACCATCGCCGCATATCCGGGAATGATGCGCCGGAAGGCCGGTAGGTGGAACGTCCATCCGCCAATCAGGACGCATAGGGCGAGCACAAGAATAATTGAGGCCAGGCCGATTCCATAAACTGAAAATCGGATTGTGTAGGTCTGATCTACATCTGACACTGCGCTCAATTGTTCTCCAAGCACTTTCCAATGCCGGCGCGCAAACCGGCTGCATTCCCGTTCGTCAGGTCAGCCTTTGACGGGCTGCCGGCTCATCAACTTGTAATTCTGAGGCTAATATTCAGCGCCGTCCAGCAGAATTTTACACGCTTTGAATACAAAAGAGGCCTGCGGTTTCGTGTCAGTCGTCAAAGCCGACAAAGGTCGCCGCCTCATCGACAGATTTCCGTGTTGAAACAACACTGTTGGCGGGAAAGCTGTCATCTGGCCAGCCCATGGCGACGCAGGTCTGGATGACCTGGGTCTCCGGAATTTTTGCATGTTCGCGCACCACCGGGCTCTGCATGATGCCTTGTGAGTTGATCACGCAGCCGAGTCCCCGGTCCCAGGCCGTGTTCACGAGGCAATTTACGACGCCGCCGCAATCGAAGGGCGCGATGTCGCTGCCCTGGATGGACTTGTCATAGGTGATCACGATCGAGACGGGTGCATCGAACTGGCGGAAGCCGCGAAGGACCCAGCCCATCCGCGCTTCCTTGTCGTGGCGCTCAATGCCCATCACTGAGAAGAGCTGCTTGGCGATGCCGATCTGGCGTTCACGATGCTCGCCGGCATAGTCTGGTCCCATGCGGAATTCGCGGCTGTGGGGCACGCCCGCCAGGTTGCGTTCGACATTGCCAGCCCGGATCCTGTCCAGCACGTCGCCTGTCACGACATAGAAATTCCATGGCTGGGTATTCAGTGAAGTCGGTGCGCGCATCGCTATCTCGAGAATCTCCCGGATCAGCGCTTTCGGCACCGGTTTGTCGAGATAGCCACGAATGCTTCGCCGGCCGCGTACAACGTCTTCAAATTCCATGGCGTCTCTCCCGGTTCTGTTTTTCAGCGGCGAACCTAGTGCGCTTCCGCAAGGGTAGTCAAAGGTCTTGTAATCACGCCACAAATCGCTGTTAGATTGCTGCCGGAATTTTCAGTTCGTGGGGAATAAAGTTGAAAAAATACATCCTTGCCCTGACCGCCGCCGGGCTGTCAGCCATCGCTCCCTTGCAAGTTGCCGACGCGCGCCAGCAGGATCCAAACCTGACCATATTCATGTATTCGACCTATACGCTGGCGATCAATGAAAAGTGCCAGGTCGCAAATGCCATGCAGGCCGTCACGCTCGAAAAACTGAAATTACAAGCAAGACGCTATCTCGTATCGCGCCTCGCGGCTTCTGATGTGGATGCAGAGGATGCTCGCCTGACAGATGCGGCCCATGACGCCTGGGATGGCTGTCTGACTCGCGCTGACAGTCCGGCCGAACTGGCAAATGTCGACCAGGCGCTGCTTATGGCCGATGCCATGCTGGCAGCGCCGGGCACAATGCCGGCAGAGGTCACGAGCTGCGGCATCGATACCGGCGACTACAAGGTGAGCCGTACCAATATGGATGCAGTGCGCGCCATGGTTGACGCAAAATATGAAGGGTCCCCGCTGAAGGCGACCTATGAGCAATATATCGCAGGCACCGTGGATGCCATAACGCAAAATTGCACCACGGTCGGTTATGACCCGCTTATCTCCGGTATTTCGCGTTATGCCGGCCGCCTGTCCCTGCGTGAAAAGCAGGCGTCCGGCGAGAAGACCAGCCTCGACAATTTTGGTGAGTGGACGGCCTATAAGTATTTTGGCCGCACGGACCTCGACGAGTTTGGCGTTGATGCCTACCGGAGCGGAAGCGAGACAGGCAATGTCGCGACCTTCGGGCTGAGTTCGCCTTCAATGATGGGCAATCATGCCCGCGTTGTGATCGGCAAGGATGGCAGCTGGCGCGTCTCGATCTCAGGCTGGCCGGACGCCTTCGAAATCAGGTCCGCAGACATGCAGCCGATTGCGCTCACCATGGTCGAAAAGACGGGTGATAGCGAATTTTTCGGCAATTCCGTTTTTGCACTTGATGCCGCTACGGGTGCCTCGCTGCTGGCGCTTGATCCTGAAACGCGGCTTTCATTCGTGCAGAAGCCGTCCGGTGGTCGGCCCTGGATGGGATACAAGACATCAACCAGTGACTCCGGCTATCTCAAGGCTGCTTCCTTGCAGGCAGCGGTCGCCTGGGCGTCGGCTCCGGTCTCGCCAGAGCTTGACGACTATCTGCCACCACGCTGAGCAGTCCTGGCCCTGCGCCCGCGCGTCGCATCCCGCAAGCGTGGGCAGGGGCCCATATCATAATGCATGTATGAACATCCTATCCGGTCCGGTCTGAGGCTTCGCTGCGGGCGCTGCGGCGAAGGCAGCCTGTTTCGCCGTTATCTGAAGTTCCGTGATGCGTGTCCGGCCTGCGGGCAGGACCTGACGGTTGCTGACACAGCGGACGGGCCGGCCTTCTTTGTGGGTTTCCTGATCATGGTGCTGTTCGCGCCGTTCTACTTCATTCTTCCGGTGGTCGAGACCGGGCTTGCGGTGAAAATCCTGCTCTGGGCGCTCTTGCTGTCAGCGATGATCGGGCTGGCGGCGATCCTCCTGCCGCCGTTCAAGGCGGTTCTGCTGAACCTGCAGGTGCGAAACCGGGCGGAGGAAGCGAAATTCTCCAAGACCGGCAAGCATGGGCAACCACCCAGGAACTGGAAACACTAGGCGCGTTGACCGCTGGCCTCAAACGCGGTCCGGATAGAACCGGAATCTCCGTTCATGTCCGAAGCGCCCGATGATCCGTTCCTCGCGTGCGCCGAGGCCGATATTGTGCAGCACGAGCGGTTCGCCCCAATCGGTCGACCTGTCGGAAACGATGGCGATATGAGGCAGGGTGTCATCGACCCGGCAGGTCAGCAGGTCACCGGGTTTCCAGTCGTTTGCGGGCAATTCCTCAGCGTGGCGGCCGAGCCATGTTTCCAGATTGGGCACGCGGCGATGGTCTATGTTGCGGTCGGTGCGCGTCAGGCCCCATGTCCTCGGATAGGCGCCGAAATCTGCCATCATGTCTTCGTGGACGGAAGACTGGAAATCAAAGCCGAACGCATCGCGGTAAGCGCGGATAACAACATCGACACACACACCGCTTGTTCGCGGCACGTCACCGCCGGGATAGGCAAGCCGGATATAGGCCGGGTCATAGTCCACGGTCACACCGACCTGCCGGCGCGCGGCCGCGACCAGTCGCGTGGCATCCGGAAAGGCAGGCCAACCGAGATTGTTGGATGCCAGCGGCAGGAAAGTGAGGCCCGACATGATCTCTCTCCGCGTTCTCATGGCCGTGAGACTGGAGAGCATCTGGGGCCGGAATGCGGCGGACGCGCGGTTTTTTAGAAGCCTTTCAAAATGGCAATCTCTGAAAGGTCTGCCCGTTCGGAGCGCAGGGCATTTACGGGGTGGTCCGGGTCTGGATAGCCGACCGACATGCCGCAATAGACCATTTCGCTGTCGCCAAGCTGGAAGTGCTGTTTCAGTGTCGGGCGTAGCATGCCCCAGCATTCCTGCATGCAGGTGCCCCAGCCGCGCTCTTCGGCGAGCAGCGCCAGCGTCTGCATATACATGCCGGTATGCGCCCACTGGCCGTGGCCCATGCGCTCATCAATGACGAAGAAAACGGCTAGCGGCGCATCGAAGAATCGGAAGTTTCGCGCGAACCACTGGATGCGGGCGGGCCGGTTCTCACGTGGGATTTCGAGTTTTTCATACATCATCTCGCCAACCTTGCGGCGGCGGGCCTCATGCGGCTCCCAGAGGTCTTTGGGATAGATCGAGCGGTCGGTGGGCTCGCCTTTCGGACTGGAGGCGAGTGTCGCCTGGGCCAGATCGATCACGGCCTGCTTTGCATCGCCTGCCAGCGCGATGACCCGCCATGGCTGTAAATTGCCACCTGACGGTGCGCGCTGGGCCGTTTCCAGCCAGTCGCGGACCTCAGCTTCCGAGATCTGTTTATCGAGAAAGGCGCGCGTCGAAATGCGCTGATTGACGGCCTGCGAAACGTCCATGTCCGGTCTCCCTGTTACGGGACTGATCTAGGAGAGCGACGCTGGGGAAGGGAAGAGGCATACCAAAAAAGAAGGCGCCCTAGCAAAGGGCGCCTTCCAAAGGCTCTGAAAGACGGGACGTCCTTAATTCATGTCGTCCATATCATCATCGTCATCGAGATCCATTTCATCGTCCATGTCGTCGTGGTCCATGTTCATGTCGTCATGGTCTTCTTCCCAGATGCGGAGCGCGCTGACACTCAGCTCGGCATTAAGGCCTTCAGCATCGAAGATGTAGATGGCCGGATCACCTGTGGTTGCCATTGCGTCGGCATTGGCATCGACAACGGTTGCACCAGCGGCTGCGCCAAGTTCCCACTTGTCACCGTCGATCAGCTCATCAAGCGTTTCCTGATCCTGGAACACATAGACCATGGCAAATTCGTCGATACCGACCTGGACGCCAACTGAGGCTTCGCCGATATTGTAGTAACCCTGAACTTCATTATCGACCATCAGGACACCATCGCCGCCGGCACCGCCGACAACTAGGTTTGCCTTGACCACTTCAGGAAATACCAGGACGCCTGCAGCGGTGTCGATATTGGCCGCACAACTTTCAGCAAATGTGCCGCACTGCTGAAGCGCTTGTGCGGCTTCGGCTTCCAGCTCGGCATTCTCTGCCATGTGCTCGCCTTCTTTATGGCTCTCCGCCTGCGCGGAAAGGCCGGCAAATGAAAGGGCGGCTGTCGCGGCTGCTGCGACGGCTGTGCGGTGAATAAGGGATTTTGGGTGTGTCATGTTGATCCTCCTGGATAAGGGCTTTTTCCGCCAGAGGGAAGGATATCCCCAAGGCGGCTTGCCGAAGATCAACTCGTGCGGGTTGTCATCGTTCCAGAGGTTAAGGATATGCAGGCTTGGAAGATCGGCGAACGGGTGCGCGTGTCAGGAGCCGGTAAGCCCTAAAGCGAGAAACTCGTCCCGCAGCCACAGCCGGAGGTGGCGTTCGGATTGTTGATCTTGAAGGCTGCGCCGATCAGCTCTGTCGAAAAATCGATCTCCGAACCGCGCATGAATTCCATGCTCATCTCGTCGACCAGCACTTTCGCGCCGTCACGCTCGATAAGCAGGTCATCTTCATTTTTTGTGTCTTCAAGATCAAACTTGTAGGAGAAGCCGGAACAGCCGCCGCCTTCAACTGACACACGAAGGAAGTCCTTGCCGGACTGTTTGGCCAGAATCGCCGTAATGCGCTTGGCAGCATTTTCAGAAAGGGTCACGTCGCTCATGCCTCACAAGATAGGGAAGCCTGCGCTTCCAGAAAAGAGAGCCGTGTATGCGACCATGTGGGAAAATTCCCGCGGGCGCTTCCACGATGAGCCGGAATCTGCAACGCGCACGCCGTTTCAGCGCGATCGCGACCGGATCATTCACTCCTCCGGTTTCCGCCGTCTGAAGCAGAAAACGCAGGTTTTCGTGGCTCATGAGGGCGACCATTACCGCACACGGCTGACCCATTCACTGGAAGTGGCGCAGATCGCGCGGTCTGTTGCGCGCCGCCTCGGGACCGATGAAGACCTAGCCGAAGCCATGGCGCTGGCGCACGACCTCGGGCATCCGCCGTTCGGCCATGCCGGTGAAGACCAGCTCGACGCCAGCATGGAGGCGTTCCAGGGGTTCGATCACAATGCCCAGACCCTGCGTGTCGTGACCCGTCTGGAACAGCGCTATCCGACATTTGACGGCCTGAACCTCACTTGGGAAATGCTGGAGGGGCTGGTCAAGCATAATGGCCCCCTGTTGACCCATGACACGCCGCTATCTTCCCTGCCGGCGGCGTTCCGTGATTTTCCTTACCTGGATAAACTGGAGCTCGACCAGTTTGCCGGCCCGGAAGCGCAGATCGCGGCCCTGGCGGATGACATTGCCTACAATAATCACGACATTGATGACGGCATTACCGCCGGGCTGTTCACCATTGATGACATGCTGCATCTCCCCCTTGTCGGAGACGTCTTCAAAGGCGTCCGTATCGAGCATCCGGTGCTTGATACGCAGCGCACCGTCTATGAGGCCGTGCGGCGGCTGATTGGCCTGTGGATCGATGACCTGATTGGCGAGACGCAGGCCCGGGTGGCAAAATACAATCCCCAGTCGGCGGCCGAAGTGCGCGCCCTGCCGGAGCCGCTCGTTGCCTTTTCGCAAGAGTTTGACGCACAGCAGCGTGCACTCCGGGCGTTCCTGTTCGAGCGGATGTACAAGCATTACAAGGTCAACCGCATGCGCAGCCAGGCCAAGCGCGTGTTGAAAGAGCTGTTCGAACTGTTTCTCGACGAGCCTGACATCCTGCCGCCGCCACTGCGCCAGGATGCCGAACAGGCCCCGCGTGACCGGCGTGCCCGGCTTGTCTGTGACTATATCGCCGGGATGACGGACAATTATGCGATCGACCTTCATCGCAAGGTGTTCAATCTCGAGAGCATGATCTGAAACTGGCGTTCATGCTGCAGTCAGGCTGATTCAATGATCGTTAACGAAACCCGCCCTAATCTTAACCAAAGAGACTTTACTATCAGGGGCAGATGACCGGAATGAGCAACCGCAATCGAGATCATGATCTGGGACCTTACGAGGAAGAATATCGCGGCTTTGAGGTTCGTGACGACGAAACAGCGCGTGGACCATTGATCCTGACGCTGGCGCTCGGCGTGCTGGTCGTGTTTGGCGCAGTCGTGTGGAACACCTACCGGCAGGGCGTGCGCCCGCAGGATGGGGCCTTGCCGATGGTTGTCGCAGAAGCCCAGCCCTATAAGCGCGTCCCCGATGATCGCGGCGGCATCCAGATCGAAGACCTGGACCGCAGGCTGTATGACGCACTCGATGGCAGCGAACGCCAGCCCGAGCCGACCAAGGTCGCCAGCTCCACCAATGGTTACCTGCGCGGCGGGCCACCGCAGGATTTGCGCCCGTCCGCAACGCCTGAGCGTAGCATCACCGAACCGACCGCGCCGCTGGAAAGCGAAAGCGAGACAGTCGCGCCAGAGCCCACCGAATCGCTTCCGCCGTCCCCGACTGAGGCTGCCGAAACAGCCGCCGCTCCGTCTGCGCTGAGGCTTCCCGAGACGCTGCCAGCGGCCCACGCGTCGAGGTTTGCCTTCGTGTCCGGCGGCGATTATCTTGTTCAGATATCAGCTCTGCGCAGCGAGGATGCCGCGACAGAAGCCTGGAAGCGGGCCCGCCGGTCCAATCCCGATATTTTCGAGGGGGCGAGCATGTCCATTGAGCGGGCTGACCTCGGCGCGAAGGGCGTGTTTTACCGTCTGCGCGCTGGCGCGTTCGGCACGCGTGAAACTGCCGCGGACTTCTGCGCTGCGCTGAAAGCCAAGGGGGGTGACTGCATCGTGGTGCAGGACAACGTATGACGAACAAGGCCTGCATCCTGAGCGTCGCAGGCGCGAACCTGCTGCGGGGCGAGGCGGCCCTGCTGTCAAAGCATAAGCCATGGGGCGTCATCCTGATGGGACGTTCCTGTCACAACCGCGCGCAGGTCACCCAGCTGGTGCAGGATATCTGGTCGGCGGTCGGCCGCCAGATCCTCATTTTCATTGATCAGGAAGGTGGGCGTGTCGCGCGGCTGAAAGCGCCGGAATGGCCGCTTTTCCCGGCGGGTCATGTCTATGGCGACCTGTTCGACGAGGACGCAGAAGCCGGACTGGAAGCGACCTGGCTCGGCCACCGGCTGATCGCCCATGAGCTTGCCAGCATGGGAATTCACGCTGACTGTTCGCCTGTCTGTGACATCCCGCAACCCGGCGCGCACGACGTTATCGGAGACCGCGCCTTCGGGACTGACCCGGAGAAAGTCGGCCTCCTGGCCAAGACGGCCCTGAAAGGCCTGCAGGATGGCGGCGTGGCTGGAGTCATCAAGCATATACCGGGGCATGGCCGCTCGATGGCCGACAGCCATCTGGAACTGCCGCGCGTGTCGGCAGGCGATAATGAACTCGCGTCCGACTTTGAAGCTTTCGCCCATGTTGCCGATGCGCCAATGGCGATGACGGCGCATATTGCCTACGATCATTATGACGCCGGACGGGCCGCAACTGTATCCCCACGGATGATTCAGGAAGTCATTCGAGAGCGAATCGGGTTTGATGGCCTCCTGATGACAGACGATCTTGGCATGAACGCCCTGGGGGGCTCTCTGACAGACCGCGCGCACGCTTCGATTGGGGCGGGCTGCGATATGCTGCTGCATTGCTCAGGCTTCCTGAAAGATGCCGATGCTATCCTGGCCGAGATGACGGAAGTGGCCGAGGCCGCGCCGCCGCTGTCTGGCAAGGCGCTGGAACGCGCGCAGGCAGCTGAATCGGCCGCCCAGCACGAACAGGATTTTGACGCCGCCGCCGGCTGGGCGCGCTTCAGGGCGCTGACCGGAAGTGCGCTCGCATGAGCCTTGAACTCGTCTCCAATGACCTGCTCGAACAGGAAGATGTCGAAGCCGAGGACATGTTCTCGGTTGACCTGGATGGCTATGAAGGCCCGCTCCACCTGTTGCTTGACCTTGCCCGCCGTCAGAAGGTCGACCTGCTCAAGGTTTCGATGCTGGAACTGGCAAACCAGTATATCGGCTTCATCGAGGATGCCCGCCAGAAGCGGATAGATCTCGCTGCCGATTACCTTCTCATGGCGGCGTGGCTGGCTTTCATCAAGTCGCGTCTCCTGCTGCCGAAGCCGGAAAAGGCCGCGAATGACGAGATTGACGGCGAGGAAATGGCCGCGCGGCTGGCGTTCCGGCTGAAGCGTCTCGATGCGATGCGCGAAGCTGGCGAGCAGATGATGGAGCTTGCCCATCTTGGCCGCGACGTGTTCGTGCGCGGCGCTCCGGAAAAGCCACGCGTCATCAAGCAGACCGAATACGATACAACGCTCTGGCACCTGATGCAGGCCTTTGGCTCGATCCGCCAGCGCCGCGAGGAAGCAGCGCCGCACAAGGTTGAACACCAGTTTGTCCTGCCGCTTGAAAACGCCCGCGATTCACTGAAAAGCCTCAGCAAGCTGATCGATGACTGGGCAAGTCTCGATCAGTTGCGCGCCCGCATGAGCGATATTTCAGCCGATATCCCGCCGCGCTCTGTTACAGCCAGCGTATTTTCTGCAGCACTGGAACTCGTCCGCGATGGCGATGTGGATGTGCGTCAGGACCAGCATTTTTCGCCGCTCTTCCTGCGCGGCCACCGAGACGACAGGGGAGGGCTTAACGCATGAACGCGATACCTCAGATGAGCGACGACATGATTGATGACGAACCGGAGGACATCCGCAAGGCGGTGCGCCAGCTCTCCTTCGCCTATCGCCGCTCCGCCGAAGCCCTGTCGGCAACGACTGAGGCTGGCGTCGATGCAAGTTCCGAAGCCCTGCGCCGGGCCGAGGCTGTCCTGTTTGCCGCGGGTGAGCCGCTATCGGCCGAGCAGATTGCCGAGATCCTGCCGCAGGAAGCAGATGCCGCGCAGGTGCTCATGTCGCTCAAGGCGGCCTATGCCAATCGCGGTGTGAACCTCGTTGAGGTTGCCGGCAAATGGCGCTTCCAGACGGCGGAGGACCTGTCCTACCTGTTCGTCGAGGAACGCCATGAGCAGAAAAAGCTGTCACAGGCGGCCCTCGAAACCATGGCGATTATCGCCTATGGCCAGCCTGTCACGCGCGCCGAGATTGAAGCGGTGCGCGGTGTTGCCGTGTCCAAGGGCACCGTCGATCAGCTGATGGAAGCTGGTTGGGTCCGCATCAAGGGCCGCCGCAAGACGCCCGGCCGTCCGGTCACCTATGGCACAACCGATAATTTCCTGGAACATTTTGGCCTTGAGAGCCTCGATGTGCTGCCTGGCCGCGCCGAACTGGAAGCTGGCGGCCTCCTCTCCGATGTTGTCCCTGAAGGCTTCGATGCCAGCGATATGGACATGCCGGTGGGCGATGCTGAGCAAACCGTGTCAGATGATGCAGAAAGCGGCGCGTTCGTGACAGATTTCATGGACAGCGCGGACGAGGAAGACTAGGCCACCAGTGAGATAGGATTGAGAGTTGCCGGCGGTTTGACTATGTCTAAAGCCTGCAATCCTCACTGGAGGTAGATCATGGGCTCTGTTGGACCGGTTCAACTGCTTGTCGTACTTGTCGTCGCATTGCTGCTGTTTGGCGGCCGCGGGCGTATTTCATCGATCATGGGCGATATGGCCAAAGGTGTTCGCAGCTTCCGCTCGGGGCTGAACGACGATGATGAAGAGACGAAAGACAAAGACGAGACCAAGAGTCTCGACGATGACAAGCTGGTCAATGTGACCCCTCAGAAGGACAAGTCGAAAACCTCCAGCTAACCAGGCTAGGGAGGCCGGCTGACCCATGCTTCCGCAATTCGGATTCACAGAGTTCATGCTCGTGGCCATCGTCGCGCTGATCGTGGTCGGCCCGAAGGATCTGCCGATGATGATGCGCAAGCTTGGCCAGTTCGTGGCCAAGGGCAAAGCCATGGCGCGCGAATTCCAGTCTGCATTCGATGATATTGCCCGTCAGGCCGAGCTGGATGAATTGCGCAAGGAGATCGAAGATCTTCGCCGCGACAACGCGCTCTCCGAAGCCGTCAATGAAATGAAGAA
The DNA here is from genome assembly GCA_964556825.1 of uncultured Hyphomonas sp. Classification (GTDB taxonomy): domain Bacteria; phylum Pseudomonadota; class Alphaproteobacteria; order Caulobacterales; family Hyphomonadaceae; genus Henriciella. The sequence goes on along the minus strand of CAZKXJ010000004.1, from coordinate 118,113 downwards.
AACCGAGGCGGACATCAATCGCAAGGTGATGATGGGCGACAAGGCCAGGGGTGAAACGAAGGCGGCCGAAGACGCGGCGCCTGCCTCGGGCGACAAGTCCGCAGACGACAAGCCAGCTGTCGCCGCGAAGCCCGTGACCCGCGATCCGCTTACGCCTGAAAAGACACCAGAGACTGAGACCGCGCCCGACGTCATGCCCGAAAAGAAAGCCAGCTCGACATGAGCCGTGACATGCCGGCCGATGAGCGGCCCGACATCAAGGATGATGAAGACGAGCTGGAATCTTCCCGCGCGCCCTTGCTGGACCATCTCATCGAGCTGCGTGGCCGGTTGATCTGGTGCATCGTCGCGCTCGCAGCCGCCAGCCTGCTTTGCTATTTCTTCGCGCGCCCGCTCTATAACTGGCTGCTCGCGCCGCTTGTCCATGTCGCGGAGGTCGAGCGCGGCGATACCAAGTTCAACCTGATCTACACCCAGCCGCTCGAAGTCTTTTTCGTACAGCTGAAGCTCGCCCTGTTTGCGGGGCTGTTCCTCGCTTTCCCGATCATTGGCTGGCAGCTTTATTCCTTCATCGCGCCGGGCCTCTATAAAAATGAGCGCGGTGCTGTCCTGCCATTCCTCATCGCCGCGCCTGTCCTGTTCGTGATCGGGGCGCTGTTCGTTTACTATGTGATGCTGCCGCTGATCTCGAACTTTGCCCTGTCCTTTGAACAGCAGGGCGGCGAGGGCGTCGCGCAGATCACACCGCAAATCAAGGTGTCGGAATATCTGTCGCTTGTGATGGCACTGATGCTGGCTTTTGGTCTGAGTTTCCAGTTGCCGGTCGTGCTCAGCCTGCTGGGCAAGGCGGGCATTGTCGGCACGGACTCACTTCGCAAGGGCCGCAAATACGCGATTGTCGGCATCCTTGTGGCCGCGGCCGTGTTTACCCCGCCAGACCTCATCTCGCAGGTGATGCTCGCCGTGCCTGTCTTCTGCCTCTACGAGATCAGTATCATCTGTGTCTCGATGATGGAAAAGAAGGCCGCTGAAGAAGAAGCTGCCCGAGACGACTGACCCGGTTCCGCTGCGCGGCCAATTGGTCTAGAGCGGTCCGCAATTCGAAATTCCGAAGGCAGAGCCAGCATGTTTGATATACGCGCCATACGAGATAATCCGGACCAGTTCCGCGAGGCATGGAACCGCAAGGCACCGGGCCTCGGCGACAAGGTGGATGACATCCTCGCGCACGATACTGCGCTGCGTCAGGCGCTGACCGACAAGCAGGAAGCTGAAAGCGCGCGGAATGCTAACTCGAAGTTGATCGGCCAGGCCAAGGCCAAGGGCGACGACGCCGAATTCGAGCGCCTGCGCGCTGAAGTTGCCACCGCCAAGGAAACGATCGAGGCGGCCGGCGAGCAGGAAGAAGAAGCCCGCAAGCTGCTCGACGAGATCCTGTTCGACTTGCCGAACCTGCCTTTGCCCGAAGTGCCGGAGGGCGCCGATGAAGAGGCCAATGTCGCCGAGAAGCATTGGAGCGCTCCGCGCGGTTTCAATTTCAAGCCGAAGGACCATGCCGACCTTGGCGAAGCCCTCGGCCTGATGGATTTCGAGACGGCCGCGAAGATGTCCGGCTCGCGCTTTGTGTTGCTGACGGGTGCACTGTCGCGGCTGGAGCGGGCGCTGGCGAACTATATGCTGGACGTCCAGACGGGTGAGCATGGCTATACCGAATGTTCGCCGCCTATTCTGGTCAAGAACAATGCTATGAAAGGTACAGGTCAGCTTCCAAAATTTACCCGCGATTTCTATTTTGCGGGCGATCAAGGCGCGCGCGAAGAAACGCTACACGCCGCGCTCAAAACTGGAGACTTTGAGCAAAGGGTGGAGCAGCGTTCGGGCGAGACGGTCACGAAAGTTCTGGAGGCCGTGCTTGAAGAAGCCGAGACGGAGGAGCCCTACTGGCTCATCCCCACGGCCGAAGTGCCGCTGACAAACATCGTCGCTGATAGCATCCTCGACGCCGCCACCATGCCGCGCCGGATGACGGCGCACACGCCATGCTTCCGCTCCGAAGCTGGAAGTGCAGGGCGGGATACGCGCGGCATGATCCGCCTGCACCAGTTCAACAAGGTCGAGCTTGTCTCCATCGTCCGCGATGAAGAAGAGGGCCTTGCCGAGCTCGAGCGTATGACCAAATGCGCCGAGACCATCCTCGAACGCCTCGAACTGCCTTACCGCCGCATGCTGCTGTGCACCGGCGACATGGGCTTTGGCGCGCGCAAGACGTATGACCTCGAAGTCTGGCTGCCGAGCCAGGACACTTATCGCGAGATCAGTTCGTGTTCCTATTGCGGGGACTTCCAGGCCCGCCGCATGAATGCCCGCTGGCGCCCGGCCGCGACCGAGGACAATCCGAAACCGAAACCTGAATTCGTCCACACGCTCAACGGCTCCGGCCTTGCGGTGGGCAGAACGCTCGTTGCCGTGCTGGAGAATTACCAGCAGGAAGACGGCACGATCGCTGTGCCTGACGTGCTGAAGTCGTATATGGGCGGGCTCGAGGTCATCGGATGAGCCGTAACGCCCTTGGCTTCATGCTTCGACAGGCCCAGCATGAGGCTGCAACAAGAACAACCTTCATCCTGCGCCTGTCGAAGGATGCGCCACAAGCGGGAACAGTCGATTGAGAATCCTCCTCACCAATGATGATGGCATCCACGCGCCGGGCCTGTCTGTTCTGGAATCCATCGCGCGGGAATTGTCAGACGATATCTGGATCGCCGCGCCCGAGGTCGAGCAGTCGGGGCAGTCCCGCTCGATCACGCTGACGCAGCCTGTGCGCACGCGTATGGTGCGCGACAAGTGCTGGGCTGTGATGGGCACGCCAACCGATTGCGTCCTGCTGGCCGTGCATGACCTGATGGAGGACAAGCCCGACCTTATCCTCTCCGGCGTCAATCGTGGACAGAATATCGCTGAGGATACCAGTCTTTCAGGCACGATTGCGGGCGCCATGTTCGGGATGCATCTCGGCATTCCGTCAATCGCGCTCAGCCAGGCGCTGGGTTTTCGTGAACGCACCTCGCTGCCCTGGGAGACGGCGAAATCCTGGGGTGCGAAAGTCGTCAGGCCGCTGATCGAGAAGGGCTGGCCGGATGATGTCGTGATGAACGTCAACTTCCCGGACCGCGAGCCCGATGACGTCGCCGGTATTGAAATCACCCGGCAGGGCTTTCGCGACGAATCGATCATCCATACCGAGCGCCGCGAGGACCTGCGCGGCAATGACTATTTCTGGATCGGCTTTCGCAGCCGCCTGTCAAAGCCGCAGGAAGGCACCGATCTGCGCGCGATCTATGAAGGCCGGATTTCCGTGACGCCGCTGCACGTCGACCTGACGCACAATCGCTATCTGGAGCAGCTGAAAGCCTCATGGCCGACCTGATCGCAGATCCATTCCGGGCCGCGCGGCTGATCCTGCTGCTCCGCCGGCAGGGCATTCGCGACGATGCCGTGCTGGCCGCCATGGAGACGATTGACCGGGCCGTCTTCGTTGATCCAGCGCTGGCAGAACTTGCCTATGAGGACACCGCCCTGCCGATCCCGTGCGGGCAGACCATTCCAAAACCTGTTGTCGTGGCACAGCTGCTCGGCGCCTTACGGGCCACGCCTGGCAAGGAAGACCGTATCCTTCTGGTCGGGGCTGGCAGCGGATACATGACGGCGCTGCTGGCACAGATCGGGCGGCATGTCTGGGCGATTGACCGGTATCAGAGCCTCGTCAACGATGTGCGCGCCCGGATGCTTGAGCTGAAAGTCGACAATGTCACGCTGAAATATGATGACGGGCTGAATGGATGGCCGGAACATCAGCCCTTCGAGCGTATCCTTCTGACGGGCGCGGTATCGGGTGTGCCTGAAGCGCTGACCTCACAGCTCGCACGCGGCGGAACACTGGTCATGCCGTTCAACAAGGCAGGGGATGACCAGGTTATCCGCAGCATCGGCACCGACGGGAGCGTTCGTGACACGCCCATACTGGAGCCTCTGCCGCTCTTGCGATCAGGTAAGTCGGCCGCGCTTTAGGCGGCTCGCAGCCTATTCGTTATCGCTTGCGGCGCATTCGCCTTCGGCGGCAACACTTGCTCCCTCCGATGCAGCGACGCAGGCATTCGGATAGGTCTGCCCGTCACAGCCGCACACCGGCGCATATTCCTGCGTGCAGATTTCCGGGATCGGCTCACATGTGCCAGCACCGTCCATGACTTCGAGGCACTGTCCGTCAGGATGCTTGCAGAACAGGCCGGCCGGGCACTGGATGGCGGCAATCCCGCCGCACATGGCACCTTCGGCATCCGGGGCCGGAGCAGGGGGCGCAGGCGTCTCTGCAGGCGTTGATTCTGTAGCCGGAACGGAAGGTTCAGCCGGATCGGACGTTGGCCCCGTTGGCTGGCAAGCCGTGAGACATCCAAGTGAAAGTGCCAAGATCAGAATACGCATGTCAGACCCCCGTCTGTTGATTTTGCATTAGGGACATGACCGGCGAGTGATTTCAAGCTGAAACCCGCTCGCCGGACAAACTGTAAGGCCCAATGCACGTTTCCTAGCCGTTGGTGGCCTCTGCGAGACGCGCAAAGATATTCTGGCCGTGCTCGCCGCCCATATTGAAATGGGTCTGGACTGACTTGTCGGTGATCTGGTCCCACTTGGCGGCAACCGCTTCGGCCGTGAGTTCATCGCCGCGTCCGACGAAGACGCCTTTGGTCTCCACGATTTCTGCCATTGAGAAGACGCCAGCGCCAGCCGAAAGCACCATGCCGGTCGGCGCATCATCCTTGACGAGATTCATCACGCCGGGAGAGACATATTCCGGCTTAAGCTGCGCCAGAACTTCCGGCGGCATCAGGCCTTCGGTCATCTGCGTGGCGGCAACCGGGCACACCGCATTGACCTTGATGTTGTTCTTGGCGCCTTCGATTTTCAGCGTGTTCATCATGCCGACAAGGCCGAGCTTGGCTGCGCCGTAATTGGCCTGGCCGAAATTGCCGTAGAGGCCGGTCGATGAAGTCGTGACTACGATACGGCCGAAATTCTGCTCCTTCATGATGTCCCAGGCGGCCTTGACGGGCAGGAAGCTGCCGATCAGGTGCACGTCGATAACGAGCTTTATGTCAGCCACGCTCATCTTGGAGAAGGATTTGTCGCGCAGGATGCCGGCATTGGCGATCAGGATGTCGATGCGGCCCCATTTGGCCATGGTGTCGTCGATCATCTTCTTGACGCCAGCCTCGTCTGCGACTGACGATCCATTGGCGATCGCCTCGCCGCCCAGCGCCTCGATTTCCTTGACGACGTCATTGGCCGCGTCCGAGCTACCGCCGGACCCATCCATTTTCGGGCCGAGGTCGTTGACGACCACTTTCGCACCGCGGCGCGCAAGCTCAAGCGCGTGGCAGCGGCCAAGGCCACCGCCGGCGCCGGTGACGATTGCAACGCGGTTATCGAAACGGATATCGGACATGGAGAACTCCTCAAACTATTTAAATTATCGGATTGCCTTGCAGCACCCGGTCACGCGAACGTCAAGCACTCGCGCTACGTCAGACCTTGTCCGCGGCAATCCGCCGTGCTGGATGAGGGGCAGACAACAAACAGGAGGATTACGACCATGTTGGCTTATGTGACACTTGGATCGAACGACGTTGAAAAGGCGAAAGCCTTCTATGATGCCCTGATGCCGGAACTCGGCGCAAAACGTGTTTTCGACAATGGCAGGCTATATTTCTATGGCAGCGGCCCCGGTCAGCCCATGCTCGCCATTGGCGGCCCATACGATGAGAACGCCGCCTCCTGCGGCAATGGCGTGATGCCGGCACTCTCTGCGCCGGACAACGCTACGGTGGACAAGGTCTACAAGAAAGCGATTGAGCTGGGCGCAAAGGATGAAGGCGAACCTGGCAATCGCATGCCAACCTTCTACGGCGCCTATTTCCGCGACCCTGACGGCAACAAGATCTGCGTCTGCAAGCTCGGTTAGCCGCCGCACGCTATAACGACGCACAGCAAAAAGGCCGCAGGATCATTTCCTGCGGCCTTCGTGTTGGAGGCAATGAAACCCTAGCTCGTCTGCAGCCGGGCAAGGTCGCCATTATGGTAGATGCGCTTGATGGCATCATCGACATAACGAAGCATCGGGCGGCCATCTGTTTCTTTCTGGCGGCTGGCCCAGTTGCTGAAGCGATGTCGGATATCGCGCAGTTTTTCCATTTTCGCGTCCATCGGCTCGGTCGAGTTGATGACCGCGTCGACCTGGTCAGTGTTGACCGGGCGCGGCTCCATATTGATGGTCTGCTGGCTCAGCGGGGTGAATGTCTTCTTTTTCATGGGTCGCTCCTTCTGATTTCAGTCGGGTCTGGTGAATCAACGGGCAGTCGGGTCGCATGTTCCATATCCTGCAGTGTTGCGTGAACTTCAGGGGTAGAGGTCTTCGCAGCGCCACGCTAAGGCTGGAATCGATCTGAGGGCGGAGGAGTACTCGCATGGAATGGGGCTGGGACAATGCGCGCGCGCTTTTGGGCATCGCGCTGATCTTCGCAATTGGCTGGCTCCTGTCAGAGCGCCGCAAGGACTTTCCGTGGCGCATCGTTCTCGGCGCGGTTGGTATCCAGTTCGCCTTCGCGCTCCTGCTGTTCGGGGTGCCCTTTGTCCGTCAGGGCCTGTTCAAGGCGAATGTGATCGTTGATGGCCTGCAGGAAGCGACCCGCAACGGCACCAGCTTTGTATTCGGTTATGTCGGTGACAACCAGGCCGCCAGTGACCTGATGACCGGGGATGCGCCGCCGCTCTTCTTCTTCCAGATCCTGCCCATCGTGATTGTCGTCGCCGCGCTTTCGGCCATTCTCTGGCACTGGCGCATCCTGCGCTGGGTGACCAAGGGGTTTGCTTTCGTGTTTCGCAAGGCGATGGGGCTTGGCGGGGCGACTTCGCTCGCCGTCTCTGCGAACGTGTTCATGGGCATGACCGAGGCACCCGTGCTTATCAAGCCATACATCAAGGGCATGACGCGCTCGGAAATCTTCATTCTGATGGTGGCTGGCTTTGCGACCATCGCGGGCAGTGTTCTCGTCATCTACACGACCTTCCTTGAGGGCGTGATGGCCAATCCGCTGGCGCAGTTGCTGACGGCGTCGATTATCGCAGCACCGGCCGCTGTCGCCATGGCGCTGACCATGGTGCCGGAAACCGAGGATGAGAATGAGCGCGCCCATGAACCGGATTTCGAGTACGAATCCACCATGGATGCCTTTGCGACAGGCGCAGCAGATGGCCTGAAAATCGTCCTCAACATCGCGACCATGCTGATCGCAGCGCTGGCACTGCTCTGGATGGTGAATGCCGGTCTTGGCGCGCTGCCGGATGTGAACGGGCAGGCACTGTCGATCCAGCGTCTTCTCGGCTGGATATTCGCGCCGCTGATGTACATGATCGGTGTGCCGTGGGGTGAAGCGTCCCTGTCTGGCTCCCTCATGGGCATCAAGACTGTGCTGACGGAATTTGTCGCCTTCATCGAGCTCGGCAATGTGCCGGCAGATGCCATGGACCCACGCACCCGTATCATCACCGCGCACGCGATTTGCGGCTTTGCGAACTTTGGCTCGATCGGCATCCTTATTGGCGGCCTGACCATCATCGCACCTGAACGCCGCGACACCTTCCTTGAGCTGGCCTGGAAAACCCTCATCGCCGGGACGCTGGCGACCTGCCTCTCCGGTGCGGTCGTCGGCGCGTTGCCGGTGCAACTGTTTACCGGATCCATGTGACGCGCCGCAAGGGCTCGCCAAGACGCGGTTGACCTCCTAAGACGCTGGGTGTGATTTCCATTCAGTGTTCGAGTTTTTCCATGCCGCACTCCCGTCTTGCGACAAACGCCAGCCTTGCCGTCCTGTCTCTGCTCTTGGCGGGGCCAGCCGCCGCGCAGGCCGCAGACACCAGCGACGAAGAGAGGCTGTCTTCGGTCGTAGTCTATGGTGATCGCACGCCCGGCCAGCCCGGGAGTGTCGCGACGCTCGATGCACAGGCAATCGCCGACATCAATGCCGACCATCCGGCCGAAATCCTGAACGAATTGCCCGGCGTCAACATTCAGATGAATTCCGGACAGGAGCATCTTATCGCGCTGCGCTCACCTGTCCTCACGGGCGGGGCCGGGCAGGGCAGCTTCCTCATTCTAGAAAATGGCGTGCCGACCCGTTCACCCGCCTTTGGCAACGTCAACAGCCTGTTCGAGATCCACCATGAAGTGGCGAGCGCCATCGAGATCGTGCGCGGCCCAGGCTCTGCCAAATACGGCTCGAATGCTGTCCACGGCCTGATCAATGTCATCCTTGGCGAGCCTGATACCGGCGACTATCTCGATGCGCGCCTCACAGGTTCAACACTTGATCGCTACCGTGCGGACGTCACTGGGAACCTCGCCAGCGCGGCGCGCCTTTCGCTCTCCCTTCAGGATGATGCTGGCTGGCGCGACAATACAGGTGTCGAGCAACAGAAGCTTTCCGGCTCTTATGCGTTCGATCTTGCCGGCTGGGACGGGCTCGCCTGGATCAGCGGCTCGAACCTCAACCAGGAAACCGCCGGCTTCCTTGAAGGCTACAAAGCCTACCGCGATGACGACACAGCCAGAACCAATCCGAACCCGGAAGCCTATCGCGACGCGCAATGGGCGATGGGCGCGGTTCGTCTATCGCGCGATCTCGGGGCGGGCAAACTCACACTGACGCCGTTCGTTCGCTGGCAGGAAATGGAATTCGCCCAGCACTTCCTGCCGAATGGCGGGGTTGAAGAGAACGGCCATGACGGTTTCGGCCTGATGTCGAAATACGAGGTTGCAGCCTCAGATACGCTGACCCTGCGTGCCGGCGCGAATGTCGATATTGCTTCGGGCTGGCTGAAGGAGACACAGCCGGACCCATTCGGGTTCTTTCCCGGAGACGACCGTTTTCCGACCGGCCTTCATTATGACTACACGGTCGACACGACCATGCTCGGCCTCTGGGGTGAGGCAGAATGGGCGGTCACTGACAAGCTTACCATCCTTGCTGGCTTGCGCGGCGAGACCCATGATTACGACTACACAACAGACGTGCCCGCCGGGCCGAATGGCCGCTTCCTTGTGCCGGACGACCGGGAAGACAGTTTCGACCTGTTGACCCCGAAGCTCGGCGCCATCTGGACGCCCGGCGACATCAGCTACTACGTCAATTACGCCCGCGGCGAACGCGCCCCGCAGGCCTCGGACCTCTACCGGCTCCAGTCACAGCAGGGCATCGCCGAAGCCGATGTCGAAACCATGGACAGTATTGAAGCCGGCGCTCGCGGCGGCCTCTTCAGCGGCGCGGTCATCTTCGATATCGCGGCCTATTATGCCGAAAAGGACAATTTCTTCTTTCGCGATTCCGACGGCCTCAACGTCACGGACGGATCAACGAAACATCAAGGTATTGAAGCCAGTTTCAAATGGTTGGTGAACGATGCGTTCACCGTGTCGGCAACCGGCAGCCTCGCCGAACATACCTATACATTCGACCGGATTGTCGCCAATGGCGCGGAAGTCATCCGCTCTGGCAATGAAGTCGATACAGCCCCCAATTTGCTTGGTGACCTGACCCTGACATGGACCCCGACCGAGGCATTCGAAGCCAGCCTAAGCGCTGAGTATATCGGCAAATATTTCACCGACCCGGCCAATGAGCAGACCTATCCCGGCCACACGTTGACCAATGCCCGGGTCGCCTATGACGTCACCGAAACCCTCGAAGCCTTTGTCATCGTCCGCAATATTTTCGATATCAATTATGCGGACCGCGCCGACTATGCCTTTGGCGTCGACCGCTACTTTCCGGGTGAGCCGCTTAACGCGACCTTCGGTGTCAGGAAGCGCTTTAACTAGCGATACATCAAGGCCACCTGCCAACGTGGTTCGACCTTCATCCTGAGCTTGTCGAAGGAACGCGTGATAAACGCGACGTGACCCCTTCGCCTTTGCCTCAGGCCGCGCTACACATCGCGCCAACAGGAGGACACCCCATGAAGCTCTATCACAGCCCGAAAGCGCCAAACCCCGAACGCGTCACACAGTTCCTGAAAGCCAAGGGCAAGCTGGACGCCGTCGAGATTGAGGAAATCTCGATCATGAAGGGCGAGCACAAACAGGCGGGGTACCGCGAAGTTTCGCCCTTCTCGCAGGTGCCGGCGCTGATCCTCGACGATGGCACCAAGCTGACCGAGAGCCGCGCCATCTGCACCTATTTTGAAGGCATCTTCCCGGAGCCGAACCTGATGGGCGCGGATCCGAAGGAAAAGGCCCTGATCGAAATGTGGGACCGGCGCATTGAGCTCATGTTCTTCATCCAGTTCGCCGCCTGGTTCCGCAATTCGCATCCGGCCATGGCTCCGCTTGAAGTGCCGCAATCGGCTGAAGCGGCCGCCAAGGGCGAGAAGAATGCGAAAGCCTTCGTCAAACGCCTCGATGCGCATCTGGCCGACCATGACTGGATCGCCGCCAATCGCTTCTCCATCGCCGACATCACGCTCCACATCGCCTGCGGTTTCGCCTCCATCATGAAATGGAAACCGCATGACGAGCTGGAAAACCTCGGCAAATGGTATGCGCGCGTGAGCGAAAAGCTGGGCTGAGCATGACGCCTATTGGCGGGGCCTGCGCAGTGCCAGCCACATGAAATAGGCGCCGAGCCATACGATGGGCAGGCTGCAAAGGGCGTAGTTCGCGACCGACAGCCAGAAGGATGCAGGCTCGAACGCTCTCTCGATCAGGCCGACACGCTCTTCGGTCTGGCCCGTCTGAAGTGGCAGGCAAGCTTTTTCATAAAAGATATAGCCGCCGAACACTGCGACCAGCAGACCACACGCAAAGCCCAGAAGACGGGCTGCGGTAAATCGGCGGTGCTCTGACGGTTCTTCAGGTGCCATGTACCTGTAGGCGTAGAATACCGACCATTCGGGTCAGCCTTGCCATTCTGCGCTGATCGGATCGCGATATAGCAAGCATCGGGTGGCTGATCTTGCATCAGCCAGACTAGACGCTTCTCAGTCAAAACTGGGAGGCGACGATGAGATTTCTGCTGATACACGGAAGCTGGCACGGGGCATGGTGCTGGTACAAGATTGCGCCGCGCTTGCGGGCGGAAGGCCATGAGGCGGTTGCCGTCGACCTTCCGGGGCGGGGTGCCGGATGGCCCGCGCTCATTGGCACAAGACAGATGCTCGCCGCGCTGCAGGCCGCATTACCAGAGACGGGCAAGACCACGATTGTCGTGCATAGCCGCTATGGCGTGCTCGCCTCGCAACTGGCCGAGCTGGAACCCGACCGTATCGCGCGCACGATTTATCTTGCGTCCTTCATGTTGCCCAATGGCGCGAATGTGGCCTCGTACTTCCGCTCTGATGCCCACGCGCCGATCAAGGCACATGTCGAGGTGAACCGCCCCGGCCTCTGGGATGCGCTCGACCCATCCGCCTATCGAGACATCCTCTACCATGACTGCGATGACGCGGATAATGAGCTCGCCGCCCAGCTCCTCTGCCGCGAGCCATTGCGGCCGGCGATCTCCAAGCTCAAGCTGACCGATGAGCGCTATGGCCGCGTGCCACGCGCCTATATCCGGCTCACCGAGGACCGCGCCGTCAGCATCGAGCTACAGGACAGGCTGCTCAACGAAACCAGCGTCGATCAGGTCGAAACCATTCAGTCCGGGCATTCGGCCTACTTCTCGCAGCCAGACCTGCTGACGGGCAAAATCCTGAAACTGGCAAGCAACTGAGCTGGCCAGGCCTCAGGCGTCGGCCGGCACACGCTGGCCTTCGACCCAGGCCTGGATATCCTCCAGCGCCTTGACCGCCTGCACGCCCTTCTTGGCGCGGCCTTTGGCCTTGCCGCGCAGGCGTTTGCCTTCTTCATCCGTCTTCGGGATGGAGCCGGGTTCAGGATCGGGGAAAAGGCCGAAATTGATGTTCATCGGCTGGAAGCTCTGTTTGCCCTGAAGGTGGCCGCCTGTGATGTGCGCGATGAGCGCGCCGAGCGCTGTGGTCGGCGGCGGTGGCGCGAGCGTGCGGCCGAGACGCTCAGCGGCCGCGAACCGGCCCGCCAGCAGGCCCATGGCCGCGCTTTCGACATAGCCTTCCACGCCCGTCACTTGCCCGGCAAAGCGCAGGCGCGGCATGGATTTCATGCGCAACTGCTCATCGAGCAGCTTTGGCGAATTGAGGAACGTATTGCGATGGATGCCGCCCAGCCGCGCAAACTGTGCATTCTCCAGCCCGGGGATCATCCGGAAAATCTCAGACTGTGCGCCATATTTCAGCTTGGTCTGGAAGCCGACCATGTTCCATAGCGTGCCGAGCGCATTGTCCTGTCGCAGCTGGACGACGGCATGCGATTTTACGTCCGGGTCATGCGGATTGGTCAGGCCCACAGGCTTCATCGGCCCGAAGCGCAGCGTCTCGCGGCCACGTTCAGCCATCACTTCGACTGGCAGGCAGCCTTCGAAATAGGGCGTGTCCTTTTCCCAGTCCTTGAACTCTGTCTTTTCGCCAGCGATCAGCGCGTCGAGAAAGGCGTTGTACTGGTCTTCATCCATGCCGCAATTGATGTAGGCGGCCGTGTCACCGCCCGGGCCAGGCTTGTCATAGCGGCTCTGGCGCCAGGCTTTGCTCATGTCAATCGAGTCGAAATGCACGATTGGCGCGATGGCATCAAAGAAGGCGAGATCATCCTCGCCCGTATGCGCGCGGATAGCCTCTGCGAGCTTGATTGATGTCAGCGGCCCCGTTGCGATGATGACGCTGTCCCAGTCTTCCGGCGGGATGCCCTCGATTTCTTCGCGCACGATAGTGACCAGCGGATGGGCTTCCAGCTGCGCCGTGACATCCTCGGAAAACCCCTCCCGGTCCACGGCCAGCGCGCTCCCAGCCGGCACCTGGTGACGCCCGCCTGTCAAGATGATCAGGCCGTTCGCCCGCCGCATCTCCTCATGCAGCACGCCCACGGCATTGGTGGTGTGGTCGTCAGACCGGAAGCTGTTGGAACAGACCAGCTCGGCGAGCTTGTCTGTCTGGTGCGCCTCGGTGCCGCGCACGCCGCGCATTTCATGCAGGATGACGGGCACGCCCATCTGCGCGGCCTGCCAGGCGGCTTCGGACCCGGCCATGCCGCCGCCGATAATATGGATTGGTTTGATGCTCATACCTCGCGATGTGGCGCGCGCAGGCGAAGCGGTCAACCCTTTCAAAGCTTGCAGATCAGCCCGCGATCGGGGCTCACCTCGCCCGCCACCGTAGCGTCCCAAGCCGCGCTGATCGCCGCCTTGCCGCGAATGGTCTCCGGCGTCACGAATGTACGCGACGCAGGATAGAAGGCGAGCATGTCTTCCTGCGTCATTGCATTGAGCTTGGCTGGGCCGAGCGTCTTGGCACGTTCGGCAGCATAGGTCGGCACGAAAAAGAATTCCGGTGTCGGCCCTGTCAGGTCCGGCTGCGGCGTGCGATCGCCTTCCCAGTCTGTCACACCGATCACCATGCTGCGCGTCAGGGCAGGGTCGCAGGCGCCATGGATCGCCGCCGTGAGTGCAGGGCGACCAACGAAGTCGACATAGGCGGCAGGCGCATCCGGTGACAGATCGCCAGCCTGATCATACGTCATGACGCTGGAATAAAGCCCGGATTTTTCAACGAATTCGACATTGCCGCGTGAGGTCAGGCCAATCGTCTTGACGCCGCGCCGGTGCAGTCCGTGCGCGGTCGCCAGCGCCGTCTTGGACGAAGCACTCGAAAGGATCACCGTCTTCGGCGGCGTTTCGCTATTCATCAGGCTGTCCACGATCATCCAGCCGGTCATGTAGAGCGGGCGAAAAAGCAATTGCTCGGCTTCGCTGTCCGCGACATAGACCGGGTCCTTGTCGGTAAAGATGTAAGCATTGTAGATCGGCGCGAGGGCCTGCCTGTGCGGCGCACCATCTGAAAAGCCGGTATCACTGAGGCGCACCACTTGTACGGTGAGGCCAGTCGAGATCGGGAAATAGCCATAGACGCGTCGGCCCGGCTCTATGCCGTCGACATTCGATGCCTCAACGGTGGCAAACCCCCAGACGGGGACACGTCCGAATGCCGGATCGCTCGCCGGAAAGAAATCCCAGTAATTCATCGGCGGGCCGCCAAACGCCGCATAGGTCACATTGTTCGCGGTCAATGCGAACGCATCGAGTTTCAGCCGCACCTCGCCGGCACCGAGGGCCGGGCTGGCGGACTCCCATTTCGTGTTGCGGATATTATCCTTGGAAATCCAGTGCTGCTCAGCCATCCCTCATCCCTTTTTTGTGTCGTCTGTTTGAAGTGAAGCATACAGGAAGCCGTTGCGGGCGGATAGCAGGTGCAAGCTGCCTCGGCGGCTTGCGTGCCGGCGGGGCTGGATTGCGTTGGCGCTTTCGCTAAGAGGGGGCGATGAAATCGATAGAGACCGCCGCAAAGCCATCCGAAACCACGCTCGACCCTGAAAACTGGGACGATTTCCGCACCCGCGCCCATGCCATGCTCGATGCCGCCATCGACAAGATGCAGGCTGCTAGCGACGGCCGTGTCTGGACGCCCGTGCCGGAGGCACTCAAGGAGACGCTGAAGACCGGGCTGCCGACAGAAGGGCGCGGCGCTGCTGCTTCTGATGCTGCGATCATGGCGCTGCTGCCGCATGGCATCGGCAATACGCATCCACGTTTCATGGGCTGGGTGCACGGCGCCGGGACGCCGTCCAATATGGTCGCTGAAATCGCCGGGGCGGCGATCAACGCGAATGCTGGCGGGCGGGATCACGCCGCGATCTATGTCGAACGTCAGCTTATCGGCTGGATGCGGGATCTGTTCGGGTTTCCACAGGAGGCGAGCGGCCTGGTGGTTTCCGGCACATCCATGGCGACCATTGTGGCGTTGAAAGTCGCGCGTGATGCGGCACTGGCGTTCCGCAGCCGAACGGCGGGCGTCGGAGCTGCACGGCTCGTTGGCTATACTTCAGCGCAGGCCCATGCCTGCAATGCGCGTGCATTTGACCTGCTGGGTCTCGGATCGGATGCCCTGCGCATGGTGCCGGTCGATGATGATTTTCGCATGGACGAGGCGGCCTTGCGCGCGCTGATCGAACAGGATCGCGCCAAAGGGGACGTGCCCTTCGTCGTCATTGGGACGGCAGGCAGCGTAAATACCGGCGCGATTGACGATCTGGAAGAGCTGTCGGCATTGGCTGGGCAGGAAGGGTTGTGGCTGCATGTCGATGGCGCATTCGGCGCGACAGGCATCATGAGTGACCGGCTGCGTCCATTGCTCGCCGGGATAGAAAAGGCGGACTCGATCGCGTTCGACTTTCACAAATGGCTGCACGTCAATTACGAGGCGGGTTTTGTGCTGGTCCGGGATGGGGCTGCACATATGGAAGCGTTCTCAGGCCGGCCCGACTATCTGAAACGGACTGAACGGGGCATGGCGGCAGCGAGCCCGTGGCCCGTGGAGTTCGGCCCTGAACTGTCGCGCGGGTTTCGTGCCCTCAAGGTCTGGGCGCAGATCGCCGAGCATGGCACCAGCAAGCTCGGCGCGGCAATCACCCGCAATTGCGAGCAGACGGTTTATCTGTCCCAGCTCGTCGATGCCGACGACAAGCTGCACCGCATGGCACCGGTCGTGACCAGCATCTGCTGCTTTCGCTATATCGCGCCCGGCTTTTCCGAAGAAGCGCTCGACGCCCTCAATGCCGATATCGTCATCCGCCTGCAGGAGCGGGGCATTGCAGCGCCGTCGACCACCCGGTTGAATGCGCGGCTGGCCATCCGGGTCAACATTACCAATCATCGAACGCGCTTCAGTGACCTTGACCTGCTCGTCGATGCGATTGGCAAGGTGGCCGGTGAACTCGTTGCCGAGTTGAAATAAGCTACACACTGCCCGTTGCGGCGTCCGGTAGCAGGGGCTAACTCCCTTGGTATGACAAGCAAATTCACGACGCCGCCGCGCGACATTCTCGAAAAACTCATCGAAACATCTCTCAAGGCGGGGGCGAGCGCTGCTGATTGCAGTCTCGGCGTTTCAGAAGGCGTGAGCGTTGATGTACGCGAAGGCAAGCTCGAAGACGTCGAGCGCTCTGAATCGCAGGGCGTGTCGCTACGGGTCCTGTTTGGCCAGAAGCAGGCGCATGTGTCTGGCTCTGACCTGTCCGATACAGCCCTGACGACCATGGCCGAACGTTGTGTCGCCATGGCGAAAGCGGTGCCCGAAGATGCCTATGCGGGGCTTGCACCGACAGAGCTGCTTGAGCAGAACCCGCCTGAGCTCGACCTTGAAGGCGATGGTGAGATCCCGCTCGAGAAACTTGAAGCCGATGCCATCGAGGCCGAAGCCGCCGCGCTCGCTATCGAAGGCGTCAAGACGGTCGCCGGGTGCGGCAATGGCTGGAGCCGGTCAGAGCGCTGGGTCGCTGCTAGTAATGGTTTTTCGGGATATCTCTCTGGTGGTTCGACGGGTCTCGGCCTTGCTGCAGTTGCAGAGCGTGACGGCGCAATGGAGCGGGACTATGACAGCTGGAGCGTCCGCAAGATGGCCGACCGCCCGTCTCCTGCCGAGATTGGCCGCACAGCCGGCGAACGCGCCGTGGCCCGCCTGTCGCCGCGCAAGGTGAAGACGCAGAAGGCCGCTGTCATCTATGACAAGCGCGTCTCGTCCAGTCTTATCGGCGCCTTCCTGTCCGCCATCTCCGGCCCATCCGTCGCACGCGGTGTGAGCTTCCTTAAGGACAGGCTGGGCGAGCAGGTATTTGCGCCCGGCATCAATCTTGTCGACGACCCGTTCCTGAAGAAGGCCCTCGGTTGCCGCAATCACGACGGCGAGGGACTGCCGGTCGCGCGGAAATTCCTGATCGAGAACGGTATGCTGACACGCTGGTTGCTGAATACCTCCTCCGCCAAACAGCTCGGCCTTGAGCCAAACGGATTTGCAAGTGGCGGTTTTGGCAATCCGCCGGGCGTGGGTACGTCGAACACGCACATTGAGGCGGGTGAGAAGAGCCCGGCAACGCTCATGAAAGAGGCAGGCAAGGGCCTGCTTGTCACCGATATGTTCGGCCCGTCAATCAATCCCAATACGGGCGATTATTCGGTAGGTGTCGCAGGCTTCTGGTTCGAGAATGGCGAGGTCCAGTATCCGGTGTCGGAAGTGACGATTGCGGGTGACCTGCCGGCCATGTTCGCGCGGCTCATCCCGGCCTCGGACCTGGAATTCAAGGGGCGTCGCAATGCGCCCAGCCTGCTGATCGAGGACATGTCTATTGCCGGCAACTGAGCCTGGTTTCTCTGATGATCTGAAACTGCTCGAAGAAGTGGCGTTTGAAGCAGGCAGCCTTGCGCTTGCCTATTTCGAAAAAGGCACGACGCCGTCCTGGGAGAAATATCCGGGGCACCCGGTCACCGAGGCCGACCTTGAAGTGAACAAGCTTGTCCGCGCCCGCCTGACGCAAGCCCGTCCGGACTATGGCTGGCTGTCTGAAGAAACGGCCCTTTCAAAGCAGACCCAGTTCAAGGAAAAGGCCTGGTGCGTCGACCCGATCGACGGCACGCGGGCCTTCATGCGCAATGAGCCTTACTGGGCCATCGGCCTCGCCGTGATAGAGCACAACCAGTCGGTCGCCGGTGTCGTCCATGCGCCGGTACTTGGCGAGACCTATATCGCGGAGCGCGGCAAGGGCGCCTATCTCAACCGGGAAAAGATCGAGGCCAGCGACCGGGACGTCGAAGAAGGTTGCCGCATGATCGCGACCGAATCGATGCTTACCCATCCGGCATGGCGTGTGCCGTGGCCGGCGATGCAGCTCGCCCGCCCCAAGCCGAATGCGACGCTCCTGAGGATGTGCTGGGTGGCCAGCGGTGCGTGGGATGCGACCCTCGCCCTGTGGCGCAAATCCGACTGGGACCTTGCCCCCGCCAGCATCATCGTCAGCGAAGCGGGCGGCATCGCCTCGACGCATCTCGGCGAACCCTATATCTTCAATCGCAGCGAACCGGCACAGAGGAGCCTCATTGCGGCTGGAAAGCGCCTCCATCCTCTGTTAGTGGAGCGCGTCAAAGGGGTCAGGCTGCCCGATCCGAACTGGACAGTGCGGCCTTATGACAGGACAATGGAAACGGAGCGCAAGCCCATGGCAGACATGCC
Source organism: uncultured Hyphomonas sp. (assembly GCA_964556825.1). Taxonomy (GTDB): domain Bacteria; phylum Pseudomonadota; class Alphaproteobacteria; order Caulobacterales; family Hyphomonadaceae; genus Henriciella. The sequence continues at coordinate 99,876 of CAZKXJ010000004.1, read as the reverse complement.
GGAATCCAAGCAATTGCTGCACATCGTCATCGGCGGTGAGCTGAAAGACGTCAGCGGCGTCGAGTTTGAAGATCTCGCCAAGATTGATTTCATCGGGGCCTTCCCGAGCTACAAGGCCGCTTATGATGCGTGGAAGAATGCGGCACAGCGGACGGTCGACAATGCCGAGATGAGATATTTCATCCTGCATGCCCACCGGCTGCTCGACCCTGAAACGGGGTCGCACCATCACGTCTGAGACACCAGAAAAGCCGGAAAAGACACGTAGTCTGTTCCGGTTGATCCGGGAACGGTTCAGGCCGCACTGGACGTGGTTTGCGCTCGGAACGGGCTGCGCCGCCATCACGGCCTTTGCGGCTGCGTCCTATGGCTACTTGCTGAAGCTGGTTGTTGAGGGGCTGGAGCGCCTTGCCACGCCGGAAGCGACAGGTGTGCCGACCAGTCTCTGGATACTGATCGCGATCATCGGTGTCGCCGCAGCCGTCCGCTCGCTTTCGCTTTATGGCATGACGCTGGCCAATAATACAGGCGTGCAGCGCGCCATTGTCGATGTGCAGGATGACCAGTTCACCTCACTGACGGAAGGTGACTTTGCCCGCCTGTCGAGTGATGGTTCTGGCGGCTTCGTGTCGCGTTTCATCAATGATGTGAACGCCCTGCGAGATGCGGGCCTGCGTCTCGCGAACAATCTGACCAAGGGTGTGCTGACCGTCATTGGCGTGTTCATCACCATGCTGGTCATGGACTGGAAGCTGACGCTCGTCCTGCTGGTTATCTATCCCATTGCCTTCGGCCCGGTGATTGGCCTCGGCAATCGCGTTCGCAAACGGTCCAAACAGGCCCAGCGGCAGATTGGCGAGGTCGCCTCCCTCCTGTCGGAAAGCTTCCAGTCGGCCCGCGTGGTCAAGGCTTATGGACTTGAAGATTACCAGAAAGCCCGGGCCAAAAAGAGTTTCGTGGAGCGCTCCCGCCTCTTCCTGAAAGTGCTGACGGACCGCGCTGCGGTCGACCCGATCCTCGAAATCACGGGCGGTCTCGCGCTTGTCGGTATCCTGGCGCTGACAGCCTGGCGCATCGCGCAGGGCGACACATCGCTTGGCAATTTTGTTGGCGTCATCGGGGCGGTTGCGGTTGCGGCACCAGAACTGCGCGCCCTCGGCACGCTGAACGCAGTTGCACAGGAAGGCGGGGCGGCGGCAGACCGCGTCTTCGAAATCCTCGATGCCAAGCCGGTCATTTCCGACCGGCCCGACGCAAGAATACTCGGCGACGTGAAAGGCGGTATTGAATTTGCCGATGTGCACTTCTCCTATCCGGACGGATCGCCCGCATTGAAGGGTTTGAGTTTTTCGGCGGAGCCTGGCGAAACGGTTGCGCTTGTTGGGCCATCCGGCGCTGGAAAGTCCACGATTTTCAATCTCTTGCTACGGTTTTATGATCCTTTGGCCGGGTCGGTGTCCATTGACGGAACAGATGTTCGCAGTGTCACGGGTACGAGCCTGCGGAGGGCGACTGCGCTCGTCGCGCAGGAGGCGCTCCTGTTTGACGACACGATTGCGGCAAATATCGCGCTTGGCCGCATGGGTGCGACGCACAACGAGATTGTGGAGGCTGCAAAAGCCGCGAATGCACACGAATTCATTGAAGCCTTGCCCGGCGGATATGGCGCGGGTGCCGGTGAAATGGGCCGCAATCTCTCGGGTGGCCAGCGCCAGCGCGTCGCCCTTGCACGCGCAATCCTGCGTCAGGCACCCGTCCTGCTGCTCGATGAAGCGACATCAGCGCTCGACGCTGAAAGCGAAGCCAAGGTGCAGGCCGCGCTGGCAAGATTTTCAAAGGACCGCACCACCCTCATCATCGCCCACCGACTATCGACCGTCCGTTCCGCTGACCGCATCGTCGTGATGGAGGATGGCAAGCTGGTTGAGCAGGGGACGCATGACGCGTTGATGGCAGCAGACGGCGCCTACAGGCGGCTGGTGGAGCTGCAACTGAGCTAGGCCGCTAAGCGGTGATGCTCACGATGCCAAGCTAAAAAGGCCGGATGAGGTTGATGCTCGGGACGTTTGGGCCGGATAAGTTTCCCAGTCGGGTTTATAATCGTCCTTATCCGTTCTGGGTCATTTACCTTTCTTGATATCATTATTTCATCATCATTTGCGATACCAATAAGCCCTCGGTCGAACATCCAATGGACGGTGCCTGAAAGTGCAAGACCATTGTCTATGCTGTCTGGCCCGTCGTGTTCAACAGGCTTTATGTGAGCAGCTTCAGCTTCGGCGCGTCCACCACCGTTGATAAAATCCCAGCCTGTAATGGCGCATCGTTTTTCATATGCATGTAAAACAGCCAAACGGAATCGCCGATCCCGTATTTTCTTATTAATTAGCGTCGCGACAACTTCTCGTTCGACGTCAAAAATAAAAGGCGTAGCTTGGTCTTGAAATCCGGACTGCACGTTTGGAGCTTCATCGTGGCGTGGCAGTTCAATGTGTTCGTCGGGCCATGCATGTGAAACAATTTCGGCAAACGTATCATTCGAAATGGGTCGAACAGCTTGTAATGCTACACCAGTATTGGCCTGCCCATTGGAGCCTTGCATGGCGCGCTCAATAAATTGCCCATTGAGCGTTCTTGGAACCGCTGACGCAAAACTCAAATAAGTTCCGCTCTGCATGCTGACGTAGAACTTCTCGGTGTCATTGGGATCGGGTGTAATAGAACCAAGTTTCGCTAAGGCGCGGTAGCTACCTCTATTCTCGGCGCTGACTCCCGTATCTTTAACGGGAGTGAAAAAGACAACCCAATCGTCGACGCATTGTTCAATCCGCTTCAAATAGCGTCGCGGAAAATGATAGTAGCGCCCGGGCTGATCGTCATACTTTGACGTGGAACCTTGTACTAAAACTGCTTTTACCATCTGCTCGATCCGCCGCCCATATTGATCAACGGGGTACGGTCTCGACATCTTCGCTTGGGATCAAGTCAAAGCTCGTCAGATTGACGAAATAAAATCCATCCCCCTCCCAGGAACTTCATGTTCCAATGCGTGCATGATCACCCGCCAGTGGATCCTTGCGATACTTTGGGAGCTGCCGCTCTGGTACTGGCCCGTCTTCTTCTGGGAGGTGCGGGCGCTGCAGGCATGGTGGGCGACGGGCCCGCTGGAGCCGGGCACGCTGATCACCTTCGCCGTCACGCCGCGCGGCCGGATCATGGTTTCCGGCCTTTATCCGCCCGCACGGCCGGACCCGGCCGACTGGACCGTGCACGCCCCGCGCGCGCCTTGGGAGAGGTTTGCGCCGGGCGCTGGCGTCGAGGCGCTTCTGGCGCAACTCGGCGGGGTCGGTGCAGCTGCACTCTGGTGTACTGAAAATGTACCGCTGGTGCACGCCCACTGTCCTGCGCCAGCGCCTTTCCTCGACTCCGGTTAGGGCTCAGACACGCGCCGCCGTGGTTCGGCTTCGCTCACCATGACGGCTGCGTCCCAATCAGGTCCCAGCGCCGCGCTCCTTCGGAGTCCGCGGCCGCTGGTGCTGGCTTATCCGTAGGAGCGTTGCTGGGGCAGCTGCTCTGATGAGGCCTTGATGAATTTGGCGAGCTTTTCAGATGTTTCGGCGCCCTGGACGGCGATCTTGCGCATTGCGATATAGGTTGGCACGCCAGAGATGCCCATCTGACGGAAGAGGTCGGCTTCCTTGCGGGTCTCCTCGATATCGGCGTCCGAAGCGAGCAGCTTTTCTATGATGTCGCGCTCAAGGCCAATTTCCTCGCCAATGTCGGCAAGCACATCATGATCACCAATGTCGCGGGCATGTTCGAAATAGGCGGAGAAAAGCGCCTCCTTGGCTTCAGCGCCTTTGCCCTGTCCCTGTGCCCAGCGCACCAGCCTGTGGGCATCGAAACTGTTGGGGCGGTGGCGCAGCTCGTTGAAATTATAAGGGATATTTTCGGCTTCGCCATATTCGATGAGCGCCTGCCGCATTGCTGTCCAGCGGCTTTCATCGGTTTCTGGCCCGAATTTCTTGGCCATGTAATCGCGGTAATTCACACCGCCTTGCGGAATAGTCGGGTCAAGTTCGAACGGCCGGAACAGGAGTTCGACCTCGACCTCGGGGACAAGCTCAATTGCTCCCTGTATGCGGCGAAGTCCGAGCCAGCACCACGGGCAAACAAGGTCAGATACCATTTCGATCGTGAGTTTGGTCATGGACTTGGCTCCTATTAAATCAGGTCAGCATCAGGCAGGGGCGTCTAGCGGGCAGTGGCGACGATGCTTGCCGTCAAAGTCTGCCCACCAGGATAAGGCGTTCTCCACGCTACGTTTCCATTTGCGCCGTCACGCAATGCTTTTCAAGAAGCATGAGGGCGACCGGCGGGCATCTGCCATCCTGGAGCGAAGCGGCCTAGAGGGTTGCCGAAATGGTGAAACCGGTCAGCAGGATCAGTGCCGCCCAGGCATTCGACTTGAATACCATCAGCGCATTCCCGCGATCCCGATCAAGCGTGTAAACCTGCCAGACAGCATGTACGAGAAAGGCAATCACTGTGATGGCGCCCATGCGCGGTGCACTGTTTGCCGCCGACGCTGCCGCGAAAAATGCTCCAGCGATCAGGAAGAAGCTGAATGCGCCGAGAATGACGCGGTCGCCCATCAGCCTTGCGGTGGATTTCACGCCGATCAGGGCATCGTCTTCCTCGTCCTGGATGGCGTAGATCGTGTCATAGGCGATCGTCCAGGCGGCGAACCCCAGAAACAGGAGAACCGTCCCGAAAGAGACGTGCATCGCCGTCGCCGCAGCCACGAGCACACCCCAGTTGATTGCAAGTCCGAGCCACGCCTGCGGCCACCAGGTCACCCGTTTCATGAACGGGTAGGCCGCAATGAGCGGGATGGCGAGCAGGGCAACGATCTTGGCGTCGAAGGGTAGGCAGAGCCAGGCGAGAAAGCCGATCAGAAGCTGGGCAGCAAGAAAGATGTAGGCGCCGTGTAACGTTACCTGTCCCGATGGAAGCGGCCGGTTGGCAGTGCGCTCCACGGCGGCATCGAAATCACGGTCTGTAATGTCATTCCATGTGCAGGCGGCACCGCGCATGACGACCGCGCCAATGACGAAGAGCAGCTGCCACCAGAGGTCGATCCAGTAAAAGCCGGTTGCGATACGCGTATAGGCCAGCGATGCCAGCGTTGGCAGGAGGACCAGCCACGTGCCGATCGGACGGTCGAGCCGGGCAAGTGCTGCGAACGGGCGAAGCGTATCAGGCAGGCTGACCAGCCAGCCCGGCAGCGCACTGTCTGCAGGTGCTTTCGTGTTCGACCCGCTTTCGGAGTCAGCTCCTTCGCGGATGCTCCCTGCATGTTCGGAATCGGGTTTCGTGTCTGTCATGGCGCCCCCTATAGCGATTTTTTCCGGTCAGGCGATAGACACCGTCTTGCGATTAACAAATGAGCGGATGCCATCGGCTGCCAGTTCCCGGCCATAGCCAGACGACTTGATACCGCCGAATGGGAGCCTCGGATCGCTCGCGACCTTGGCGTTGACGAAAGTTGAACCGGCTTCCAGGTCCCGCACGGCCTTGTCGATTTCGCCGTTTTCTTGCGTAAAGATGGCAGAGCCGAGTCCGAAAACGCTGTCATTTGCGCGGCTTATAGCCTGGTCGAGGCTGTCGACCTTCCATAGCGCGGCCACAGGACCGAACATTTCCTTGTCGTAGGCCGGCGCGTGCTCAGGTGCAGCTTCGAGGATCTGGGGGGCGAACCAGTAGCCGTCTTCCGGCAATTTCGGCGTATCCAGGAGCGGTATAGCACCAGCTTTGACTGATTTCTCAACCTGGCTGGCGAGATCATCGCGGATCGCCTTCATCGCCAGCGGACCCATTTTCGTGTCATCGGCCATCGGATCGCCGATCTTGAGCGCTTGCATGCCTTCGACAAATTTGTCCCGGAACGCGTCATAGATGTCCGCGTGGACGAAAAAACGTTTGGCAGCGATGCAGGATTGTCCGTTGTTTTGTGTGCGTCCATCAATGGCTGTTTCGACCGCTGCTTCAAGGTCAGCCGACGGCATGACAATGAAGGCGTCGGTCCCGCCAAGTTCGAGCACGCTCGGCTTGATTTCCTCGCCGGATATGGATGCAACCGAACTCCCGGCCGGTCCAGACCCGGTGAGCGTTGCAGCTCGCACGCGGCGATCACGAAGGACGCCTTCCACCTTGTCCGACCCGATGAGGAGCGTCTGGAAACAGCCTTCGGGAAAGCCGGCTTCGCGGAACGCCTCTTCAATGTTCAGGGCTGCACGCCAGACATTCGAGGCGTGTTTCAGCAAGCCGACATTGCCGGCCATCAGGGCAGGGGCGGCAAAGCGGAAGACCTGCCAGAACGGAAAATTCCACGGCATCACTGCGAGGACGGGGCCGAGTGGCAGGTTGCGGACGTAGGAGCTGCTCGCATCCGACCGGATCTTCTCGTCAGCGAGATACGCCTCGCCATGCTCTGCATAATGGCGGCAGACCCAGGCGCACTTCTTCACCTCACCGACAGCCTGGGCAAGTGGCTTGCCCATTTCCAGGGTAATGCTGCGGCCGTAGGCATCGGCTTTCGACTCCAGCACGTCCGCCGTTCGCACAAGGAGGGCCGATCGTTCCTTGAAACTCGTCAGCCGCCAGCCAGCGAAACGCTCATCGGCCTTGGCGAGTGCATGATCGATATCAACGCCGGAATGCGGCTCGAATGTTTCAATCGTTTCTTCGTTTGCCGGGTTGATTGAACTGACTGTCATCGTGGAACCCTTCTTGTCGTCTCTTAACGTGTCGTCTTTTCAAGCCTATATGGGCGCCATGAGTTCCATGCCCCGAATATTCATTACAGAGCCGCTCATCGAAAATACTGGCGTGCAGCTGGATGATGGGCAGGGCAAATACCTGACGCGCGTCATGCGGCTTGAGGATGGCGCACCTGTTCGCGTATTCAATGGTGCCGATGGTGAATGGCGCGCGCGGCTGGAACAGCTCAGCGGCAAGAAAGTGTCGGTCGTGCCCGAATCGAAGACGCGTGAGCAGGTCGAGACGCCGGACCTGACGCTGCTTTTCGCGCCGCTGAAAAAGACGCGCACGGATTTTGTCGTCGAAAAGGCCTGCGAGCTGGGCGTGCGCCGCATCCAGCCGGTGATGACAGAGCGTACGCAATCCAGCCGGGTCCGCAGTGACAGGTTGCAATCTGTTGTCATTGAAGCGGCCGAGCAAACTGAGCGCATGGATGTACCGATGGTTGAAGATGACCTTCCCCTGGCGGGCGCGCTCGACAAGTGGGATCCGTCCCGCCCACTTTATTTTTGTGATGAAGGCGGCGACGCCCAGCCTATGTCGCGCGTCCTCGCCGAGACCGAATTCGGGCCAGCTGGCATACTGATCGGCCCGGAAGGGGGCTTCTCTCCAGCCGAGCGGCTTTTGCTGAGGAAATTGCCTTTCGTGACGCCCGTGACGCTTGGTCCACGTATCCTGCGCGCCGAGACTGCAGCCGTCTCCGCGCTCACTCTCTGGCAATCGCTGGTTGGCGACTGGCGCGACACTCCCTATCTGCCAGAAACTGAAAACGGCTAGAGGGCAGCCATACAGATGACGACGCCGACTTCCGATATCGACGAGAGCGCGCCGCGCATAGAATCCAGATCCGAGATGGTTGAATGGATTGAAGGCGGTTGTTCGCCGAAGTCCGATTGGCGGATCGGGACGGAGCACGAGAAGTTCGGCTTCATACGTGATGGCCTGCGCCCATTGCCTTATGATGGCGAAGTGTCTGTCCGCGCGATGCTGGAAGGCCTGCGGGACAAGTTTGGCTGGGCCCCGATCGTTGAAGGCGGGCACCTGATTGGCTTGCAGAAGGATGGGGCCAGCGTGAGTCTTGAGCCCGGCGGCCAGTTTGAGCTGTCAGGCGCGCCGCTCGAGCATATCCACCAGACCTGTAACGAAGTTGGTGACCACCTTCGCGAAGTCCGGGAAATCGCCGACCCGCTCGGCATTGCATTCCTCGGCATGGGGTCGTCGCCGCTCTGGTCGTTGGACGAAACGCCCATGATGCCGAAGGGCCGCTACAAGATCATGCGGGACTATATGCTGAAGGTCGGACGCCTCGGCCGCGAGATGATGTTCCGGACCTGTACGGTCCAGGCCAATCTCGATTTTTCGTCCGAGGCCGATATGGTCAAGAAGATGCGGGTATCGCTCGCGCTGCAGCCTCTTGGCACGGCGCTGTTTGCAAACTCACCTTTCACCGAGGGCCGACCGAACGGTTTTCTCTCCTATCGTTCTCACATCTGGACGGACACTGATCCGGACCGCTCTGGCATGTTGCCTTTCATGTTCGAGGACGGTGCGGGTTTTGAACGTTATGTCGACTATGCGCTGGATGTACCGATGTATTTCGTGCGCCGGGGCGGCAAATATCTCGATGCCAGCGGTTTGAGCTTCCGGGATTTCCTAAAGGGCGATCTTCCGATCCTGCCGGGCGAAAAGCCAGCTATGGATGATTTTGTCGATCACCTGTCGACGATCTTCCCCGAGGTGCGTCTCAAGCGCTTCCTTGAAATGCGCGGCTCTGATTCCGGTCCGTGGAGCCGACTATGCGCCTTCTCGGCATTCTGGACGGGGATTCTGTACGAGCAGTCTTCGCTGGATGCGTCTTGGGACCTGGTCAAGGACTGGACGGCGCCGCAGCGAGAATCGATTCGCCAGTCAGTGCGCGTTCTGGGGCTCAAAACGCCGCTGCCAGATGGCCGTTCGCTGCGTGACCTCGCGGTCGATGTGCTCGCGATCAGCCGTGACGGGTTGAAAGCGCGTGCACGGCTCAACACCGCCGGCGATACCGAAACAGGTTTCCTGTCAGAACTCGACGAGATTGCCGAAAGCGGGCTGACACCAGCGGACCGATTGCTGGAACTCTATCACAATGAGTGGGGCCAGCGCGTAGAACCCGCCTTCGATACACTCGCCTATTAGGCACCAGATTGCGTTCTTCCCGCCAAAAAAGGCACATCATTGCTTGAGCAACGCGAAAACGCGTGGTCATAGTGTGCGCCAATAAGGCAATTAAATGAGTCCGGTCAGGGGCTCGGGGAGCGACAATGAGTGAAGTAAATGCTGGCGGTACTCCAGCGATGAATCCCGGGAAGACATTTATGGGCCATCCCCGTGGCCTGTTTGTTCTGTTCTTCACCGAGATGTGGGAGCGCTTTTCATATTACGGCATGCGCGCCCTGCTGGTACTTTACCTCACGAAGCACTTCCTGTTCGAACGGGATGCCGCTTACGGTCTTTACGGCGCTTACACGACACTTGTCTTTATCGGTCCCGTAATCGGCGGTGTTCTCGCCGACCGGTATCTGGGGCAGCGTAAGGCTGTTGTTCTTGGTGCGGTCCTCCTGGTGCTAGGCCATCTAGGCATGGCAGTTGAAGGATCGCCGGTCGCTGAAGGCCAGAGCCCAGATGCGATGGTGATGAATATTTTCTATATGAGCCTCGCGCTCATTATTGTCGGCGTCGGCTTCCTCAAGGCAAACATCTCGACAATCGTTGGCGAACTCTATCCCAAGACCGACACGCGCCGGGACTCCGCGTTCACCATCTTTTATGTCGGGATCAATCTCGGCGCGTTTCTGGGCGCCTTGATATCCGGTTATCTCGGTGAAACTTTCGGCTGGGCATATGGCTTTGGCGCAGCCGGACTTGGCATGCTGGCCGGCCTTGTCATGTTCATGTGGGGCAAACCCGAGCTTCGCGGTGCCGGCGAACCACGCAATCCTGCGCTCCTCAAGGCTCCGGTCGTCGGACCGTTCAACCGCGAACACCTGATCTGGGCTGGCACGTTGGGCGCCATCCTCGTCGTCTGGCAACTCGTGCGCAGCCAGGGAACGGTCAACATCGTGCTGCTCTGCGCGATGACGGTGACGTATCTCTATATTGTCTATCGCGCTGTGGCGAACCTGTCGCCGCATCAGCGTAACCGGATTATCGTAGCGCTGATCCTCATTACAACGAACGTATTGTTCTGGGGGCTGTTCGAGCAGGCCGGGTCTTCACTCAACATCTTCACAGACGAAAACGTCAATCGGAACCTGCTTGGCTGGGAAGTGCCTGCCTCCATGTTCCAGTCAATCAATGCCTTCTACATCATAGCGCTTGGCCCGGTATTCGCCGGTCTCTGGGTGTGGCTTGCAAAGAAGGGAATGGAACCGAGCGCACCGATGAAATTTGCGCTGGGTTTGATACAATTGGGCCTCGGCTTCCTGGTTCTCGTCTGGGGGTCAGCTGCTGGAGACCTGACACCAGTCATCTTTATTTTCCTGATCTACCTGCTTCACACTACTGGGGAGCTTTGCCTCTCGCCGGTCGGCCTGTCAGCCATGACGCGCCTGTCGGTGACCAGCATGGTCGGCCTGATGATGGGGGCATGGTTCCTGGCGTCCGGCGCAGGCAACGCGGTCGCGGCGCTTATCGCCCAGGCAACGGCCGCCGGCAGTGAAGGTGGCGAGGCTGCGAGTGCAGCACAAGTCCTCTCGGTCTATTCGAAGGTCGGCTACTACGCGATTGGAGTAGGCGTCCTGTTTGCGATTATTTCGCCATTCCTCACCAAGCTCATGCATCTTGATACGCTTGAGGATGACACCACTCCGGGAACTGTAGATACCGGAGGGGCTATAAAAGATGCCGGCGAAACCGATCGCACGATCGGTTAAGGCCTATGGCAGGCATGTCGCGGGTTCAGTTGCGGTAAGGCCGCAGAGGCAAGTCGGCATCGATCCAGCCTTCCGGGCCAGATATGCCGCCAGCCACGCTTGTGACGTTCTCATAGCCCGCGCCGATAAGCTGATCGCGTGCCTTTGCGGAACGTGATCCGGAACGGCAGATCAGGGCGATACGCCGGGACTTGTCGCCAGCCGTAATCGTGTCGACCCGGCTGACAAAATCGTCGTCGTCGATCGACACGGTGTGGGCTGTTGCCGGCACGCCGGTCTGTGCCCATTCCTTTGGTGTGCGGACATCAATGAGCACGCCATTGGCTTTTCGGACCATCAGGTCAGCTTTCGGAACAGGCATTTCGGCGGGCAGGCCCTGGGCGAGGGCCGAATTGCCAGATAGTCCCATGCCGAAAGCCAGTATCGCTGCCGTCATCGAGCGTATTGATTTGAACATGTGCACGTCCTCTCGACCCTCCTTCTACCACGTTGTCCTGCCTCTGCGAGACATCCCGTCCAGTCCGCATACAATTGACGATACAGGTTAGTCATTTAAGGTTGAGGTAGCTGGGTGAAAGAACAGGGGCGGGGAATGAGGTTGGTTTCAATCTTTGCAATGGTGTTGATTGCGGTGAGCAACTTTGCTGTGGCACAGGAATTCGACGATAGCGACGCCCAGCCGCTCTCGCCGCCAGTCCCGACATATCCCGTCCTTGCCGCTGTGCTGGGGCTGGATGGCCTTTGTTCGGTTCGGTTTTCTGTCGACCAGCAGGGTTTACCGTTCAACCTCTTCACGTCCTGCACCGAGCCTGTTTTCTGTTACGAGGCCAAACGAGCAGTATCGGAGGTCCGGTTCAAGCCGGTTTACGTCAACGGCCATCCGCGTATCAGGGAAGACGTGGTGTACCCGATTGAATTCCGGTTGGAGCAGGGCTCTCCGGAAGCAACAGAAAGAGCGAGTGCCAGGCTTGCTGTGAAGACTGAGCAGCCCTGCCAGAAGATACCTGTATCCTAACCGGCACCCCCGACGGTCAGTGCATCAACCTTGAGGGTGGGCTGGCCAACGCCAACCGGGACGGATTGCCCGGCCTTGCCGCAAGTCCCCACGCCATCATCCATCGCGAAATCATTGCCGATCATCGACACCTTGTTGAGCACGGTCGGGCCGTGTCCGATCAGGGTTGCGTTCTTGACGGGCGCAACGATCTTGCCATTCTCGACGAGATAGGCCTCGGTACACTGGAATACAAAATTGCCGGATGTGATATCGACCTGGCCGCCACCAAAATCGACCGCCCAGATCCCGCGTTTCATGGATTTGACGATCTCGTCCGGGTCGTCCTGACCACCGAGCATCACCGTGTTCGTCATGCGCGGCATGATGCCGGAATCATATGATTCGCGGCGGCCATTGCCGGTCGGAGCCATGCCCATGAGGCGGGCGTTCTGACGGTCCTGCATATAGCCTTTGAGGATGCCATCCTCGATGAGCACGGTCTTTTGCGTTGGCGTGCCTTCATCATCGAATGAAAGGGAGCCGCGACGCGCTTCGATTGTGCCGTCGTCAATGATGGTGACGCCCTTCGCGGCTACCTGTTCGCCGATACGGCCGGCATAGACGCTCGTCTGCTTACGATTGAAATCACCCTCCAGGCCGTGGCCGACAGCTTCATGCAGCAGTACAGCGGGCCAGCCTGGTCCGAGTACGACTTCCATTTCGCCGGCAGGCGCCGGGATGGATTCGAGGTTGATCTCGGCCTTTCGCAGGGCGCGTTCCGCGAGCGCTTTCCAGCGCCCTGGGGCTATCCATTCTGCGTATTCCGCCCTGCCGCCTGCGCCTGCGCCTGCAGTTTCGCGCCGGCCATCTTTTTCGAGCGTGACCGAAATATTCAGCCGCACGAGCGGCCGGACATCGTGGAATGCATCGCCGCCGGGGCGCAACACATCAATTTCCTCATGGCTCCCTGCCAGGGAGACAGAGACCTGCACGACCCGTGGATCCTTTGCCCGGACCCATGCATCTATTTCAGCCAGGAGGTCGGTCTTCACCGTGAAACCGGGGGCGTCTGTCGGATCGATTGGCTGGTATAGACGACGATTGGTCGGTTGAGGGCTGACATCGAGCGAGCCCTGATATCCGCGCTTGGCGACGGACGCCGTCGAAGCGGCACGGCGAATCGCGTCGATGGTCAGTTCACCGGAATGCGCGTTGCCGCTGGTTTCGCCAGCGATCACGCGGAGGCCAAATCCCTGGCCAGTGTCAAAGGCCGCAGACTTCAGCCGACCATCATCGAACATGAAGCTCTCTGATCTCGAGCGCTGAACATAGATATCGCCATCGTCGGCCCCGTCGCAGGCGGCTGCGAGAAGGGCAACCGCTTCCTGGCGGTCAAAGGGGAGGTCATTATCTGTCATGTCAAAGACAATGGGCGCTCGCAGCTCGCGGTGCAAGCGCCGTCCTGCCGCTGTCTATTGCTGCACGGTGAAGCGCTTCAGTTGACGTTCGGCAAGTTCCCAGTCCGGTTTCAGCTCAAGCGCTTTCTGGAAGTCATAATAGGCGCCGGGTACATCTCCGGTGTTCTCGCGGGCAATAGCGCGATTGTAATAGGCGGCGAAAACGTCGGTGGTGCCAAGTGTGATCGCCTTGTTGAGCGGTTCGAGCGCTGACGCAAAGTCCTTGCGGTAAATGTGAGCCGCGCCCTCATTCAGATAGGCCGCGCCGAGATCCGGTTCGAGTTCAACTGCCTTGCCATAATCTTCCAGCGCGGTGTCATAGTCGCCGCCGCGCATTCTGATGACGCCGCGGTTCACATAGGTGGCGGCGCGATTCGAACGGCTCATCGTCTCTTCCCGCAAAGCGCGAGAGCAGGTTTCTTCGGCGCTGCGATATTGATAGTTGCCTCGCAGGGCGTCTTCATAGCAATCCTTGGCGAGCCCGCCCCCGATGACGAAGACCTGGGCGGATGCGGCTGTAGCTGTCGCAGCAGCAGCAAGAGCGGCAAAAGCAATACGATACATTTGTAAGCCTCTTCCTTCTGATTTACATGATTGTAGCGCCAATCGCCTGAGAAGCGAACTGGCTGCGACAAATTTGATATCACTGATCGCTTGGGTGGACGACGCTTTCGAGTGTAGTTATGGCAGGGCTCAAAGCATTACCAAGGAGTCGGGCTGTGCGCTTTTTGATCGCTCTTCTTTCCATTTTGCCGTTGGCGGGGCTCGCGCATGCGGCGCAGCCTGAAACCGGCGCAATCAATTTCCAGCCAGCGGCAACGCGTATCGCGGAGCGGATTCACAATTTCCACTTCGGCGTGCTGATCATCATCACGGTGATTACGCTGTTCGTCCTGGGGCTCATTGTCTGGGTCTGCGTGCGCTACAACAAGCGCGCCAACCCCGTGCCTCGCAAGTTCAGCCATAATACGACGGTCGAGATTCTCTGGACGGTTGTACCCGTACTGATTCTTGCGGCGATTGCTGGTCCGTCCTTCTCGAACCTGTTCTATCAGGAAAACGAACCGGACCTTGAGCGTATCGCCGCGGCCGAATCTGGCGACCAGAACAATTTTCCGGAAGCCGCAGAGCAGGGTTGGGTCACCTTCAAGGCGCAGGGCAACCAGTGGAACTGGACCTACTCCTTCCCAGATGAGCTCGACGGTGGCGGTTATCCTGTTGAATACGTTTCAAACCCGCTCCAGCGTGGACTGAGCAACGACAACACCAATGCGGCGAATGGCCCACGCAATCTCGCTGCAGATTATCCGCTTGTGCTGCCGGTCAATCGCTATATCCGCTACCAGACGGCTGCGTCTGACGTTATTCATTCCTGGACCATTCCGGCCTTCGGTGTGAAGACGGACGCCGTTCCCGGGCGCCTCAATGAGGGCTGGTTCCTGATTAATGAGACAGGAACCTATTACGGCCAGTGTTCGGAACTGTGCGGCAAGGACCACGCTTTCATGCCGATCGAGATTCGCGTCGTTGAGACCGAACAGTACAATGCCTGGATCGAAGCCCTGAAAGCGGGCGAGGATTTCGACGCTGCTTTCGACGCCATCCGCCCAGCTATTGTTGCATCTAACCAAGAGCCGACGGACGCTTCCACGCGCCTCGCTCAGGCCGAATAGGACCCAGAGGGAAATCTGATATGCCAATGGATCAAGTCTCCACTGCCCACGACGATCACGCCCACGACCATAAGCCGGGCTTTTTCGTTCGCTGGTTCCTGTCGACCAATCATAAAGATATCGGCACGCTCTACCTTGTCTTCGCGCTTTGCGCGGGCATCGTTGGTTACACGCTTTCGGGCCTAATCCGCCTTGAACTCGCCCAGCCGGGTATTGGCCCGCTGACCGGTCTGATGGAATTCTTCGGTTATTCCGGTGACCTCGCAATCGAGCACGCCAAGCATTTCTACAATGTCGTGATCACCTATCACGGCCTGATCATGATCTTCTTCATGGTGATGCCGGCCCTGATCGGCGGTTTTGGCAACTGGTTCGTTCCGCTGATGATCGGCGCGCCGGACATGGCGTTCCCGCGGATGAACAATATTTCGTTCTGGCTGACTGTTGCGGCTTTCGTGATGGCGTGTACGTCGATGCTGATTCCCGGCACGGGCCAGTTCCTCGGCTTTGGCGGCGGCTGGGTGCTTTACCCGCCACTCTCCAGCGCAACAGGCCATCCCGGTCCTTCAATGGACCTGCTGATCCTGTCGCTGCATACGGCCGGTATCGCCTCCATCCTCGGTGCGATCAACTTCATCGTGACGATCCTCAACATGCGCGCCCCCGGCATGACGCTTCACAAGATGCCGCTTTTTGCCTGGTCTGTCCTTGTTACAGCCGTGCTGCTCCTGCTGGCCCTTCCAGTGCTTGCTGGCGCGCTGACCATGCTTCTGACCGATCGGAATTTCGGATCGCAATTCTTTGACCCGTCCGGTGGCGGCGACCCGATCATGTTCCAGCATCTGTTCTGGTTCTTTGGTCACCCCGAAGTCTACATCATGATCCTGCCGGCGTTCGGTATCATCTCCCATATCGTTTCGACCTTCTCCAAGAAGCCGGTCTTCGGCTATCTCGGTATGGCCTACGCCATGGTCTCGATTGGTGCGATCGGCTTTATCGTCTGGGCGCACCACATGTACACGGTCGGCATGCCGACGGACATGAAGGCCTACTTCGTGGCAGCTACGATGGTGATCGCGGTTCCCACGGGCATCAAGATCTTCTCATGGATCGCGACGATGTGGGGCGGTTCGCTGGACTTCGAAGTGCCGATGGTCTGGGCGATTGGTTTTATCTTCCTGTTCACGGTCGGCGGCGTGACCGGTGTGGTTCTCGCCAATGCTGGTATCGACCACGCCCTGCACGACACATACTATGTTGTCGCGCACTTCCACTACGTCCTGTCGCTTGGCGCGGTCTTTGGCCTGTTCGCTGGCTGGTACTACTGGTTCGAGAAGATGTTTGGCGTGAAGTACAACAAGACGATCGGGTACATGCACTTCTGGACGATGTTCATTGGTTCCAACGTGCTCTTCTTCCCGCAGCACTTCCTCGGCCTGAACGGCATGCCACGCCGCTATATCGACTATGCAGACGGATTTGCCACCTGGCACCTCTGGTCGTCGATCGGGTATGCGATCACGCTCGTCGCGACACTGTTCTTCTTCATTGGTCTCATCGAAGCAGCGATCCGTCGTCGCAAGGGTGTCGCCAATCCATGGGGCGAGGGTGCAACCACACTGGAATGGACGCTGCCTTCACCGCCACCGTTCCACCAGTTTAACGAACTGCCTGAAGTGAAGCCTGAGAGCCATCATTAAGGGCCGTTAGAGCAGATTTGTTTCGGAACGGCCCTTTGCGTGAGGAACGCGAAGGGCCGTTTCCACTCAATTGATCGGGTAACAGCATGGCACAGACAGACGCAGCAGAGATGGGACCGGCCACACCGCGTTTCGCCACGGCCGGCGACTATGTGCAGCTGATGAAGCCGCGCATCATGATGCTCGTAGTGTTCACGGCCCTGGCCGGCCTGATCGCCGCCCAAGGCGTAACCGGCATTTCGATGAACCCGATCATGGCGGCCATTGCGACACTCGCCGTCGCGCTCGGTTCGGGCGCCGCCGGGGCGATCAATATGTGGTATGACGCCGATATCGATGCCGTGATGAAACGTACATCCACGCGTCCGATTCCGTCTGGCGCAGTGCCAAAGGATGAAGCCCTGGCGATGGGGCTGATCATGTCGGGCGTATCGGTACTGCTGATGTGGCTGGCGTCGAACGCCCTCGCGGCGGTGCTGCTGGCCGGATCGATTGCGTATTATGGCTGGCTTTACACGATGCTTCTGAAGCGTCGCACACCGCAGAACATTGTGATCGGTGGCGGGGCAGGGGCCTTTCCGCCAGTGATCGGCTGGGCCGCCGTGACCGGCAATGCGCCGCTCGATGCCTGGATCCTCTTCGCGATCATCTTTATCTGGACGCCGCCCCACTTCTGGGCGCTCAGCCTGCTTGCCCACGGCGAATATGCCAAGGCGAACATTCCGATGATGCCCGTGACACATGGCACAAAGGCGACGCGCAACCAGATCATGGCCTACTCAATCCTGCTCGCGCCGGTCGGCTTGCTGCCAGTCGTGACCGGGCTTGGCGGACTGGTATACGGGATAACCGCGCTGGTTCTTGGTGCTGGCTTTCTCTGGCTGGCCTTCGGCGTGTGGCGCAGCCGTGCCGGTGATGAGGGAGCCCCGCCGCGCGACCTGAAGGCGGCCAAGGGATTGTTTGCGTTCTCAATCCTTTATCTATTCGTCCTGTTTGCAGCCCTGATCGTTGAGCATGGTTTTGGCGCCTTCGTATCGATCCCGGGGATCACATGACCGACACACCAACTCCGCAATCGCAACCGCAGAAGAACGACGCGGCCCGGAAGGCGCAGAAGCGGCGTAATCTGTGGCTGGCGCTGGCGCTGTTCGGCTTCGTCCTTCTGGTGATCGTGACGACAATGATCAAGCTGGGCACCGGCGTGCCGGAGCGTATGTGATGAGCAACAGGAACATCACGCTCATCCTGGTTGTCGCCGTATTCGGAATGCTTGGGCTCGCCTTCGCGTCAAAGCCTTTATACGACAGTTTCTGCCGGGTGACGGGGTTTGGTGGCACAACCCAGATCGCGGAAGAGGCCCCAAAAGATATACTGGACCGTAGCCTCACCATCCGCTTCGACGCCAATGTGATGAATGCGCCCGTCCTGTTCCGGCCCTTGCAGACCAGCATGGACATCAAACTCGGCGAACATGGCCTGGCATTCTATGAAGTCACGAACACGTCATCCCATGATGTCAGCCTGATGGCCTCCTACAATGTAACGCCGCACAAGTCGGGGCTTTATTTCAACAAGCTCGAATGCTTCTGCTTTGAAGAGCGTATTGTTAAGGCTGGGCAGACCAAAAAGCTGCCTGTCGTGTTTTTTGTTTCTCCGGACCTCGATGAGGAGCGCAACATGGATGATGTGCGCACCATTACGCTGTCCTACACATTTTATGAAACTGACAGCTTTGAGGGTGCGGCGAATTCGGCTGCACTTAATTGAACTGTTGCGACTCTAATGCGGCGCAGGCTAAAAGGCGCCAAAACTGGGAAGACTCGAGGGATTCCGGCCCATGGCTCATGATGAAGTAAAACACGACTACCACCTGGTGAATCCATCGCCCTGGCCATTGCTCGGCTCCATGTCGATGATCGTCCTGGCGCTTGGTGCAGTCACCTATATGAAGGGCATGTTTGGCCTTGAAAAAGGCACCTGGTGGCTCCTGGCGCTAGGTTTCGCATGCGTTGCCTATGTGATGTTTGGCTGGTGGCGCGAAGTCATCAAGGAAGGCAAGGAAGGTGACCACACGCCTGTCGTCCAGATCGGCCTTCGCTATGGCATGATCCTGTTCATTGCGTCGGAGATCATGTTCTTCGTTGCCTGGTTCTGGAGCTTCTTCGAGTTCGCCATTTTCCACGGTGCCCGCGTCGGGGGATCTTTCGACGCGACCAACCCGCTCTATGCGGAAGCGCTTCAGGCTATTGGTGGCCAGTGGCCGCCGCAGGGCGTTGAAGTTTTCGACCCGTTCCATCTGCCACTTATGAACACGCTGATCCTGCTGCTGTCGGGTACGACGGTCACGGCGGCGCACCACGCACTGCAGCATGATAACCGCCGTACGGCGATCTTGATGCTCGCGATCACTGTTGTCCTCGGACTCTCATTCACGGGGCTGCAAGTCCTCGAATATGCGCATGCCGGCTTCAGCTATGACGGCACGATCTACGGCTCGGCCTTCTTCATGGCGACAGGTTTCCACGGGGCACACGTCGTGATCGGCACCATCTTCCTGGCAGTCTGTCTGATCAGGCTGATGACGGGCGGCATGTCGGCCAAGAAACATCTCGGCTTCGAGTTTGCCGCCTGGTACTGGCACTTCGTGGATGTGGTCTGGCTGTTCCTGTTCGCATTCGTCTATGTGATCCCATACCTGGTCATGGGGCACTAGGCACACCCCGTGCCGCAAAACGTCTCTCCAATCTCTGCCGGGCTCGGTTGTCGATGCCCGGCATGTGGAGAGGGTCCCGTTTTCAAATCTTACCTGGAACTGGCCCGCAGCTGTTCAGCCTGCGGTGCCGATTTCTCGAAGGCCGATTCCGGAGACGGGCCGGCCTTTTTTGTGATGTTCATTCTCGGCATCATCATCATGCCCCCCGTCCTGCTGGTACAGGCACTCTTTTCGCCGCCATTCTGGGTCCATATCATTCTCTGGACGCCGGTCATCGTCGCGCTGGCCATGTTGCTGCTGCGTCCATTCAAGTCGCTGATGTTTGCCCTGCAATGGAAAAACGGTGCCGAACAGGCGACCTGGAAAGAGGGAGGCGATAACGCGCCATGATGTTTCGTCCAATGCCGATCCTGACAGTGCTGTCCCTGATCAGCCTCGTCATCCTCGTCCTGCTGGGGAACTGGCAGTATGACCGGTATCAGGAAAAGCTGCTGCGGGGACCGGAAGAGGCCACCCTGTTTGAAATGGTCTCGGTCGATATCGACACCGCCAATTCAGGTGTCTCCCAGCAGGTATACGGCATTATTGACGGTGAGGCCGTTTGGCGCCGCTATGTGCCGGGCCGCATCAATGGTGAGGGCGCGATCGTGCTGGTGCTCTGGGACGCGACCTCCGGAACCGAGCCTGTCCCGTTGCAGATCAGCGAGCTGGATGCTTATGAGCGCCGCTCGAATGTATTCGTACGGCCGCCCCACAAAGGCGGAATGTCAGGATCGAACAAGCCGGATGAAAATCTCTGGTACACGTTCGATGGCGCTGCGATGCTGGCGCAACTTGGATACGATGAGACAGAGCCAAGCGTCGTTGAGCCGGATGTGATCACGCTGCGCCTCGCAGATGATGCCTCGCGGTCTCGCAAGACCGAGAACACCTATGCCACGGCAGAGCCTCGTGACCCGCTGCCGCCGGAACGCCACTTTGGCTATGCATTGACGTGGTGGGGGATGGCCTTCGGTCTGCTGGGCGTGTATTTCGCCTTCCATCACGCGCAGGGCCGGTTACGTTTCAAGAGGTAAAAGATGAAGTTCATATCGACACGAGGCGAGGCCGAACCTGTCGGCTTCGTGGATGCCTGCCTGTCTGGCCTGGCGCCAGATGGCGGCCTGTTCGTGCCGGAAAGCTGGCCTGGCATCCGCCCCGCAGCGCCTGGTGAATCCTATGTCGATGTGGCAACGCGCATCATTTGCGCGTTTGCAGACGGAGAACTGGCAGAGGACATCGTGCGAGGCATCTGCGAGCGGGCTTATGCGTCCTTTGCCCACCATTCAGTCGCGCCGCTCGTCCAGACAGGTCCGAATGAATTCATGATGGAGCTCCATCATGGTCCGACGCTGGCTTTCAAGGATATCGCGATGCAGTTGATCGCGCAATTGTTCGATCATGTGCTGGCAGAGCGGGGCGAGCGGATGAGCGTGACCTGCGCCACATCGGGCGATACGGGCGGTGCAGCGGCAGCGGCCTTTGCAGGGTCTAAGCAGGTTGACCTGTTCATCCTTCATCCGTTCGAACGCGTGTCACCCGTCCAGCGCCTGTTCATGACCACGACCGGTGAAGCGAATGTTCATAATATCGCTGTCGACGATGATTTCGACGCATGCCAGGCAATTGTAAAATCGCTGTTTGCTGACAGGGAATTTGTCGCGTCGACCAGCCTGTCAGGCGTCAATTCGATCAACTGGGCACGGATCGCTGCCCAGTCAGTCTATTACGCAACGGCGCAGGCCGCACTCGGCGTTGGCCGCCCGCTACGTTTCGTCGTGCCAAGCGGGAATATGGGCGATGCCCTGGCCGGCTACGTCGCCGCTCGTTGTGGATTGCTGGCCGGGTTCGAAGGCATCTGCGCGGTGAATGAAAACGACACGCTTCGCGTCCTTTTCGAGGATGGCAGGATGACCCGCACGCCGGCCGTGGCCACGCCTAGCCCGGCCATGGACATATCTGTACCGAGCAATTTCGAGCGCATCGCCTTTGAAGTGTCTGGCCGCGATCCTGAGCTGATCCGGCAAATCTACCAATCTTATGCACAGTCGGGCGAAGTGACGCTACCGGAGAAGATCCGGGGGCCTCTGTCCTGCAGCGGCCTCGCTGCCGCGACCGTCTCAAACACTGAGACGATGGCCGAAATCAGACGGATGCTGGAGCTTACAGGATGGCTGATCTGCCCACACACGGCTGTTGGCACCAAGGTCGCCCAAGGCTTGAAGGCGAGCGATATAACGACCGTCATCCTGTCGACGGCGCATGCGGCCAAGTTTCCGGAAACCGTGCTTGAAGCGACGGGACGCAACGCGCCGCTGCCAGACCGGGTCGCCGGGCTTCTTGATCGCACCGAGGTGTTTGAACGTATCTCGTCTGACGAATTCATCGTGCGAAAATATATTCTCGAGCATCAGCGGAGCTGAGCCTCTCGCCACATCAAGCAGGAGCGACTAGGCTGCCAGTGATGCATGGGATGGCGACTTCTTCCATTGGGCTTTGGTGGTGGGATGCGGACGCGCAGCGTCTGCGCATAGAACCTGACGACCAATCAGGCCTCGACGATATTGGCGGCACCTGGACGTTGAATTCCCTTGGTGTTGTCCTCGACGGTTTGAGCCGAAGCCGTCTTGAGCGTGCGCTCGATCCGGCCCGCAAGCATGAACGTGCCTTCGCCTGCGCCCTCGGGCTGTCGAATGGCGGAGCGATCCGGCTGATTGGCGAGTTTGATGACCGGGGCGCGGCGGCCGGCCAGGTTATCAGGGATTCCGTACCGGATGAGGCCTCCGTTGCCTCACCCGGGCCGGGACTGGAAGCGGTCTTCCAGCCGATTGTGTCGCTTGTATCGGGGAAAATCGCCGGCTTCGAAGCCCTCGCCCGATGGGACGGCGTGCCGCCGGGAAATCACTCCGGCGCTGAAGGGATCGGCGACGATGCGCTGGCGCAAAACATGCTGATCCGTGCCAGTGATGCGCTTTCGTCATGGCGCAAGGCGGGGCTTGCCGCAGACCTGTTCGTCAATGTGAACCTCACCGGCAAGGACATGGCGCGTGAAGACATGCCCATTCTCGTCGATGCACTCGTGACGGGCCATGGATTTGACCGTGGCCAGTTGCGCATTGAACTGACCGAACAGGCAGCGTTGCGTGATACAGGAGAGGCGGTACGCGTCGCGCATGCCCTGAAGACTGCTGGCGCCGGCGTCATTCTTGATGATTTCGGATCAGGGCATTCTTCTTTTTCGTGGCTCGCGGCCTTGCCCGCGGACGGGCTTAAGATTGATCCTGAGCTGACGCGGCAGTTGGGTAATCCGAAAGTGAATGTCATTCTGGAAACGGTAACCTTGCTGGCCTCACGCCTGAGCATGAGCGCGACGGCGGAGGGCATAGAGGACCTTGGCCAGATCGGCCTGCTGCGAAACCTTGGCTTCCATTATGCTCAGGGATTTGCGTTTTCGAGGCCGATCGATGCCGGGCAGGCTCTGGCCTTGTTGAAGTCCAAATAGGCCGATCAGGCCGAGCCGCCACCGGCATGCAGCCAGGCGGCATCAATACCCAGCAGGTCGAGCGCGCGGGCCCATTTGCTGTCATGCTCATTGCCATAGACGAGATCCGGAATGGCCTCACCAATGATCCACGAATTCTCCGCAACCTCGTTTTCCAGTTGTCCGGCACCCCAGCCCGAATAGCCGAGAGCCATGACGGATTCCCGCGGGGCATCTCCGGAAGCGATGGCGAGCAGGACATCCCTCGTCGCGGTCAGGCAGAATTCAGGATTGATATCCATCGTTGCACCATCTGAATAGAAATCGGTGGTGTGAACGACAAACCCCCGGTCCGTGCCGACCGGACCGCCGCTCAGGACGCAATTATCCGGCAGGCGAATGTCCTGTTCGATACCGAGCTGTGTCAGCAGCTGGGGCAGAGTCAGATCGTCAATCGGCTTGTTGAGGACAATGCCCATGGCATAGTCCGGCTCATGCGCGCAGACGAGTATCAGGGAACGCAGGAAGCGATCATCACCAATGCCGGGCATGGCGATCAGGAGTTTTCCGGTCAGATCCTGAAGCATGTCAGGCACCTTTCTTCTCCTTCAAGCTGACTCACGGTGGCCAGCTTGGCAAGGATTCGTTGATTGATGCCGTCTCCATGCCTAAGTAGCAATCAGTCTCAAAGGAGAAATTCATGACAATCAGTATTGGCGACAAAATTCCGGACGCAGTGTTCATGGAAATGACCGACAAAGGGCCGGAGCCGCGCAAGACAGAAGACATCTTCGCGGGCAAGACGGTTGCACTTTTCGCTGTGCCTGGAGCGTTCACCCCGACATGTTCGGTCAAGCATTTGCCGGGTTTTGTCGAGAAGTCCGAAGCCTTGCACGGCAAGGGCGTCGACGACATCGTCTGCACGTCCGTCAATGATGTCTTCGTCATGAATGCGTGGGGCGACCATGCAGGAACAGGCGGCAAGGTCCGTATGCTCGCTGACGGCAATGGCAAGTTCGCAAAGGCGCTCGGACTGGAAATGGACGCAAGCGGCTTTGGCATGGGTGAGCGTTCGCAGCGCTATTCTATGCTGGTAAAAGATGGTGTCGTGGAACAGCTCAACGTTGAGGATGGCGGCGAATTCAAAGTATCGAGCGCGGATTATATGCTCGGCCAAATTTGAGTCCCCATTCATAACGAAGCAGTCTAGAAACGGCGTATGTCACATTGGCATACGCCGCTTTTTTGATCGGTATTTATTGAAAAACGACGAATGCAATCCGATGTGAATCACAGGTAATCGGAGGGAACCTGTATGGAACCATCATTGGTCGTCGCCATCATCCTGGCCTTTGCGGGGCTTGTACTTCTCATGTCTGCCGTGAAAGTCGTGCCGCAGGGATATAATCTCACGGTCGAGAATTTCGGTCGTTACACCAAGACGCTGTCTCCCGGCCTTCACTTCATCATTCCGTTCTACCAGCGCATCGGGCGCAAGATGAACATGATGGAAAGCGTGCTCGACATTCCGACACAGGAAGTCATCACCAAGGATAACGCGATGGTGTCCTGTGACGCTGTTGTCTTCATCCAGGTCATAGATCCTGTCTCGGCGGCCTATGAGGTCAACAATCTCACGAATGCCATCGAGAATCTGGCGCTGACAAATATCCGGACGGTGGTCGGTTCGATGGATCTTGATGAAGTCCTGTCCAATCGCGATGAAATCAATGCGCGCCTTCTCAATGTGGTCGATGCGGCGACAAATCCGTGGGGCGTGAAAGTCACCCGGATCGAGATTGCCGACCTGTCGCCACCAGCCGACATTACTGAGGCGATGGCGCGCCAGATGAAAGCCGAGCGACTGAAGCGGGCCGAAATCCTGACAGCCGAAGGCGACAAGCAGTCTGCCATTCTCAAGGCTGAAGGCCAGAAGCAGTCTCAAATCCTTGAAGCCGAAGGCCGCCGAGAGGCTGCGTTCCGGGACGCCGAAGCGCGTGAGCGCGAGGCTGAAGCCGAGGCAAAGGCAACGGCCATGGTGTCTGAAGCAATTGCGAAGGGCGACGTGAACGCGATCAACTACTTTCTTGGTCAGCAATATGTCTCGGCTTTTGAGAAACTTGCCACGGCGAATAATCAGAAGACGGTCATTATCCCGGCTGAGTTCAGCTCAATCCTAGGCACAATCGAGGGTATCAGGGGCCTCGCTGATAGTGCGATGTCATCCCGTTCCGAGGGCAATGGCGCTGTGCCGCGAACACGCCGGCGGGAGGAATAGAACATGGACACGCTGACCGCGCTGATGTGGCCGATCAGTGCCTGGCACTGGCTGGCGATCGGCCTGATCCTGCTGTCCATCGAGATGATGGTCGGCACATTTGACCTGCTCTGGATCGCGATAGCTGCAGGCATTACGGCGATATTTGCCGCGATTGCACCGGCGGGTCTCAGTGACTGGCAGGGCCAGCTCATCTTTTTTGGCATTGCCGCAATCGGACTGGTCGTCCTTGGCCGGACGGTGTTTGCGGGGATGCGTGAAATTGCCAATGAGCATCCGACGCTGAACAAGCGCATGCGGCGCACGATCGGCCAGCGCGGCGTAGCCATGGCGGACTTCTCAGACGGGTCTGGCCGCGTCCGGCTGGGCGATACGGACTGGTCTGCTGAAACGGTTGACGGGTCCAATCCGCTAGAGGGCGCAGCGGTTGAAGTGGCGGAAACTGCCGGAAATGTCCTCCGGGTAAGACCGGCTTAGTCCTGCGGAAATTTGCCTGACACAGAGTCCAGCAGCAGTACACTCACGGTGCAGTAGCAGTACACCTGTCGTACAGTTGGAATCCTAGAAGAGGGACCCTTGCGGCGGCGCGTCGGTTTTGCCGGCGGGCTTTGGTGCAGGGGCCGGCTTTTCCGGTTTTTCCGCTTTGGCCCCTGGCTTGCCGGCGGAGCCTGTCACGTCAGCTTCAAGCACGCCATTTGCCAGCGCAATCTCAAGCCGGTCGCCTGGCCTGGTCGCTTCGTTGGATTTCAGGACACGTCCGTCAGCGTCTTTTACAATCGCAAAGCCGCGATCGAGCGTCGCCTGGTAGGAGAGGGTTTCAAGCAATTTCGACTGAGATGTGAACACTGTCGTCTTTTGCGTGATGATCCGCTTCAGCGCAGGTTTCGCACGCACAGCAATGTCAATCAGCGCGCGGCGGTGACGGCGGGCTTCGGCCTCAAGGGGGGCGGGCCGCAAGCGAGCACCGGTACGGGTCATGTCGATACGTTTGGACTTGATCGCGCTTGAGAGGCCCGCGCGAAGGGCGGCGTCGAAATAGTCGATACCCTGGCGTTTCTGCGCGATCACGTTTTCAAGCCGCGGCAGGCGCGAGGCGCGCAGGCGATCCCGGTCATGACGCACGCGCCGTGACAGGGCGTGTTTCAGGCTCTGGGCCCGCTCGTCTACAGCGAGCAGCAGATCGGCGCGCACGGGCACGGCGATTTCAGCGGCACCCGTCGGTGTGGGCGCACGAGCGTCGGAGACAAAGTCAATCAGCGTCGTATCCGTCTCGTGGCCGACAGCCGAAATGAGCGGGATGTCACTTTCGAAGGCGGCGCGGACGACGTTCTCTTCGTTGAATGGCCAGAGGTCTTCGATCGAGCCGCCGCCGCGTCCCACGATCAGCACGTCTGGCCTGTCTTCGCCCGCCATCGCATTGAACCCGCGAATGGCGGCTTCGATCTGACCGGCCGCTGAATCGCCCTGCACAAGCGCAGGCCACAGGATGACGCGGACGGGGAAGCGTTCGCGGATGCGGTGGAGGATGTCGCGGATGACAGCGCCGGTCGGGCTGGTCACGACGCCGATCGTCCTTGGCAGGTAAGGCAGGCGCTTCTTGTGGCGTTCGTCAAAAAGGCCTTCGGCGGCGAGTTTCTTCTTGCGCTCTTCAAGCAGCGCCATTAGCGCGCCGGCGCCTGCGGGCCGCATGAAATCTGCGATCAGCTGGTAGTTGGACCGGCCGGGATAGGTCGACAGGCGGCCCTGCGCGACGACTTCCAGGCCTTCTTCCGGCTTGAAGGGCAGGCGCGAGACCGAGCCCTTCCACATTACGGTGTTGAGTACGGCCTTGTCGTCTTTGATGTCAGCATACATGTGGCCCGAGCGAGCAAGCACAACGCGGCCAAGTTCACCCCGGACCTTCACGTGATCATAGGTCGTCTCGATCGTCCGCTTCAGGGAGCTCGCAAGCTCTGACACGGTGAGCTCTGTCACATTGGAGGTGTTGTCCTCGCTCATGACCTAGTCCTTGTCGCGCTCATCGCCATTGGCGTGGCTGATGTTCTGCGTCGTGGTCCGCACGGTCAGGTCTCCGGAAATGCGGGTCATCATGAATGTACCCGTCCAGTCTGAAGGGTCATCGAAAAACCAGACGCCGCTAATCACGCAGCAATCTGCGTCGACATCGCCATGATAGCGCAACGGCGAGGAAATCTCGGGAGGCTGGACAATGGCGAGCTTGGTGAAACGCACATCCAGCCCGTGCCGCTCGCCCAGTATGTCGGCTTCATACTCGTCGATTGCCTGGTCGATCGAAAAATTCTCTTCCAGGACAGACCCGGTCACCCGGCCGCTCTCTTCCGAAAGCCATGCCGTAAACATGATGGCATCGTCTGTCAGGTCATAAGCATAATATCCAGTCCAGAACCCGGTAAGGGTGCTGGGCTGTCGGCGCTGGGGGCTGTTGTTTCGCATACCGGACCTTGCCTTTGCGGAGGCATGATCATCAAGGGGATTTGACACCCTTGTCCACCCGTTTGGGGAAAATGATCCGGTCATTGTGGTGTGATCGCCAATAGTCGAGGCACATTTCGGGGCTTGATCAAATCCTGCGGCGCGTTCATCACCCGATGCATGAAAATCCTTATCATTGGTTCAGGCGGCCGCGAACACGCGCTTGCCTGGAAAATCGCACAATCACCGCTGGTCGATGAAGTCTTCAGCGCACCGGGCAATCCGGGCATGGACAAGATCGGCCCGTGTTTCGATCTCGACCCGACTGACCTGCACGCAGTTCAGGAGCTGGCCCTGCAGATTACGCCGGACCTGATCATCATCGGTCCTGAAGGCCCGCTTGCGGCGGGGGCGTCCGACGCACTCAGGGCGAGGGGCTTCGATGTGTTCGGGCCAAGCCAGAAGGCTACCCAGCTGGAAAGCTCCAAGGGGTTTGCCAAGGATCTGATGCAGAAATACGGCGTGCCGACGGCCGCCTATGGCCGTTTCACAGACCTGACGCCTGCGCTCGATTTCCTTGAAACCATGACCGCGCCTTATGTGATCAAGGCGGATGGTCTTGCGGCGGGCAAGGGCGTTGTCATCGCCCAAACGCTGGATGAAGCCGAGAACGCCGTCGAAGAAATGATGACCGGCAAGTTTGGCGACGCGTCGGCTGAAATCGTGATTGAGGAATTCATGACCGGCGAGGAAGCGTCGGTATTCGTGATGACCGATGGCGAAGGCGCAATCTACCTGCCCGTCGCCCAGGACCACAAACGGGTGGGCGACGGCGATACCGGGCCGAACACGGGCGGCATGGGTGCATATGCGCCCGCTGCGGTCGTGGATGCCCGCACGCTCGAGCTCGTCCAGGCGCTGATCGTTGAGCCGATGCTGTCAGGCATGGCCGAAGACGGCATGCCCTATCAGGGCGTTCTCTATGTTGGCATCATGGTGACGCCGGACGGGCCGAAAGTTGTCGAGTTCAATGCGCGCTTCGGTGACCCGGAATGCCAGGTCCTGATGAGCGGGTTGCCGGGCGATATCGTGCCGGCCTTGCTGGTCTGTGCGACGGGTGGGCTGGTGTCCAGCCATGCTGCGCTTTGCGAGATGATGGGGCTGTCCGACTTTGAGCCGAGCGCAGTCGTTGTCATGGCCGCGAATGGCTATCCGGGCCAGGTCGAGAAAGGCAGCGTCATCAAGGGGGTCGACAAGGCCAACGAGATTGACGGCGTCACCGTGTTTCAAGCTGGCACGGATGTGAATGCTGCCAATGAGCTTGTCGCTTCCGGCGGCCGGGTTCTCGGTGTCACGGCGACCGGGCTTTCGCTTAAGACCGCAATCGAGACAGCCTATAAAGGTGTCGAGGCGATTGACTGGCCTGACGGTTTCTATCGCAAGGACATTGGCCGACGGGCGCTTAAATAACCGTAACACGCATATGACGGGCGCAACCAAGCGCCCGCCCAGTCCATTGATCCTTCAGTTGAAAATATTGAAGGAAAATGATCATGACGAATCCCAATGTCGACGCCCTGAATGACGTCACCAAGACGCTGATCGATAGCCAGAAGGGCTATGAGAAGGTCTGTGAAATCTCCGATGACAGCTTTGCCCTGCGTAGCAAGTTCCAGTCTCTGGCGGCTGAGCGAACTGATTTGATCGGTCGCTTCCAGGAGCAGGTGCGCAGCTATGGCGGAACGCCGGAAACTTCCGGTGGTGCTGGCGGTGCGCTGCACCGCGTCTGGGCAGACTTTACCTCACTGTTCCAGAATGATGAGAAGGCGGCGCTTGAAGCCGTCGAGGGCGGCGAGGAGCATCTTGCAAAGGAAGTCGCCTCAAAGCTGGAAAACAAAGGGCTCGATCAGGTCACCATCGACCTCCTCGAGCGGGCGCGGGCATCGGCTTGTTATGGCGAGAATTTTGCCGAGCAGGCTGAAAAAAGCTTCAGCTGACCTCGAAACGGGAATTGAGAAAGCCGCTCCTGTCTGGGGGCGGCTTTTTTCTATGCATCACATTTACCTCATTAAGTGGGAAATTTTAAGTGGTTTGACCCTGCGAAATGCTTGTTCCTGCACCGCAGGGCAGTAGGGTGCCCGCAAAGACAACCCACAGGGAGTAGAGCCATGGCGGAAGCTGCCAACGCACAGGAAATGTTCACCGGAACAAAGGATGTCGTCGACGCCCACAAGTTTGACGAGACGAAGCTCGCCGACTGGATGGAGGCGAATGTCGAGGGCTATCAGGGGCCGCTGACCGTCAAGCAGTTCAAGGGTGGCCAGTCCAACCCGACCTACAAGCTGTTCACGCCGACCAAGACTTATGTCCTGCGCCGCAAGCCGCCGGGCAAGCTGCTGCCGTCTGCGCACGCGGTCGACCGTGAATTCCGCGTCATCAACGCGCTTTACCCGACCGGTTTCCCGGTGGCACGGCCTTACGGGCTGTGCACGGATGAAGGCGTGATCGGCACGATGTTCTACGTGATGGATTGTGTCGATGGGCGCATCCTGTGGGATGGCACGCTGCCGGAATACGAGCCTGCCATGCGGCACAAGATCTATGAAGCGAAGATCAAGACATTCGCAGATCTCCATAATACGGACTGGCGCGCGATCGGCCTCGAAGGCTTTGGCAAGGAGGGCGACTATGTGGCTCGCCAGATCCACCGCTGGACGAAGCAGTACAAGGCGTCCGAGACAGAGCATATCGAGGATATGGAGAAGCTGAGCGAGTGGCTGCCGAAGAACATTCCGGCTGGCGACATGACCACGATCGTGCATGGCGATTATCGGCTCGACAATATGGTGCTCCATCCCACAGAGCCGAAAGTCACAGCCGTGCTGGACTGGGAGCTTTCAACGCTCGGTGATCCGCTCGCCGATTTCTCCTATCACCTCATGAACTGGGTCATGCCGAGCGGCGATGAGACCCGCGGGTCGCTCTCGTCCATTCCGGACCTGAAGGCCTGGGGCATCCCGACCATGGAAGAATATGTCGACATGTACTGCGAGCATACCGGCCGCAGCGGCCTGCCGCAGCTCGACTATTACTTCGCATATAATGCGTTCCGTCTCGCCGGGATCCTGCAGGGCATTGTCGGACGTGTGCGCGATGGCACGGCCTCCAACGCAAACGCTGCGGCCAATGCAGAGCGGGTCAAACCGCTCGCAGCTTTTGCGGCTCAGCGCGCGCGCATGGCCGGTATGGAAGGCTAGGGGCGGCATGGCAGACATTATTAAAGGCCCCCTGCGCAAGCCCGCTCAGATGCTGGCGGATCAGTCTTATGACGGTCACGCCTCGCTGCATGATGACAGCCAGGCTGAAAAGCTTGGTATCAAGGCGGGGCCGATCGAGGGGCCGACGCATTTCAGCCAGTTCTCACCCTATCTTGTGGACCTGTTCGGCAAGGCCTGGTTTGAGCGGGGATGTTTCTCCGCGCATTTCCAGAACATGGTGTTTGAAGGGGAAGAGGTTCGCGTCTTTGTCGAGCCGAAGTCTGACGCATATGCTTATTGCCGGGCTGAAAAAGCCGATGGCACACCAGTGCTTGAGGCGGGCGCGAGCCTCGGGCCAGACCATGGCGAAACGCTGCTTGAGGCGAGAATGGCAAAACTGCGCCCGGCGGGCGAGCTTGTCATTCTGTCGGATATGTCCGTCGGCATGGCGGGACCGGACAATGAAACCGTCCGGATGGAGCCGGACCAGCATATGGGGAACCTCTATCCCTTCACATTGAACGAAAAGCTGGCGGTGATTACGGAGCCAATGGACTGGTATTCCGATGCGGGCACCTCACCATGGGGCAGGGCAATCATTCCGACCGAGATGGTGTCAGTGCTCGGCAATTACACTGGCGGGCAGGCTGGATGGCAGGTCAAACGGCCCTCGATCGGCCTCTTCGCTGATTTGCAGATCAAGATGGTGGACGGGCCGCTTTTCGTGGGTGAAACCTATCGCCTCAAGCGTGAGATCGTTGCCTTGTCGCAGAGCCGCCGGGTTGAGAATTACTGGGTTCTGACGCAGTTCTTCGACGAGGATGGCAGCAAGCTGCGGGCAGAGATGCTTCTCAACCATGGTGTCCTGAAGGCGAGCTATCCGGATTATCCGGCTGACCTGTTGCCCTGACGACGACATTCGCGCGGCAACAGAGACTGGCGCGGGTTTTGCACGTTGCCGTGAATATATCCCGCGCGCGAAGTTTCAGTTCTACGGAGCGATAAAATTTACGTTCGCAGGAAGACCGGCTAGAACAGCCCAGATCACTGGAGAAGCGTGTTGGACAGACAGACAAAAACAGGTCTCGGCATCCTTGCGGCCGGCTGTGTGCTGGTCGTGTCAGCATGCGGGCAATCCACCAGTAGCGATGCTGCCGCGACATCAAATAGCCGATGTGTGGATATTCCGGATGGGTATTATCTGTTCACGGATGGAAAGTTTTCACCGACCTCTCAGGAGCTTGCGCTGGAAGAAGCGCCCGAAGTGACGCAGGCGCAGGTGGCGTGGACACATGATATTGAAAATGATCTCGCAGTTGCCGGTTTTGACTGGATCACTCTCGACGTGTCCGGCCCGGTAGCGACTGTCATCGGCACGGCGCCGACGGCCGCGATCAAGCAAGCCGGACTAGACGCAGCGGAAGCTGCCATTCAGGCGGACCGTCAGGCGCGCTTGTCCATTCGCCTTGTTGTCGATGGCATTGGTGTAGAGGGCGTGGCGCCCGGAGTTGGGGCGGCTGTTGCCAATCTGTCCGAGACCCCCACCCCCGAAGCCTGCCAGGCCGCCTTTGAGGCGACCATGGAAGGCCGCAACATCGAGTTCCAGACTGAAAATTCCAGCATATCGCCGCCAAGCACGGGTTTGCTGGACGCAATTGCTGGGGCGGCGCTTCTTTGCAGTGATTACCGCGTCGAGATCGGTGCGCATACTGATGCCCGCGGCGCCGATTCCTACAATTTGCGATTGTCGCAGGAACGTGCGGATGCGGTTCGCGCCTATCTTCTGGACAAGGGTGTTTCCGGCGACAAGCTGACAGCTGTCGGCTACGGCGAAACACGGCCGATCGACCGTGAGCAGACGAGTGAGGCGTATGCCCGCAACCGCCGTACGGAATTCAACATCCAGCCGGACTGACCTGTCAGTACCTCAGAATTTGTAGCGAACCGGGATAGACTTGGGGCCGCTGACGAAATTCGCCCGGATGAAACTGGGCTCGCCCGCCAGCTCGATCAACTTCACACGTGAGAACAGCTCTTCATATACGGCCTGCATTTCCAGGCGTGCGAGATGCATGCCGAGGCACATGTGTCCGCCATAGCCGAAAGAGATGATCTTGTTCGGGCTGCGATCAACGCGGAATTCAAACGGATCGTCAAAAACTTCCTCGTCGCGATTACCTGACGGATAGCAGAGGAGCAGGCTCTCGCCCTCCAGGATCTTGCGGCCGCGAAGTTCGTAGTCTTCCTGGGCGGTGCGCATGAAATGTTTCACCGGTGTCGTCCAGCGAATGGCCTCGTCTACGGCCGTGCGGGACATGCCCTTCGGATCATCCATCATTTTCTTGAGCTGGCCCGGGCTGCGAAGCATGCCGAGCAAGCCGCCACCGGTCGAGGCGCTCGTCGTATCGTGGCCGGCAGCGGCGACGATGATATAATAGCTCATCGCTTCGAGCTGGCCGATCGGCTCTCCATCCACCGTCCCATTGGCGATGATGGTCGACACATCATCCTTCGGGCTGGCGCGGCGATCGGCTGTTATGCCGGTAAAATACATGAAGAACTGGGCTAGCGTCTCCTGGATCGAGGACAGGCCCTTATTGGCATCGCCATCGCCAAGCAGGTCCTTGTCGCGCATCAGGTCAGGGTCCTGAGCGCCGAAAATTTCCTGGGTCAGTTTGAGCATCATCGGCTCGTCATCTACGGGCACACCGAGAATCTGCATGATGACGCGTAGCGGATAGTAAAGTGCGATGTCATGCTGGAAGTCACATTCGCCGCCCATGTCTTCCATGCGGTCGACGAACTCCTTAGCGATAGTGCGGATCGCGTCTTCGCGTTTCTTGACGTTGTGCGGCATGAACCATTCCTGGGTCAGGTGCCGCAGCTTGTAGTGCATTGGATCATCAAGCTGCACGAGCGTTTTCAGGAGGTGCGGTCCGCCGGTCTGTTCATAGACGCGTTCTTCGGCCGTGGAATAGCTCAGCATTTCGCGTTCGCCATTCGTGAACAGCTTGTTCTGGCGGCTGATCTCCATGATGTCTGCGTGCTTGGTCAGCGCCCAGAACGGGCGGAAGTCATCAGGCTCGCACCAGGCGACCGGGTCTTCCCTGCGAAGCTTTGCGAAGGCGGCATCGAGAGCATCCGGATTGGCATAGACGTCCGGATCCACAATCTGGTTGCAAGCTGCGGCGGCGGCAGCGCTCATGGTGCGAGATGGGTCTTTTTTCGTCGCGGGTGGAAAGGCGGTTGCTGTGTCGGGCATTCTGTCGGTCCTCCGAGTGACGTATTCGTCTACTTTCGCCGCGTAGCTTTGCGTGGCTTGGTGCCTTTGTGAAGCCCTCTCTCAGCGTCATGTTCGGTGTTTGAGGCCCGTTTGAATGGCGGTTTAGGCCTCGGCTTCGACGGTCGGGGCGGGCCATCCTTGAGAACCGTACCGAGCAGGCGTTTCAGGTCAGACGGCAGGACTTCCTCGACGGCGCCGGGTTTCAGGTCGCCCAGCTCGAACGGGCCATAATGGGTGCGGATCAGGCGGTTCACTTCAAGGTCAACAGCTTCCAGCGCGCGGCGAACCTCGCGTTTCTTGCCTTCTGAGAGCTCGACATGCAGCCAGTTATTGGCGCCAGTCTCGCGTTCAAGCTCAGCGATGATCGGAGCGTAGGTGACCCTGTCGACGGTGACGCCGGCCTTCAGGGTTTCGAGCTTGTCGGCGGTCACACGGCCATGTGCGCGGGCACGGTATTGCCGTTTGAACTCATTGCGGGGCAATTCGAGTGCGCGGGCGAGTTCGCCATCATTGGTGAGCAGGAGCAGGCCTTCTGTTGTCAGGTCGAGCCGTCCAACCGTAACCGTGCGGGGAAGATGCTTTGGCAATTCGTCGAAGATGGTGCGACGTCCAGCCGGGTCGGTCGTCGTTGTGATCAGGCCGGACGGTTTGTGATATCGCCACAGGCGCGTGGCTTCGGGCGGCCGGACACGCTTTCCATTGACCTGAATGGTTTCGTCGCCGGTCACCTTGAACGCAGGCGATTTCAGCACCCGCCCATTCACGGTGACCTTGCCGCGCTCGATCAGCGTTTCACATTCGCGGCGCGATGCGACACCTGAGCGCGCGAGCCACTTGGCGATGCGTTCGCCCTCCGACCAATCGGCAGGCGGGCTGGATTGCGGGCGTTTGGGGGTGGTCCGTCTGGCGGGCCGGGGCGTCTCACGACGATCCGTCATGTGTATATCCTTTGAAGGCGTCAGCCTATCTGCAGAACAGGGCAGGCAATTGCAAGCCCGAGCGCAAGTTCAAGTGGTATCCAGACCGGTATCATACCGGCGCTCCTGTTTTCTTTCGCGTCCAGTAGGAATGAGATCGAGCGTCCGATGCCAGCCCCGAACCATGCGGCAGCGACGGGCATGATGGCGAATAGCGAGATAAGTGAATTCGTGCGCAACAGGATGACCAGCGCCGTCACGTGCAGAAAGAATAGCAGGCCGCCATAAGTGGCGCGAAACTCCGAAAAGCCGCCCGGCTTGTCCGTGGCCGGGTCCGGTATCAGGCGGACCACGCCCTGCGCCCACCGGGGAGCGAACATCGCGCCGAGCCCCATCAGGCAGCAGAGGAACAGGGCGATGGCGGAAATGGCTGTGAATATGCTCATGACAGGTCCTGTAGGGCGTTTCCAGAAGTATAGGGCATACCGGCGGGCGGGACAGGGTCAGACACCAGCCTCTTTCCAGGCGGGCTTCGGCCAGCGCCGGTGTTGCCAGAACCACTGGCCCGGATTGGCGCGAACCTGGTCTTCGATAAAGCGGGTGATCCTTTCGACGCAATCGACGACCGCGGCTTCGCCATCCAGGGACGGGTCGGGCGAGATTGGCTGATGGATGGTGACGCGGAAGCGGGCCGGACCGGTGCGCACTGTAGAGACCGGAATGATCGGCACATTGTACTTGATGGCGAGCCGCGATGGCCCGGGCGCCGTCATCGCTTCGTGTCCGAAGAAGGGAACAGCGAGGCCCTGATTGAATTTCTGGTCGTTCAGCAACGCCACGGATCGGCCAGCCGACAGGGCCCGCATCAATTCACGTGTGCCGAGGCCCTTTGGTGTCAGCACCCCGATGCCATAATCATGGCGGACCTTGTTTATCCGCCGGTCGATGTGCGGATTGTTGAGTGCACGATAGGTGACGAGGCAATCGACAGGCCGGCGGCATATGACGGCGGCCATTATTTCCCAATTGGCAAAATGCCCGGAGATGAAAACCGCGCCTTTCTCAGACGCTTCAATGGCGTCGAGCTGTTCCGGGTTCACGACCTCGACGCGCCCACCGGAATAGGGGTTGATCTTCGGCAGGTGCGGCAGCTCGCCAGCGGTCCGGCCGACGCTTTCCCATGCCTGGCTGGCGGTGGCATCGACCTGCTTTTCCGTCCAGTCCGGGAAGGCGAGTTTCAGGTTGCGCTTGACTGTCCTGTTCTGGCTGAGCAATGGCGCGATACGTTTGACGATCCAGCCAGCGGTATCGGACGCGCGATCAGGGCCGAGAAGTTTCATCGGCCACCAATAGACAACGTCCCAGGCAATCGCTTCCAGACGCCAGGCCAGACGCTGACCGAAGGTCGACCGGTTGTCGATATCCTTTGGCCGGATGTATTGCTGGGAGTCGGTCTTGGTCATGCCTTTATGCGGTCTGCCACTGGCGAGAGAAGCTGATCCAGTGCGTCCTTGTCGGTGAATTCGGCCCGTATTGGAAGCGTCAGGATGCCGCTTCGCTGCTCAGGCGTCAGGCGAACAAAGTCCTTTTCGGTGGTGATGAGGGTCGCATCATAAGTTTCCGCGAGGCTGCGCAGGTAACGCAGGTCATTCTCGCTGAAGACGTGGTGATCGGGAAATGGCACCGCATCGACTGGTGCATGACCCACAGCGGCAAGCGTGTCAAAGAACTTCTCGGGCCGTCCGATGCCGGCGAACGCAACATAGGTCAGCGGCTCAAGCCGGGCTGTTGGTTCTATCTGCGCCCGCAGGATAGGGCCTGAAAAAGCATCAAGCCCGGCCGGGCGATCACCTGGCCCGACCATTATGACGCCATCCGCCCGGGCCAAACCTGACGTGACAGGTTCGCGCAATGGGCCTTTCGGGATGACAAAGCCATTGCCGAACCCGGCTTCGGTATCGATGACGATGAGCGCCAGATCCTTGGCGAGGCCCGGATTCTGATGCCCATCATCCATGATGACCAACTGAACGCCATCTGCCTGCATGGCGGCGCCGGTGGCGGCGCGATCACTGCCGATCCAGGCTTCGCCGGTGCGCGCCAGCATCAGTGGTTCGTCGCCCGTGTCAGCGGCGGTGTGCTTGCCCGGATCAACTTTCAGTGGCCCTTTGAGGCGGCCGCCATAGCCGCGTGACAGGGTGGCGATCCGCAGGCCGGGATGACGCGCAGACAGATGTTGGCGGATCGAAGCGGCAACCGGGCTTTTGCCTGTGCCGCCAGCGCTGATATTGCCAACACAGATGACCGGGATGGATAGGCGCGCTGGCGTCGCATTGCGGATGCGGCTGGCCGTTGCGTGCGCGTAAAGGGCGGCGAGCGGGCTCAGCATGATGCGCGTGACAGGCGCCGCTTCACGTGAACGCGGATCAAGACCGCTATCCCAGAAGCGAGGCGCTCTCATGCTGTCTGCTCCTCTGGCAACAGCGGCAGGATTGCATCGAGCGTCGCCTGCATAGGCTGAGAGGCCTGCGCCTCCAGATGGGAAATCAGCGCCTCAGCTGGCGGGGCGAACGGGAAGCCGTTCGCAAGGTCTTCGACAGTGTGGACAATGTAAAATCCGGTATGGCCTGAAAGCTCAGCTGCCATGTCTTCGAAATTGAACAGGTCCGGCCCCGTCGCGACCGGTTTGCGCAGGCGCAGGATCTCGATCGGGTTGTGCCCGCCTACACCCGGTGTGTGAGCGCCGCCGAGGTAGACTGTGTCCGCAATGGAAGCAAAGAGGCCAACCTCACCCAGCGTGTCGGCAAGCAGGACATCGAGCCCTGTCGAAAGCGGGTCACCCGTCGAGCGGCGTGCAAAGCGCAGCGACCTGGATTCCAGCAATGCGGCTATGTCGTCGCCGCGCTCCGGGTGGCGGGGGAGGATGATGCACGCCGGGCGCGGGGATATGTGTGCGGCGGCGTCAAGGAAGAAAGCTTCCTCACCCTCATGCGTTGAAATCGCAACGAGGCAGGATCGATCGCCGACAAAATGCTGTATCAACTCCTGTGCGGCCTCGGTATCGGTTGCCGGAGGTGGTAGCGCAGATTTGAGATTACCGACATTCTCCACCCGTCGTCCGGCAAGGTCTGAGAGGCTGCTGGCCGATTGGTTGTTTGCGGCAAGGATGACGTCGAAGCCGGCAAACGTCTCTTTTGCGAAGGCTGGCCATTTCTGCCAGCCATCAATCGTATTCTGGGTCATCCGTGCATTGACCAGACAGGTCGGCACATCGCGCTTGCGTGCCTGACGCAGGAGGTTCGGCCAGATTTCACCCTCCGCAAAGATCGCGGTAACCGGGTGCCACTGGTTGATGAAACGCCGGGCAATCGTCGGCGTATCGACGGGCGCGAACTGGTGGACGCTGCGGCCTGCAAGTGAGGGGTCTGAACTTATCTGCCGGTTGATCAGTTCAGCGGAGGTTCTGGTCTGGCTGGTAAACAGGAAATAGAGGGCGGGGCGTTGAGCCTGGAGCGCGCGCGCAAGGGCGAGCAGCAACTTCGTCTCGCCTATGCTTGCGCCATGCAGCCAGACAACCGGGCCCGGCAGGTTAATCATTGGGGCGCGGGCATAGCGTTCATTCACACGGTCGGCCTGCTCCTTGCCGGACCTGACCCGTTGTCGAACCAGCAGGCCGAGAAAGGGACGTGCAGCAGTGCTGGCAGCCCGGTAAAGGGTGCGACCTAAACTCATTGCTTCCTCTTAGCGCCTCATGATGCTTGCGTCACAGGAGAATTCATCACGGCCTGTCGAGCAGTTCGGCTGCTCGCGCGTAGACGGTATCAATAGCGGCGGCTACAGCCTGTCGGCTCTCTTCGACTGTGGCCGTATTATCGACCTGAACGGCTTCTCCTATCACCATGGCACCGCGAGCGAAGGGCAGGGGAATCATGAACCTGTCCCAGGTTTCCAGGCGGCGTACCGGGCGGCAATCCAGCGCATAGGGTATGATCGCTGCACCAGAGCGACGTGCGAGCACGATCGGGCCGGGCTGGACCTCTTCGGCCGGGCCTCGTGGTCCGTCTGGCGTGATGCAGACCACGCTGTTGGCCCGCAGGCGGCGGCTCGTCTCGGCTATGGCCGCAACGCCGCCCTTGTCTTTACGTTTCTTCTTGTGCGTCGATGACCCGCGAACAGCATCCAGTCCGAGGTGCTCTATCGCCTTGGCAACGGCCTGTCCGTCTCGCGAGAGCGAGATGAGCATTGATGTCGGATAGGGTTTCGCGGGCAGCTTGCGAGCAATCCTGCTCCATATTGTGGGCAGCAATAGGACACGCGAATGCCAGGCGGCGACGATCAGCCCCTGGTCTTCTGTCCAGGCTTTGCGAAAGCCGTCCTCGCCTTCGACTGTCCATCTGATCGTGCGCGCGCACAGGACCATATAGACCCAGATCAGGTATCCGAGGAGTGATGATACGAGTGAGTTGCGGAGCAGCGATTTCATTTGATCGGCGGTTTAGAGCGCGTTGGACATTTACGCAAAGCCTGATGGCAATGCGCCCGGTGTCATTGTTTCAACGTATCCTACGTTCGGGTTCTGAGCCGATGAACGCCACTTTGATGCGAAGATTTGCAAAATGGTGGGCGATACTGGGATCGAACCAGTGACCCCTGCCGTGTGAAGGCAGTGCTCTACCGCTGAGCTAATCGCCCGTTTCCGGGGAAGAAGCTTCTAGGCGCAGCTTCCTTGAAGGTCAATCGGATGGATCAGTGGGGACTGACCAGAGTTAAAAGCCACATTAAAACGCATAGCTGACATGCAAAAACGGGAGGCTTATTTTCGTGAATTGACCTTTTGTCGCAGCTTGCGCCCATGTGTCGCCCGATTGGGGGACACGTCCGTAGAACGGCCACATTTGGATTATTTCAAATGAAACCAACAGAATAATTGCAAATCGTCATCAAGAGAGTCAAAAGGGAGGCTGTCAGGGCATGAATATGAACAGATGTTCAGTATGAACGGCTGTTCATCTAAAAGGGTTAATCGAATTTCATCGAGAAAAAGCCTTGAGGTTTTGGCCGACAGCCGTCATTTAAGCGTCACGAACGGCGCAACAATAACTTGTTCGCAGTCGTGAAAAAAATAGCAAACAGAAGGACAGGCATAGCGCAGAGGGCTTCCTCTCTCTCGCATAACAAACTAGCCTGGAGAGATTGAAATGAAAGACTGGTGTAACACAGAAGGCGCACGTCGCCTCCGCGAAAAAATCCGTGAATATTGGGCCGAGCGTGGCTTCGAAGTTGATGTCGACCTGGTCGATGCCGGTTTCGTTCCTGCGATGCGCAGTGCTCGTACGGATTTGCGCAGCAATATGGTCAATGGCATGCCGCGTCGCCGGATTGCCAAGGCCCAGGAAGACGTTCGCACATCCTACCGTCCTATCGACGCCGTAGTAGAGGCTGCCTGAGGGTAATGCCATCTATGACCGGCATGATGTCGGTGTAGCTGTTAGCGATATCTAGCTCTGACGCCCTGGCGGCGGGGTCTGGACCATAGCCAAACGGCACGAATATGAAGGGCAGCCCTGCATTCAGGGCTGCCCTTTCGTCTGTCTGGCTATCTCCAATCATGATCGCGCGCTCCGGCGAGCCGCCAGCTGCCCTTACTGTACGCAGGATATGGTCGCCATCGGGTTTCTTGTTCGGAACAGAATCGGCGCCGACGATGGCGGCAAAATGCTTGTCGAGACCAAGTCTGCTGACCAGTTCATCTGCGAGTTGCTGATTCTTGTTGGTGCAGATGGCGCAGGTCGCCTCACGCGCGCGCAGCGCCAGCAACGTCTCTTCGCTTTTTGGATAGGGCTGGCTAAGGCGGCAGATATTGGCGCGGTAATAATCAATGAACTGCGTCCACAGCCCTTCAACCTCGTTCTCGCCGAGTTCGATGCTCTGAACGGCCAGCGCCTTACGGATCATGGCCTTTGCGCCTTCGCCGATCATCGTCTCGATTGTCTCGAAGGGGACGGCGTCCAGGTCAGCACCGGTCAGGCAATGATTGAGCGCTGCATGAAGGTCGGGTGCGGTGTCGACGAGCGTTCCATCGAGATCAAACACGATCGTCCAGCCTGCCAGTGATTTGTCTTTCATTGTCCGTCCTCAAATGGCTCGCATCGAGTCGTCAGATGGTTTAGGCGAGTTGTCAAAGCAGAACGAGACGAAATTTCATGCCAGAAAGAGCTGCGATCATCCTTGCTGCAGGGCAGGGTACGCGAATGAAATCGGCGCTGCCCAAAGTCCTGCACCCTGTCGCAGGCCGCAGCATGGTGGACTGGTCCATCGACCTTGCCCGGCGCGTTGGCTGCCAGCGTATTGTCACCGTCATCAGCCCGAATGCCAATGTCCTGCGCGAGCATGTGGCCGCCGCCTTCGGTGACAATGCAAGTGCCGTACAGGATCCGCCACTGGGAACTGGCCACGCCGTGCAGGCTGCAGAATCGGCCCTGTCGGGTTTTGCCGGTGACGTCATCGTTCTCTATGGCGATACGCCGCTCATCCCTGCGAGCGCCGTTGAAGCCCTGTTTGACGAACTGGAAGCTGGCGCCGGAGTCGGCGTGCTCGGCTTCGAAGCGGACGAGCCGGGGGCGTATGGTCGTCTCGTCACGTCTGGTGCTGGTGAGCTGGAGGCTATCGTCGAGGCCAAGGATGCGTCGGCGGATGAGCTGCGTATCCGGCTTTGCAATTCAGGCGTAATGGCCGTGCGCGCAGAGCGCCTGTTCCGTCTCCTCGCCAATGTCACCAATGACAACAAGAAGGGCGAGTATTACCTGACAGATATTGTCGGCCTTGCACGTGCCGAGGGGGCGAGCTGCAAGGTCGTGACCTGCCGCGAAGCGGATGTCATGGGGGTCAATTCGCGCGCA
Organism: uncultured Hyphomonas sp.; assembly: GCA_964556825.1. Classification (GTDB taxonomy): domain Bacteria; phylum Pseudomonadota; class Alphaproteobacteria; order Caulobacterales; family Hyphomonadaceae; genus Henriciella. The sequence goes on along the minus strand of CAZKXJ010000004.1, from coordinate 58,019 downwards.
GAGCTTGCCCGTGCCGAAGCGGCTTTCCAGACGCGACGCCGCGGGGAATTGCTGGATGCCGGCGTCACGATGACAGCGCCGGAAACCGTCTTCTTCGCTTATGATACGATCATCGAACCTGACGTGCTGATTGAGCCGAATGTCGTATTCGGGCCGGGCGTGCATGTCCGCGGCGGCGCGAAGATCCGGGCCTTCTCTCACCTTGAGGGGGCCAATGTCGAAGAACTGGCAGAGATTGGCCCATACGCGCGCCTGCGTCCCGGTGCGCATATCGGCGAAAGCGCCAGGATCGGCAATTTTGTAGAAGTCAAGAAAACGCGGGTCGGTAAAGGCGCGAAAGCCAATCACCTTGCCTATCTGGGCGATGGTGACATCGGGCAGAACGCAAACATCGGCGCGGGCACGATCTTCTGCAATTATGACGGCTTCCTGAAATACCAGACGCGCATTGGCGACAACGCCTTTATCGGGTCGAACAGTGCCTTGGTCGCGCCAGTCAGGATCGGTAATGGGGCCTATGTGGCGTCCGGATCCGTCATTACAGAGAACGTATCGGCCGACGCGCTCGCGCTTGGCCGCGGCCGGCAGACTGAAAAGCCGGGCTGGGCAACGAATTTTCGGACACAGAAAGCGGCCGAAAAAGCTTCAAAGACATAAAGAGGATTGTCATGGCGTTTGAACGCGAAAAAGAAAACGCGGCCATTGCCGCAATCGAATTCGTCGAGGACGGGATGACGATCGGACTCGGCACCGGGTCTACGGCCAAATTCTTTGTCGAGCTGCTCGCGGAGGAAATTGCGGATGGCCTGATGATCAAGGGCGTTCCGACGAGCGAGGATACACGCCGGCTGGCCGAATCGCTTGGCATTCCGTTGCTCCCGATCGAACAGGTGGACCGGATTCATCTTACTGTTGATGGTGCCGATGAGGTTGATGACAAGGCTCAGCTTATAAAGGGCGGCGGCGCGGCACTGCTGCGAGAAAAAATCATCGCAAATGCGAGCGACCTGATGATCGTGATCGCCGATCCGTCCAAGCAGGTCGAATTGCTGGGCGCATTCCCGCTACCGGTTGAGGTCACGCCCTTCGGCTACACGATTACTGCGAAGAAAGTCTATGATGCGCTGAAAGCGGCCGGGGTCGCGCGGCCAAAGATCGATGTGCGCACGAGCGGCGCCAACAAGCCGATCATCACCGATGGCGGCAACTATATCCTGGATTGCCGCTGCACGGTCATTCCGGATGCGCCGAAAGCAGCCAAGCTGCTCGCCAATGTTCCAGGTGTGGTAGAGCATGGTTTGTTCATCGACATCGCAAGAACGGTGATCATCGGGCGCGATGACGGTGCTGCAATAATTGAATACTGAGCCAGCCCGCTCCATATCGCGCCGTAGACTGACCCGACCCCGAAAGGACTTTATGCATGGCTGACCTCGGCTACGACTATGATCTGTTTGTCATTGGAGCTGGCTCCGGCGGCGTGAGAGCGGCCCGGATTGCTGCCCAAGCCGGTGCGAAGGTGGCGATTGCGGAGGAGTATCGTGTCGGCGGGACCTGCGTCATCCGCGGCTGCGTGCCCAAAAAGTTCATGGTTTACGCAAGCGACTATGGCCGCAAGCTCGACGAGGCGCGGGCATATGGCTGGGACGTGCCGGAGGATGCGAGTTTCGATTTTCCGAAATTCATGTCGAACCTGCACGCGGAGGTCGACCGTCTGTCTGGGATCTACCTGCGGAACCTGTCGAATGCGGGTGTTGACGTGCACGAAGAGCGCGCCGAACTCGTTGATGCCAATACGGTCGTCCTTAAGGAGACCGGCAAGACGTTCAGCGTCAACAAGGTGCTGATTGCAACAGGCGGGGAGCCTTGGCGCCCGTCTGCAGAAGAGCTTCCCGGCGTCGAGCACACGATCACGTCAAATGAAGTTTTCAAGCTGGAAGCGCTGCCGAAGCATATCGTGATCGCTGGCGGCGGTTATATCGCATGTGAATTTGCGCACATCTTCGCTGGATTGGGCGTCGAGACATGTCTCGTCTATCGGGGCGACACTGTGCTCAACGGCTTTGACTGGGATGTACGCACCGCCGTCCATGAGGGTCTCAAGGAAGCTGGCGTCCGGGTGGTGACCCAGGCCACGTTCGAACGGATCGACGAGGTGGAAGGCGAGACATGCCCGTATGAGGTCAAACTCAGCAATGGGTCGACACTGAATGCAGACGTCGTCCTCATGGCGGTTGGCCGGCGTCCTCTGACGGACGGGCTTGGCTGCGACAAGGCGGGCGTGAAGCTCACCGGAAATGGTGCCGTGATCGTTGATGATGCGTCCCGAACCAGCGTGCCGAATATCTTCGCCGTTGGCGATGTCACCGACCGGATTGCCCTTACGCCCGTTGCGATCCGGGAAGGACACGCTTTTGCCGATTCGATCTTCGGGGAGCGCGATTGGAGCTTCGACCACGATGATGTCGCGTCTGCCGTCTTCACACAGCCTGAAGTTGGCACAGTGGGACTGACAGAGGCGCAGGCGCGCAAGAAATTCGGACAGGTCGATATCTACAAGACGCGGTTCAGGCCAATGAAGAACATGCTTCATGGCAATTCGGAACGCGTCCTGATCAAGCTCGTCGTGAATCCCGCAGACGATGACCGCGTCGTTGGCGTGCATATTGTCAGTCCGGATGCTGGCGAGATGATCCAGATGGTCGGCATTGCCGTGAAGATGGGCGCAACCAAGGCCCAGTTCGATGCCACCTGCGCCGTCCACCCGACCATCGCAGAAGAGATCGTGACCCTGCGTCAGAAATGGGTGCCGGAAACAGAGCCTGCCTGATCAGGTCTCGGCTGGCGTGACAAGTGTGTGGATTTCGGTGGCTGAGGCCTTCAGTGCTTCGCGCACGGCCTTTAGCCCGCCGCCGCGTCCCTTGTGTATGACGAGGCTCTTCCACGGCGCCTCGCCCTCCTGAGGACTTCGGACATCCAGGTGGCCACTCTTCGGGATGGCATTCTGAAGCAGGCTTTCAGACAGGTTGAACCCGGCCCGCTGGTCATGAGCTCCATTGCGGGCATCCGCCTCGAACGCCGATTGTTCGTTGCGGCTGACCCGGTTGAACATCACGGAGAGTTCAGGGCGCACGTCTTCAGCGATCTGGGCCTGCAGGACGTGGTTGAGTAGTCGTACCCCGCGTAGCGAATACATGTCCGGATGCATCGGGGCGATCACGCGGTCAGTGGCTTCCAGCGCGCATTTGGTCAGGAAGGTCGCGTTCGGGTTGGTGTCCAGCACGATAAGGTCATAGGTGCTGCGCAGGTGATCGACCATGCGCAGGAAGTTGTTTCGGATGGAAGCCAGCGCGGCCGCATCTGTTGCGAACGCATATTTCGAGATTTCGAACTGCCCGGAGATAAGGTCGAGCACGCCGCCCGGGCCATCGCCGGCCATGAGCGGGTGGACGATCGCCGCCGGGTCTGGCGGTGAGAAGGGTTCGGTTGTCAGCTCGCTCCAGCGATCAGCAGGTGAGGGGGTGTCAGGGGCGTGCAGGCGGCTTTTCTCGAACAGTGAAATCACCGACTTGTCACGGGCGGCGCTCTGGTCGGCGGTTTCCATGTCGAAGAAAGTCTGTGTGAGATTGTATTGCGGATCGAGGTCGATCAGCAGGACGCGACCACCAATGGCCATTTGCCAGACACCGAAAACCTGAGACGTGATGGTTGTCTTGCCGACACCGCCCTTGAGGTTCATCACTGAAATGACCGGGCATTTTCGCCGGTAACGGGCGCGGGCCGCGGCGACGAGTTTTTCGAGACCGCCTTCGTCCATCATGGCGAGACGGAGCGTTGAGGCGAGCTCCTTTTTGAAGATGCCCGAGAGGCGGGCATTGTCGACCCTGAAGGGAATGATGGTGAGGCCGCGATCAATGGCGCGCTCGATCTGGGCCTGTGCTTCGCGGGACCGGATGCTGCTCGCCGAGACGAGTACGATCATGCAGAATGCCTTGTCGATCGCAGCTGCGATGGTCGCTTTGCTCTCGTCAGTGTCAGCGCCTGGCGGGTCGTACCAGTCAGGAATTCCGGCCGTGCGGAGGGCTTCGTGAACCGCCAGGAGGCTGTCGACGTCTTTCGGTCCGTGAACAAGGAAGGCGTGTGACATGGGAGGCTCCGCTTAAGCGTGTTGCATGTGAACTAAGACAATCGACCCGATTCCACCACACAACTGAGCGCGAAAATGTGGTAAAACTTGTGCGCTGGCCGCCAGTATGATTTATCCGCGCGGTCGAGGAGTAGAAGAATGACATGGACACCAAATAGCTGGAGAGCGAAACCCGCCAAGCATATTCCGGAAGACTATCCGGACACTGCGGCGCTTAACGATGTGGAAGCACGCCTGAAAGCGTTCCCGCCATTGGTGTTTGCGGGCGAAGTACGCCGTCTGAAACAGAATCTTGGAAAAGTTGCAGCTGGCGAAGCCTTCCTGCTGCAGGGCGGTGATTGTGCTGAGAGCTTCAAGGAATTCAGCGCAGACAATATTCGCGACACGCTGCGTGTGATGCTGCAGATGGCGGTTGTCCTGACCTTTGCTGCATCCAAGCCTGTCGTGAAAGTGGGCCGTCTGGCGGGCCAGTTCGGCAAACCGCGCTCGTCTGCGACGGAAACCATCGACGGCGTTACGCTGCCTTCCTATCGCGGCGACAACATCAACGGCATGGACTTCACGCCTGATTCCCGCCTGCCGGACCCGGAGCGTCTGATCCGCTCCTACTCGCAGGCGGCTTCCACGCTTAATCTTGTGCGGGCGTTTTCTCAGGGCGGTTATGCCGACCTGGCAAACGTCCATCGCTGGATGCTTGGCTTCGTCGACCGCTCGCCGCAGGCTGAGCGCTACAGTGCGCTCGCGGACCGGATCAGCGACGCGCTATCCTTCATGGATGCGTGCGGCGTGAATTCCCAGTCGGTGCCGCAAATGGCGCAGGTTGATGTCTACACCTCGCATGAAGCGCTGCTGCTCGGCTTCGAAGAAGCCATGACACGCGTCGATTCCACGTCGGGTGACTGGTACGATACTTCGGCCCACATGTTGTGGATCGGCCACCGCACGCGCCAGATTGACCATGCCCATGTTGAGTTCTGCAAAGGCGTTCGCAACCCGCTCGGTATCAAGTGTGGTCCAGGGCTCGAAACAGACGAACTGCTTCGCCTGATTGAGACGCTGAATCCCAAGGATGAACCGGGCCGCATCACCCTGATCTCCCGGTTTGGCTCAGAAGGCGTAAAGAGCGGTCTTCCGCCGCTGGTCCGCGCGATCAAGAAAAGCGGTCGCAGCGTTGTCTGGTCTTGCGATCCGATGCACGGCAATACGCTGAAGACTGATAGCGGCTTCAAGACGCGGCCTGTCGACCGAATTCTTTCGGAAGTCAGCCAGTTTATCGATATCGTGTCAGGCGAAGGCTGCTATCCGGGCGGTGTCCACTTCGAAATGACCGGCCAGGACGTGACCGAGTGCATTGGGGGCGCGCACGCCATTTCAGAAGCTGACCTGTCATCGCGATACCACACTCATTGTGATCCTCGACTGAATGGCGAGCAGGCGCTTGAACTGGCCTTCCTGATCGCAGAGAAGCTGCAGCACATGAAAGAGGCCGTTAGCGCGGAGACACGCGCCGCAGGCTAGAGGGAGACAGCGCCATGTTCCGCAGGCGGGTCTGGCCCGCCTGGGCGCGGCCATCTGACATTGCAGACCTGCTACGGCTTTCAGGGCCGATTGCCGTTTCACGCGCATCGATGATGTTGATGGGCATGACGGACGTGATCGTGCTTGGCCAGAATGCGCCGGGCGAGCTCACCTATGTCCTGAACTCGTGGCTGCCGATTGGCGTGTCGCTAGGCCTGACAATCGGCCTGCTGATGGGGGTTTCGGTGCTGACCGCGGAGCTTGCCGGAGTTGGCAAGGGCCGGGAGACAGGTCGTATTTTCAGGCGGGGGATCGTCTTTTCCCTGTGGTTCGGCGCGCTGCTGACAATCTTTGTCGCACTGGTCGCCAGCCCGCTGTTTCACGGACTTGGTTTCGAGGAAAAGGTTGCCGAAGGGGCCGCTTCGGTGTCGCGTATCCTTGCCTATGGACTCATTGGCCACATGCTGACCCATGTTGCCGGAAGCTATCTCGAAGCCCTGCGCAAACCGCTTATCGTGACAGTGATCATGTATACGGGCGTTCTGATCAATCTGGTGATTGACCTTGCTGTGGTGGCGGGCTGGTGGGGGATGCCCAAGCTGGGTGCCGACGGCGTCGCGATTGCCACGACGGGAACACGCTGGTTTCTGGTCATTGTCTTCCTGCTCGCGGTGTGGCGCCTGACACCAGCTTTTCGGCCATCGCCTGAAGCGCCGGATGGCGAAGCAAGGCGGCAGGTCTCGGTCGGCTATGGCATGGCTGTGTCTAACGTCGCCGAATGGGGCGGTTTCAACTTCACCTTCGTTATCGCGACCTGGATCAGCATTGCGGCCAACACCGTCTACGGCATGTCCATCCAGGTGATCGGGCTTTGCTTCATGGCGTATCTGGGGCTGGGCACGGCTACGAGTGTCCGGGTGGCAGAAGCCTATGGCCGCAAGAATACTGAACAGGTGCGCGAAGCCTCGCGTCTTGGTATCGTCGCCGGGATTGCCATCGGGATCGTGCTGGGCGCGCTTGTCTGGATCTTCCGCTCACCGCTAGCCGCGATGCTGGTCAGTGCTGAGGCGGAAGTCGACGGCACAGTGATCCGGCCGGAACTGGCCGCCCTTATCGGGGTGACAGCTTTCGTTGTCATGTTTGACGGCTTGCAGAATATCGCATCGATGGCCTTGCGCGCCCAGAATGTCATCTGGCCACCGAGCTTCATCCATATCGGATCTTATTTCCTCATCATGATTCCGGCGACATGGTATCTCGGACTGCATCTTGGCCGCGGGGCGCATGGTATGATGGAAGGGGTCCTGATCGCGTCGATCATTGCCGGTTTACTACAGACGGGCCTGCTGGAAATGAAAGCGGCGCGCCAGTTGAAACCAGCGCGCCGCTTCGTCAGCTAATTCTCGAATAGAGAGACTTAGATGTCTTTCAGAGCCGACGCCGGCTTGAAAGCACCGGATGTCTTCTCTGGAATCTGGATCGTATCACCCGTTGCCGGGTTGCGGCCTTCGCGCGCGCCACGTGTTTTTGCGTGGAACGTGCCGAAACCGGCGATCGCCACCTGTTTGCGGCTTTTGACCGCTCCAGAGATGGTATCGAAAACTGCATCAACCGCCTTGCCGGCGTCTGCTTGAGACATGCCAGCAGAATCTGCGACGGCTTTCGTAAGTTCACCCTTGTTCATTGGGCTCTCCTTCTAGCTTACGGCGATATCTTGCCGCCTGAGCTTTCTACACGATTCGGAAGGGGTGAATATCCCGAAAACCCAATAACCACGGGCTATTTCAGCAGAATCCAACCCTCTTCTGTGACAATTTTGTCAATTTCCGTGCTTTCGAGCCCTTCCGGCGGACCAAACAGGGCACCGAGTTTCCCGGCTTCATCCAAACTGTAATAGTGACGGGCGAGGGCTCTGACCTGGGCCTGATCCGCCACTTCGCCCGGCGAAAGCGGCGCTTCGACCAGAGATGGATACACTTCCGCGAGGACAACATTTGTGCCCTCGAGTGCGTCGCTCGTGAGCGGTTCGAAGCCTGTTTCGAAAGGCCACAGCTTCGAGTCTGGAATGTCCTGGCGTAGCCGGGTCACCGCTGGAATGCCGAGCAATGACTGGCTGCCAACCGAACCTGCGCCATATAGCTGCCAGCCCGATTTCGGCTTCGACTTGTAGCGTTGGCGGACCCATTTCTCGACAATCCGGTATTCTTCAACAGGGGAGTCGCCGAAATCGGCTTTCTTGCCGGCGAGTGTCTTGATCTGGTCACGGGCAGGGGCGCCCCAGAATGGCAGCGGGCCTTTGGTCATGGCGTAGTTGAGCCCGGCGGCGATCGCGAAACGCGTATTGGCGTTGTCGGTAGTTTCCTTCACCTTTTTTGTCAGGTGATCGTGCATCCTTTGCCATGCCGGGGCATCCGGATCTGGCAGGCCGGCCGCATTTGCTGTCCCAGCCGGATAGCCGAGGCTGAAATCGAACCCGATCAGCACTTTGTCACCACGCGCGGCAAAGCGCTCGGCAAGCCCGGTAATCATTTCGCGGGCCGCCTGCCGGGTCGAGGGATTGGCACCCTGGTACTGGAATTTTAGCCGGGCATCGCGTGCCAGGGTGCCAATCCATATTGAATTGGCACCCTGGGCCGGTTTGCTTGCAGCACTCCAGTCCACGATGATGTAAGCGTCGAACAGACGCGCCATTCATGTCTCCATTAAACTGAGAGCCGGTCTAACCGAGTTTGACCAGCATCTTGCCTGTATTGCGTCCCTGGAAAAGGCCGAGGAACGCTTCTGGCGCTGTCTCGATACCTTCCATGACGGTTTCTTCGAATTTCATTTTGCCCGACTGGATCCAGTCTGACATGTCTTTCAGGAATTGCGGCTGCATGTCGACATGGCTCGAGACAATAAAGCCGCGGATCGATAGCTGTTTCCCGACGACCTGGATCATATTGTAAGGGCCGGGCACCGGCTCGGTAGCATTATACTGGCTGATCATGCCGCAAACGGCGAACCGCGCGATTGGACGGGCAACTTCGATCGCGGCCTGCAGATGGTCGCCGCCGACATTGTCGAAGTAGACGTCTATCCCCTTCGGTGCAGCTGCCTTGAGAGCCCCGACGAGGGAGTCGTAGCTGTCATGCTTTTTGTAATCGATGACATGGTCGGCACCGAGTTCCCTGACGAGAGCGCACTTGTCAGCCCCGCCAGCCGAGCCGATGACGGTGCAATTCCTGATCTTGGCGATCTGGACGACAGTGGAGCCGACAGCCCCGGCCGCACCTGAGACAAAAACGGTGTCACCTTCCTTGAGGCCTGCGACGCGAAGCAGGCCCGCATAGGCGGTCAGGCCCGGCATGCCTGCAACGCCGAGAAGTGCCGAATCGGGCAGTCCGGTCTTCGGCATCTTGGTCGCCCCAACCGAGGCAGGGGCAGCGGTCCAGGCTTCTCGCCAGCCTGCCATCGACGAGACGAGGTCACCTTCGGAAAAATCAGGATGTGCTGAAGCGACTACAGTGCCGACGCTGCCGCCCTGCAAGGTTTCACCGATCTGGAAGGGCGGCACATAGCTTTCACGGTCATACATACGGCCACGCATGTAGGGGTCGACAGACATCCAGCTATTTCGGACCTGTATCTCGCCATCAGCGGGGGCTGGCACATCGGTCTTGCGCATCTCGAAATCCGAGAGATTCGGCATGCCGACCGGCCGTGAAGCCAGGGCCCATTCGCTGGAAGTGATCTTTGTCATGGCGTTTCTTTTCCTCCGTGTTTTCTTTGCGCTCACACATGGACACTGGAAGTCGGCGTGTGAAGGTGCGTTGGTAAGAATTGGCAAGACTCTTTGATCCTGATGCCTGCAGGCGTAGGTTGCTTAAAGCGCCGAAGCGGTGCGAAGGGGAACCAAAGTGGAGCGTAGAATGCAGTTTCTCAAGGTTGGCCTCATCGGCGCTGGCGTATTCGGTGGATACCATGCGGGCAAGATCGCGGCTTCGGTGCGAACTGATTTCGCCGGCATATTCGATCCGGACACGGAACGCGCGAAAACGCTTTCAGGAAAACACGAAACGCAGGCCTTTGGCTTGCTTGAAGACCTGTTCAGCGTTTGCGACGCCGTGCTGGTTGCCTGCCCGGCAACGTATCATGAAGACATGGTCGGGCGTGCCATCGACGCTGGCTTGCATGTTCTGGTGGAAAAGCCGCTGGCGCTGAATGGCGCGGCTGCAGTTGAACTTGCCCGGCGGGCTGACGCCAAAGGCGTCGTCCTGCAGGTCGGTCATCAGGAACGCCTTGTCATGCAGGCGATGGGCTTTTTTGATATTGAAGAAAAACCGCTTATGATCGAGGCTTTTCGCGAAGGCCCTCCAGCCCCTGACGGGCGTGCTGGAGACGTGTCGGTCATCTGGGATCTGATGATCCACGATCTTGACCTTGTGGCCCGGTTGATGGGCCGGGCGGAGGCTGTTTCCGGACAGGGCACCCGACATCATAGCGAGCATATCGATGCCGCAATGGCGCAGCTTCAGCTCGCAGAGGGTGGGCGTGCCGTGGTGACGGCAAGCCGCGCAGCGGATACTCACCGGCGACAGATGAAACTGGTCTATCCATCAGGACAGATCGACATGAACTTCCTGACGAGAACTGTCGTCAATACAACGGGCTACACGATAAAAGCTGACATTTCCAAAGAGCTTCCAGACCCGCTTGGCGCTGCAGATGAAGCTTTCTTTGCAGCTTGCCTGGGCGAGCGGGAAACGCCGATCCCCGGCCGCGAGGCTGCCGAAGCGGTGCGACTTGCCGAACTTGTTGAAACAACTGCCCTTCAAACCATTGGAGCCTGAAGAATGGCCGCTGCTGTACAGATGACCGAACTGCCTGCCGAGGCACCTATCCAGTTTTTTGACCTCAAATCCCAGCAGGCCTCAATCCGGCCCGCTCTTGAGCAGCGCTGGCTGACAATCCTGGATCATGGCCGGTATATTGGCGGGCCTGAGGTCGATGAATGTGAGCAGAAACTGTGCGAGTTTACTGGCGCGGCGGATGCCGTGGCGGTCGGGTCTGGCACGCAGGCGCTTGTAATGCCGCTGATTGCACTCGGTTATGGCCATGGCGATGCGGTTTTCATTCCCGGATTCACCTATAATGCGACGGCGAACGCTGTCTTGCTGGCGGGAGCGACGCCGGTGCTCGTGGATATCGACCCAGACACGTTCAACATGGATGCCGAGGATCTCGAGCGGAAGATCCAGCGGGTCAAAGGCACTCGTAATCTGCGCGCGCGGGCGGTTATTCCAGTCGACCTTTACGGGCTGGCTGCAGACTATACCGCGATTGGCGAAGTGGCCGACGCACATGGTCTTCGGATCGTCGCGGACGGGGCGCAAGCTTTCGGAGCGAAACAGAATGGCCAGTGGCTGGGCACGCTGGCGGAGATTACGGCAACCAGCTTCTATCCAACGAAAACGCTTGGCGGGTATGGGGATGGCGGGGCTATCCTGGTGCGTGACAAGGAGATGGGCGACCTCCTGCGTTCCATCCGCTGGCACGGCACGGGCGAAAACCGCAAGGAATCTGTTCGTGTCGGCATAAATGGCCGCTGCGATTCCATCCAATGCGCCGTGGTTGCCGAGAAACTGGGTATCTTCGAGAGCGAACGTCAACGCCGGATGCAGGCCGCGGCGCTCTATAATGAGCGGCTGGCTGGCAAGGTTGAGATACAAACTGGTACGCAGGCCGATGAGCATGGGTATGGACTGTATACGGTTCGTGTCGATGACCGCGACGGTGTGCGCGCGAAACTGCAGTCGCAGGGGGTGCCGACGGCAGTCTATTATGACACGCCGATCCACCAGATGCCGGCCTTCGAGCAGTTCGCGCCAGCGCGTGGCCTGCCAGAGTGCGAGCGTGCTTCACGCGAAGTGTTGAGCCTGCCAATGCACCCGTATTTATCCGAAGAACAGGTGCACCGGGTTTGTGACGCACTTCTTGGGGCTTTGCAGGGATGAAGACGCGCCTTAAGTGAGCGCCATGGCAGACGTATTGAAGATTCTTGCCGCGCAGTTGAATCCGATTGTCGGGGACATCGACGGCAATCTCGAACTGGCGCGCGCAGTGCTGAAAGAGGGCACTGAAAAGGGCGCGGACATTGTCGTGTTCAGCGAGATGTTCCTGCTTGGGTATCCGCCAGAGGATCTCGTCCTGAAGCCGAGCGCTGTAAAGGACTGCATGGCTGCAGTTGATACGCTCGCGGCCGAAAGTGGCGGTGCGCCTGCTTTCGTCATCGGTTCGCCATGGAGTGTGGACGGGGCGCTCTACAATTCGGTGCTCCATTGCGTGGATGGTGCTGTTGCAGCGCGCTATGACAAGCAGGAACTGCCCAATTACGGCGTTTTCGATGAACAGCGCCTGTTCGACAAGGGACAGTCGCCTGCGGTCATCATTGATGTGAAGGGCGTAAAAATCGGCCTCGCCATCTGTGAAGATGTCTGGTTCGAGCGCGTGCCGAATGCAGCGCGCGCGGCAGGTGCGGAATTGCTCATTATCCCGAACGGGTCCCCCTGGCGCCGCAGCATCCATAGTGAACGGGCGAACGCTTTTGACCGGTGGAGCCGGCTTGGAATGCCTTATATTTTCGTCAATCAGGTGGGGGGGCAGGACGAACTCGTCTTTGACGGCGCGTCCTATGCTACAAATTCCACGCATGCCGAACGATGCGGCCTTGTCGGCCAGTTCGTCAGCGGTACCGAAATTGTCGAATTCGATCTTAAGACGCGCAAGCTTGTCCTGAAGGATGAAGGCTGCCGTCTCGATCATGATGGCTGGCATATGGAGTATTGCGCGGCGATGCTGGCCCTTGGCGATTACGTCAACAAGAACCGGTTTCCGGGCGTGGTGCTTGGTATGTCGGGCGGAATTGACAGTGCGCTGACGGCAGCAATTGCGGTGGACGCGCTGGGGCCGGAGCGTGTGTGGTGCGTGATGATGCCGTCGAAATACACCTCGTCGGATAGTCTTGAAGATGCAAAAGCCTGCGCGCAGGCGCTGGGTGTAAAGTATGACATCATCAATATCGCGCCGGGCGTAGGGGCGATGGATGAAATGCTGGATGAGCAGTTCGCGGAGACACAACCGGATACAACAGAAGAGAACATCCAGTCCCGCCTGCGCGCGGTGACTCTTATGGCACTGTCCAACAAGTTCGGCCACATGGTCGTAACCACGGGCAACAAAAGCGAAATGGCCGTCGGTTATGCGACGCTGTATGGCGATATGTGCGGCGGCTACAACGCGCTGAAGGATTTCTACAAGACTGAAGTCTTTGAGCTCAGCAAATGGCGCAATCTCAATCATCCGGGAGGAGCGCTGGGACCAGATGGTGAGGTTATCCCGGAGCGTATTATCACCAAGCCCCCGAGCGCTGAGTTGCGGGAAGACCAGCGCGACGACGACTCACTACCGCCCTATGATGATCTGGACGATATCCTGCGCGGCCTCGTCGATGAGGAAGAAGATATTCAGGACATAATTGCCCGTGGTCATGATGCGGCGACTGTGAAGCGTATAGAGCATCTCTTGTATATCGCCGAGTACAAGCGTAGGCAGGCGCCGCCCGGCGTGAAAGTCGGCAGCAAGAATTTTGGCCGCGACAGACGCTATCCGATCACGAACCGTTTCAGAGACGATTGATGACCTTACCTGTAGTCCGCTTTGCTCCATCCCCGACCGGTAAGCTGCATGTCGGCAATGTCCGTACAGCGCTGATCAACTGGCTGTTTGCCAAGGGGCAGGGCGGCAAGTTCATCCTGCGTGTCGATGACACCGATACCGAGCGTTCGACCAGGGAGTATGAGGACCAGATCAAGACTGACCTCAAATGGCTTGGCCTTGAATGGGATGACACGTTCAACCAGTCGGACAAGTTTGCCCAGTATGACGCGGCTGCAGACAAGCTACGCGACATGGGCCTGCTCTATGCGTGCTATGAGACGGCGGACGAGCTTGACCGGCGACGCAAGATTGCGCTCTCGCGAGGGCGCCCACCCGTCTATGATCGCGCGGCGCTAAACCTTGCTGATGAAGACAAGGCAAAACTCGAAGCCGAAGGCCGCAAGCCGCATTGGCGTTTCAAGCTGTCGGGGGAGCGCGTCGAATGGACAGACCTGGTGCGCGGGCCGCAGAGCATAGATACGTCAAGTGTTTCAGACCCAGTCCTGATCCGGGAAGACGGCTCCTATCTCTACACATTGCCGTCGGTCGTCGATGATATCGACGCGAAGATTACCCACGTTGTCCGCGGCGAGGACCATGTGACGAACTCCGGCGCGCAGATCGAGATCTTCCGCGCGCTTGGCGGTTCTGCGCCGGACATGGCGCACACGCCGTTGCTGGTCGATGTCGAGGGCGGGGCCTTCTCGAAGCGGCTCGGGTCTCTCAACATGGAAACGCTGAATGCGCGGGGCATCCTGCCGATGGCGATCCTGTCGCTCCTCGCCAAGCTTGGCACGAGCGACAATGTGGAAGTGCGTGAAACGCTGAACGAGTTGGCGGGCGACTTTGACTTCTCAAAGATTGGACGCGCCCCGGCCAAGTTCGACGAGAAAGACCTCTTGGCGCTGAACGCCGCGCTGGTCCACCAGATGCCGTTTGATGCGGTGAAGGAACAGCTCGAAGCGATCTCACCAGAGGCCGCGAATGAGACATTCTGGCTGACCGTCCGCGAAAACTGCCAGTCGGTGCAGGATGCCAAGCCATTTGCCGATATTGCCTATGGCCAGATCGCGACCGTGATCGACGATGAGGATGCGGACTTCATAGCGCAAGCCAAGGCCCTACTGCCTGAAGGTGAGATAAGCGCTCAATCGTGGAGTGCCTGGACCGGCGCCCTGAAAGAGAAAACAGGCCGTAAGGGCCGCGGCCTTTTCATGCCGCTTCGCAAGGCGCTCACCGGCCAGGAGCATGGACCCGACATGGGCACCATCCTGCCATTGATCGGCCGTGAAACGGTACTTTCGCGCCTTTCAAGCCAGGCCTGAATCTCCAGCCAGGGCGTGCGTAGCACTCAATCGTTTATCATGACAATCCGGTCACTCAGGGCGGCGATAGCCGCTTCGGGGGTGTTCTCATGGAGGAGACAGGACCGGAATTCCTCGGGGGTGAATTTGCCGTCGATGATGTGTTCCATCAGTTCGAAGAAAGGTGCCCAAAAGCCATCTTCGTCGAGGAATGCCATTGGCTTGGCATGAAGGCCAAGACGCGCCCAGCTCAGCATTTCCACGGCTTCTTCCAGCGTGCCAATACCGCCGGGCAGGACGATGAAGGCGTCGCATTCGTCAAACATCATCTGCTTGCGCGTGTGCATGTCATCGACGATGCGGTGTTCCACCTCGTCGAAGACGCGTTCCTTCTGCAGCAGGAATTTCGGCATGACGCCCAGTACCTTGCCGCCAGCTTCATGGACGGAACGCGCGCAGGCGCCCATCAAGCCAACGCCGCCGCCGCCATAGACCAGGCGGATATCCTTTTCGGCGAGTGTGCGCCCAAGATTGCGTGCGAGCGTCAGGTAGGACGGCTTCACGTCATCGGAGGAGCCACAGTAGACGCAGATGGATTCAAGTTTCGGCATTCTGATATTCCCTCAACACAGGTCCGCATTTAGCGGCATGGACAGATTCGTGCCAGCCATGGCCTGTTCTAAATTTGTTTTATGACCATATGGCCCAGATGAGCCCACCGACGACAGATACAGATAAAGACACAATCGAAAGCGCCGATGGCGGATTGGGGGGATCGATTGTTCGAATCCTCAAACTCCTGTCGCGGCCAGAGCTTTCGAAATGGCGGCCGATCATGGTCATTGCGGTGGTTCTCACTTTGGGAGCGGCGGTCCTGGAAGTGGTGTCACCGCTGGTGCTCGGCGATGCAATCAACAAGGTGGCCGGTGAAGGCGATGCCGTGGCAACCCTTGGTGTCGCCATTGCGTGGATCGGCTTTGCGATCGGTCTCAGGCTCCTGGCCGCGGTCTTGCCCCAGATCCGGGATGCGCTGTTCAGTCCGGTCAGCCAGGACGCGCAACGGATTGCCTGTGTAGATGCCTTTGGGCACGCGCAGTCGCTGTCGCTAGGCTTTCACCAGACGCGCAGGTCCGGCGCTCTGAACCGCGTCATTGAGCGCGGTGCCAGCGCAATCGACTACCTGATCCGTTTCCTTGCCTTCAACATTGGCCCGACTTTCGTGCGACTCATCCTCGCGTCGGTCGCGCTTGGCACGGCCTATGATTACCGGTTGGCGCTGATCGCGATCTTCACCATCGTGCTGTACGTCATCGCCACGGTGATCATTACAGAATGGCGCGTTCGCCAGCGCCGGCGGATGAACAAGGCCGATACCGAGCTTCGGGCCGTTTCGATTGATACGCTGACGAATTTTGAAACCGTGAAGGCCTTTGCCGCCGAAGAGCGTGAAACGAACCATTATGATGGCGCCATGCGTCGCTACAATAAACGCTATGTCGAAGCGGTGCGCAGCATGTACCTGCTGAATGCCGTACAGGCTGTCATTATGAATGGCGGGCTTCTGTCAGTGCTTGCCCTCTCGGCATGGAATTACAGCCAAGGCACGATGGCGGTAGGTGATTTGACGGCCGTCATGCTGGTCCTTCTAAGCCTTTATGCACCGCTGAATATTCTCGGCTGGGCGTGGCGCGAGATCAAACAGGGCGCTGTCGATCTCGAAAAGCTTCATGGCCTGCTCAACATGACACCGGAAGTGTCAGACCCGCCGGATGCGAAATGGCTGACGGACCCGGATGGCAAGGTCGAGTTTGCAAATGTCGCGTTCACCCATGATTCCCGAACAGTTGGTGTGCGGGGCATTTCCTTCTCGGTCGAGCCGGGCCGGAAGATCGCATTTGTCGGCACTTCGGGCGCTGGCAAGTCGACGCTTCTTAAATTGCTCTTCCGTTTTTACGATGTGAATGTAGGCGCTGTGCGGGTTGATGGCGTTGATGTTCGCGAGATGGCGCAGACATCGCTGCGCAGGGCGCTCGGCCTGGTGCCGCAGGACGTTGTGCTGTTCAACGACACGATCCGTTCGAATATTTCCTATGCGCGTCCCGATGCGAGCCTTGAAGACTTGCGAGAGGCGGCGCGCCGGGCGCAACTGCTCGACTTCATCGAGGCGCTACCCGACGGTTGGGAGACACGCGTTGGCGAGCGCGGGCTGAAGCTCTCAGGTGGTGAAAAGCAAAGGGTCGGGATTGCGCGTGTCATCCTCGCTGATCCAGCCATACTGGTGCTGGACGAAGCGACCTCCGCGCTCGACAGTGCGACTGAGGCGGCCGTGCAGGATGCGCTCGACGAAGCGGCGAAGGGCCGGACGACGCTGATGGTGGCGCACCGCCTGTCGACTGTGCAGAATGCAGACGAGATAATTGTCCTTGAAGCGGGCCGTATCGTGGAGCGGGGCTCTCATGCTAGTCTCCTGAGGGAGGATGGGGCGTATGCCCGGATGTGGGCGCGGCAGGTGGCGAGAGACCAGCTGGCCGCTGTGGCTGAATAGAAGAGGACTGAATGGCATATCACGGAAAACCCATGACCGACCGGTCATTCCCCTGGTGGCAAAGCGGCTTTGACCTTGAAGGTATTGTCGGCTTTCTCGCTGGATGGTTGCTCGGCATTCTTCTGGGCATGCTTTGGGGGCCACTCTTCTGGTTTGGTTTCATTCCGGGTGTGATCATCCTGTTCGCGACACGGACAGCCGAGCGCATATCGCCGTTAGATCCTTCACTCATCCTGGCGCCATGTGACGGTATCGTGGTGTCGATTGAAGACCGGGAGCCGCCACCGGAGCTTGATCTTGCGGGTGCCTGCACACGCATCCGGATCTCTTCGTCACCATTTTCGACCAACAATATCCATGCGCCCATTGAAGGTGTGGTCGGTCAGGTCACCCGAGAAGAAGGCTCGGCTGAAGCGTTTGCGGCGTACAAGCCGGATTCAAGCGGTTTGGAAGTCCTGTTCGTGACAATCAAGGGGGAGACAGAATCTGTCGGCTTGCGGATTGCCACCGGCGGACTTGGGCCGCGCCTTGAAGCGCGCAGCGATGCCGGAGACAGGGTTGTTGCAGGCAAGACGGTTGCGACGCGGCGTCTGGGTGGCTGGACAGATATTTTCGTGCCGGCTGGCGGGGAGGCCCTGATCGAGCCGGGGCGGACACTCATTGGTGGCGAGTCGCGTCTTTGGCACTTTGGCAGCAATCTTGATGAGATGGTCGACATTAATGAGGAAGAGCGCACCGAACTCGACGCTGACTATCCGATCACACCGGACCCAACACCGCCTGATGTCGCCGAGGACGTCGAAGACGAGGTTGAGGAAGAAGAGCGTGCCAAGAGCAGTGATCCGGCCGAGATGTTTGCCCGCCTGCGCCGTGAGGCCAGCAAGGCATCAGGTGAGGGCGATCAGGACTGATCGGCAGGCGGCTGTTGCCGGTTCATCCAGCGCATGAGGGGCCGCAATGGGAAAACCCACGCAAAGCCGGCCACGACGTAGAAGGCAAGCTGCAGCCATTGTGGCGCGCCTGTCATCTGCGTGCCAATCGTGGCGGCAACAACGATCCACAACGCGATGAAGGCGAGAAGCGCGATGCCGGTAACAATTTTGCGCATGGTAAATCTCCGGTCATTGCGAATGCAGCTGCGACGCCATGGCGGCTTGCGAAGCTGCCCGTCTGCGTCAGATAGAACGCCATGAGACAGATAGCAAAGACCCCGGCTGCGTCACTCTGGATCCGGCGTTGGCTCGTCCTGATCGGACTCATGGTTTACGCGATGATCCTGATTGGCGGAATGACCCGTCTGACAGACTCGGGCCTGTCCATCACAGAGTGGGACCCGATCAGCGGGGCGCTGCCACCGCTCGGCGCTGACGCATGGGCTGAGGAATTCCGCAAATACCAGCAGACCGCCGAATTCCAGCAGCAGAATTACAATATGACGCTTGCAGAGTTCCAGTACATCTTCTGGTGGGAGTGGGGGCATCGCTTGTTCGGACGGTTAATCGGGCTCGTTGCGATTGGGGGATTGGCCACCTTCTGGCTGAAGAAGTGGCTGACACCCGGCCTGGCGGCGCACCTGCTTGTGCTGATCGGGCTCGGGGGGCTGCAAGGCGCAATTGGCTGGTGGATGGTATCCAGTGGTATTGGCGCCACGGACCGGCTTGACGTCGCACCTTATCGGCTTGCTACGCACTTTACGCTGGCGCTTGTCATTATCGGATATACCGCCTGGCTATGGCTTGATCTTGGAGGGCGCAACCGAATAGCGATTGCGCGCCCGTACCGACTGTTGGCGACTGGCCTGCTGGTGCTCGTCTTTATGCAAATGGCTGGTGGTGCGCTTGTCGCGGGACTGGATGCCGGACGAACGTACACAGACTGGCCGCTGATGTCGGGCGAGTTCCTGCCATCCAATTATATAGAGGGCGAGCTTGGGATCCGCAGCCTTTTTGAAGGCCGGGCGGCGACACAGTTCAATCACCGCGCCATGGCATATCTGATCTGGGGGATTGCGCTTCTTGGCGCAGCGTTGAGATGGGGCAAGCTGGCCTGGTCGGAGTTTGCTTCGCTTGCCGGGCTTGTGACACTTCAAGCGGCATGGGGTATCTACACGCTGATGAGCGCTGCTCCGTTGCAACTTGCGATCGTGCACCAGGCGCTCGGCGTGATTGTATTCCTCGCCGCCGTGCGCCTGGTCTGGCTTACGGCTGCGCCGGCGGAACGCTGATCGGTGTGAGCGTGATCTTGCTCGGGTCAACAAGGACGGCCCTGTGATCATCCGGGCCGATATCGCCTCCCAGCACGATAATGCCACCGGGATAGCCACCGCCGCGTGCATCACCAGTTGAGGCCATGGTGTTCGGCAGGGTTGGCGCGACGACCGTGATGCCATCACTGATATCGAATGCCTGGCTTGAGTCCGGTCCGTAGATCGCGGTGACATCGCCATTGGTTTTCAGGGTCAACGTTGTCTGCCGTCCCAGCCGTCTCAGGCGGCTGGCTGTTATAATCGGTTCGGCAAACACTTCAGGTCCGTCTTGCGTGTAAACGCAGGCCGAGACAGGATCATCGGTTTCCACGGTTTCTGTGCCTGTCCAGACAAGTGCATCACCATCCTGAATGATGGAACCGACCTGCAACAGGTTGGGGCTGGTCTGCGTCCAGAAGGAGAGGCGATGCAGGGCGTCGCCAGAATTGCCTTCAGGTGGCGCGGCGCAAAGCCCCCCAATCGGTGAGTCGCCTGCGCCCTGGAGATCATACTCGATCGCCTTAGTCAGGCCGCCGCCATGGATCCACACTTTGAGATCACCTGAAGAATCGATGCCGGGAAATAGCGTGACTGGAGTGCCCGAAATCATTGCATAGCGCCCTTCGGCCAGCTCCTCGACATCGTGATCGGAAATCTCCGTGATTCGTTCGCCGTCGAAATTGAAGATCTGCAGGCCCCCGCCTTCATAAGCGACAGCAAAATTCGATCCGGCGCCCCCGGTGATGCCAATGCTGCGAACGGGGAAATCCAGCTGGCGTGTCATCCAGACGGCCGGCAGGGAATTGGCAGTATCGGCGGGCGGTTGCGCCTCTTCCTGAGGCGGCGGCTCATTTGCAGCCTGCGAGGTTTCTTCTGGCTCTTGCGGACCTGAGCAGGACACGGCATAGAAAAGCAGGAAACCGGCAAGCCCTGCGTTGACAGGGAAGGTCTGCGCGCTTAAACGCGGGCGCTTGAACATATTCCAACACTCCGAATGAGAGGCTCCCGAGGAGCAATGAAGACTTATAACGCACCAGCTGACGTGGAGAACAAGTGGATCGTTATCGACGCGACTAATGTCGTTGTCGGTCGCCTTGCTTCATATGTCGCCAAACGCTTGCGGGGCAAGCATCGCGCTGATTTCACACCGCATATCGACACCGGTGACCATGTCATCGTGATCAATGCGGAGAAAGCCCGGTTCACCGGGAACAAGCTGCGCGACAAGACCTATTTCCGTCACACCGGTTATCCGGGTGGCATCAAGGAAACGACTGCCGGAAAGATTCTCTCCGGCCGTTTCCCGGAACGCGCAATCGAGCTTGCTGTAAAGCGCATGATGCCGGGTGAGAGCCCGCTGGCCAAACAGCAATATTCGAAGCTTCGCGTTTACACGGGCGCCGAGCATCCGCACGAAGCCCAGAAACCAGAAACTGTCGATTACGCGTCGATGAATACCAAGAACCAGAGAGACGACTGATCAATATGTCCGATACTGCAAATTCTCTTGAAGACCTGAAGTCTGTCACCGGTAATGAAGGTGTCGTGGCTGAGGACGTGGTTGTAACGCCGAAAATCGACGAGCAGGGCCGCGCCTATGGCACTGGTCGCCGCAAGTCTGCGACAGCTCGCGTCTGGATCAAGCCAGGTACCGGCAAGATCACCGTGAACGGCAAGGATCAGGAGCAGTACTTTGCTCGTCCGGTTCTGCGCATGGTTATCGAGCAGCCGCTCGTCGAGACTGAGCGCCGCACGGAATTCGACGTGATCTGTACGGTCAAAGGTTCCGGACTTTCCGGTCAGGCCGGTGCCGTCCGTCACGGGATTGCTCGCGCACTGGTCAATTACGAGCCAGGCCTGCGTTCGGTGCTCAAGCCATTCGGCTTCATGACCCGCGACCCACGTACCGTTGAACGGAAAAAGTACGGCCGCGCCAAAGCACGCCGCAGCTTCCAGTTCTCGAAGCGCTAAGCCTTCGCAAATCAAGTTCGAAGAGGGCGCTTCAAACCTGGGGCGCCCTTTTTCTTTGCCCGGCGATATGGAAAGAAGCCTGCATGACTGACAAGATTCTCAAAGCGGCCGTGCTCGGCGCTTCTGGCTACACCGGCGCCGAAACCGTGCGCCTCCTCAAGAACCATCCACTGGTTGATGCGGTCGCGGCAACGGGCAACGCCCTGGCCGGGCAGAAACTGTCGGGCATATTCCCGCATCTGGCCGGGCCTCAGGACCTTGATGTCGTCAAGGCTGAAGATGTTCGCTGGGATGAGATCGATGTCGCTTTCGGTTGCCTGCCGCACGGCACCAGCCAGGACCTGATAGAGACGTTGCCGGCAAATGTAAGGATCGTCGATCTTTCGTCTGACTATCGTTTTCGCGACGCCGATGCCTACGCAAAAGCCTATGGTCGCACGCATATCGCGCCCGACCGGACCAAATCCGCAGTCTATGGATTGAGCGAGCACTATGGCAACCAGATCAAAGGCACTGGACTTGTAGCTTGCCCTGGCTGCTATCCGACGGCCATCCTGATGGTGCTGTTGCCATTGATGGATCCGCTACTCGTCGATCTTGATGCAATCATTATTGACGCCAAATCGGGCGCAACCGGTGCGGGCAGGGGGCTCAAGGAGGGCAACCTGTTTTCGGAAGTCACCGAAGGCGTTCATGCCTATGGCGTCGGGACACATCGGCATACGCCGGAGATTGAGCAGGAGCTGAACCTGCGTGCGGGGCGCGACAATATCGAGGTGACATTTACACCGCACCTGATGCCAATGGCGCGCGGTGAGCATGTCACATGCCACCTGCGGGGCGACGCTTCTGATATTCACAGCGCGCTCGAGGCGGCCTATTCCGACCAGCCTTTTGTTACCGTGTTACCGCTCGGTTCGCCGCCGCCGGATACGCGGCATGTGCGCGGAACCAATGACTGCCGTATCGCAGTCTTCCCGGACCGGGCCGCAGGCCGGGTGATCGTGATTGCCGTGATCGACAATCTGGTCAAGGGATCCAGCGGTCAGGCGATCCAGAACCTCAATCTGATGATGGGGTGGGATCAGGTCTTGGGCCTAGATGTCCTGGTGCCGCTTTTCCCCTGAGCCGGTTTGCGTTTGGCGGCTGGTTTACGGCTCGCCGAACCGGGCTTTTTAGTCGTGGCCGTTTTTGCGGCGGCCTTGCTCGCTGGAGATTTGCTGACAGCCTTTGAAGATGTTTTCGCCGCGGCAGCCGCAGGTTTCGGTGGCGCGGATTTCGACGAGGGCTTCGCCTTGGCCTTTGCAGGCATCGGTTTGGAAGGCGTTGAGTAGGTCGTATCCGGCGACTTGCCGGCTGCGATATCGCTCATCCTCATCTTCACATAGCTGCCGGGCGCATCGCCGAGCCCCTTGTCTTCAACCGGCGTGGCAGCTTTCATTGGCCCCGATTTTGGCTTTAGCCATGACCACCAGCTTGGCCACCAGGAACCAGTCGATTCTTCTGCGCCCGCCAGCCAGGCTTCTGGCGTCTTGGCGAGTTCAGGATTGGTCCAGTGCTGGTACTTGCCAGAATTGGGATGATTGATCACGCCAGCGATATGACCAGAGCCGGCAAGGATGAAATTGATGTCGCCGCCATATTTCTGTGCGCCGCGATAGATTGAGTGCCATGGGCAGATATGATCTTCCCGGCTCGCCTGCAGCGTAACCGGTATCGATATATCGCCCATGTTCACGGTTTCGCCGAGCACCTTGAAATTTCCTTCGCTCAGCTGGTTCTCGCCATAGAGCGCGTTGAGATAGGTGTGATGTGTCTTGCCCGGAATATTTGTCTGATCCGCATTCCAGAACAGGAGGTCGAACGGGCGGGGTTTCTTGCCCATCATGTAATTGTCGATGACGTAGCGCCAGACGAGGTCGACGGGGCGAAGCCAGTTGAAGGTCTCACCCATTAGCTCACCGGGCATGATGCCCTTATTGGCCTCAATGACGCTGTCGATACTCTGCCGGGCCAGCTCATCAGTGAACACCATCAGGTCGCCTGCATCAGTGAAGTCTGACTGTGAGGCAAAGAAAGTGGCTGACGCGATGCGCTTGTCATTCTTCTTTGCCATATAGGCGAGGGTGCTGGTCAGGAGCGACCCGCCGATACAGTAACCGACGGCATTTATATCTTCCGATCCAGTGATCGCGGTGGCCTCATTCAGTGCGGCCAGCAATCCGGATTCAATATAGTCGTCCCATGAGAAATCCCGTGTTTCGCTGTCGGCTGAGCGCCATGACACGACGAAGACGGTCAGGCCCTGACCGACGAGCCAGCGGATCATCGAGTTCTCTTCGCGGAGATCCATGATGTAATACTTGTTGATCCATGGAGGCAGGATCAGCAGGGGACGGGCGTGCACCTTGTCCGTGGTCGGCTCAAATTGCAGCAGCTCGATAAGCTTGTTGCGGAAGACAACCTTTCCCGGTGCGGTCGCGACATTGCGACCAACTTCAAATGGCGTCTCGTCCGTCTGGCTGATCGACAGGCGGCCGCGTCCTTTCGCTATGTCTGCGCGGGCATTGCGCAGCCCATCGACGAGGCTTTGGCCACCACTCTCGAGCATCGCCTTGAGGGCCGCCGGATTGGTCGCGAAGAAGTTGGTGGGCGATAGTGCGTCAATTGTCTGGCGGGTATAGAATTGCGCCTTACGCTTGTCAGTCTCTGTCATGTCTGTCGCTGAATCGAGAAGCGACATCATCCAGCCGGCATTGAGTTCATAAGCCTTGCGCATGAATTCGAATGCTGGATTTGCTGACCATTCAGGGTCTGAAAAGCGTTTGTCGTTGGCGTCGCTCACCTGTCCGAGCGTGAAGTCTTTCCAGAGATTGACCCATCCCATCCACAGGTCGAGATTTGCATTGAGCAGCGCTTGCGGATTGGTGGCGAGTGACTGGCCAAGTTTGCCATAGGCACCCGCCATACCGAATGGGTCAGTGCGTTCAGGCACCTTGATCTTCGGGCGCGAGGTGGCCATCACTTCGGCGAGCAGCGCCTGCGACTCTTTCGCCGCCTCCGCCAGCGCAAGCCCGATATTCTGCAGCTGTTCGGGTGTTTGCTCTGCGAGGATCGCGTTCAGGGTGCGATTATCAGTGTTTTTCATACGCTTTGAGCTTTTCATCACCTTATTGTCGCCATCCTACACGAACACGTATAGGGAAGAAACGTTTCGAGATTCATGAAGACATGCGGAAAATATTTGCCATGCGGCTAGTAATTGTACCCATTTGCCTGCTTATGACCGCATGCGCCGGATCAGTAGACAGAATATCCGACATGCGTGACGCGGCACCGGAATGGTACGAAGCGCGCAAACAGGAATTGGCCGGTGAGGGGTATCCGAAGCTGAGCGATGTTCCTGTGAACACATCCTATCGTACGCAACAGCGCAGTTTGCGACTGGTCGGCGCCGACAAGGATGCAGTCCTGGCAGCCTTTAACGCCGATCCGAGATCAGAACCGAGCAATCTGACGCCCGATGCGATCGAGGCGTGGGGCCGTGACATCGCCCAACGGCTCAACGCCATGGAGCGCCCTGCAAACTTCCTGACCAATGCGGAGATCAACTCGCTTCGAGCGAGATTCGAACGGCCCCGCGCGCGTCGCTGAATTCTGCGCTACACTCTGAAAAACTCAAATCCGGGAGAGGCCCAATGCCGGGCGAATTTTACAAGATCAGGCGTTTGCCGCCATACGTGTTCGAACAGGTCAATCGCAAGAAAGCGGCCCTGCGCGCGAATGGCGCAGACATCATTGACCTTGGTATGGGCAATCCCGATTTGCCGACGCCGTCGCATATTGTCGACAAGCTGTGTGAAACGGCGCGAAAGCAGGACGTGAATGGTTACTCCGCCTCGCGGGGCATTCCGGGGCTGCGGCGATCACTGGTGAATTATTACAAGCGCCGCTTTGATGTAGAACTCGACAAGGACCGCGAAGTCATTGTCACGCTTGGCTCCAAGGAAGGGTTTGCCAACTTGGCTCAGGCCATCTCTGCGCCTGGCGATGTCATCCTGGCGCCGGACCCTTCCTATCCGCTGCACTCGTTCGGGTTCATCATTGCAGGGGCCTCCATTCGCGGCGTACCAGCGCAGACCCCGGAACAATATCTGTCGAATATCAGCAATGCGATCCGCTATAGCGTGCCGCCGCCGACAGCGATGGTGCTTTGCTACCCGTCAAACCCGACGGCAGCTGTTGCCGATCTCGATTTCTACAAGGAGGCGGTTAAACTCGCCAAGAAGCACGATCTCTGGATCCTGTCTGATCTTGCCTACAATGAAATTTACTTTGACGATCCGCCGCCGTCGATCCTTCAGGTGAATGGCGCGAAGGATATCGCGGTTGAGACAACCACCATGTCCAAGACCTACTCGATGGCCGGGTGGCGCATCGGGTTTGCAGCTGGGAATGAGCGTCTGATCGGTGCACTGGGCCGGGTGAAGTCATATCTGGATTATGGCGCTTACACACCGATTCAGGTCGCCGCCTGCGCAGCGCTTGACGGTCCGCAGGACTGTGTCGAGGACATGCGCCAGATCTACCGGTCCCGGCGCGACACGCTGATTGAGAGTTTCGGGCGGGCCGGATGGGAGATTCCGGTTCCGTCAGCTTCGATGTTCTGCTGGGCACCGATCCCGGAGTCCTGCCGCCACATGGGTAGCCTCGAATTTTCACTTCAGCTCATCAATGAGGCGAGTGTCGCAGTCGCACCCGGTGCGGGCTTCGGTGAACGTGGTGACGGATTTGTCAGGATTGCCCTTGTTGAGAACGAACAACGCATCAGACAGGCCGCGCGCAACATCAAGAGGTTCCTTCAGGCCAAGGAAGCTGTTAGCACGGGCCGCGTTCACGAAATGACGGCCGGAGGGCAAGGGGCTTGAAGACATTGAAACTGGGAATTGCCGGGCTCGGCCATGTCGGCTGCGGTCTGGTTGATCTCGTTCAGAGACAGGGTAATTTGCGTCTGCCTGGAAAGGTGGAAATTGCGGGCGTTACGGCGCGCAATCGTAATCGCAACCGTCCTGTCTCAACCGATGACTATAAATGGTATGATGACGCGGCGAAGCTGGCGGCCGACGACAGCATCAACGTGTTCGTTGAGCTGATTGGCGGCTCAGACGGGCCGGCAAAGGTCGCAGTCGAAACCGCGCTGAAATCTGGCAAAGCGGTGATCACGGCGAACAAGGCGCTGATCGCGATGCATGGCCAGGAGCTGGCTGACCTCGCCCGCGAGAATGATGTCGACCTGTTGTTTGAAGCCGCTGTTGCAGGCGGTGTGCCGGTCGTGCGCGTTCTCAGGGACTCGCTGGCCGGTGTCGATGTGCGCCGCGTGACTGGTATCCTGAACGGCACATGCAATTTCCTGATGAGCGAAATGCTGTCCACGCGCCGGCCGTATGAAGTGGTGCTGGCCGAGGCCCAGCGTCTCGGATATGCCGAGGCCGATCCGACGCTCGACGTCTCCGGCATGGATGCCGCGCACAAAGCGGCTATTCTCGCAGCCATCGCATTCTCTGCAGATCTCGATTTCTCAAAAGTTTCTGTCCATGGCGTTGAGGGCGTTGAGCTTCTCGACCTTGACCTGGCGGACCGTCTGGGCCTTCGCATCAAGCTGATCGCAGAAGGCAAAATTACTGATGAAGGCGTTGTTTGCCGCGTCGAGCCTCTTGCCTTGCCGACCGGGCACCCGCTTGCGCGGGTCAATGGCAGCCTCAACACCGTGCGTATCGAAGGCGACCCTCTGGGCGCTGTTACGCTGACCGGTCCGGGAGCCGGTCCGGGGCCGACGGCCAGCGCGGTCATGGGTGATGTCGCCAAGCTGTTCAATCCGATTGCACGGCCTGCATTCGGCCGGGCCGACCACCATGATGTGCGGACTTTTGTGCACGGCGGGTCGAATGAAAAGTCTGCTTTCTTCCTGCGTGTTCGCCTTGCAGACCGGGCAGGCTCGCTGGCGCAGCTGACGGAGGCGCTTGCCGAAAGCGGTGTTTCGGTCGACAAGCTGCTGCAGGATTCAGCGGATGAAAATGGGGCCGCACCCGTTGCGATCGTCACGCACATCTGCACAAGACGGGAAATCGATGATGCGCGCGAGAAGCTTCGCAGTCTCGATGCGAATGTGGGTCAGCCTCAAATCATGGCGATTGAGGCATCAACTGAGTAAAAGGGGGCTGGCCGCTTAACTGGCTGGCTAGAAAACATGTCAAACAGTGTTCTTGTGCCGCATCTTTCCGATGCAATGGTGCGCGTTACAGAAATCGCGGCTATTGCGGCCAACAAAATGGCTGGTCTCGGAGATGAGAAAGCTGCTGATCAGGCGGCCGTGGATGCCATGCGGACAGCCTTTAACTCAGTGAACTTCAAAGGTCGGATCGTTATTGGTGAAGGTGAGCGCGACGAGGCGCCGATGCTTTATATCGGCGAAGAAGTCGGCACGGGTGAAGGCCCTGAGATCGACATCGCGCTCGACCCTCTCGAGGGCACGACACTGACCGCGAAATCCATGGCCAACGCGCTGGCAGTCCTCGCGATTGCGCCGCGGGGCGGCCTGCTGCACGCGCCAGATACTTATATGGACAAGATTGCCATCGGTCCCGGCTTTCCAGACGGGGTCATCGATCTCGACGCGACACCTGCTGAAAATGTGCAGTCGCTTGCAAAGGCCAAAGGCGTACCGGTGGAGTCCATGACCGCTTGTGTGCTGGATCGTCCGCGGCATGCCGATATCATCGAAAGCCTGCGCAGCGCCGGCGTACGTATCAGCCTGATTTCCGATGGCGATGTGGCCGGCGTGATCAATACGACCAATGCTGACACCGGCATCGACATCTATATCGGTCAGGGCGGGGCACCAGAGGGCGTGCTTGCGGCCGCTGCACTGAAATGTGTTGGTGGCCAGATGCAGGGCCGTCTCATCTTCCGCAATGATGATGAGAAGGGCCGCGCAAAGCGCGTTGGAATTACCGATCTCGATCGTAAATACACCCTGCACGAACTTGCCAGCGGCGAAACCGTGTTCTGCGCAACAGGCGTTACCAAGGGTGGTCTTGTTGATGGCGTGGTCGTGAAGCCGGGCGTGACGGTTACCGACACGCTGGTGATGAGTTCGGCAGATGGCATGATCAGGAAGATATCGTCTCGCTACCGCACGGCGTGAGGCATGGCAGACAGCGATTTTCTTTTCGGTGTCACGCAGTCGCTGTCTGGCCGTTTCTGGTCACAAGTTCCGGTCGATGAAACGCTTGTCCGCTCACTAAGTCTCTCGACAGGTTTGCCCGACATCCTGGCCCGGCTGATTGGGTCGCGCGGTATTGATCCGGGCAAAGCTGACGCTTTCCTGAATCCGACCCTTCGCGAGTCGTTTCCGGATCCGTCTAGTTTTCGTGACATGGACAAGGCGGCAGGCCTAATTCTCGATGCGATTGTCGAGAACAGGAATGTCACCGTGTTCGCCGATTATGATGTGGATGGCGGTACGTCTTCAGCGCTTTTGGCCCGGTATTTCCGCGTCTGGGGTCGGGAGCTCGGTCTCTATGTTCCCGACCGTCTCATGGAGGGGTATGGGCCTTCGCCGGAAGCCTTCCGTCATTTGAAGGAGACGGGCTCTGACCTCGTGATCACGGTCGACTGCGGCGCAGCCGCGACAGCGGCGCTGGATGAGGCGCGAAAAATCGCCCTGCCGGTTGTCGTCGTCGATCATCATCTCATGGGGAACCAGCTTCCCGAGACGGCCGCACTGGTCAATCCAAACCGGTCTGATGATGTTTCCGGCCAAGGCCATCTCGCGGCAGCAGGGGTGGTGTTCGTCCTGCTTGCTGCCCTGAACAGGCAGGCGAAAGTACGCGGCATAGCCCCCGAGGGTGGGCTTCCGGATATCCTCCAGTGGCTGGACCTTTGTGCCCTTGGCACGCTTTGCGACATGTCGCCCCTGATCGATGCGAACCGAGCATTTGTCCGTCAGGGACTGAAGATCATGGCGCGCGGTGGCAATGCCGGCCTGAGAGCGCTCGCAGATGTCGCCGGGATTGGTGTGATCGAATCTGTCTATCACGCGACATTCGTCCTTGGGCCCCGTCTCAATGCAGGCGGACGTGTCGGTGATCCATGGCTGGCGGCCAAACTGCTGGCAACGGACGACAGACAAGAGGCTATCGAACTGGCCGAGCGCCTGCACGCCCTTAACGATGAACGTAAAGCCGTCGAGGCATCAATTCTGGATGATGCAACGCTGCAAGCCGAGCGAGCACTGGAGAAAGACCCGGAGCGCGGCATTATCGTTGCGTCCGGTGAGGGCTGGCATCCCGGCGTGATTGGCATCGTCGCCGGCCGCCTGAAAGACCGGTTTCACTTGCCGACCATTGTCATTGGCTGGGGCGACGGGCTTGGTCCTGTGGCGAAAGGGTCGGCGCGGTCTGTGCGTGGTGTGAACATTGGTGCAGCAATCTCTCAGGCGGCCAAGGAAGGCGTTCTCCTGGCCGGCGGCGGACATGCCATGGCTGGCGGGCTGAGCATTGAGCCCGAGAACATCGGGTCGCTGGATAGCTGGATGCGCGATCATATGATGGCGTTTCGCGAAGAACGCACCGAAGCGCGCCGTCTTGAAGTTGACGGTGTCATGTCGCCCGGCGCCGCATCTGTCGAGTTTTGCGACCAGATCGAATCGATTGGCCCATTCGGACAGGGAGCCCCGCAGCCGATCTTTGCCATGAAGTCGGTCCGGGCTGTATCGGCGCGCCGCATTGGTCAGAATCATATCCGCTTCTTCGCCGAAGACGAAGGCGGCCGGCTCGAATGCATTTCGTGGCGCAGCGCGGACACGGAAATTGGTCAGGCACTGTTTGCGGGCGGCGTGTTTCATCTTGCCGGGCGTATGAAAGCAGATGAGTGGAACGGTCGGCGCCGGGTGCAGTTCGAAGTGCTGGATGTCGCTGAAGCTGCGACCAACTGACAAAAACTGTTTTGGTGCTGAAACGCGACTTGAACCCGCGCGAAACCCTCGCTATACGCAGCTCCTCGAACCGAGCGCTCCCTTCGTCTATCGGTTAGGACGCCAGGTTTTCAACCTGGAAAGAGGGGTTCGATTCCCCTAGGGAGTGCCAAAACAACCACATATTCGTTCAAATGATGCAATGTCGCCCACATAAGGGATGACTTTGCACTTTTGCGTTTCTACTGTCTGTATCAGGGACTGGTGGTAGATGAACGTATTGACTTCAAATCGAGATGGGTCTGACAGTTCACTTGTGGTGCGGGTGATTGGGCATATCAAGTGGTTCGACGTGGCCAAGGGCTACGGCTTTGTTGTGCCTGGACCGGGCAGCGGGCCGGAGATCAAGGCCGACGTGATGCTGCATATTTCCTGTCTGCGTACCTATGGCGAATCCTATGCCGATGAAGGCGCAAACATCGTCTGTGATGCCATCCGCGGGGATCGTGGGTGGCAGGTCGAATCAATCCTTGAGATGGATCGGCCTAAAGGCGTTGTCGCCCGCGAGAATGGCGAGGGGCCGGAATCGGAAACCGTCATCGTAAAATGGTTCAATTCGACGAAGGGGTTCGGTTTCGTGAACCGCCCGAATGATGAAACCGATATCTTTGTGCACATTTCCGTCCTCCGCCGCGGAGGTATCGAGCTGGTGCAGTCGGGAACCTTGCTGGACGCCACGATCGAAGAGGGTCCCAAAGGCGCACATGTCAGCGCCGCAACCTCAAAATAGCGACCGCGCAATCTGGTTGCCTATGAGATTGTGCGGGGGTAAACCCGTCGCATGAGCATTCGATTGACCAAATTCGTGGCGGCCGCTGTTTGCGCAGCCTTCCTGCCGCTTCTCGCTATCGCCCAAACTCTCGAGACAAGCAGCCTGTCCATCGAATCAGATGATGGGGCGCACGCTTTCACTGTGGAGCTGGCGGATGAACCGAATGAAATTTCATATGGCCTGATGAACCGGGAGAGCATGGCTCCTGATGCCGGGATGCTTTTTGATTTTGGCAATCCGCGCGAACCCGCCATGTGGATGAAGAACACACTCATCCCGCTCGACATGCTGTTCATTACAAGCGACGGCACAATCCAGATGATTGCACGAAACACGGTACCCGGTTCCCTGAGGACCATCTCACCGGGTATGCCGGTCAAAGGTGTTCTTGAGCTCAATGGCGGACGCGCAGCCGAGCTTGGTATTGAGCCGGGCGATGTGGTCAAGCATCCCGTCTTCGGAACTGATGACAACTGAGGCTGGCGAGGGCCGCGAACCACCTTCTGGCTTCGAAGTTTCCAGGTCACGAGGGCCGTTCACGACAAGGAATGGTCCGGTCTTCCGCGCAACAGAAACGGGCGACCTGCGCAGTGGGCTGTGGGTGCTTGAGCGTCACTGCAACAGTATGGGTTTCATGCATGGCGGCATGGTCAGCTCGTTCGCTGATGGCGCGCTGGCCTGGGCCGTCTGGCATGCGACACGGAAAATGTCTGTGACGCTGAAACTCACGACAAGCTACTTCGGCACGATCCGTCCGGGCGACTGGCTGGAGGCCCATCCGGCTGTCATATCGGTAGATGGTGGCGTCGTTCATGTCGGCGCGGACCTGCGCGTCGGGGCCGATTTGATGGCGCGCGGGGATGCGACATTCAGAACACTGCGTCGAGCAGCCAAATAGGGCTTGCAGCCGCGCGTTTCGCTGCATAGAAGGGGCGTCCGATGTCGGAGCGTGGCGCAGCCTGGTAGCGCATCTGGTTTGGGACCAGAGGGTCGGAGGTTCGAATCCTCTCGCTCCGACCATCGGTTAAGCCGGTCAACCGGAGGCGCTGATGGACGCACGGATCTACAAACCCAGGAAATCGGCCATGCAATCGGGCCGCGGCAAGATCCATGAATGGGTTCTTGAATTCCAGTCTGGTGCAGACCGGACGGCCGATCCGTTGATGGGCTGGACCAGCATCAATGACACGACGGGCCAGGTGCGGCTTCATTTCGAATCACGCGAGCAGGCCATCGAATATGCGAAGCGTGAAAAGATCACGTTCTCCGTTGACGAACCCAGAGAGCCAAAGCGGCTGGTGAAGTCCTATTCGGAAAACTTTGCCGCCGGGCGCAAGCAGCCCTGGACGCACTGAGCGCAAACCCGGCCCCTTAGCTCAACTGGATAGAGCACCGGACTTCTAATCCGACGGTTACAGGTTCAAGTCCTGTAGGGGTCGCCATTGTGCCTGCCTCGGTTATGCTGGCTCGAGGGAGACCAAGCGCATGAGCATGCCGGAACATGGCCGGGACTGGCCGACACTCAAGAAAATGATGAGCGAACGCGGTTCGCGGGACGCCAGGTGGCGCGATGGCAAGACGGCTGTCTATGTCTTCAATGCCGGCGAGGATGTCGAGCGTGTGCAGAAGGAAGCTTATGCCGCATTCATGTCGGAAAACGGGCTTGGGCCACTTGCTTTTCCATCGCTGGCGCAAATGGAGAAGGAGGTTATCTCCATGGCGCTGGGCCTTTTGCATGGGCCAGACGGCGCAGCAGGCGCGATGACATCCGGCGGCACCGATTCGATCACCATGGCGGTCAAGACCGCGCGTGATTTCGCCCGTTCAAAGGGCAGAGCACTCAGCAAGCCAAATATCATCCTGCCGCAATCGGCTCACCTTGCCTTCGACAAGGCCGCTCACCTGATGGATATTGAAGTTCGCCGGGTCGCGCTGAAAGATGACGGGTCCTATGAGGCAGACCCGGCCGCGATGGGGCAGGCTGTTGATGACGACACCATCATGATGGTCGGTTCGGCCCCGAATTTCCCGCACGGGATTATCGATCCGATAGAGGCGCTTGGTGAGGTGGCGGCCGACAAGCATGTCTGGCTGCACGTAGACGCCTGCGTCGGAGGCTATTTCGCCCCTTTTGCGCGGATGAATGGCGAATCGGTGCCAGCTTTCGATTTTGAAGTTCCCGCCGTGCAATCGATGAGCGCGGACCTCCACAAGTATGGTTATGCGGCCAAAGGCGCGTCGACGGTTCTGTTCAGGTCCGAAGCGCTATTCGATTTCATGCCATTTGATTTTTCCGGCTGGTCGGGCGCTCCGATGAAAACACCAACGCTTGCCGGAACAAGGCCGGGCGGTGCGATATCTGCGGCCTGGGCTGTTATGAATTATCTCGGTATGGACGGCTATAAGCGGCTACAGGGCAAGGTTTGTGAGACACGAAAGCATGTTGAGGCGGGCGTGCGAGCGCTTGGCTTTGAGGTATTGGGAACGCCAGTTCTCGGTCTCGTTGCATTCCGCCATCCAGAGCTTCACGCCTTCGCCCTCTATGGAGAGATCTACAGGCGCGGGTGGTTTACCTCCGTCACGAAAGAGCCGCCGAGCCTTCATCTCATGCTCTCGCCAAAACATGCTGATGTGATTGAAGACTATCTGAAGGATCTAGCGGCCGCGTGCGAGGCTGTCCGGTCCGGGTCGGCGGCAAAGAACAAGCCGGTGGAAGCCCGCTATAGCTGAACCTGATGCGCATGGCTGCAAAAAGTTCGATTTGGGGATTGGACAAGGGCTCGCAGCAGGTCTATGACGCCGTTTCCCCACGGCCCGCCCGGGTAGCTCAGGGGTAGAGCAGCGGATTGAAAATCCGCGTGTCGGTGGTTCAAATCCGCCCCCGGGCACCATTCCTCTACAGTCTTACAGAGCACCATCAGATGGTTCTGGTCATGGCGCGCTGTGGGGCGGATAAGTTAGAAGCCTGATTGAATGCCCGTCCATGTGACTGGTCAAAATGGCCGCTTCATCCTGTTTTCCCAGAATCGCCTGACCGCGGCCGCAAATACATCAATTGATTTGTTCGTTGTGCGTCATATCAATCGAAGATCGCTCCGACCTCAATAAGTGAGGCTGGAGAGGCAGGGCAGTGGACAGCAGCGCCCGCGTCGCCTCGCCGCATGCTGCAGGGGCGAAATAAGGTGCGGAACGCGGTATGAACTCTGAAGGTGACATGTTGCCAATGTTGCGAAAGCGTCCTAACCCGACGCTTTCGATGGCAAGCTCTCGGGAGTCGCATACAAATGACAGAGATCGAACGTTTCGCACTCGACTATCTGCCCGTCATTCTGTTCCTCGGTCTGGGCGTTATCATATCGCTGCTGTTTATTATCGGTTCGGCCATCCTGGCGCCGTCAAACCCTGATCCTGAAAAGAATTCCGCCTATGAGTGCGGGTTCAATGCGTTTGACGATGCGCGAATGAAATTCGACGTTCGATTCTATCTCGTCTCGATTCTTTTTATCATCTTTGATCTCGAAGTCGCTTTCCTGTTCCCGTGGGCTGTCAGTCTCGGGGCGATCGGCGTTTTCGGGTTCTGGTCCATGGTGGTGTTCCTTGGCGTCCTCACTGTGGGCTTCATCTATGAATGGCGCCGTGGTGCGCTGGAGTGGGAATAATGGCCGACGACTACAAGCCATATGCACTGGGCGCCGGACGCACCGGCGTCGAAGGCGGGCATGATGTGCGCGCAGATGATCCGTTCTTTGCGGGCCTGTCCGATCATCTGGCCGACAAGGGCTTCTTTACGGCCAAGGCCGACGATCTGATCGCCTGGGCGCGCACCGGCTCGTTGATGTGGATGACGTTCGGGCTTGCCTGCTGTGCTGTGGAAATGATGCATGCAGGCAATCCACGCTATGACCTTGAGCGGTTTGGCATGGCGCCTCGCGGTTCGCCCCGCCAGTCTGACGTGATGATCGTCGCGGGAACGCTGACTAACAAGATGGCCCCAGCGCTTCGTAAGGTCTACGACCAGATGCCTGAGCCGCGTTATGTCGTGTCGATGGGGTCGTGCGCGAATGGCGGCGGATATTACCATTATTCCTATTCGGTCGTTCGCGGGTGTGATCGCATCGTACCGGTGGACATTTATGTGCCCGGCTGCCCGCCGACGGCTGAAGCGCTTGTTTACGGGATGCTGCAGTTGCAGAAAAAGATCCGCCGCGAAGGCTCGATTGAGCGCTAGGTGGACAGGATGAGCGGTATGACAGAAGCCCTAACGGAACTCGGTGAGCACATCAGTGCAAGCTGCCCCGATGCGGTCAAAAGCTTTCATGTGACACATGGCGAGCTGACAGTGCTGGCCGAGCGCGACGCGATCCTCCGTCTCGCCAAATTCCTCAAGGATGACAATCAGTGCGTTTTCGAGACGCTGATTGATGTGTGCGGCGTCGACTTTCCGGAGCGGACGAAGCGGTTTGAGGTGGTCTATCACTTCCTGTCGATGCGGCTGAACCAGCGCATCCGTGTGAAGATATCGACCGATGAGGCAGGGGCTGTGCCGAGCCTTATCGACCTGCATCCAAGTGTCGACTGGTTCGAACGCGAAGCCTTTGACATGTATGGGATTCGCTTTGCCGGACATCCGGACCTGCGCCGGATTCTCACGGATTACGGGTTTGAGGGCTATCCGCTGCGCAAGGACTTCCCGCTGACAGGCTTTACCGAAGTTCGGTACGACGATCTTGAGAAGCGCGTCGTGAATGAGCCGGTCCAGCTGACGCAGGAATACCGGAATTTTGATTTCCTCTCGCCATGGGAGGGCATGACCAAAGAGCTCCCGGGTGACGAGAAAGCCGAGAAGGAGCCAGGCAATGGCTGACGGCACACCCCCGATGGATGATCGCAAGTTCACGCTGAATTTCGGCCCGCAACACCCTGCTGCGCACGGCGTTCTTCGCATGATCATGGACCTTGATGGCGAAGTTGTCGAGCGTATCGACAGCCATATCG
This sequence comes from uncultured Hyphomonas sp., assembly GCA_964556825.1. GTDB lineage: Bacteria > Pseudomonadota > Alphaproteobacteria > Caulobacterales > Hyphomonadaceae > Henriciella. The sequence continues at coordinate 21,790 of CAZKXJ010000004.1, read as the reverse complement.
GCCTGCTGCATCGCGGCACCGAAAAACTGCTTGAATACAAGACCTACCTGCAGGGCCTGCCATATTTTGACCGGCTGGATTATGTCGCGCCGATGAACCAGGAGCATGCCTGGTGCCTCGCCATCGAGCGGCTCCTTGGCCTTGAAGTCCCTCGCCGCGCGCAGTTTATCCGGGTGCTCTATTCGGAGATGGGGCGGATCCTGAATCACCTGCTGAATATTGGGACGCAGATCATGGACGTCGGCGCGCTGACGCCGATTACCTGGGCATTTGAAGAGCGCGAGAAGCTGCTCGGCTTTTATGAGCGTGCGTCAGGTTCGCGTTTCCACGCGGCTTATTTCCGGCCGGGCGGCGTCCACCAGGACCTGCCGCAGGACCTGATCGACGATATCATGACATTCTGCGAGCAGTTCCCGAAAGCGCTCGCCCAGATCGAAGGCCTCGTTACCGAGAATCGTATCTTCAAGCAGCGCAATGTGGATATCGGAGTCGTCGACGAGAAGATGATCATGGAGTGGGGCTTTTCCGGCGTGATGGTACGCGGATCTGGTCTTGCCTGGGATCTGCGCCGGTCGCAGCCCTATGAAATCTACGCTGAAATTCCGGGCGATGTGTTCAAGGTCGTGGTCGGCAATAATGGCGATAATTATGATCGCTATGTTTGCCGCATGGATGAGATGCTGGTGTCGAACGACATCATGAAGTGGTGCGTCGAGAACATGCCTGCCGGTGAAGTGCTTGTTGCCGGGTCAAAAGTCGCCCCGCCGCGTCGCGGTGACATGAAGCGGTCGATGGAAGCGCTGATCCACCATTTCAAGCTCTACACCGAAGGCTTCCACGTTCCCGAAGGCGAAGTGTATGCCTGCGTCGAGGCGCCGAAAGGCGAGTTCGGCGTCTATCTCGTTTCGGACGGGTCAAACCGGCCATACCGGGTCAAGATCCGGGCGCCCGGCTATCCGCACCTCGCGGCGATGGACCACCTGTGCAAAGGCCACATGCTGGCAGATGTTTCAGCTGTGCTCGGCTCGCTCGACATCGTGTTTGGGGAGATCGACCGGTAATGTCGCCACGTTCTGATACATATTTCGCAGGAGCCGAATAATGGCGCTTCGTCGTTTTGACATTGAAGCCGGTGGCGACAGCTTTGCGTTCAAGGCTGAAACTGAGCCGACGATCGACTTCTGGCTGGGAAAATACCCTGCCGACAAGAAACGTTCGGCAGTGATTCCGCTGCTCTGGCTTGCACAGAAGGACAATGGCGGCTGGCTTTCGGAGCCTGCGATGCGCAATGTCGCGGACCGTCTCGAGATGCCGTACATTCGCGTCTATGAGGTTGCGACCTTCTATACGATGTTCCGGATGCAACCCGTCGGCAAGCACCACATCCAGCTTTGCGGCACGACGCCCTGCATGCTGCGCGGTGCGAATGATCTCAAATCGGTCTGCGAGAAGAAGATCGGCAAGAAGATGGCCGTTACCGATGATGGCCGCCTGTCATGGGAGGAGGTCGAATGCCTCGGGGCTTGCGTGAACGCGCCTATGGTGCAGATCAATGACTATTATTACGAAGACCTGACACCCGGCACGCTCGAGGAAATCCTGGGCAAATTGCAGAATGGCGTGGATGTGCCGCCTGGCACATTTGTCGACCGTCTGAATAGCGCGCCTGAAGGCGGCGCGACAAGCCTGAAGGAAGAGACGCTTTACGACGGCAGCCGCAGTAGCTCCAAGGCACTGCCGAACCTGCCTGAGGCCAAGACCGATGAGGCCCCGGCGGCGGAAGCCAAAGGTGAGCCAGATCGTAAGCCGCCAACAAATGTCGACCGCGAAGAGCCGAAAAAAGACGAAGTCGCAGCCTCCAAGGAAACGACTGACACGCAGGATAGTGGAGAGGCCAAGCTCGAGGGTGTTCGCCCGGCTGCTGTTGAACCTTCAGAAGGCGAAGCCGACGATCTGAAGCGTATCAGCGGGATTGGCCCGAAGAACGAAGATCAGCTTAACAGCCTCGGTATCACCACGTTCGCGCAGATCGCGGACTGGACGTCCGACAATGTGAAATGGGTCGAAGGCTATTTATCATTCCGCGGCCGGATCGGCCGTGAGGACTGGGTCGGACAGGCAAAAACGCTCGCTGGCGGCGAAGAAACTGATTTTTCAAAACGGGTTGATGCCGGCGATGTCGCATCGAGCCGGGAAGAGGGTGAAGACTGATGCTTCAGGATAAGGACCGCATCTTTACCAACCTCTATGGTGCCTATTCGCCAGGGCTGGAAGAAGCCAAGAAACGGGGTGCGTGGCATCTCGTGCCGGACATGCTGGCGCAGAGCCCGGAGTGGATTTGCGACCAGATCAAGGCGTCGGGCCTGCGCGGCCGTGGCGGCGCTGGCTTCCCGACCGGCCTGAAGTGGACCTTCATGCCGAAAGAGGTTCGTGACCGTCCGCACTATCTCGTTGTAAATGCTGACGAATCGGAGCCGGGCACTTGCAAGGATCGGGAGATCATGCGCCACGATCCACACCTGTTGATCGAAGGCTGCATGGTGGCGTCTTATGCGATGCGCGCCAATGCCTGCTACGTTTACCTTCGCGGGGAATATATTGCGGAACGTGAAGCGCTCGAAAAAGCGGTCAAGGAGGCTTACGAGGCCAATCTGATCGGCAAGAACAACCTGAATGGCTGGGATTTCGATATCTATGTCCATCATGGTGCCGGCGCTTATATCTGCGGCGAGGAAACCGCGCTTCTGGAGAGCCTTGAGGGCAAGAAGGGCCAGCCGCGCCTGAAGCCGCCTTTCCCGGCCAATGCGGGCCTCTATGGCTGCCCGACGACCGTCAACAATGTCGAATCCATCGCTGTCGCGCCAACGATCCTGCGCCGCGGTGCCGACTGGTTTGCTGGCTTCGGCCGGCCGAATAATGCCGGGACAAAACTCTTCTGTGTCTCCGGGCACGTGAACCGGCCGTGTAATGTCGAAGAAGAAATGTCGATCACGTTCAAAGACCTGATCGAGACCCATTGCGGCGGCATTCGTGGCGGCTGGGACAATCTGAAGGCTGTCATTCCGGGTGGCTCATCCGTGCCGATGGTGCCGGCTGAGCAGATCATGGATGCGCACATGGACTTTGACACGCTGCGGGACCTGAAATCAGGTCTTGGTACGGCGGCGGTCATTGTGATGGACAAGTCTACGGACCTTATCAAGGCGATTGCCCGCATTTCGTATTTCTACAAGCATGAAAGCTGCGGCCAGTGCACGCCGTGCCGCGAAGGCACCGGCTGGATGTGGCGTGTGCTTGAGCGCATGGCGAAGGGCGAAGCAGACCATAAGGAAATCGATATGCTGCTGGACGTTTCCCAGCAAATCGAAGGGCATACGATCTGTGCGCTTGGCGATGCAGCGGCCTGGCCTGTCCAGGGGCTTATACGCCACTTCCGCCACGAAATTGAAGACCGCATCACCCAGTACCGGGCGCCGCGCGCGCTGGTTCAGGGCGCTGTCGTCGCCGCCGAGTAGGATGAACAAAGAGGCATGAACCTGTTCCGCAATATCCTGACCGCCATATGGTGTGCTGTCGTAATTGGCCTGAATGTATTCGGGCTGATCATGTTCGTGCGCGTATATGGTTTGGCCGGATTGCAGGAGCCGCTGTACTTGCTGCCAGTTGCGCATCTGGGGCTTCTGTCAGGTCTGGGTGTGCTTGCGCTCGTCTCGACGAAATTCCTCTGGGCCATCTGCGCGGTGGCTGCCTTGTCGATATTGCTTGGGCTGGCTCAGGATGTCCTCTTGCCGAGAGGCGTTCGTGCCCCCGGTTTCATCGGTAGCCTGATCATTCTCGTCCCCACCTATTTTCTGGCGCGCTGGAACACCGCCGCCGCACAGAAATCCGATTTCAATCCCGTGAAAGAGTTCTGATTCATGGCCGATGACCTTTTCAAGCTGAATGTTGATGGCAAGGACATTGAGGTGCCCAAATCCTACACGCTGATGCAGGCGTGTGAGGAGGCCGGGGCCGAGATTCCGCGCTTCTGCTATCATGAGCGCCTGTCGATTGCCGGAAACTGCCGGATGTGCCTCGTTCAGTGGAAGGGCGCGCCAAAGCCGATTGCAAGTTGTGCGCAGACGGTTGGCGAGATGCGGATGAACCCGGACGGCACGCCGCCAAACATCCTGACATCCGGCGATTATGTCGAAAAAGCCCGTAATGGCGTGATGGAATTCCTGCTCATCAACCATCCTCTGGATTGCCCGATCTGCGACCAGGGCGGTGAGTGTGACCTGCAGGACCAGGCGATGGCTTATGGCCGTGCCGGGTCGCGCTATTCACTGAACAAGCGCGCGGTCGAAAACAAGAATATGGGCCCGCTGGTCAAGACGATCATGACGCGCTGCATTCAGTGTACACGCTGCGTGCGCTTTGCCGCTGAAGTTGCGGGTGTCGAAGAGCTGGGGATGATTTCACGCGGCGAAGACGCTGAAATTACGACCTATCTTGAAGAGTCGCTGTCCTCTGAACTGTCCGGCAATGTTATTGATCTTTGCCCGGTCGGCGCGCTGACATCCAAACCTTATGCCTACAATGCGCGCCCCTGGGAGCTGCGCAAGACCGAGTCGATTGATGTGATGGACGCCATGGGCGCCGCCATCCGGGTCGACGCCAAGGGCGACGCTGTCATGCGGATCATGCCGGTCGTCAATGAGGAAGTGAACGAGGAGTGGCTATCGGACAAGTCCCGCTTTGTGTGGGACGGGCTGGCGCGTCAGCGTCTCGACAAACCCTACATCCGCGAGAATGGGAAGTTACGCCCGGCGAGCTGGCCGGAAGCGCTGGCCAAGACGTCTGAGCTGCTGAAGGGGCCGGCGGAACGGATCGGTTTCATCGCAGGCGACCTGGTCGAGGTCGAACAGGCAAAAGCGGCGCTGGACCTGGCGACGGCACTGGGCGCCAAGTCAGTCGACTGCCGCCCGGCCGGTAGCGCTTATGGCGCAGACGGTGTGCGTGAGCGCTACATCCTGAACCCCACGCTTATGGGGGTTGAAGATGCAGATGCGCTGTTGCTGGTCGGCGTCAATCCACGCGTTGAGGCAGCGGTCTGGAATGCCCGCATCCGCAAGGCCTGGTTGTGGAATAATCTCAAGGTTGGTGTCATCGGCCAAGCCGCTGATCTGACCTATACCTACGAACATCTTGGCACAGGCGCGGATGCGTTTGACGGGCTTTACGGCCGCGACAGTGAGTTCATGGAATCGTTCCGCAATGCGGAGCGGCCGATGATTGTCGTCGGCGAGCATGTGCTCAGCGGTGAACACGGGCTGGACATACTCAATGCGGCCCATGACCTCGCGCTGGAGGCCAATGCGGTTTCTGAAAGCTGGACAGGGTTTGGCGTCCTTCACAATGCGGCCGGCCGCGTCGGGGCGCTTGATGTCGGTTTCCTGCCGGGCGAAGGCGGCGCAGACACGTCGGCCATGCTGTCAGGATCGCTCGATACGGTTGTTCTCCTCGGTGTGGACGAGCAGGATCTTTCAGGTCTCGGCGAGACGAAAGTCGTTTATGTCGGACATCATGGCGATGCCGGCGCCGCAAAGGCTGACGTCATCCTGCCTTGTGCCGCCTATACCGAGATGGAAGCGACTTACGTCAACACTGAAGGCCGTGTGCAGATGACACGCAAGGCTGTCCAGCCGAAGGGCGAAGCTCGCGAAGGCTGGGCGATCTTCCGTGCGCTCTCCGATGTTATCGGCAAGACGTTGCCCTATGATTCGGCTGCTGAGCTTCGTGAAGTGCTGCGCCAGCAGAACGAGGTATTCGCCGGGCTGGGATTTGCACCGGCACATGCCGGTCACAAGGCATTGCTCGAAGCACCGGCGAAGGCTGAAGGCCTTGATAAGGCGCGTCCTTTTGAAGCGCCATTCACTGATTTCTACATGACAAACCCGATTGCGCGGGCCTCCAAGACAATGGCGGAGTGTTCGCTCATGAAGCGCGGCCTTGAAACGCCGGTAGCAGCGGAGTAGGCGAGCGCCATGAGTGCATTCATCCAGGAACATGGACTGCTGTTTGGCTGGCTGACCGTTATCGGTCAGATCCTGCTGTTCACGGTTGTCCTGCTGTTGTCGCTGGCCTTCCTGCTGCTCATGGATCGCAAGGTCTGGGCCGCCGTGATGATGCGCAAAGGCCCGAACGTGGTTGGCCCGTTTGGCCTGATGCAGAGCTTTGCCGATTTCGGAAAATTCCTGCTCAAGGAAATCATCATACCGGCGGGGGCGAACAAGACGGTCTTCCTGCTTGCACCGATTATGTCCCTGACGCTGGCTTTCGCCGCCTGGGCTGTAATTCCTGTTGCACCGGGCTGGGTCGTTTCAGACCTCAATGTCGGCATCCTGTACCTGTTCGCTGTGTCCTCGCTTGGCGTCTACGGCATCATTATGGGCGGCTGGGCCTCGAACTCGAAATACCCGTTCCTCGGCTCACTCCGTTCGGCGGCGCAGATGGTCTCCTATGAAGTGTCCATCGGCTTCATCATCATCACCGTGATCCTGCTCGTCGGGTCGATGAACCTGTCCGATATCGTGAACAATCAGGGCGGCGGTTTCTGGACGTGGCATGTCTTCAGCCTGAACCATTTCGTGCTGTTCCCCGTCATGCTGGCCATGTTTGTCATGTTCTTTGTGTCGGCGCTCGCGGAGACGAACCGTCCGCCTTTCGATCTTCCCGAAGCCGAATCCGAACTCGTGGCAGGTTACCAGGTCGAGTACTCCTCGACGCCATACTTGCTGTTCATGATCGGTGAGTATCTCAATATCGTGCTGATGTGCGCGATGATGACGATCCTGTTCCTCGGCGGCTGGCATGGCATCATCCCGATGGGTGAGGATTTCGTGGCTGGCTTCCCGCAGTGGATCGTCAATCTTGGCCACCTCGCCTGGTTCATGGCGAAAGTGGTCTTCTTCTTCTTCCTGTTTGCCCTCGTGAAGGCTGTGGTCCCGCGTTATCGCTATGACCAGCTGATGCGTCTTGGCTGGAAAATCTTCCTGCCGACCTCGCTCGCCGCCGTCCTGATCGTTTCGGGCTATGTCGTTTATACGGGAGTGCACGCATGAGCCTAGTCCAGACCCTTCGCGGCGCGCTGCTGACTGACTTCCTCAGCGCCTTTGGCCTTGGCCTACGTGAGATGTTCCGCCGCAAGGCGACCATCAACTACCCGTTCGAGAAGAACCCGCTCAGCCCTCGCTTTCGCGGCGAGCACGCCCTGCGCCGCTATCCGAACGGCGAAGAACGCTGCATTGCCTGCAAGCTCTGCGAAGCGATCTGCCCGGCACAGGCCATCACGATCGAGGCAGAGCCGCGCGAAGACGGTTCACGCCGCACGACGCGCTATGACATCGACATGGTCAAATGCATCTATTGCGGCTTCTGTCAGGAAGCGTGCCCGGTGGATGCGATTGTCGAAGGCCCGAACTTCGAATTCGCGACGGAGACCCGCGAAGAACTTTACTATGACAAGGAACGACTGATCGCGAATGGCGACCGCTGGGAACGCCTGATCGCTCGTAATCTGGAACTCGACGCGCCGTACCGCTAGGGCAGGGCGCTTAACTATTCACGAGACGGCTCAGGCTGTCGCAACTTCTGGGGCTGAACCGGTGGAACTCATCGCCTTCTACATTCTCGCCGCTATCGTCACCTTCTCGGCGGTCGCGGTGATTGCTGCGAAGAACCCGGTCCATTCGGTGTTGTGGCTCATCCTGGCATTCTTTACCTCGGCAGGCCTGCTGGTCCTGATCGGGGCTGAGTTTCTCGCCATGCTCCTGGTCGTCGTTTATGTCGGCGCGGTCGCAGTGCTGTTCCTGTTCGTTGTGATGATGCTGGATGTCGATTTTGTAGAGTTGAAGCAGGGTTTCCTCAGCTACCTGCCTTTCGGAACGCTGATGGGTATCGCCTTCATTGCCGAAATTGCGCTCGCCACCTTCGCCCGCGGCGACACGACAGACAATTTCAACCCCTATCCCGGAGCCGAGACCAATGCTGAGGCGATCGGGCAGGTCATGTACACCGACTATCTGTTGCTGTTCCAGATGTCGGGCCTGATCCTCCTGGTTGCCATGATCGGTGCGATTGTGCTGACGCTTCGCCACAAACCGCACGTCAAACGCCAGAATATTGCCAGGCAGACGACGCGGCGGCGCAAGGATGCGACGCGTATGATCGACGTGAAATCGGGCGAGGGGCTCTAGGTCATGGACATTACGATCAATCACTTCCTGGCCGTTTCGGCGGTCCTGTTTACCGCAGGCGTTGTCGGCATTTTCGTCAACCGCAAGAACATCATCGTCATCCTCATGGCGATTGAGCTGATCCTGCTTTCCGTGAACCTTAACCTTGTCGCGTTCTCGGTTTTCTCGGGCACCATTATCGGGCAGGTTTTTGCGATGCTGGTGCTAACCGTTGCGGCTGCAGAGGCGGCCGTCGGGCTCGCCATCCTGGTCGTTTACTTCCGTAATCGCGGCGACATCGCCGTCGAAAACGTCGATCTGATGAAGGGCTAGAGACAGGCATGCTACCCGATTTCGCGCTTCTCTTTATCGTCCTTGCACCGGGCATTGCCGCCCTGATCGCCGGGCTGTTCCAGAAATTCATTACCGATACCGGTGCAATGGTCATCACGACCGCGACGGTCGGGCTGGCCGGGATATTGTCGGTGTTCCAGCTTTTTGCCTTTGCGTTCGGTGGACATGGCGCAGAAGCGGCGGTTGGCGCGCATGGCGAAGCAGTGCACCATTCTGCGGCGCATATCATTACCCTTCTGACATGGATGGACGTGGGCCAGTTCCAGGCCGACTGGGCGATCCGCGTTGATGCCATGTCGATCGTCATGATGGCTGTCATCACGGGCGTTTCGGGACTCGTTCACCTCTATTCGTGGGGCTATATGAGCGAAGACCCGCATCGGGCGCGTTTCTTTGCCTACCTGTCGCTCTTTACGTTCGCGATGCTGATGCTCGTCGTGGCCGACAATTTCATCCAGCTTTTCTTTGGCTGGGAAGGCGTTGGGCTCGCATCCTACCTGCTGATCGGGTTCTGGTATACGAAAGACGCGCCAAACAGCGCTGCCATCAAGGCTTTCGTGACCAACCGGGTTGGCGACTTTGGTCTCGCCCTTGGTATCATGGCGGTTTTCGTTGTGTTCGGCTCGGTTGAATTCGAACCCGTTCTCAGCGCCATTCGTGAGAATGCGACAGTTACGCCACTGGCGCTCGCCAGTGCGGCGCCTGTGCAGGAGCTGGTCCTGCCATTCCTCAACTGGGATGTCCCCGCCCTGGAGCTTATCGGCGTATTGCTGTTCATCGGTGCAATGGGCAAATCGGCCCAGTTCTTCCTGCATGTCTGGCTACCGGATGCGATGGAAGGCCCGACACCTGTTTCGGCGCTGATCCACGCGGCAACCATGGTGACGGCAGGCGTCTATCTCGTCTGCCTGATGTCTCCGGTCTATGAGTATGCGCCGGTTGCGGCAGGTATAGTCACGCTGATTGGCGCAGTCACGGCGCTCTATGCGGCCACGGTTGGCCTTGCGCAGAACGATATCAAGCGCGTCATCGCCTATTCGACCTGTTCGCAGCTCGGCTACATGTTCTTCGCAGCGGGTATTGGCGCCTATCAGGCCGCCATGTTCCACCTCTTCACTCACGCCTTCTTCAAGGCGTTGCTCTTCCTCGGGGCAGGCTCTGTCATCCATGGGATGCATCATGAGCAGGACATGCGCCGCATGGGCGGTGTCGCGAAGTACATGCCGCTGACCTATGCCGCGATGATGATTGGCACGATTGCCATTATCGGTCTCGGCCTGCCGCACACGCAGCTCGGTTTTGCCGGCTTCTTCTCGAAGGATGCGATTCTGGAGACGGCCTTCGCCGCGACCGAGAATGGTATCAGCTTTGCCACAGTCGCGTTCTGGTTCGGTATTCTCGCGGCCTTGCTGACGAGCTTCTATTCATGGCGCCTCATCTACATGACGTTCCATGGGCCGCGCGAAGACAGCATTCCGCCGGAAGTGCATGAAGTCGACTCGCACGCCGATGACCATCTGGCCCATGATGATCACGGGCATGACCATGGACATCATGGTGATCCGCACGAGTCGCCCCTCGTCATGCTTATCCCGCTTGGGCTGCTGTCGCTTGGTGCCATATTCGCCGGCCTGATCTTCTATGGCTCATTTGTCGGCCATCACCAGGCTGAGTTCTGGAATGGGGCAATCTACACGACTGCGGACAACCATCTCCTCGAAGAAAAGTATGAAGTGCCGCACTGGGTTTTCTGGGCACCGCTCTTCGTGACGGTTACCGGCTTCCTGATCGCGACTTTCACCTATCTGTTCAATCGCGGGTTCGGCGCAAAGATTGCCGCGTCCGGTGGGCCGCTTCACAGCCTGTTCGCGAACAAGTGGTATTTCGACGAAATCTACAATGCCACGATCGTCCGCGGCACGCGCATCCTTGGTGATTTCTTCTGGAAGACAGGGGACAAGAAGATCATTGACGGGTTCGGCCCGGACGGTGTGACCTCACTCGTTCGCTGGGGCTCGCGGCGCTTGTCCGCGATGCATACCGGCTATCTCTATCATTATGCATTCGTGATCATTGGCGCGGCGCTTGTCTTTGGCGCAGTGATCTTCTGGCGCGTCGGAGGCGCGGGCTGATGGGCAATTTCCCAATACTGACAGCGGTCACCTTCCTGCCGCTCGCTGGCGCCGTGCTGATCATGCTCGTGCGGGCCATGACGAATGAGCAGGACGGCGATGTTGCAAGTGGCAACAAGGCGCTGATCGCTGGTCTGATCTTCTCGGCAGCGACTTTCCTTGCGTCCCTTGTGATGCTGACAAGCTTTGAGATTGGCGCGCCAGGCTACCAACTGGTCGAGGAAGTCAGCTGGTTTGCGAATATCCAGTACAAGCTTGGCATTGACGGCATGTCGCTCCTGCTGATCCTGCTGACGACCTTGCTGACGCCAATCAGCCTGATCGCATCCTACGGTTCAGTGAAAGAGCGCCTGACCGAGTACACGATCGCCTTCCTGGTGCTCGAAACCTTCATGATCGGCGTGTTCTGTGCGCAGGATCTCATCCTGTTCTACGTGTTCTTTGAAGCAGGTCTCATCCCGATGTTCATCATCATCGGTGTCTGGGGCGGTGCGGATCGGATTTACGCCTCCTACAAATTCTTCCTGTACACGCTGCTCGGCTCGCTCTTCATGCTCGCCGCTATTGTCTTCATGTACCTGCAGGCTGGCACGTCCGACATTGAAGTCCTTGAGACCTATGCTTTCGCGCCTGAAGTGCAGACCTGGTTATGGCTCGCCTTCTTTGCGTCCTTTGCCGTGAAGTTGCCAATGTGGCCGGTGCACACCTGGCTGCCGGATGCGCACGTGCAGGCGCCTACGGCCGGCTCGGTCATCCTGGCGGGTATCCTGCTGAAAATGGGGGGCTATGGCTTCCTGCGCTTCTCGCTGCCGATGTTCCCGGATGCGAGCGAGATGTTCCAGCCCTTCATGTTCGTTGTCTCGGTCATTGCGATTGTCTACGCGTCACTGGTCGCTTTCCGCCAGACCGACATGAAGAAGCTGATCGCTTATTCTTCTGTGGCGCATATGGGTTTTGTGACGCTCGGTATCTTCTCGTTCACAGAGGTCGGCGTGCAGGGGGCGATCTTCCAGATGATTTCGCACGGGCTAATCTCCGGGGCGCTCTTCCTGATCGTCGGCGTCGTGTACGACCGGACCCATACGCGTGAGATTGCAGCCTATGGCGGCCTTGTGAACAAGATGCCGGTCTATGCCGCCATCTTCATGTTCTTCTCCATGGCGAATGTCGGTCTGCCAGGCACCAGCGGCTTTGTCGGTGAGATTCTCACCATGACGGGCGCCTTCCATGCCTCGACCTGGGCTGCTGCGGGTGCCGCGCTTGGTGTGATCTTCTCGGCGGTCTATATGCTGACGCTTTATAGGCGGACTGTGTTCGGGCCGGTAACCAATCCGGCGCTTGAAGCCATCAAGGACGTCAATACCAAGGAACTCATCACGCTCGTGCCGCTGCTGATCGGTACGCTGCTGCTGGGTGTCGTTCCCAATATCGTATTCAACATCACGCGCGAGACCAGCTTGCGCGCGCTCCAGATGATCACCGGAGGATAGGCGCCAATGCTTGAAATCGAGGCGACCATCGCGGCGATTGGCCCGGAACTTCTGCTGGCAGCTGCCGGCCTGACAGGCGTTCTGTTGGGTGCAATCTTTGGTGACCGGTTTAACGGCATTTCATTCAAGCTGGGCGCGCTTGTCCTGCTCGGGGCAGCAGGGCTCGTCGTCCTGAACTGGAATGGCGGCACGGCTTTCAACGGGCTGGTGACTACCGGGCCATTTGTAAACTTTGCGAAGTTTGTAAGCTTTACAGCGGGTGCGGCCACTTTGCTGATGGGGGAGAACTTCCTGCGTCGGCATGAAACGATCCGCTACGAATATCCGCTTCTCATCATTTTCGCGTCGCTCGGTATGGGTATCACCCTGTCGGCGTCGAATTTGATGACACTCTATATGGGCGTCGAGACCCTCAGCCTGTCATCCTATGTGCTCGCAGCGTTTCACCGTGACTCGATGCGTTCAGCAGAAGCAGGCCTCAAATATTTCGTGCTTGGCGCACTGGCGTCCGGCATCCTGCTTTACGGGATTTCACTGGTCTACGGCTTCTCCGGGACAACCGATTATGCCGGCGTCGCTGATGCGGAAGGCGGTATCGGCCTTCTGTTCGGTATGGTGCTGATGATTACCGGCATGGCGTTCAAGGTATCTGCTGCGCCGATGCATGTGTGGACACCAGACGTGTATGAAGGTGCACCGAGCCCGGTCGTCGCCTTCTTCGCAACGGCACCAAAAATGGCCAGCATGGTTGTCTTCGCGAATTTGATGTTCACCGCCTTTGCGGGCGTTTTCGAGGACTGGCAGATGATCATCTCGATCATTGCGGTCCTGTCGATGATCATTGGCGCGTTTGGCGCGCTCATCCAGACCAATCTGAAGCGCCTGCTTGGCTATTCGTCCATCGCAAATATGGGGTATGCGCTGGTCGCCGTGGCCGCTGGAGCGCAATACGGTGCTGCGGCGCTGCTGATTTTCATGACTTCCTATGTCATTGCATCGATCGGCCTCTTCGGCTGCGTACTGGCCATGCGCCGTGAGGGTGGCATGGTCGAAAGCATCGATGAACTGGCAGGTCTCGTACGGCGCCGGACAGGCATGGCGATCGCCCTGACCATTCTCGTCATCTCGGTTGCGGGTTTTCCGCTTGCCGTTGGGTTCCTCGGCAAGCTGGTCGTACTAGAAGCTGGCTGGAATGCGGGGCTTCTGCCGCTTCTCATCATCCTGGTGCTGAGCTCGGTGCTCGCCTTTGGATACTATCTCCGCATCATCCTGATCATGTGGGTAAAAGAGCCGGCTGAGCGCTTCCAGCCTGTCGATACACCCGTGAAGGCTACGATCTATCTCTCGGCGCTTGCCTGTATCGCACTCTTTGTGTTCATCGGCCCGTTCACTGACTGGGCGACAGGAGCGGCGGCTGGTCTGATTCAGTGACACCCGACGCGCCCGTCCAGTGGCATGACGAGATAGACAGCACCAATGAAGAGGCCCGGCGGCTGAGCCGCGCTGGCATGTATGGTCCGTTATGGATCGCGGGCAGGTTGCAGTCAGCTGGACGTGGACGGCTCGGACGAGAATGGGTTTCTCCGACGGGCAATCTCTACTGCACAGCCCTCTTTCATGAGCCCGGCGGCGTTGTGGCGGCGACGCGCTTTCCATTCGCTGCAGGCCTTGCCATCCTCGATGCCTGCCGCGCCGTGCTGCCGGGTGTCCAGCCGTTGCTGAAATGGCCAAATGACGTGCGCGTCGATGGGGCGAAACTCTGCGGCATTCTAGTGGAAGCGGGCGCTGCAAATAATGGCAAAAGCGTCTGGGTCGCTGCCGGGATGGGGCTTAACGTCACCGAGGCACCTGACAGGGCAGGGCAGACGGCAACATCGCTCCATGCCCTCGGCGCCAGCCCGGTCGTCAGTCCGGACCTGATGCTTGATACACTCCGTCCGGCTTTCGCAAAACGCATTGCGGAGGCGCGAGAGGACTTTCCATCCATGCTGCGCACCTGGGAGGCCCACGCGGAAGGCCTTGGTGGGCAGATTGTTGTCGGCAAGGGCGAGAATGCGATCCGGGGCCGGTTTGTCGGGCTGGAAGCCGATGGCGGTCTCAGGCTTGAATTGCCGGATGGGGCGACAAGCATCATAAGGGCCGGAGATGTGGAGTTGATAAAGGAGATAGGCAGCGATGCTGCTCGCGATTGATGTCGGAAATACCAATACCGTCTTTGCGCTGCACGATGGCGAAGACTGGGTGGCCATGTGGCGAAGCGCGACAGATCCGCGCCGAACGGCCGATGACTTTGTTGTCTGGCTCGGCCCGCTCATGGATATGCGCAAGGTCTCGATTTATGACATCGACGCCTGCGTGATTTCCTGCGTCGTTCCGCAGGCATTATTCAATTTCCGAAACCTGTCGCGCCGTTATTTCGGTGTTGAGCCGCTGGTTGTCGGTGAGACGGGCGTTGAGCTTGGCGTGCCGATCCGTATCCCGCGGCCTGAGCAGGTGGGGGCTGACCGGCTGGTCGCGGCGATCGGCGCACATATCGCGTATCCGGGAGCGTTGATCGTGATCGATAGCGGCACCGCTACGACGCTTGATATTGTCGGGCCGGATGGCGGTTTCGAGGGCGGTATCATCAGTCCGGGGATCAACCTCTCCATGCGCGCCCTGCATGATGCAGCGGCACAGCTGCCGCGAATCGCCATTCAGCGGCCAGAAAAGATCATTGGTGATTCAACTGTGGCGGCAATGCAGACAGGGGTGTTCTGGGGGTATATCGATCTGATAGACGGGCTCGTGCGGCGCGTGAAAGCCGAATATGCCCGCCCCATGACTGTTATAGCTACCGGCGGCGTCGCCTCCCTGTTTGAAGGGGCAAGCGCAACAATCGATCATTATGACCAGACGCTGATGGAATCCGGATTGCTGGAAATCTACCGGCGCAATCGCAAGGGCTAGAATGCCAAACCTAGATACGCCTGAACTCGTCTTCCTGCCGCTCGGCGGATGTGGCGAGATCGGCATGAATTTGAACGCCTATGGCTACGGCCCACCCGATGACCGGCGCTGGATCCTGATCGATCTTGGCGTGACCTTTGGCGACGACACAACGCCCGGTATCGATCTCATCTGCCCGGACCCGGAATTTATTGTCGAACATGCAGACCAGATTGATGCGATCTTCCTGACGCATGCCCACGAGGACCATATTGGCGCTGTCGGTTTGCTGTGGCCGAAGCTACGCGCGCCGCTCTATGCGACACCTTTCACGGCGCATCTTGTGGCCGGCAAGCTCGCCGAACGTGGCCTGCAGCATGTCGATGTTCATGTTGTCCCGCTGGGTGGAGAAGTGGAAGCCGGGCCATTCAAGGTCCGCTACATGACACTGACGCACTCTATACCAGAGCCAAATGCGCTGGCGATCACGACGCCGTCAGGCGTGATCCTGCATACCGGCGACTGGAAAATCGACCCCGATCCGCTGATTGGCGATGGCGTCGATATTGAGGGTCTCACCAAGCTTGGCGATGAGGGCGTGCTCGCAATGGTTTGCGACAGCACGAATGTGTTCGTGGACGGCGAGAGCGGGTCTGAGGCGACAGTGCGGACCAATCTGATCAAGCTGGTCGGTGAGTTGAAAGGGCGAGTGGCGGTTGCGACCTTCGCGTCCAATGTCGCGCGCGTTGCTACGGTGATCGAAGCGGCACGTCAGGCGGGGCGTAGTGTCTGCCTGGCCGGACGCAGCATGCACAAGATCGTCGATGCTGCGGTTGCTACCGGTGTGCTCGAAAACCTGCCGGACCTTGTAAACGAAGTTGATGCCGGCAGCTTTCCGCCCGACAAGATCCTTTATCTCTGCACCGGAAGCCAGGGCGAGGAACGTGCCGCCCTTGGCAGGATCGCGAATGAGACCCACAGACATATTTCGCTTGGGGCTGGGGATACAGTCGTTTTCTCCTCGCGTGTCATACCGGGCAATGAAAAGGGCATCTTCGACCTCCAGAATACGCTTGCGGAGAAAGGTGTGCGGATCATCACAGACAAGATGTCTCCGGAGGTGATTCATGTCTCCGGTCATCCGGCTCGCAAGGAACTGGAGCGTATGTATCAGTGGGTGAGACCGCGTATTTCCGTGCCCGTGCACGGTGAACGCCGACACATCATGGAGCATGCGAATTTCGCAAAATCACTGCAGGTCTCCGAAGCTGTCACGCCCCGCAATGGCGACATGATCCGTCTGGCACCGGGCAAGGCCGAAGTGATAGACACGGTCCCGAATGGCCGGCTCTACCTGGATGGTTCGCGGCTCGTGCCCGCCGATGCTGAAGGTCTTCGTGAGCGCATTGCGATATCGAAGTACGGCTATGTCACTGCCAGCGTCTCCTTTGATGAGCATGGCGGACTGGCCGATGGGCCGTATGTCGCCGCGCGCGGCCTTTCGGAAGAGGATGGCCGGTTGGCAGATGAATCACTGGATGCACTGGACGCGGCCTGCGAAGAAGCGCTGGACGGTTTGTCACGCCGCAAGCGACTTGACGATGATACGGTAGAGGCTGTTCTGACGAGAGCGATCCGCAAGACCAGCGAAAAGGTCTTCGGTCGCAAGCCGCTTGTAGATGTCACGATAATGAGAGTGTGAGGAAAGCCATGTCAAAGCCATTTCAACTCGGACCACTGAACCATGTCGGCGTCGCCGTGCCGTCGCTGCCGGACGCCATCGATACCTACAAGACTCTATATGGCGCGACCGATATCACCGAGCCTTTCGACATGCCGGCCCAGGGCGTGAAAGTCTGCTTCGTGAACCTGCCGAATAGCCAGATAGAGCTGATTGAGCCGCTTAATGAAGACAGTCCGATCTGGAGCTTCGTCCAGAAGAATCCGAAGGGCGGGCAGCACCATGTCTGCTTTGAGGTTGATGATATTCACGAGGCGGTTTCCGTGATGAAGACGCGCGGCGCGACAGTGCTAGGTGAGCCGCGTATTGGCGCACATGGAACACCCATCGTGTTCGTGCACCCGAAAAACTCAAACGGTGTCCTCGTCGAATTGATGGAGACCCCGAAAGGCGATCACTGATGAACTGGGTCGGCGGCGTTGTCATTTTCCTGATTTCCTGGTGGGTCGTCTTCCTCGCTGTACTGCCAATTGGTGTGCGCGGCCAGTTTGAGGATGGCGAGATCATCGAAGGAACCGAAGAAGGCGCGCCGGTCAGTCATATGGTGCCCAAAAAAATGGTCTGGGCACTTATTGGAGCTGTGATCTGTACCGCGCTGGCAGGTTTCGTTGTCGTGCCACTGTTGCAGGAATATGGCGCCTGACACTTTATCCAGCCCCGGCACCACATTCCTGAGCAGCGTTGCACGGCAAGTCTAGCCAAGGCTGTCGACAGCCAATAACACGTGTCAGAACAAAGCAGTTTAGAGACGGCGACCCATGCGACTTTCGCGATTTTTCCTTCCTGTTTCCAAAGATGTTCCATCTGACGCGGCCATTGTCTCGCACCAACTCATGCTGCGCACCGGCATGGTTCGGCAGAATGGTGCTGGTATATATACGTGGCTGCCGCTGGGCTTCCGCGTCCTGCAGAAGATCGAACAGATCGTCCGCGAGGAAATGGACCGGGCAGGGGCCATTGAAATGCTGATGCCGACCATCCAGCAGGCCGAGCTCTGGCAGGAGAGTGGACGCTATGATGATTACGGCAAGGAGATGCTGCGCATCACTGACCGGCATGAGCGCGAAATGCTGTTCGGCCCGACGAATGAAGAGCTGATCACCGATGTGTTCCGCTCTTATGTGAAGAGTTACAAGGCACTGCCGCTGAATCTTTATCACACGCAATGGAAGTTCCGCGACGAAATCCGGCCTCGCTTCGGTGTGATGCGCGGGCGCGAATTCCTAATGAAGGATGCCTATTCCTTCGACCTGACGGAAGAGGGCGCCCGGGCAAGTTACCGCAAGATGTTCTGCGCCTATCTAAACGCCTACGACCGCATGGGGCTGACTGCGATTCCGATGCAGGCAGATACCGGTCCGATTGGCGGCGATCTTAGCCACGAATTCATTATCCTTGCAGACACTGGCGAGAGTGCAGTGTTCTGTGACCGCACCCTGCTTGATATGCCTGCGCCAGGTCTCGACCTCGATTTCGATGGCGACCTGACCGGCGAGGTAGAGAAGCGCACGACATATTACGCCGCCACTGAAGAGATGCATGACGAAGCGGAATTCGCAAAAGTCCCCGGCGAGCGTCAGGTATCTGCGCGCGGTATTGAAGTCGGCCACATTTTCTTCTTTGGAACCAAATATTCAAAACCACTCGGTGCGACCGTGCAGTCAGCGGACGGTGAAAACGTACCGGTCCAGATGGGCAGCTATGGTATCGGCGTGTCCCGCCTTGTCGGTGGCATCATCGAAGCTTGCCATGACGAGCACGGTATTGTGTGGCCCAAATCGGTGTCGCCTTTCGATGTCGGGCTGATCTCCATGCGGCCAAAGGATGAGTCTGTAGCTGCAGTTGCTGATGACGCTTACAGGGCGCTGAGTGATGCTGGCCTCGATGTCCTGTATGATGAGACCGATGAGCGGCCCGGGTCCAAATTCAACCGCATGGACCTGATTGGCCTGCCCTGGCAGATCGTCATTGGTCCGCGCGGCATTGAGGCGGGCGTGGTCGAATTGAAAAACCGTGCAAGCGGAGAGAAATCCGAAGTGCCTCTCTCCAGGGCAATCGAACTTGTGAAGGCCGACTAATGGCGAAATCAACCGCCTTTGGGGAGGTCGAGCGCGCACTGGCCTGGCGCTATCTGCTGGCGCGTCGTCAGCATGGCGGCGTATCGCTGATCTCTATCATTTCATTTTTCGGTATCATGTTGGCCGTGATGGCACTGATCGTCATCATGTCAGTTATGGCTGGCTTTCGCTCGACGCTGCTCAACGCCTTGCTCGGCGGGCAGGGGCACGTGTTTGTCCAGGTGCAGGACTATCCGGAAGACAGTGTCGAAGACCTGACAAACAAGATTATCGAGCTACCGGGCATCAAGAGCGCTTCCCCGATCATCGAGCAGCAAGTGCTGGCGACCTCTGAATATGCACGCACTGGTGCGGTCGTGCGCGGCGTACGTCCGGCGGACCTTGATAACCTTCCCTACCTTGAAGGCGGCAAGTCGACGGCAGACGCGGCCGGCTTTGCGGAAGGGCGCAATGGCGGCGACGTTGTGTTGATCGGGGCGTTCCTCGCCAGCGATCTCGGGATTGGTATCGGCGACAAGATCACGCTCATCGCACCGGAGGGCGTATCCGGTCCATTTGGCGTCACACCGCGAAGCAAGGCCTATACGGTTGGCGACACGTTCACGACCGGCAGTGTCGAACTGGACAAGCTCTATGTCCTGATGCCGATGCAGCAGGCGCAGCTCTTTTTCAACAAGCGCGGCGAATACCAGATGCTGGATATTCGCATTGATGACCCGATGAAGTCGGAGATCGCGCTGGCCCGCATTCGGGATGCGACCGGCAACCAGTTCACCCTGCAGGACTGGAAGCAGCAGCGCGCGGCCTATTTCAATGCGTTGAATGTGGAGCGGGGCATGATGCGGGTCATCATGCTGATTCTGATTACGATTACGGCCCTGAATATCATTACTGGCGTTGTCATGCTCGTGAAGAACAAGACACGCGATATTGCGATCCTGAGGACGATCGGGACAACGCGCGGGGCAATCATGCGGGTTTTCGTGATGATTGGCGCGATCCTTGGTTTGACGGGTGCTTTGATCGGCCTGCTCCTTGGTGTCCTGATCGTGTTTAATATCGATGCGGTGGAGAGCGCGCTAAGCTTTGTCCTGCGGCGTGATATATTCTCAGCCGAAGTGTATGGCCTGGATGGGTTGCCGGCCGAGCTGGACTGGGGGGAAGCCCTGTTCACGACACTTTGGGCTATGAGCATGTCCATCCTCGTTACCTTGTGGCCTGCCTGGAGTGCGGCAAAACTGGATCCTGTCGACGCATTGAGGTTCGAGTGATGAGTGTGCCCGTCCTGGAACTGCGCGGCATTGTTCGCGAATACATGAGTGGACCGAGCCTCCTGAAAGTGCTTGAGGGCGCTGACTTCACGCTCAACCGGGGGGAGCTTGTGGGGCTGGTCGGTCCATCGGGCTCCGGCAAGTCAACGTTGCTGCATACAGCTGGCCTGCTCGAACGTGCCGAGGGTGGCGAGGTGCTGCTTGATGGCGAAGGGGTGTTGAAGCTCTCCGATGGGGGGCGCACGCGGCTGCGCCGGGAGAAGCTTGGCTTCGTTTACCAGTTCCACCATCTGCTTCCTGAGTTTGATGCGCGTGACAATGTTGCGATGCCGCTCATGGTGAATGGCGTGAAGCGCAAGCTCGCGCGGGAGAAGGCCGATGTTCTTCTGGCCGAGATGGGACTGTCCGACCGAGCGAATCATCAGCCTGGGCAATTGTCTGGCGGGGAACAGCAGCGGGTCGCTATTGCGCGCGCCTTGGTGAATGATCCGAAACTGGTCATTGCAGACGAGCCAACCGGCAATCTTGATCCAGCCACGACAGACCGTGTTTTTGCAAGCCTGATAAAGATTGCCCGAAGCGAAGGCGCTGCAGTGCTCGTTGCGACCCATAACATGTCGCTTACGCGCCATATGGACCGGGTACTGACATTGCAGGACGGAAAACTCACAACCTTTACCGGTTAGCCCCTTCGACTCAGCGGGACAAAGAGGCATACACTCTTTGTTCCCGGAGGTGCCGTCTTGTCTGATTCGCTATTCATCCATCTGGCCGTGCGCACGAGCTTTTCCCTGCTCGAGAGCATGATCACGCCGAAGGACCTGAAGAAATGGGCCGAGGACGGCTTCGTACCTGCGCTCGCTGTTACAGACCGGAACAACCTTTTCGGCGCGCTCGAAATATCCGAGACGCTGTCCGGTGCTGGCATCCAGCCAATCATGGCGTGCTGCTTTGATATTACAGATGGCGCGCATCAGGAATGGATTACCAAAGTATCCCTCTATGCGCAGGATGAGCCCGGCTACCGGCGGCTTATGGAGCTCTCCTCGCTCGCCTATCTTGAAGCGGAAGATGGCGTGCCCCGGCTCAAACGAGAGCACCTGTTCGAGAAGACGGATGGCCTGATCTTGCTGACCGGCGGCGCATCGGGTGAGGCAGGCCAGTTGATACAGAAGGGCAAACAGGACGCTGCCGAGGAGGTCCTCAAGTCTTTCGCGGCCTCCTATCCAGACCGGTGCTATGTCGAACTGACCCGTCATGGACTGCCGGAAGAGGCCAATAGCGAGCCCGGCCTGATCGAGGCGGCCTACAATCTTGGCCTGCCGCTGGTTGCCACCCACGATGCGCGCTTCATGCAGCGAGACGACGCCAAGGCGCACGATGCCATGATGTGTATCGCGAATGGCGAGTATCTTGGCCAGGATGACCGCAAGCGTGTTTCTCCGGAACAATACCTGAAATCGTCCGCCGAGATGAATGAGCTGTTTGCTGATTTGCCGGAAGCGATCTCTTCGACCGTTGAAATAGCACGGCGCTGCGCAATCCGGGCCACCAAACATGCTCCGATCCTGCCAAACTTT
>CAZKXJ010000003.1:0-444933 GCA_964556825.1 uncultured Hyphomonas sp. | reverse complement strand
GCCAGGCGAGGGCCACCTCCCTGTTGGCGTACACGCTGGTCATCCGGCTCGCATAACGTCGCAAGTCCGCCGTCAGCTTCTCTGCCAGGAAATCACGAACCTGAGCCCGGAAGGCTTCTTCTGACGGGGAAAACTGGAGTTTCATCGGGGATCTCAAACCTAAACAGATTAGATATTGATTATCCGTGTTCCGAGTTATACTCAACCGGGTAATTAAATGAGAGGTGTTTGATGAGACAGCCAGCGATGCTTGAGGGCGTTCGGGTGATCGACATGACCAGCGTCGTCTTTGGTCCTTACGCGACCCAGATCCTTGCTGACCTCGGGGCTGACGTGATCAAGGTGGAAGCGCCGCAGGGCGACCAGTTCCGCTATTCCGGCAAACCGGCGAAGTCACGCGGGATGTCGCCTGGTTTCATGGCGCTCAACAAGAACAAGCGGTCGATTACATTGGACCTGAAGTCGCAGGACGACAGGGATGTGATGGTCGACCTCCTGAAGAGTGCGGACATCTTTATTCACAACGTCCGTCTCAATGCGATCGAGAAACTGGGGTTTGGGCAAGAGCAGGTGAAGGCGATCAAGGACCTCATCTATATCCATTGCGTCGGGTTCGGGTCTGGTGGCCCCTATGACGGATTGCAGGCCTATGATGATGTGATCCAGGCCGCTTCGGGCACAGCGACGCTGGCTGGACGTGTCGATGGGAGTGGCAAGGCGCGGTACATCCCATCGCTGATCGCGGACAAGGTGGCGGGCCTGCATGGGGCCCAGGCGGCGCTCGCGGCATACATTCACAAGCTGCGCACCGGCGAGAGCCAGTTTGTCGAAGTGCCGATGTACGAAGCTTTTACGCAGTTCATGCTGGCTGAGCACTTGGGTGGGCTGACTTACGATCCACCAAATGCGGACGTCTGCTATTTTCGCCAGATCGACCCTGATCGCCAGCCTTTCCAAACCCGTGACGGCTATATCAGCATCGTGCCCTATACGCCAGAAAGCTGGGCAACCGTGTTCGATGTCGCAGAAGATCCGGGCTTTCTCATGCAGCCGGGCCTTCAGACGCTCAAGGAGCAGTTTTTCAACCAGGACCGATTGTACCAGCGACTGGCAGAGTTGACGCCAAAGCGCACGACGCAAGACTGGTTAGAACGGTTACAGGCGGCGCGCATTCCATGCATGCCGGTTCGCGACATCGCAGACATCCTGGACGATCCGCATCTTTCCCAAACCGGATTCTTCGAGCGCCGCGAACATCCCAGCGAAGGGGGATGGTATGATATGAGCCGACCGATACGCTATTCATCATACAAGGGCGCGCCCCACCGCCATCCGCCAGTTCTGGGGGAACAGACAGCCGAGATCACGGCTGAGCTTGAGACATTGAAACGGAAGGACGACTAATGCCCAAAACAGGAAAGTGCCTTTGTGGCCAGGTCTCTTATGAGCTGAACGCCCAACCGATGGTGACAGCGGTCTGCCATTGCAAGAATTGCCAACGCCAGGCGGGGAGCGCGTTTTCGGTCGTTGTCGTTGCTCCTTCAAGCGGCGTCGAGATCACGGGCGAACTGAAAACGTATGAAGATACAGCGGACAGCGGCGCCCGGCTGGAAAGACAGTTTTGCCCAAATTGCGGATCTGCGATGTTTTCGCGCCAGCCGTCTTCACCCGAAACCATCATCATCAAGGCCGGGACACTCGATGACACCAATTGGCTGAAACCTGTTGCGCACGTCTGGTGCGCCAGTGCGCAGCCCTGGGTCGATATTCCTGCCGGTGTTGCCAGCTTCCCGGGCAATGCTCCGGGTCGCTAACACTATTCAGGCGGCATGTGCTTTGCCAGGAAGCTGATGGTCGCATCGTTGAAGTGGTCGTTCCTGTCGCCTGCCACCATATGTCCGGCGCCGCTGACATCCACCATGGAAAGATGTGGGATGCGGGCCTGGAACTCTGCAACCGTTCGATCCGTCACAACATCACTCTTGATGCCTCTGACGAGTAGGATCGGAACATTCCTGGCGGCGTAGAGTCCGTCCATGGTTTTGGCCATCACCGCCCGTTCATGATCAATGTCGACCTCGACCATCCCTGGATCCCAGTGCCAGTACCAGCGCCCGTCATCTCTTTGGCGAAGGTTGCGTTTCAGGCCTGAAACGTCTTTTGGGCGAGGGCGTTCGGTGTTGTAGGCAGCAACGGCGGTGGCCGCGTCTTCCAGTGTTGCAAATCCGCACAAGCCACTGGCCATGAAATCCCGCACACGCGTCATACCGGCGCGTTCCGAGTTTGGCGTGATATCGACGAGGATCAGTGCGTTCGGGCGAAAGCCCTGGCTCGTGCCAAAAAGTGCGGTTCCTCCGCCCATGGATGCGCCAACGATCGCGACCGGCGTGGACGGCGCAACCGCATCATCAATGATCTCTTTCATGTCTGCCCAGCGACGCTCAACCGGATAGCGGTTGTCTGTCGACCAATCGCTCTGGCCATGCCCTCGGGAGTCGAAATTGATAACCCGGTAGCCAGCTTCAGCCAGGCGTTGGAAGGCTCTGGACCAGGAATGCCTTGTCTGTCCGCCACCATGGGAAAGAATAATGACGGGCGCATCCTGGGGCCCTGCGACATCGGCAACAAGTCGAACGCCGTCACTGGCAGTGAACACTCGTTCTTCACTCATACCTGGGAGCCCGTTTCTGCATGAAGGCAGCAATTCCTTCTCGAAAGTTCGGATCTTGCGCGGTGAGCATCTGGTTACGATCCTCGATGGCCATCACCGCTTCGAGGCCCTGCGCATCAATCGTGTGGTTCAGGGCATCCTTGGTCAGGCGCAATCCGAGAGGCGTGGCTCGCAGCATGTCATCGCTGAAAGATTTCGCTTCCTTGGCCATTTGATCAGCAGGAACGACCCTGTTGGCAAGGCCGAGCGAGAACGCCTTCTCTGCATCAATAAATCGGCCTGTCAGCATGTATTCGCTGGATTGTGAAAGGCCGATCATGCGCGGCAGGAAATAGGACACACCCATGTCGCAGGCGCTGAGACCGATCCGGATAAAGGCTGCATTCATGCGCGCATCATTCGCGAGAATGCGAATGTCCGAAGCCAGCGCCAGTGCAAAACCGCCGCCGCTGGCAGCCCCCTGAACGCACGAAATGATCGGTTGTGGACACCTGCGCATCGCCACGTAGATTTCTGCGATGCTTCTCTGGCGGTCGAGCATGGCAGATACGTCAGGCGGACTGGTGCCCTGATTGCCTGAGGCTTCATTCAGGTCGAGACCCGCGCAGAAAGCCCGCCCTTCGGCGCGCAAGACGACGACGCGAACAGAGCGATCCTGGTAAAGGGCCTGAAACATGTTGCGAAGATCCGCGACAAGCGCGCGGTTCATCGCATTCAGCCTGTCCGGGCGGTTGAGCGATATCGTGAGGACGCCGTCCTGGTTATGTGCGCTGAGATGTTCAAGCTTCAGGTCTTCAATCATGCGCATCTCCATCGAACTCCCTTGAGCCGGGAGCATCATTGCCTGCTTATCTACTTTTGTAAGTTTAATCGTGCCTGCTCGGGCAACGGCGGTCAAACGGTGACCACGGGTAAAGGTCTTTGCTATTCTCGGTCAGCCTGCAAGGCGGTTGACGGTGGTATGAGGGGCTCATCGTGAGGGCGAGCCCCCAATAAGTGACCGGTCAGAATGACGAGCAGTGCCGTTACTGATGCGGCTATAGCGAAAATGCCCATGATGTAGAGCGAGGGCAGGCCAGAGTTCAGAAGCCATCCGCCTGTGAGCGGTCCGATTATGGCGCCGAAACGGGCCCATGAAAGCGCGGCACCGGAGCCTGCACCACGCAGGTGCTTTGGATAACCGGCAGCGGCGACCGAATAGAGCGAAAAGATACCGCCGGAAATGAACAGGCCGGTCAGTCCGCCAATGATGTGAAGCGATATGGTGTCCTCGGCAATCGCTGTCGCGATCAGAACAGGGACAATGGCCACCCAGCAGGCGGCGATTGGCCACTGGAATGAAAATCGGTCGCAAGCCCAGCCTGTCAGGAAGATCCCAAGCATCCCGAATATACCGTAGCTCAGCATCACGCTCGCCGCTGTTTCGGGCGGAAAGCCCTTGCTGGACACTATCATCGGTAACCAGATGGCGGCGAAATAGGAGACGACATAGGCGAGTACGAAAATGGCCCAGATCAGGATGCTGCGCGCACGATAGGTTTTCGAGAGCAGGGTTGAGATAAAGCTGCCGCCAAGCGGCGTTTCCTTGGCTGGCGGTGTCGCTGAGCGGAAAGCAATCAGCACAGCTGGGACTGACAGGAGTGCGGCTATCCCGCCCCCAAAAAAGGCTGTGCGCCAATCCATGCCACGGGAAAACAGGCCGGCGGCGATAACAGCGCCGAGCGGGACGCCCCAGAAGACTGCGGCGTTGGTCTGGAAGGCTTTGCCCTCCGCCGCGATATTTGCAGCCAGGGCGACAAGATTGGGCAGGGCAATACCGAAGCCCACACCGGTCAGCATCCGCACGACAAGGAAGGATTCGAAAGATGAGCAAAAGGGCGTGAGAAGCGTGAAAACGCCGAACACCGTAATCGCGGTTGCCAGGACCCTCTTGTGGCCAAAGACATCTCCGGCGCGGCCGCCGAATGAGCTGCCGATCATGATCCCGAGGCTGACTGCGCCGAAGATCCAGCCGAGCGCACCTGAGTCGAACCCCAGCTCCGGCGCAAAGCGCGGTGCCGAGATCGACAGGATCTGGATGTCATAGCCCTCAATGGTGGCCACGCCAAAACAGGCAGCAATTGCCATCCACGCAGGCATGGCTGGTTTTTCAGAAGCCGAGGCGCTCATGCGGGGCTGAAGGGGGAAGTGGAAAGTCTGGAAAACTTCGCCAGATGATCAGGCAAAATGGCTCTCCAGGACACGATAATAAGTCGGGATTGCAGCTTCGAGGCCGGTATAGATCACATCGTCGAGTGCGCCCGTGGCCAAGCCAGCCTGGGATATCTGGGCGGCGCGAAAATCTTCATTGCCGAAGACATTCAGGACCATGTCATAGGATTTCTTGTAGAGTTCCTTCGCCTTGTCATTATCGGCCGGCTGGCGCGTCAGCATGACGTATTCAACAGTGCTCCGGTTTGCGGCGCGGGGCATGATGAACATCACGCTGATATAATAGGGACTGGTGATCACAACCGTATTCGGAAACACAATGTACGAGAAGGTCACTGATTTGTGGACATTTTCGCCTTCTCGATCAAGGCCTTCAGGGGTGAAGTTCGCCTTCCCCTGAAGCTGGCGGACATTCAGTCCCAAAAGTTCATTTGTGTTGGGAACATCCGGAAACATAGGACCAACCGTGTTCGCGTGGAGGCGCGTCACATGATACCCTTCAAGGAAGGGTTCGAGTACCAGTTTCCAGTTTGCATCGAGTTCGAATGTTTTGCGGTCGTAGACCTGCATGCGCGGGATATCCAGCGCTTCGAAGTCATCAATCAGCTGGTCTTCAATACCTGCAAAATCCGGCTCAGCATTCGGGTCAAGCATAACCCAGATTATACCACCGGCTTCCTTGCTGGGTAGCTCCCTGAGACCGCGCTTGGTCTTGTCCAGCCCGATAATGCTCTCTTCACGGGGAACCCCGATCAGGCGGCCATCTGTGGCGTATGACCAGGCGTGATAGGGACAGATCATCAGTTTGGCTTTGCGGGCCTCGCATCCCTCAACGACTTTTGACCCCTTGTGCATGCACGCATTGAGAAAGGCATGAACCTGTCCGTTCTTGTCGCGCGTGATGATCATTGGAACGCCATAACCATCATGGGGCACGACCGAATTATTGTCGCGGACGAGCGCGCTCAGCGTGACGGGGACGGCGCGCTTACGGAAGACGGCAGTCTGCTCGAGCTGAAAGCGCTCATCTGCAGTGAAGATCGTCGCTTCTCTCCGCTCATCTATGGGCGTGGGTTTGGCGGTCTCATGGGAAGGAATGGCACGGATTGCCTTAACCTGACCGTCACTGAGGTCAGACAGGCACTGCACACGCTTCAATTGCGGCGCGTCCGAAGGCGTCTGTGCGGAATCGGTCGTGGTTTTGCCCGGGGCAGTGTCGATGAGATTCATGATGCGCTCCATAAGTTCAGTTTGCGCTTTAAAAACTATTGTTGTTAGATTATATGTTGCTAGGCGAGAGTCAATGAATTTCGGCCGCTCTGTAGAAGTTAAGAAGCGTATCGGAAGACTGGCTGGTCGATCTTGCGCGGTCGTACCCGGCTTGATCCGGGTTAAAATGAGCGGAGGAAAAAATGGGCCGACCGAACAAGGCTCTTATTTCGCGGGAGAGTGCTGCGCGTGCCGCCCTCGACATCATTGATGCTGAAGGCCTGAAGGGTGTGAATCTTGATCTCGTGGCCCGCAAGCTCGGTGTGAAAGCTCCATCACTCTACTACCATTTCAAAGGGAAATCGGCGCTACTGGCCGAAGTCGCCTTGTGTATCCTGCGGGATGTTCGGCCAAAAATAAGCCGGAGCATGGAATGGGAGGAGGCGATTATCCGGGTTGCGGTTGCGAGCCGACGACAGATCCTGCGGCACCCGAATGCAGCGCCGCTTCTTCTGGAGCACCTTCCAAAGCGTATATTTATCGAGCGCTATGACTTCTGGGCGTCGCTTTGTCCGTATCCGGACGAAATAAAGATGACAATCCTGGAAGCGATGGACAAGCTGATGTTCGGATCTGCCCTGTTCGCCGCAGCCGCGCTTTCGAGGGGGATGCCCGAATTACCCGATTTCGATCATCAGATGTTCCCTCATATTGGCGCTGCGGCGCAGTCCAGTCATCATGATGACGAAGGACTTTTCGTCGATTGTATAACTGTGTTTCTTGCCGGGCTCAGGCACTATGCGGACAAGAACCATGCATGGCCTGCTTCGCTGGCCGAGACCGTCAAGAAAGCTGTAGACTAGGGCGCCCGCCTAGCGGACCTTCTCCAGTTGCGCAGCGCTGCCGGCGTGTTTCTCGCGCATTGAAGGTTTCGACAGTTTCCCTGTCGCTGTACGAGGCATCGGATCATCTTCAAAAATTACGTAGCGAGGCACTTTATAGTCTGCGAGCTGGACGTTGCAGTGCGCGATCAGCCGTTCAACATCAATTGGGCTGCTCGCATGAATGATCGCCATTGGAGTCTCACCAAATTTTGCGTCCCTGGTTGCGATGACCAGAACTTCCTCAACGCCCGGATAGGTCGAAATCGCTCTTTCCACCTCGGCGGCAGAGATGTTCAGCCCGCCCGATATGATGACATCCTTCATGCGGTCTACGAAGGTCAGCAGGCCATCTTCATCCAGCTTGCCGAGATCGCCTGAGTGTAGCCAGCCATCCTTCAGCGCCGCCGATGTTGCTTCAGGATTGTTCCAGTATTCAATCATGTTTCCCGGGCCGCGCATGATGATCTCGCCGACTTCACCAGCAGGCAGCCGGTTTCCGTCACTATCAATAATCGCAATTTCGTTGAAGAGCCCGCCCAGCCCGCACTTTTCAGGCTGGGTCTTGGCAAGATGCTCGGGCATGACGGTGCAATTGCCGCCACATTCAGTCTGGCCATAGATCTGCCGGATCACGACGCCTTTCTTCATCCAGGTGTCTTGCAGGGCCTTGGTGACAGGGGCGCCGCCGCAGGTGGCGATTGTGATTGCGGAAAGGTCCGCATCTTCAAACTCCGGAAGCGCCGACACGGCTTCAAAGAAAATGGGCACGCCGCCAAACGCATTTATTTTCTGCTTTGTCAGAACCTCCAGAAAGGCTCTTGGCTCGAAAGCCTTCAGGAAAAACAGCGTACAGCCCTGAATTGTGTAGTGCATGAGCTGCACAAATCCGGCGCCGGTGCTGAGCGGTGCGGGAACAACTACACGCGAGCCATTTGACAGGCTCCTGTCTTCGATCTGGTTCGTTGCGGCATAGCCGGTTACACTGCGGTGTGAGAACACAACCCCTTTGGGCTTTGCCGTCGAACCGCTCGTCGAAACGATAATAACCCTGTCGTCCGGTTGCGGCTTGTGGTCGATGGAGGCCGAGGGGCCTGTCCGAAGGCGCGTGACGATTGCCATGTCGAGGCATTGGGTCGGTAGGCCGTTGAATTTCTCGATCCGGTCCTGATCAGCAAACACAAAGCCCGGGCCTGTGTCTTCAAGGATTTCAGACAGTTCTGACACTGTGTAGCGCATATTCAGCGTCACAACGATACCGCCTGCGCGGATGATACCGAGAATAAGGGCGCAATACTCAAGGCTATTTCCGGCGCAAATTCCAACCCGGTCACCGGTCGAAACGCCGCGACTGATCAGGTCTGCGGCAATGCGCTCTGACCAGTCATGGTATTCGCGGTAAGTAACACGATCACCATCAAAATCCAGCGCCACAAGTTCGGGGCTTACACGGGCCCACCAGTAGATTGCGTCATTTATCGTCTGCATCTTCAGGTATCTCCGATCTTTCGCAACACAGGCTGGGAAAAGCTTTGGGCGGCCTTTCGAAAATCGAACGCCGCCCAAAACCATGCATTCAGCAAATTCCTAGAAGTGAAGTTGGAATTCCAGGAACACTTCGAGTGGGTTTTCAATGAAGGTCGACATGTCGGCGACGACACCCGTGGTCGTGCCTGTACCGGCCCCTCCGGTGAACGGAATATCGTTCGCCGTATTGGCAATCAGCTCATCGGTAAGGTTCTTGCCGATAAGAGCAACTTCCCAGCCTTGCTCGTCATTGATCAGCCGGACAGCGGCGTTCCACTTGGTGTAAGCTTCCTGGACGGCATCGGGACGCAACGTGTCGGTGAAGTTGAACTCTGACGAATAGCTGACATCTGTCGTGAACTGGGCCGTCAGGCTGCTCGAGACCGGGAATTCATAGGTGCCACCGAGACGGCCTGCAACTTCAGGCGCCTTGGGGGGCGTGCGTCCACTATAATCCTGGCTCGTGAAGGCGCCGGTCGTCGCGTCAAACAGCTGGTCACAGCCCTGAGCGATCGTCTGACCACCATAACACTGTCCGATATAATCGTCATACTCGGCATCATTATAGGCCAGCGCACCTCTCAGTGTGAGACCCTGGAGCTGGTCCGGGATGTACGAGAAATCGAACTCGGCGCCCGTCGTGGACAGTTCACCCGCATTGTCCACGATCTGCCCGACAGTGATCGGGTCGAATTTCTGAACCTGCAGGTCTTCATAGAGGTAATCATAGACCGTCGCGTTGAAGCTCAACTGGCCATCAAACAGGACAGAACGGATGCCTGCCTCAAAGCCTTTGGCTGTTTCACTGTCATATTCACCAGCGGCGACCGAACTTGTCGGGCCAAGCGTCTGCGAAATATTGAAGCCGCCTGATTTGAAGCCTTCTTTATAAGCACCATAAAGCGAGATGTTGTTGGTCGGCTGATAGCGCAGCGTGACCTGCGGCGATATGTTTTCGTCCGAGAAGTCATCCTCAAGCCGGATGCCGGCCGGGAATGCGCCTGCGAAAGCTATGTTTGCCGGAAGGGATTCCTGAAAGGAATCGCGTTCGTCTCGGCTCCACCTTGCACCGGCAGCAAGTTCCCACTGCGGCAGGAAATCCCATGTGCCTTCAGCGAATACTGAATATGTCGACGCGTCAAACCCGTTATCCCGCTTGAATGTCGTGTAGGTTTGGGTTGTGGGATCAATCGGCACAGGGAAGATGTAGGCGTCCGTATTGAATATGAATTCCGATTCCGAAATGAAGCCGCCAAACAGGAAGTTCCACTGGCCGTCGAACTGGGTCTCGAAACGGACTTCCTCTGCCCACTGATTGTAATCAGCCAATTGAGAGAATGTTGACGGGTACGCCTCACCGGCAACGTTGTTCAGGTCGGTCTGCTTGAACTCATAATACGAGGTGATCGACGTAGCTTCCACGGCGCCAAAGTCAGCACTGCCGGTCAGGATACCGAACATTGAATCCAGGTCGGAATACATTTTGCCGTCGCGGGCGTATCGATAGTTTGCCTGTGCGACCTCAATCGGGACGGTTGAAGAATCGGAGCGTCCGTCAATCTTGCAATCTGCGTTCGGGCTAGGCGGAATGCCGTTAGCTGTTGCCGGAGTTGTCCTGCCGGCACCACAGATCCGCTCAACGAGATCAGTCGGACCACCATCTTCCGTCGCGCTCGCGCCAAGTTTCAGTTCAAGATTGAAGAGATCGGTCGGTTCCCATTGCAGGGTGAGGCGACCACTGATGTCTTCCTTGAAGCCGCGCTTGTCTGATACCGGGCGGCGGTCAAAGCCGAGCGGGCTTGGATAAGGGTCCGCAGCCGTGTTCTCAAAAGGGCCTTCGCGATCTGAATACCGGAAAGCAAATCGGGCGCCCAGTGTGTCTGTAAGCGGACCGGAGATATACCCTTCGCCGTAATACTCTTCCGCTTCAAACCCGTAGCCGCCCTTGATGCCAGCTTCGAAAGAATCGGTTGGATCCTTTGTCGTTACGCTGATCAGGCCGCCCGTTGCGTTCTTGCCAAAGAAGAGCGCCTGAGGGCCTTTCAGCACTTCAACCTGTTCAATATCGTACTGGCTGAGGCCGATTTCGCGGCCGCGGCTCATCGGGAGGCCGTCAATATTGATGGAGACCGATTGATCGAAGCCAGCGTTGAGCGTTGAGGAGCCGACGCCGCGCAGGAATATGTTCGAGGATGAGCCCGATGCCGCGCGCCCCATAACAAGGTTCGGGACAAGGGAGGCGATGTCGGTGAAATCAGTGATCGCGTATTCGTCCAGTGTTTCGCTTGAAACCGCTGTAATCGCGACCGGCGCATCCTTCAGGCTTTCATCACGCCGGCGCGCCGTCACGTTGACAACACCAAGGCGGCGCAGCCGTGCGTCTTCTTCTGTCTGGGTGTCGACGTCAGCCGATGCGGTCGTTGCTGGCTGGGCGCCCTGATCTGCATCCTGGGCCCAGGCAGGCGCGCCGATAACAAGAGCGAGCCCTGTTGCGGCAAGCAAGCTCAGACCAAAACCTGTCGGAGGTTTTCCAAAGGCTTTCGTGGTTTGGTTCTTTTGGGTCATTTCATTCCTCCCGGTTGAATTAGGGTCGCCTCGTTGCTTGCCTAATCATTTTAGTTTTATGATTATGTACACGTCGAATTCGCCCCCGCCAACCCAGTAAATCAAACGCGCATAGAATTAATTTTCATAGTGTTACCCTGCGGCATCACCTGTGAGGGAAGGCCCTCACGGTTTGCAGGCAGAATTAATCTATTGGGCATCGATGGATGTGGCGGTGTCGGTTGCGGGTGGTCGGTCCAGCTGAAGGCCGGAATCACCAGATCAGTGGCAGCGATTCCAGTGCCATGACTGTTCCGGCGCGACTGACATGACGCACGCCCGGCTTCAGTGAGAAGGCGGGGATTCGTTTGACCCATTCTTCGACGAGAATTCTCAGCTCCATCCGCGCCAGGTTCGAACCGAGGCACATGTGAGGGCCTGCCGAGAAAGTGATGTGGGCCTTTTGCTTGCGATCGGGGTCGAATTCATTGGGCGCGTCGAAGCGGCGGCCGTCGCGTCCGCCCAATGGCAGCATGCAGAGGACCATGTCACCTTCGCGGAACTGGATATCGAACATTTCAAAGTCATGAGTGACAATGCGTGGAGAATTCACGACCGCGAAGCACCGGATGGCTTCTTCCACGAAGTTTGGGATGATCTCGGGCTCCTGAGCAAGCCGCTGTTGCAATTGCTGGTCATTCGCGAGATGCCGGAATGCGTAGCTGGCGACGTTCGTCACAGTATCCATGCCGCCCAGGAACATGATCAGCAGCATGGATTGGAGTTCTTCCAGCGTGATCGCGCGTCCTTCGATCTTGAAATCGACCATTTGCGAAATGAGATCGTCTTTCCGGGATTCAGTGCGCATTTCGACGATTTCGGTCATCAGGCCGACAATCTTGCCAACCAGGAGCGCCATCTCCTCATTTTCCCGCGCGTTAAAGAACGCATCTGCAATCTCCCGAAACTCGGTCAGCCGGTCCAGAGGCATGCCCATCAGCTCCATGAATACCGAGACAGGAAATTGGGAGGAGATGTCTTCGACGAATTCGCATCCGCCCTTATCAGCGACGGCTTCGATGATCTCGATGGCAAACTGACGAACACGCGGCTCGAGCGCCTGCACGGCGTTCAGCGTGAAATGGGGCATCAGCGCCTGACGGTATGGCACGCTCTGCGGTGGATCGAGGCTGAGCGGAATGAAGACAGGCGGATTCTCGACGCGGGGGATTTGCATTTCGCGTACCGAGAAATGATTGTAGTCACGGAGCACTTTCGCCATGTCGTCAAAGCGGCTGAATACCCAGTGTCCGCCATTCCGGGGGGTGTAGAATATATCCGGAGCATCTTCGTGCAGTGTCGTGTAGGACTCGTGGAGGTCTTCTGTGAATCTCGCATCATTATATATGTCGAGATCGAAGACGCGATCAGCTTGCACGTGTTCTGGCACGAAGCTCGCGGGAATATCGTTGGGCATTCAGTTCTCCTCCCAAAGTCACTCAGACTATGATCATTAGATTATTATTGAGCTGAGCGTAAAAATCAATGGGTCATGATGTTGGCAGATCAATGTCAAACGCGCTCGCGTGAATTTGCAACATAAATCGGGATTGCAAGCATGATGTAAAACTGTTCTTATTAGATTTAAATGAGCAAACACAGGTTTGAAGGTAAGGGAATGATGATGGCTGAATTCGACTATGTAGTCGTCGGGGCAGGCGCAGCAGGGTGCGTCCTGGCGCACCGGCTATCGGAAGACCCCAAGATTCGCGTTGCGCTTCTGGAGGCTGGACCTCGTGATACGCATCCTTTCATCAAGATGCCGAAGGGCCTCGCAAAAGTGATGGCCGACCCGAAACACATTTGGGGATATTCGAGCGTTCCTG
The DNA here is from genome assembly GCA_964556825.1 of uncultured Hyphomonas sp. Taxonomy (GTDB): domain Bacteria; phylum Pseudomonadota; class Alphaproteobacteria; order Caulobacterales; family Hyphomonadaceae; genus Henriciella. The sequence goes on along the minus strand of CAZKXJ010000003.1, from coordinate 432,004 downwards.
AAGAGACAAACAACAATACAGCAGAGTTCTGGGTGCGTGGCCGTGTGCTGGGCGGATCGAGTTCGGTCAATGGCATGATGTATGTCCGTGGCCAGCCAGCAGATTTTGATGCGATCGCTGAAGTCACGAGTGACGACTGGGGCTGGGACCATATCGGAAAGGCCTATGCAGAACTGGAATCCCACGAACTTGGCGCTGATGAAACGCGAGGGTCTGATGGTCCGCTCAAGGTGACGTTGCCGGACGTCAAGGACACTATCACCAACGCGATGCTGGACGCTGGAAAATCCATGGGCTGGAGCGAAAAGACCGACACAAATTCGCCGGACGAGATCGAGGCGATTGGTTATGCTCCGAGAACAATCTACAAAGGGCGACGCCAGAGTGCCGCTACCGCATTTCTCGACCCCATCCGCTCACGCCCCAATCTTGAGATTATCACAGATTGCGTGGCTGATCGCGTCGTATTCGAAGGCAAACGGGCGGTGGGCGTTGACGTCGTTCGCTCTGGAAAAAAAGAACGGATCAAGGTTTCTGGCGAAGTGATCCTGTGCGGCGGCGCGCTGGCCTCGCCCAACATCCTGGAGCGGTCGGGGGTTGGCGATCCCGGACGTCTTGCCGATCTTGGAATCGATGTCGTTCACGCGAACCGGAATGTCGGTGAAAACCTGATTGAACATCGAGCTATCCTGATCCAGTGGAAGCTCAACAAGAATATTTCCCATAACAAGAAATATCACGGGTTGGGCGTTGTGAAATCGGCGGTCCAGTATTTCCTGACCAAGGGTGGCCCGATGTCAGCGGCGGCGTATGAGCAGGTGGCCTGGTTCAAGACACAGCCAGGGCTAAACCGTCCTGATGCGCAGATCCTGTTTGCACCATTCAGCTTCGACTTTGACAAACAGCGCCAGGATGTCGAGCGGCATCCCGGTATCCATGTATGTGCCTATCCGCTTCGTCCGACCTCGAAGGGCCACGTTCACATTACCTCGAAGGATGTTGAGGCGCCGCCGGAATTGAGGACGAATTATCACGATACGGAGGAAGACCGTAAGGCGATGATTGGTACTGTGCGCGTGGCACGCGACTGGGCAAAGCAGCAGCCACTGGCCCAGTATATCGAAGAAGAAACCATGCCAGGGCCTGAATATCAGTCAGACGAGGATATCCTTACGGCCTATGACCGCTTTGGCACCTGCGCCTATCATGCGGTTGGAAGCTGCAAGATGGGGGTAGATGCCGAGACGTCCGTTGTTGACCCTCAGTTGCGCGTGCACGGCGTAGAGGGCCTGCGCGTCATAGATACATCAATCATGCCGGTTATTCCGTCCGGGAACACGAATGGGCCGACCATGGCAATGGCCTGGCGTGGCGCTGATATTATCCAGCGCACGTCCAAGGCCCTTCATCCGGTCTGAGCCGGAAGGGCGGCTGACCCTCAACCCGAACATCAAAGCTGGCGACACGCTTCGCCGGAACAGAGGAGTATTCCAATTGGCGCGCATCCCGTATCCAGACTCACTTTCTCAAGAAACCAGCGATCGACTGGTCAAGCTCGGCAACCTCAATGTGACGCGCATGATGGCGCATTCCGAAGCCCTGATGGACGGCTACTCCCGGCTCGGTCTCGCCATCCTGCGGAAAGGAAAACTGGACCCGAAACTGCGGGAAATCGCTGTCCTCAAAATCGGGTTGCTGTGCGAGTCGGATTATGAATGGCACCAGCATGTCTCATTTGCGCGGGCTGTTGGCGTGCCGGAGGATACCATAGAGGCGCTCGCGACGGGGGATACCTCCAGGCTCCCCGATGTCGAACGCCTCGTGGTCGCGTTCGCGGAGGAGACATTCTCCGAGAAACGAGTGAGCAATGAGGTGTTCAGCGCCATATCGGAACATCTCTGCAAGGCGCAGCTGATCGAGCTCAGCCTGGCATGTGGATATTACATCATGACGGCGGGCTATTTGAGAACCTTTGACATCGAGATCGAAGATGGTCCCTCGCTGGGCGAGACCGTTTCCGGGTCGAGCACCTGATTGAACGCGGAGATTCCACAATGAAACATGCAGACAAGTTCTATATTGGTGGCAACTGGGTGGAGCCGAAATCCAGCCAGATCATCGACGTGGTAAACCCGGCGACTGAAACGGTCTTCGGCAAGGTTGCACTCGGCAATTCAGAGGACCTGGACCGCGCTGTCTGTGCTGCGCGGGAGGCTTTTCCTTCATGGTCGCGCACCAGCCGGGAAACACGGGCAGACCTATTGCGGAAAGCTGCGGATATTTTCAAGGGCCGTTGGAGTGAGCTGAGCGCGGCCATTACTGAAGAGATGGGTGCACCGGCCACTTTTGCGCATCAGGTGCATGCTGGGGTTGGCATGGTTCACCTGAAAACGGCCGCCCGGATCGTCATGGACTACCCCTTTGCCAAGCGGCGCGGCAAGACACTTATTGTGCAGGAGCCTATCGGTGTTTGCGGTATGATCACGCCGTGGAACTGGCCAATCAACCAGATCGCGGCGAAAGTCGCGCCATGCTTGGGTGCGGGCTGTACGATGGTCGTGAAACCTTCGGAGTTCTCGCCATTTTCCGCCAGGATCTGGACTGAAATATTGCATGAAGCCGGTTTTCCGGCTGGCGTTTTCAATCTCGTTTACGGCGATGGGAAGGGCGTGGGGCAGGCGATGACGACACATCCGGGCGTCGACATGATCTCGTTCACTGGCTCCACCGCTGCGGGTATCGATGTTGCCCAGAAGGCTGCGCAAACCGTGAAACGGATATCCCAGGAGCTGGGGGGCAAATCACCAAACATCATTCTCGACGATGCGAGCTTTGAAACAGGTGTCATTGAGGGGGTGAAGTCTGTCATGGCGAATGCCGGTCAGTCCTGTAATGCGCCGACGCGAATGCTCCTGCCACAGTCACGCTATGCGGAGGGCGTGGAGATTGCTGCGAAAGCCGCGAACGCGCTTCAGATCGGTGACCCGACGAAGGCAGAGACTGATCTCGGGCCAGTCGCATCTGTCCAACAGTTTGAAAAGGTTCAAAGCCTGATCGAGAACGGGATAGAGGAGGGGGCGACACTGGCTGTCGGTGGCCTCGGCCGGCCGGAGGGTTTCAGTAAGGGGTATTTCGTCAAACCAACCATATTCTCGGATGTTGATAATGCGATGACCATTGCCCAGACCGAGATATTCGGACCCGTGCTATGCGTAATCCCATATCGCGACATTGAGCACGCAATCACCATCGCCAATGACACGAAATATGGCATCGCGGCCTATGTGTCTGGCGAAGATGAAAACCTGGTTGAAAGCATTGGAGCAGAGCTGCGGGCCGCGCAGGTCAATCTGAACCGCGCAGGGCCAGATCCGATGGCACCCTTTGGTGGCTATAAACAGTCAGGCAATGGACGCGAGTGGGGTGAGTACGGATTCCACGAATATCTCGAAATCAAGGCCGTGCTGGGCTCAACGAGAGAAATCGCAGAGCCCGCGGCCTGATGCGACTTCAGTTCTCCGGCACGCTCACTTTGACCTTTACATCGTTGATCGTGCCGTTGAACGGAAAGTCTCCGGGATAGTCCGATACGTTTGACCCCGTATCGCTGCCGATGTCGAAAGTCTCATTGGACGTAAACAGGAAGACCGGCAGCGGACCGGGGACTGTCCCCGACAGGACCGGCTTGCCATTTGCGCTGATCGTCACATCGGCGCCATTCCTGCGGCGTGCGAAATCGAGTTCGATTGTTGAGGCGCCTGCAGGGATATTCACGTCCGATACGAGTTCCGTTGTTACGAGGTCTATGTTGCGGAATGAGAACCTGGCGCGGCCATCATCGAAATAAAGCGCCATTCCGCCATTATGACCGCCAATCGCCATCAGGGCGCCACTGACCCCTTCGGGCATGTCGACTGTTGCCGTTAGCTTGAAAGCATGCGTCTGAATTGGGGGTGCGAGTGCTTCCGGAATCCGTGCGACGTCCCCTTCATAAGTCCAGGTATCTTCCCGCTCGGCCATTTCGGCTGCGGCGACCTGCGCGCGTATCCGCTGTGCGTCGCCGGTATTTGTCAGGGGAAAGACATTGTACTTGATGGCTTGTTGCCGGAACAATTCTACAAGCTCGTTGAGTTTGTCCGGATAATCATCGGCCACGTTTTCGCGTTCGTTGATGTCGTTTGACACGTGGAAAAGTTGCCATTCATTTGTCTCGAAGGATGGCGGGGTCTGGAAATCCCATGTTTTCAGGCGGTGCGGTACGACCGCTTTCCATCCATCGGCATAGATCGCGCGATTGCCGTACATCTCATAATATTGCACCGACCGGGGCGAGGCTGCATCGTCTTGGTCGAATGTGTTGGCCGCACTCGTTCCATCGAAAGCAAGTTGTGTCTCGCCATTGATGCTTTCCGGCGTCTCGATGCCGGCGCTTTCGAAAATCGTGGGGCCGATATCAATTGCATGAAGGTACTGATTGCGGGCTTCTCCGGACGCGTCGATCCCGTTCGGCCAGGATATGATCATCGGGACTCTCACAGCGCCCTCGAATGCGGTCTGCTTGTAATACTGGAATGGTGTGTTCCCCGCCACAGCCCAGCCCATTGGGTAGTGCGGATAGCTGTCGGGGCCGCCCCAGCCGTCATAATGGGTGAGGTTCTCTTCCACATCAGGATAGCGGGCATTGGCCATCATGAACTCGCTGAACGTGCCGTCCGGTGCACCTTCTGCGCTTGCGCCATTGTCGGCGACCACCACGATCATCGTATTCTCCAGATCGCCGCGGTCTTCAAGCGCAGCGAGTATGCGCCCGAATTCCCGATCGGCATGGGATAGTTGCGCCGCAAAGGCTTCCATGGCTCGCGCATAGCTTTTCTTTTCGTCATCGCTGAGTGTCGCCCAGGCTTTCATGCCGTCGGGACGCGGTGGCAGTTCTGTATCCTCCGGGATGACACCGAGTGATTTCTGTCTTTGCAGGATTTTCGCACGGGCTTCATCCCAGCCGCCGTCAAATTTACCGCGATACGCAATCCGGTCCGCTTCCGGTGCGTGATGGGGCGAGTGCACAGCGCCGGTCGCCCAGTACATGAAGAAGGGACGCCGATGCGGGTCGGAATCGCGCAAACTGATCCAGTCTATCGCCTTGTCGGCCATATCCGTTGTCAGGTGATACTCAGGATTCTCAGGCAGTTGCACGGGAGAGTGATCGGACCAAAGGACCGGCGAGAAATTATCGGCATCATAGGTCAGGAAGCCATAAAACTTGTCGAAGCCCTGACCGCTCGGCCAGTAAGTGAAAGGCCCGGATTGCGAGCTATGCGCAGGGGGCAGGTGGTCCCATTTACCGATTGCATATGTGAGGTATCCGCGGGCCTTCAGGTTAGCCGCGATCGTTCCGGCACTTCGGGGAATGCGAGCATCATAGCCGGGAAAGCCGATCGACATGGCAGAGTGCCCCCCAACATGCACCGTGTGTGAATTGCGACCGGTCAGGAGGGCGGCTCGGCTCGCCGAGCAGATCGGGGTCGTATGATAGTTCGTGTAAACGAGGCCGTTTGCAGCCAGCTTGTCCAGGTTCGGCGTGTCGATAATACCGCCAAACGCGCCAAGCTGCCCAAAGCCGAGATCGTCGATCATCCAGACCAGTACGTTGGGGGCATTCTCACGAGCTTCAATATCGTGGATCACGTAGGGAGTGGAGCCCGTAATATACTCGCTGATTTCTGCTGGTTGGGCGAGCGATGGTGCCGTGACCACCGTCAGAGCGCCCAGAAGCAGGCTCCCTAAAGCGCTCGATCGGCGATGGAAATTAGGCCGCATGGTGTTTCCTCCGATGTTTTTAAAAAACTATCGGCATTAGTCTTTGGCGGCAACATGCATCCAGGACGAGTTTTAATTTTTATGGCGGATTGCGTCCCGGTACGGGACCGTTCAAGTTTGGGAGAGCGAGATTTTCAGGCAGGGGGCCATTCGCTTTGAGCTTGCTCGCACCTTGCTTTGCGGTGTTAAGGCTTTAAATGGGCGCCTTCGGTGCCATTATTGGAAGCAGCGCGTCGATTAAACGAAGCCCTGGTCAGCTTGAATGTTTACAAAAGTGGTCGCTGCCTCAAGAATTATTTCACGACTCTAGATTAAAGACTGCAGACATGGGTAGACCTTCGAAATCGCTTATATCGCGAGAGAGTGCAGCCGGCGCGGCATTGAGCGTAATCGATACGCAGGGCTTGCGCTCGCTGAGTCTTGAGCTTGTCGCCAAACGCCTCGGTGTGAAGGCACCATCACTCTACTATCACTTCAAAGACAAGAATGAGCTCCTGTCTGAAGTCGTCTTGCTGCTTTTGCGGGAAGTCGAGGCGCCGAAGATCGATGAAAGCGACTGGGAGAAGACGCTCGTTCGTCTTTGCAAATCATCGCGGCGCACTATTCTGCATCATCCTAATGCGGCTCCGCTCCTCCTGCAGTTCTTCCCGAGGCGCGTGCTACTGGGCGCATATGATTTCTGGGCATCCCTGTGCCCGTACCCCCCCGAAGTCCAGATGGTGATTATCGAGGGAACGGAAAAACTGACCTATGGTTCAGCGCTGTTTGAAGCCGCTGCGCGGTCTTACGATATTGCGCCAATGCCTGATTTTGACCTCGAGCAGTTTCCAAATCTGGCGGTCGCGGTTCGAGCGAATCCATATGATGATGAGGAGCTGTTCGAAGAGACAATCATGTCCTTCCTGCGCAGCTTCAGACACCTTCCAAAAGAGCCTAAAAGGTTAACTGATAGCGAAAAGAAGAAGGCCCGCCGGCTGGGAATCGCGAAATCCCTGCCAACGGAAACCATCTGATTGGCATCAGCTGACTGAAGCAGCCGATTTCGGAATGTAGATCGCCTTGGCTTGCGTGAACTCGCGCAGTCCGTACACACCGTTTTCGGAGCCAACCCCCGATTGCTTGTGCCCTGTAATTGGCGTGAAGGGCGTCGATTGCAGGTTCTGATTGATCCAGACTGTCCCGGTCTCCATCGATGCAGCCACCTGTTTTGCCTTCTCAAGGTCGGCCGACCAGACGGCGCCAGCCAACCCGTAATCAGTGTCATTGGCTCGATCGATAACCTCGTCGAGGTCGCTGAATTTCATCATTGGCAGGATGGGGCCGAATGCTTCTTCCTGGACGACGCGTGACTGCTCTGGCGGATTGTCGACGATGGTCAGGGGAATGAAGTAGCCCTGTTCAGGGACATCGGATCCGTACAGCAATTGTAATCCGTTTTTCCTGGCATCCTCAAGCAGGTCGAGTACGCGCTCATATTGAGCCTTGTTCTGGACGGGACCGTATGTATTGCCCTGGTCACTGCCGTCGCCAACACGCGCTGACTTTGCGATCTCATGCATGCGATCGCGGACAGCGTCGTAGATGTCCTCATGTACATACAGGCGTTTTGTCGCGACACAGATCTGGGCCGTGTTGGAGAACGCGCCAGCAAAGAGTTGTTCGGCAACCTTGTCGACATCGACATCAGGCAGAACAATTGCTGCGTCATTGCCGCCAAGTTCCAGGGTGACTTTCTTCAGGTCGTGCGCAGCGGATTCCATCACGCGTTTACCCGTCGCGGTCGAGCCAGTGAACGAGATTTTCGAAAAGCCCTTATGCGCCGTCATCCATGGGCCGAGTTCGTCGCCGCCGCTGATTATATTTATCACGCCGGGTGGGAAAACCTCCTGCAGAAGCTCACCCAGCTTCAGTGTGCAGAGCGGCGTATAGGGTGAAGGCTTCAGGACGATCGTGTTACCCGTGAGCAGGGCTGGCGCAATTTTCCAGCTGGCCAGCAGCATGGGAAAATTCCAAGGCACAATGGCGCAAACGACCCCAAGGGGAACATGGTGAACTTCGATCCGGCGCTGATCGGTGTCTTCTGTAACGTCGACAGGTAATTCAAGGTCAGCCGTGCTCGACAGCCAGTAGGCAGCACCCATGACTTCTTCCTTGGCGAGCGCTGTCGGACGTCCCTGTTCCTTGGTGAACAGGCTGGCGAAAGCATCTGCATTTTCCATGATGGCTGCAGCCGCTTTTTTGAGGGCGATCCGGCGCTCATCGAGTGGAACATTCTTCCAGGTCCTGAAGGCGCGGGTCGCAGCAGATACGGCGAGCTCCAGATCGTCCTTTGTGGCACGAGGACAAGTCGCGAACGATGTGCCAAGGGCCGGATTGATAACCTCGATGTCATCGCTGGCCGCCACCAGCTTTCCGTCGATCAGCATTTTGTAGTCACTATCGAACCGCATTTTATTTCCTCCTGGATGTCGCCGTCTTCGCCGGGCATGAACGATGACGTATGAATGCTATCAGTTTGGCTGTTCGGTGCCGAAAATCGCCGAGCTGACAATAGGCGCGCCTGGTCCGCCAGCAAGAAGGCATGTTTTCGCGCCGGGGACCTGGTTGGATGAAGTCCCTCGAATTTGCCGGATGCTTTCTATCATCATGCCGATGCCATGAACAAAGCCCTGGGCGATATTCCCGCCTGAAGTGTTGATAGGCAGCTTGCCGCTCGGCGCGATCAAATTCTCGAGACATATGAAATCGCCGGCTTCCTCGATCGTGCAAAAGCCGTGATCAATAATTGAAGCAACAGCCTGTGCGCTGAAATTCTCATAGACCTGGGCCACGTCAATATCTGATGGTTTCAGGCCTGTCTGGCTCCAAAGGTGATGAGCGACAGATTTGAAGCCAGCCGTGGCGTACTGTTCGTCATCGTCATTTTCGAGCAGATCGCCCCAGCCCTTTGCTGCGCCCTGTGCGACGCCGAGAACGTAGGCTGGTTTCTGTTTAAGGTCGCGTGCCTTCTCGGCCGAGACCAGCAATACGGCGCCCGCGCCGTCATTTTCCCGAGAACAGTCAAACAGATGAAACGGTTCGCTGATGATGCGCGAGTTTTGATATTCCTCGTGGCTGAATGACTTTCCATAGGCCACTGCCTCGGGATTGCGCGAGCCATGATAGTAGCAGGCCTGTACAATTGCTTCGGCCGTTTCCGCCGGTACACCATGATGCTCGAACAGACGGGTGGCTCTGATTGCGCACATCTGGGCCGGGGCCACGAGGCCTGCGCCAAGCGCGTGACTGTTCAGGTGATGCGCCATGACCGCAGCCGAGAGCCGGCCACTATTGCCCTGCACAAGCGCGCGATAGACAACCACCGCATTGGCCTGGCCGGTCATGATGGCACCGGCCGCCTGGCCAATGGCTGCCGCAATCCCGCCACCGCCACCCCCAAAAACGGTGCTGCACCAGCGCAGGTCTTTGATGCCGAGATCTGGCATAAGTCGGACGGGTTCATTGTGATCGTCGCCGAAAGACGCAAAGCCATCAATTTCCGACGGATCAAGACCGGCGTCTTCACAGGCATCAATTATGGCGCCAATCAGGACACCGCGTTCGGGCAGCGGAGCCGTGCCCCGTTTATACTGGCGAAGACCAACGCCGGCTGCTGCAACTTTTCCAGCTATTCCTTGCATGCGTCTCTCCTCTAGATCAGCGACCAGATCAGGGTCGGGATCTGTCTGTCGAGAAATGTGATATCAGTTGGGGCGGCCCGCACGCGTGAGCCGATCTGGACCTCACGATCGGAGGTATCAAGCGTTCCGAGCAGGCGAACGGCCGGCGCTTCGGCGAGGCTCACAACAACCGGTATGAATGGCGCCTTGAAAGCGTCAGGTCCGCCGAAATCATGCCAGGTGCGTGTCCAGCTATAAACGGTGCCTTCGGGCGTTGTGGCTTTCCACGCGTGGTCCCAACTTCCGCAATCGGGACAGCGGAATACGGCAGGCCAGTGGACCTGTCCGCAGCCGGAGCATTCCTGGATGCGGACCTCGCCGTTCTGAAGGCCCTCAAAATAGGCTTGGTCGGCGCCTGATGTCAGCGCTGCGATCTCGGCGCTCACGACACGCTCTCTTGGACGCTTCTTTTGCCATCACCAAACATCGCTCACTCCCTGCGTTCAATTCTGAACGTCAAAACTAATAGTATTAGACAATACATAACTGGCCGGAGCTGCGGGTCAATAGGTTACGCAACGTCGCCAAACTGTAGAGGCTCATTCAGCGCGCAACCTGTGCGTCGTCGGCAATCACGCAGGTTCCGGTGACGAAGTGCGAGTTCGGGTCAACCAGATAGAGAAGTGTGGAGTCGAGATAGGATGGGTCCCCAATGCGCTTACGCGACGTTCGTGCGATTGCCTTGTCGCCAACCCGCTCCATGAAAGCTTCGGTCATTTCTGAATAGAACATACCGGGGGCAATGGCATTTACGTTGATGTTGAACTTGGCCCATTCCAGCGCCAAGGTTTCTGTCATCCTGACGATGCCGGCCTTGGTCGCGCAGTAGAGGGCAGATGCGGAACCTGGCGTGTAGTGGAAGGCACCGACGGAAGAAATGTTGACGATACGCCCGGGCTTGCCCGCTTCTATCAATCGCCCGGCCACGTCGCGGCAAAGCAGGAATGGGGCCCGAAAATTCGTGTCGATAACCTTGTCGATTGTTTCCAGGTCCAGCCGAGTGGCGAAGTCTCCATCTGCCACGCCAGCATTATTGACGAGAATGTCGACGGTGCCGTGTAATTTCTCGGTTTGGGTCACGGCGTGGTGAACTGCGGCTGCATCGCATATGTCGACTGTGTCGCAGGTGGCGATGCAGCCCTGGTCTGACAGCGAGGCCCGCAAATTTTCGAGGGGTTCGCTGCGACGTCCGACAAGATGGACCTTTGCCCCCCTAAGCGCGAGAATCGTCGCAAAACGCCGGCCCAGACCCGACCCGGCGCCAGTTACAAATGCAACGCGTCCGGTGAGATCGGGATTTCCGCGAGACTGTTCATCGACGCTCATGCTTTCATCTTTCAATATTGGGATTCAGGTGTCGTGACGCGTAGTCCGTCGAGCGCACTGCTAATTTTCAGCTGGCAGGAGAGACGGGAATTGGACTGGACGCCTTCGGCAAATTCGAGCATGTCCTTCTCGTTCTGTGATGGCTCATCAAGCCGTTCAAGGAAGGCTTCGTCGACATAGACATGACAAGTTGCGCACGCGCAGGCACCGCCGCACTCTGCAACGATGCCGGGGATGTCATTCCGGATCGCGGTTTCCATGACGCTATTGCCAGTTGCTGCGTCAACAGTCCGGCTTTCGCCGGATGAATCGATGAATGTAATTTTGGGCATCCTTGTCCGGGCCTTTGAATTGCGGAAGCGACACTCATAAACCTATTGATATTAGATTCAAGTTTGAATTCGCTGTCCGGTCCCCGGGGGCGGTATTGAACCGGAGATCTGTTTGCTGATCGTCCCGTACCGAACGATGCCGCTGCACCTACGCAGGACAGGGGCGACATCCTGAATAGTGTGCGGGCCAGTTGAGTGAATGTGGGACGTTGGCAACGCTTGGGAAAGTTACGCGTTTGTTGGGGAACCTCCCTCCAACGCTGAACGTCAGATTTTCAATGCTTCGAACCGAACTTCTCATCAATTCGCAATCCTGTACCCTGGAGAGCGATGAACGCACGACGCTGCTCGATGCGTTGCGCAATCACCTCAATATGACAGGCACCAAGAAAGGTTGCGATCATGGCCAGTGCGGCGCTTGCACTGTTCTGGTGAATGGCAGGCGCATCAATAGTTGCCTGACATTGGCCTGCATGCACGATGGCGACGAGATCACGACAATCGAAGGGCTGGGCGGCCCTGATGATCTCTCGCCACTGCAAGCGTCTTTCATCAAGCATGATGGCTTCCAGTGCGGGTATTGCACGCCTGGCCAGATCTGCTCGGCTACCGCGATGCTGAAGGAGGTAGAGGATGGCTGGCCGAGCCATGTCAGCGAAGATGTCGAAGGAAACCCCGCCCTTACTGAGGCAGAAATATCGGAGCGGATGAGCGGAAATATCTGTCGCTGCTCAGCCTATCCGAATATCGTGAACGCAATTCTGGAAGCGGCGGGGAAAACCCCATGAAGTCCTTCAGCTATACGCGCGCGGACAGTGAAAATGATGCATCCCGGCAGAACGCCGCAGGCGCGACTTTCATCGCCGGAGGCACCAATCTTCTCGACCTCATGAAGCTTGAGGTCATGGCGCCTGATAACCTTGTCGACATCAATCGTCTTGATCTCAAATCCATTTCGAAAACGTCGGATGGCGGCCTGAGAATTGGCGCCCTCGTGACGAACAGTGACTGTGCAGCCAATCGGGACGTAAGGGCAGGCTATCCCTTGCTCGCCAAGGCGATCCTTGCAGGGGCAAGCGGGCAGCTTCGGAACAAGGCTACGACTGGCGGTAATCTCTGTCAGCGGACACGTTGCTATTATTTCTATGACACAGCCCAGCCCTGCAACAAGCGCGCGCCTGGAAGCGGCTGTGCGGCGATCGGAGGCGTGAACCGGATGCATGCCATTCTCGGGGCCAGCGATGACTGCATTGCGACCTATCCGGGCGATATGGCCGTCGCAATGTCTGCACTCGACGCGATTGTGGAAATCCTGGGAGCCGACGGCAAGGTCCGCCCGGTGCCGATAACAGAGTTTCACAGATTGCCGGGTGATCATCCGGAAAAAGACAATGTCCTCGAAGCGGGTGATCTGATTACCGCGGTAACACTGCCGCCTGCGCCGAAAGGTGTTCAGATTTACAGGAAGGTTCGTGACCGGTCATCCTACGCTTTCGCGCTCGTATCGGTCGCCGCGATCGTCGAGCTGGATGGCGACAATGTCCGCGAAGTCCGTCTCGCTTTCGGTGGTCTTGCCCACAAACCGTGGCGGGACCCGCAGGTCGAAGCGGAATTGGCTGGCGCAACGGCTGACAGGTGCAGCTTCGAAAAGGCTGCCGACGTCTTGTTGAAAGACGCAAAAGGGCAGGGCAGCAATGATTTCAAGATACCGCTCGCGCGACGGACACTCGTCGCAGTGCTGGGCGAAGCAACACGCCCTGGAGTAGATTGATGACCGCTAAATTTGAAATGAACCAGCCGGTTGCCGACCTGAAACTCGACCGCCTCCAGCAGGGTCTTGTCGGCTCAGGCATGGACCGGCCAGACGGCAAGCTGAAGGTGACCGGGCGCGCAACCTATTCGCATGAGTGGTCAGCCGACGGCCGCGTCCATGGCGTACTCGTCAGGTCCAGGATTGCGACTGGCGCTGTAAAGGATATCGACCAGGCAAAAGTTATGGAAATGCCCGGCGTTCTTGGCGTTTATGCCGATAAGCGCTTCCTCAGAAATCCGGCACAAGGCACAGCCAATGAGGCGCCAGTGCAAGGTGTTGAGGACATCTACTATCTCGGCCAGCCCATTGCACTTGTTGTCGCAGAAACCTTCGAGCAGGCGCGGCATGCTGCCGAGATACTTGAGGTAAATTACACGCGCTCCGATGACGGTATTTTCGACCCGGAAGCCAATAATATTGCGGTCGAAGAACAGGATGCCGGAAAAGTCGACCAGGGCGACCTCGACCAGGCCATGTCGGAGGCTGCTTTCTGTGTCGATGAAATCTATCGCACACCTGGCCATAACAGTGCTGCCATGGAGCCGCACTGCTCGATTGCCGAATGGGATGGGGACAAGCTGACCCTTCGTGGCAGCTACCAGATGCTCAAATACAATCGCAACGAGCTCGCGGACTCGCTTGGAATCAAGCCTGAAAACGTCCGTATACTCGCACATTATGTGGGGGGTGGGTTTGGCTCGAAACTCGGGATAGCGCCAGAAGCGGTCAGTGCGGCGATCGCAGCAAAAGAGCTTGACCGGCCAGTTTGCGTCACGCTCGCGAGGCAGCAGGTATTCGACATGACGATGCGCCGTTCGGAGTCCCGCCAGCGTATCCGGCTGGCATGCGACGACACCGGCCGGTTGTCAGGCATCGGGCATGAGGCGCTTGTCTCGAACCTTCCGGACGAGGCGTTTGCCGAACCTGTCACGCAGGCGACGCACTTCCTCTACGCGGGCGCTGCCCGGAAGATGAGTGTCAATCTCGCGCGGGTGAACCGGACCTGCGCCGGGTCTGTCCGCGCGCCGGGTGAGGCCATCGGCATGCAGGTGCTGGAGAACGCCATGGATGAACTCGCTTACGTATCCGGTATCGACCCGGTCGAGCTTCGCAAGCGCAATATCCCGGAGCAGGACCCGGAAGAGGGCATACCTTATTCGGGACGAAAACTACACGAAGCCCTCGACGAAGGTGCGAAACGTTTTGGCTGGGACAAGCGGTCCGCTACACCGGGCAAGGTGCGCGAAGGTGAGTGGCTCATAGGTATCGGCATGGCAACAGCGGCCCGTGTGAACATGCTGATGGAATCAAAAGCCCGCGTCCGGCTGGAAGCCGATGGCCGAGCTGTGATTGAAACGGACATGACCGATATCGGGACGGGGACTTACGCGATCCTGACACAGATTGCCGGCGACATGCTGGGACTTTCTGGTGACCGGGTTGAAACGCGGCTTGGCGATACAGACTATCCTGAAGCATCCGGCTCCGGCGGTTCTTTCGGCGCTAGCTCCAGTGGCTCATCTGTATTCCTTGCCTGCAGCGAAATTCGCAAGAAGATCGCAGGCAAACTGGATATCGAAGAAGACGAGCTTGTTCTCAAGGACGGATCCGCTGAAGTGGAGGGCAAAACCGTCAGCCTTGTTGACCTGCTTGCTGGTGAGGCGCTCGAGGCCGAAGGCCACATCGTCCCGGGCGACACCGGCGACAAGGTGAAACAGGCCACATATGGCGCCTATTTCGCGGAAGTGGCAGTGAACTCGGTCACCGGGGAGACGCGCGTGCGGCGTATGCTGGGCGTTTTTGATGCCGGCCGGATCCTCAATTCGAAAACAGCGACGTCACAGTGTTATGGTGGCATGGTGTGGGGCATTGGCCTCGCCCTTACCGAAGAATTGCTGTTCGACCTTCGCGACGGCCATATCGTCAACCGTGACCTTGCCGAATATCATGTGCCGGTAAATCTGGACGTGCCGCAGATCGACGTGCACCTGCTGGACGAGCGTGATCCGTGGGCGTCTCCGATCCAGTCCAAGGGCATAGGGGAACTCGGCATCTGCGGGGCGGCGGCCGCGATTACAAATGCGATGTTCAATGCGACAGGCGTGCGGTTTCGCGACTATCCTGCAACCTTGGACAAGGTGATCGCTGCGATCTGAGCAAATAGCTTGGCAATGATGCTTGCTACGAAAGTACCCGGCTGTGAGGCGATAGCTCCAATCTTACCTTCGCTAGATGAACTTTCCTCTCTTTTGGTGAATGGCCTGGTCAACACTGAAGCTTTGCTGCGACAGGGCGCAGAATGACGCTTGGCAGGACGAGTACTCTACACTCCACATTCAAACCAATCCAGGCATTGTCCGCGCCGCAGGATCATTAGCGCGCATGTCAGCAAGATGGGTTCAACTTCCGCCCATCGCGCCTGAGAGTGCGGTGATACCGGCAAAACCGATTGCCATGGCGATTGTCGAGCTCCATCTCGGTGGGCGTGGGGCGTCGCCTTCTGGCACCAGGTCCTCGATGGTCGCGGCGACGAGCAGTCCGGCGATCGCGGCGAGGCAAAGGCCCTGCACCATGTCCGGCGCATTCCTGAGGACGAGGAAACCGAGAGCAGCGCTGATGAAGATTGGCAGGCTGACGCCAATACCTGCGAGAAGGCGCGTCTGACGCTTTACGCCCTGCTTGCGCAAATTGGCGCTTGCTGCGAACCCGCCCGGAACGTTGGCGACAAGCTGTGCACTGGCGAGGAAGACGCCAAGTTCCAGTGAGGCAGCCGAGCCTGCGCCGATGATCAGCCCGTCGCTGATCAGATCCGCCATGATCGCAGTGTAGACCATCCAGGCACCCGTCGAACCACCGGCTTGTTTCGAGAAGCTGTCAACTGCCCGTGCGAGCCCCAATGACGCAATTGCACCGGCTATGAAGGCCAGTCCTATACCCCACATCGCGACGCTTTCGACGCTGCGCGGGACGAGTTCGACGGCGACAATGGCGATGGCGATCCCTGCCGCACCGTGCAGGAGTGCACCATTTACCCAGCGTGGCGGCCGCATCATTTCAGCAAGGAGGACGCCGCCAATATTGCCAACGGCCGGCAGGGCAGCGAAGGCCATGACCCTGAGAAAGTCAGTCAGCATCGTCTCACCTTAGCGTTGGGCATGATGGCAGCATGAGACCGGCGAGCGCCGTAGCGACAATGGCAAATAGGGACAGACCGATCAGGGATAACGAAACGGCCCTGAGAAACGTCGGTACATCCTGGTCGAAGGGTGGTGCCGGACGAACCAGCTGGCGGACATTGAGAAAGATGAACACCAGGACAAGTATCGCGACAGCAGTAACGCCTGCAATGGCGATCCGCAGGGACGCGTTACCGGGGTCAGCGATCCTGCAGGCAACGTGCTGGCCGCCATACACAGCGCCGAAATGCAGCGCCCATACAAGCGGTCCTGCGAGGCTGGTCAGCGTGACGCGGATGAAACGGGGGTCGCCGGCCGGTTGGCTCATCAGGTGCCTCCCATGAGGTGTGGAAAGCCATGGACCAGCAGCAGGCCGACAATTGCCTGTGCCACGAGGTAATAGAGCAGTAGCGAGGTGTTCTCGAGGCTGGCCCAACGGACGCTATCAAGCTTGCCGGCAATGTGGCGGGCGGCGCAAAAGGCCGACATCACGACAATGGCAGCGATCAGCTGTGCCGAGAGGATGCCGCCCATATAGACCATGGCATCATAGCTCGTCTCTGTCGGGCGCAATCCGTTTGTCCAGTGGCCATAGAATTCCACAGCAATACCGGCAACGGCAAGGACGGCCGATGCCACAATGAGAAGCGGGACAGACCAGCGCCGTTGGCCGGGCGGTGGCAGGAGCTTTCCTGCGGCGCGCATCAGGATGGCAGACGCGACAAGCAGGCCGCCTGTCGCGAACGGCCAGCCAATGGACGGCAAGTGTTCGCGGCCCGCCTGCCAGACTTCGGGTGAGACCGTCCAGAGGTAGAGATAGGAGAAAAAGTAGGACAGGAAGATTGACGCGGCGACGATCATCAGGACGATCATCGCCCACCAGCCATGCGCCATCGGCCCGGTGACGTAGACGGGCAGGGAGTAGCCGCCTCCAATGTCTACGGGCCCCTTGTCCGGCCCCTTGTCGATCCCCCAGACCCAGTAAAGACAGCAGGCTACGGCGAGAACACCGCAGATGAGCGCGGGCATGACGATCTTGACCGTCAGCAGAAGAAAGAATGCGGCTGTAAACACAGCAGCCAGCACATGGCTCCAACCCGGGCCGGGCATCTGGATAACATATTGGGGGGTGGCATGAACGGGCGATGTGATGATTGTCTCACGCCCGCCAGTTGGCGCATTGGGCAGGTAGTGTTCGCCAGCCGCGACGGCGCGCGGCAAGTCCGGATCATCCCAGAGGGGCTCACGGCTGGAGACATGCGGGATGGAGCGGGTCGAGTATACATCCTGCGGCAGGAATTCGAGTGTGCCGGCGCCCCAGGGGTTATCCTTCCCGCCCTCGCCGACGCGGAAATTACGGATGAGATCGATGATGAATACCAGCACGCCGGTCGCAATCATGAAGGCACCGATAGTTGATACCATGTTGAGCGTGCCCCATCCCATGACGTCGGAATAGGTCCAGATGCGGCGCGGCATTCCCATCAGCCCGGTAAAGTGCATGGGGAAGAAGGACACATTGAAGCCAATGAACATCAGCCAGAACGTGATCTTGCCGAGCCGCTCCGACAGCTGCTTCTTCGCAATGATCGGGACCCAGTAATAGAAGGTCGCAAATAGCGGAAAAACCATCCCGCCGATCATCACATAATGCATGTGGGCGACAATGAAGTAGGTATCATGCGCCTGCCAGTTGAACGGCACCATGGCGACCATCACCCCGGTCAGCCCACCGATGAGGAAGATGAACAGCATACCGAGGACGAACAGGGTCGGTGTGTTGAACTGTATCTTGCGATCGGACGAGGCAAAGGTCGCGATCCACGAGAAGAACTGGATGCCTGACGGTATTGCGACAGCCATGCTGGCCGCCGAGAAGAAGGCAAGGGACATGGCCGGGATGCCCGTGGTGAACATGTGGTGGACCCATAACCCGAAACTGAAGAATCCGGTGGCGATCAGCGCGACAACGATGAGGTGATAGGCGACCAGCGGTTTTCGCGCCGCTGTCGGGACAATCATCGAGACGAGGCCAGCCGCTGGCAGGAAGATAATATAGACTTCGGGGTGGCCGAAAAACCAGAACAGGTGTTGCCAGAGGAGCGGGTCGCCGCCCAGTTCAGCGGTAAAGAACGGCCAGTCGAAGGCACGCTCGATCTCGAGGAACATTGTCGCCAGGATCACCGCCGGAAAGGCGACCATGATCATGCCAGCAAAGATCAACATCGCCCAGCCAAAGATCGGCAGCTTGTCGAGGCTCATGCCAGGCGGACGGGTGCGCAGGACGCCGACGATGATCTCGATTGCGCCGGCAATGGCAGAGATTTCGATGAAGCCGATGCCGAGTAGCCAGAAATCAGCATTGTCGCCGGGCTGGTAATCGGTCAGCGTCAGGGGTGGATACATGAACCAGCCCCCCATGGGGGCGAGATCGACGAAGATCGTCAGGAAGAAAACCGAACCGCCGACAACATAGGCCCATACCGCAAAGGCCGACAGGCGCGGGAAGGGCAGGTCACGAGCCGCCAGCATCTGTGGTAGCAGCAATACGCCGAGTGCCTCCATGGCGGGCACGGCGAAGAGGAACATCATGGTCGTGCCGTGGACGGTGAAAAGCTGGTTGTAGAGGTTCTGATCAACCAGCTCATTGCCCGGCATGGCGAGTTGCGTGCGCATGATCAGCGCAAGAATGCCGGCCAGCACGAAAAAGGTGAATGCAGCCCCAAGGTAGAGGAGACCAATGACGGTATTGTTCACGGCCGTGGGCAGGCGCCAGCCCTTTGGTGTCGCCCAGATCCGGAGAAGTTCTTCTTCCTCGCCCTCGGGTCGCGGCATCGGGCTTATCGTCTTGCGGCCGGTATTGATTTGATCGCTCATGCGTCCCCTTTCAGGCTGAAGAGAATGACGAGGCCGCCGACATAGGTGGCAAGTACGGCGATGGAATCGACACCCATGCGCAAATAGGCGCGGTCCCGCCGTTCGGCGAGGCCCATCAGGAACAGGCCGGTTACGGCAGCGGCCAGCAGGGCCGCGACGGCGGAAAAGTCGCCAACTTCACTCATCACGGCCGCTTGGGGCGCGATCAGGTCGACGAGAAGGAGCAGCGCGACATTGAGAATATTCGTGCCGAGAATGTCCGAGATTGCCATTGTATAGAGCCCGCGTTTCATCGAGGCGAAGACAGTGCTCGCTTCCGGTAGCGAGGTCGCAATGGCAACAAAGGCGTACCCCATAAAGGAGGAGCCGAGCCCGCTCTGATCTGCAATGGCATCGCCAGTCATGGCGACCAGAGAGCCCGCGGTGAGGATGATGATGGCCGCGAGCGCGGTTCGGATTGCGAGCCCGGCATTGCTCGCCTGCAACGGAATTTCGTCTTCGAAGCGTTCGGAGGCGTCCTTGTCAGCTACATTGGCGATCCATGGCTCACGGCGATCTGCTTCGACAAGTTTGTGCACCGAGTAGATCGCGGCAATGGCGAGACCCCAGGTCCACCAGCCGGCACCGCCGAGCGCGTAATCGCCTATGATGGCGGCGATTGCGACCCCGCAGAGCAGGCAGATATTCAGCGAGCCCTGCAGGATGACGGTTGGGTCTGGCACAACCGAGGTCAGCGCACGCTTGCCATAAATGAAATCACCCACAGCAAGCACGGCGACCTGCATCGAAATGCTCCCGAGGAGGTTATTGACCGCGAGCGGCGCATTGCCGACGCTGGCCGCCGTCACGCTGGTTGCGATTTCCGGTAGCGACGTGACGCCGGCGAGCAGCAGCAGGCCCATCAGGGCTTCACCCAGCCCGGACCGGCGGGAGATTTCGTCGGCATAAGCGGCGAGACGCGCCCCGGCCAGCCAGACAAACACTGCAGCACCAGCAAAGATCGCGGCATTGAGTGGCAAGCTGAGAGAAGCGAAATCCGGCATCAGTCGAGCTCCGCCAGATAGGTGGCAATCGCGCCGCGTTCTGCATCGCTGAGGAACTGGTATTCCGGCATGAGGTTGTCGGGCTTGATCTGCTGGTGACGTTCAAGCCAGTCGAGGAAAGAGGTGCGGTCTGTCTTCATGATGCCGGCACCGATTGTCTGGCGACTGGCGACATGGGTGAGGTCAGGGCCGACAGACCCGTTCGCAGGTGTGCCGCGTACCGTATGGCATCCGCCGCAGCCGGCCTGCAGGAAGGTCTGTTCGCCATCGCTGCCCGTGCTTGTCGCGGGGCCTGCTTCCCCGTCGAGCCAGGTGTCAAACTCATCGGAGGCCATAGTGATGACAGAGAAGGCCATGAGGGCATGCGCGCCGCCGCAATATTCGGCGCATTGCCCGCGCACGATACCGGGCTCATCGGCGACGAGGGTTATCGTATTGGTGTGGCCCGGGATCATGTCGACCTTGCCAGCATAGGCCGGCACCCAGAAACTATGGATCACATCACTGGATGTCAGTTCGATCTCGACGGTTCGATTTGCTGGCAGGCGAAGCTCATTGGCGCTGACAATGGCATTGCCGTCGGCATCGAAATAGGTGATGCGCCACCACCATTGGAGACCATCAACACGGATGTGGAGAGGGTCTTCATCTGAGGTCGCGGGCGCCGCAGGCCCGGCTCCAAGCGCAGCAAATCCATAGACCAGCAGGACAGACAGTACGACGGTCGGAAAGGCAATTCCGCCCCACACGACGATGGAGTTGGTCGCGAAGGCGCGTCTCCAGCGCGCAGGTCCGAACAGGGCGATATAGAGCGCGATTGCGACGATTAGGAAAATGACCGCAGCACCGATCGTCAGGATGATCGTCAGTAGCAGCGTGCGGTTTGACTCCGCACCGCCGCCTGAGAGTGCGGACTGTTGGCCTGCACAGGCCGTTAGCAGAAGTAGGATCGGCATACAGATCAGAACGCGCCTCAACACTATTCCTGCGCCTCGCTCGCATACCAGGCGGAGACGTCGCGGATCTGGTCATCCGTCATCCTGCCGACGGCGCCAGCCATGAGCTTTGCGAAACCGGTCTCGCTCGGCGGCGCGTCACGCCAGAGTTTGAGCTGGGCTTCGAGATAGGCTGCAGATTGGCCAGCGAGACGGGGATAGGCCGGCCTCGCATCGCTGCCATGGCAGGCCTGGCAGGCGGCGACGCGGCGGACGGGATCGCCGTTGAGGGCGATGGCGCTGCCGGCGTCCAGATTGGCATCTGGTGCCTGTTCATTCTGATGTTGGGGAGAGTCCAGCGATGCAAACCAGGCAGCGATGGCTTCAAAATCCTCTTCCGGAATATCGGCGGCAACCGGCTCCATGAAACCGCTCTGGCGTTGATTTGTGCGATACTCCTGAAGTGTCCGCAGCAAGTAGGCTTGTGACTGGCCGCCAAGCCTCGGGATATTGTGGCTGGTGGGCGGTGCGCTCGCGGTATCATGACACTTGGAGCAGGTGACAAGTGACGCCGATGAAGAGCCCTGTTTGATAAGATGTCGGGCGCCTGGAATATCTGCCTCGGCATTGCCCGCCGACAGCGTTTCATAATCGTCTTCGCTCATTTCGGGCAGGGCCTGCAGGAAAGCGACCATCGCCCAGATTTCATCGTCCCGTTCGGTTGCCGCCCAGCCCGGCATGCCAGCGTATTGAAGCCCGTGCTTGACGATCCAGTGGAGTTGGTCGGGCGTCCATTCATCGGCATGGTCGCTGAGAACAGGCGGGACGGGCAACATGCCCTGATAGATCGGATTGACCGGTTCGCCGGGGGCGCCGTGGCAGGGCGCACACCCGCCCTGGAAATGAGACGCGCCAAGCGCGATCAGGCCGGGGTCTGTCAGATCTGGTTCCTTCAGGTCTTTCGCATTGGCCTCGACGGAACGTCGCATGCCGACTTCGAGAAACCAGTTCAGCCAGGCCGGATGCCCGCGGCTTGCCGCGACGCTATAAATGCCCGACCAGGCGACCAGTAGTGCGCCGACCACGGCGAGGATGGATAGGCCTGCGAGCGCATAGACGATACGGGTCCAGGTGAGCGTGATCTGAAGTCGCATATCCTATCTGTCCGCCTTGAGTGGCGGTGAGGACAGCCGTGTGAACCATCTTGCCACGACATAGATGCTGGCACCGACATAGGTCAGAGGGCAGGCGGACAGCATCAGCAGGCCGGCCAGTTGCTGATCTCCCATCATGGCGGCAGGCACGCCCATTCCGGGGTATATCAACCGGGGTGCGAAGACGAGCAGGACGGCGATCAGGCAGACCAGCTTGCCAGTGATCAGCAGGGCGGCGATCACTTCCATTCGGTTCTGGCGAACGGCTTCAAAAACGCATGCCCAGAACCAGACCGACACCATCAGCAAGCCCGCCAGCAGCGCGAAGCCCGTAACCGCGCCCTGCATGGAGATCGCCATGACAGGTGGGCTGTGCCACAGGAAAAAGACGCTGAGTTGCGTGAGGGTGGCGAGCAGGAGTTTGCGGCCGATGGCCTGTCCAGAGCCAATGCGGAAAAAACGATGCCGAAACAGCCAGGCCACGGTCGGGGCAAGCAGGTTCATGACCGCGATGTGACCGGCCATGTGCGCCGTGAGCATGCCCGTCCGGCTTGCCAGGGCACCCATGACAAGGAGACCGATCACCACGAGCTTTGCGGCGGCTAGCCAGATGGGGTGAGTGGCGTTTTCGGGACTGTCCGGGCAGGGAAGACCGGGCGTACTTGGCGACGCATTGATACGTTCGATGGAGTTCACCGTCTGCATGCACACCCGCTTCTGAAGCCAGTCATGCAACGTGGCACGCCCGGCCTCGTTCCAAACCTGTCGAGCTTATCTGAGCGTTGTCAGGATAATGTTTCCAGTACGCCGGCCGAGATTGACTGGCGGCAGGTATCGTATCCCTCCCATGGGTCCGACTTCAGACGCGAGAGCCGTTGCCGGATATTGGAAAGGGTGTACTGGCTGGCGCTTTCAATGGAAGACAGTTCACTCCAGCGGACAGGTGTGGCTACCGGGGCACCGGGGCGGGTGCGCAGGGAGTAGGGACTGACCGCTGTTGCACCGCGATCATTACGCATCCAGTCGATGAAGATCCGGCCTTTGCGTTTGGCTTTTGAAGCTTCCGCGACATAGGTGTCGGGGCTGGCCTCGGAGAGCTTTCGGGCGAGCCCGCGTGCGGTGCTTTTGATATCTGCCCACTCGCGCCGGCGTTCGAGAGGCGCGACGACATGGATTCCCTTCCCGCCAGTGAGTAGTGGGAAGGATTTCAGGCCAGCGCTCTCAAGCACGTCACGCACTTCGACGGCGGCGTCCTTCACCCTTTCAAACGTCATGCCTTCATCCGGATCAAGGTCAATGACGAGGCGATCGGGACGCTCCAGACGGTCTGTCCGCGATCCCCATATGTGGAGTTCGAGCGCGCCGATCTGGGCTGCGGAGACAAGCGCTTCAGCTGAGTTCAGGACGAGGTAACGGGCAGTTTTGCCATTGCTCTCCTTGATGTCAGTCTCGCCGATGGCCTCGGGCACAGAGTCTGTATGATGCTTCTGGTAGAAGCATTTCCCGCCAGCGCCTGAGGGGCAACGCACGAGGCTGACCGGGCGGTTCTCGATATGAGGGAGCAGGCGCGGCGCGATATCAGCCAGGTATTCGGCAATTTCGCGTTTGGTCGCGCCCTGTTTGTCATAGATGACCCGATCAGGGTGGCTGATCTTGATGCCGAGGACGGTGCTGCCAGCCGTTTCTGACGCCTTTGTCTCGGCCTGCTTTTGCGCTGTGGATGTCACCTCTTTTGCCTCCTTGTCGTCGCGCAGGCCCTGAAAACTTGGATGACGAAGCAGCCCGTCGGGCGTGCGCTCGGCATAGGCGATTTCGCAGACGAGTTCGGGAGTCACCCAGACCGCGCCTTGTCTCGCGTCGCCGGGCAGCTCCTTGAACGGCGCCGTCTTGCGCTCCAGCTTCGCCATTGCCTGACTGAGCTCGTCCATCATGGCTTCGTTGAAGCCTGTTCCAACGCGGCCGCGATACTGCAGCTTCCCTTGATCGAACTCACCCAGCAGGAGTGAAGCAAACGGCCGTCCCGCCTTGTCGGATTGTCGATATCCACCGATCACGAATTCATCGCGGCCGATGCATTTCGATTTGATCCAGCCGCTGCCACGGCCGGATACGTAATGGGCAGTCTTCTTTTTTGAGACGATGCCTTCAAGATGCATGTTGCAAGCCTTGGCGATGACGTCGTCACCTCTGCCTTCGATATGGTCCGAGTAGCGCAGGATTTCGTCATCGGGTGGAAGCATTTTCTCAAGCGCCGCCTTGCGCTTGGTGAGCGGCATCTTGCGCATGTCCTTGCCGTCCAGCCAGAGCAGGTCGAAAGCGTAATAGGCAAGCCTCGCGTCAGCGCCATCATTGGTCGCGGCCTGAAGCGCAGCGAAGTGACTGCGCCCATCTTCATTCAGGGCGACAAGCTCACCATCGATCGCTGCAGCGTTGACATCGAGTTTCGCAAGCGCGGTTGCAATGTCCGGATAGCGCTCGGTCCAGTCCTTGCCATTGCGCGTGATCAAGCGGGCCTGGCGGCCTGCGATCAGGGCCTGGATCCGGTAGCCATCAAATTTCAGTTCGTGCAGCCAGGCCTTACCGGAGGGTGGATCATCGCGCAGGCTTGCAAGTTGCGGCTTGATGAAGTCCGGGAAATCAGGCGCGGCATTCTCACCGAGGATGCGGGCTTCGCCCTTCGCGGCGGCGCCCTCTATCTCTTTGAATTGCCTGTCGGATGTGACGCTTGTCTGCCAGGTTTCGCGTGGATCATTGTCCTCGTCGGCTTCATCGTCGCGTTCCTTGATAAGCAGCCAGTTCTGCCTGTCCTTGCTGCTTCGTGATTTCATCAGGACGAGCGCCCATCCGCCTCTCAGCCGTTCACCCTTCAGGTCAAACTTCAGCGCGCCTTTCTTCAAGCCTTCATGTGGATCCTCTCGCGGGATCCATTCGCCGTGGTCCCATAGCATGACGGTACCCGCGCCATACCCGTCCGGGATGACGCCTTCAAAGTCGCCATAATCGATTGGATGGTCTTCTGTGCGGACGGCAAGACGCTTGTCGGATGGGTCAAGGCTGGGACCCTTGGTCACGGCCCAGCTCTTCAAAACGCCATCAAGCTCAAGCCGGAAGTCATAATGCAGCCGGCTGGCATCATGTTTCTGAACCACGAAAGCAAGTTTGGATCTCTTTGTGGATTTCGATTTTTGTTGGGCCTGGCCATCAGGTTCTGGCGTGCGTGAAAAATCACGCTTCTCCCGATAGATTTTGAGGGTATCACTGCTCTCGCCTGCCATCGATTTCAGGCTGCCTTGTCAGATTTCGATTTGGAGCCAGATTTTGATTTCGAGGTTTTTGAAGCCGTCTTTTTGCCCGATGCAGACTTTCCGGTAGCGACGCTCTTCTTCAACGCTTCCATCAAGTCAACAACCTTACCCTTGCTGCCAGTCGTGCTTTCGTCAGAGGACGTATCTTCACTGATCGCGCCAGCCTGTTTCTTTTCCTTGATGAGTGCCTTCAGCGCATCGGCATATTTCGACTTGAAAG
Source organism: uncultured Hyphomonas sp. (assembly GCA_964556825.1). GTDB lineage: Bacteria > Pseudomonadota > Alphaproteobacteria > Caulobacterales > Hyphomonadaceae > Henriciella. Next base: position 406,287 of record CAZKXJ010000003.1, on the reverse strand, counting down.
CGTCCGGTTTGAACGGCGCCGTCTTGCGTTCGATCAGCTCTCCGGCGAGATCCAGCATTTCCTTTTCCGGTTTCATTTCGGGAATATCGCTAAAGATCTTTTCGCTTTCCCTGATCTCGTCAGCAAAGCGTAGCGTCTCGAGCAGAAGTCCATCACCGCAAGGTTTTAGCGCGACGACATAGTCCCGTCCGCGTACAGCCATCTGGCCGAGGCCGACCATTTTTGCCTTGCGAAGCGCTTCGCGTATGACGGTGAAGCCTTCCGCGGCGACATCATTATCGGCGGGGACCACATAATATGGCTTCTCAAAATATCGTGGATCGATTTCGCAGGCCTCGACAAACTGGACGAGATCAATGGTCCGCTTGCTCTCAAGTTTGATCTCATCAAGCTCCTCCGGCTCAAGGAGCACATACTCGTCCTTGCTCGTCTCGAAGCCCTTGACGATCTCATCCGTATCGACTGGCCCGACGCCTTCAGCGATTTTCTGGTAACGGATACGCTTGCCACTCGGCTTGTGTATCTGTCGCAAGGAAACCCGCCGTGTGGACGAGGTCGCGGTGTAGAGTTCTATTCCGATATTGACGAGCGAAAGGCGCAAATGCCCTTTCCAGTATGCGCGTAGTGCCATGATCTGAATCTCCAGACTCAATGCAATGCCGTCGGGAGGCTACGGTTCCCGGATGCCTCGCTCTGCACGTGTGTAACCCAGCACGTCCTGCCTTCCTCGCATTCTTCTTTACAAAAAATATTTATTTTCATTGCAAAATGTGGTTGTCATAAATAATAGATTAAAAATGACGAGCTGCTGGGACAGCCAGCGGCCATTCCGGGGAGGAATATATGAGACACGTAAGTGGTAAATTGCGGCGTGCTGCACTCTTCAATTCAGTTGGAACGTCAGGGGTTCTGATTGCGCTGTCGCTATGTTTGGAGCCTGCTGCAGCACAACAAGCCGACTCGTCTTCCGAAGCACGACGCCTTGGTGAAGTTGTCGTTACTGCTCAACGGAAGTCCGAAAGCCTTCAGGACGTACCGGTCGCCGTGACCGTCTTGTCTGAAGCGGCACTTGAGAAAACAAACATCTCTTCGATTACCGACCTCGGCACTGTGGTCCCATCGCTGACCATTACCAATACGAACGGGAAGTTGAGCACCAGTTTGCGTGGGATCGGAAGCACGGGTGTTGGGCCAGGTTTCGAAAACCCCGTGGCAATTTATGTGGATGGTGTATTCCTGGCTGCGAGTATTGCGCCATTTCTGGGCCTGTCTGATGTTGCGCAGGTCGATGTCCTCAAAGGGCCACAGGGAACCTTGTTCGGCCGAAATGCGACCGGTGGCCTTGTCCAGGTGACGACCCGAACACCTACGCAGGAGGCTGCCCTGTCTGCCTCTGTGGGCTATGGGAACTACGATACCATAGAAGGCAGCTTGTACCTTGCGGGTGGGTTGGCACCAGGTGTCGCGGCGAGCATTTCTGCATTCGGATTGGAGCAGGGTGAAGGATACGGCAAGAATCGTACGACCGGGCAGGACACGTACAAGGTCGATCACAACACATCTGTCCGGGCGAAGCTCGCACTGGACCTTGGGCCATCTACCAAGGCCGTCCTTTCGGCGGATTATACCGATGAATCCCGAAATGACCTCGTCGGCATTGCTCTTCCGGGCACGATAAGCCCATTCACCGGAGCCGTTGTTCCGGATATTGGCTATGACCAGATCTCAAACGCTGCGACCTACAAGGATAGCTGGGCAGCGGGCACCAGTTTGACCATCGATCAGGACATTGGCGACCTGACGGTGAAAAGCATTACAGCGTATCGTGAATCCGAAGCCAGTCTTGGCATAGATCCCGACCTGACGCCGATCCCCATACTTTCCTCTACGTATCAGCAGCCGGAAGATCAATTTAGTCAGGAGTTTCAGGTCCAACCTTTGCAGACAGGCAAGTTGAGTTGGGTCGCTGGCGTCTATTACTTTCTCTATCATGGTGGGTATGATGCCATTCGAATTCCTGAATTCGGTGTGACAACAGTCAATTACCAGCGCGCTGAATCTGTCGCCGGTTATGCGCAAGCGACCTACGAAATTTTTCCTGACACGAATGCGACGCTAGGCGGGCGGTACACCACTGAAACGCGGACGGAGTACGACGGAGGTGTGCCCGAGCGAGACCTGACTTTTGATGAGTTCACCTATCGTGTCTCGCTTGATCACCGTGGTCTGCCCCCACGAAAGTGGTCCATTATTTGAGTTAGTTCCGGCTTCAGATATGGAGCTGAGACATGGGCAAGAGATCAACGCCTGAAGAGATCATAGCGAAGCTGCGGGAGGTGGAGGTCCGCCTCGCGCGGGGTGAGACGACGGGTCAGGCCGTGCGTTCGATCGGGGTGACGGAACAGACATACTATCGGTGGCGCAAGGAGTATGGCGGGCTGCAGGTTGGCCAGGCCAAACGGCTGAAGGAGATCGAGAAGGAGAATGCGCGGCTGCGTCGCGCCATTTCTGATCTGACCCTCGACAACCAGATCCTGCAGGAAGTCATCAAGGGAAAGTTCTGAGCCCTTCACGCAAGCGCGAGGCGGTCGATCATGTGGTGGAGACACTCGGCGCAACCGAGCGCCGGGCCTGCCGCGTGATCGGCCAGCACCGTTCCACCCAGCGCAAGCCGCGTGTGCCACGCCAGGACGAGGATGTGCTGACAGCGGCCATCATCGCCCTGGCTGAACGGTTCGGCCGGTATGGCTACCGCCGGATCACGGCCCTGCTGAGACGGGATGGCTGGCATGTGAACGAGAAGCGGGTGTATCGCATCTGGCGGCGTGAAGGGCTGAAAGTGCCAATGAAACAACCAAAGAGAGGCCGTCTCTGGCTGAATGACGGCTCCTGCATCCGGCTGAGGCCGATGCACAAGGGCCATGTCTGGTCCTATGACTTCGTTCAGGACCGCACGCATGACGGCAAGGTGTTCCGCATGCTGTGTGTGATTGATGAGTTCACTCGCGAATGCCTCGCCATTCGTGTCGAACGCAAGCTCAACTCCCGCGATGTCCTAGACACGCTGGGCGAACTGTTCGTGCATCATGGCCCGCCGGAGCATATCCGTTCCGACAATGGCCCCGAGTTCATCGCCACGGCCCTGCGCGAGTGGCTTGGCCGGATCGGCGTGAAGACGCTCTATATCGAACCCGGTTCGCCTTGGGAGAACGGCTACTGCGAGAGCTTCAACTCCAAGCTCAGAGACGAGTTGTTGGCGAGGGAAATCTTCTATGATCTCAGGGAGGCGAAAGTCCTGATCGAGACCTGGCGGTGGCATTACAACACCGCGCGTCCGCACTCTTCTCTGGGCTACCGACCGCCCGCGCCACAAGCCATCTTGCCCGCGGCGTTCATACCGCCTTACTGTGGGGAGGTAGCGGCATGAACGCCGCTACGTGGGAACCGCCGGGCTAATAAATCTGGTGGACCACTCCGGTGGGGCAGACCATATCCGGGTATTCGGGTCAATATCGGACAGCCAATTGCCATGTCCGTCGACGAATTGCTCACTGGCACGAAGGCTCAATTGGCGGTGAAGATATTCGGACCGGATACGGATATCCTGCTCGAGGCGTCCCAGACACTCCAGTCGATCCTGCAAACCGTCGAAGGCGCCAGCGATGTGCAGGCGGACCAGATTACCGGTGCGCCGCAACTTGTCGTGTCTGTCGACCGTGAAGCGCTCGGCAGGTATGGACTATCTGTCGAGGATGCGCTTGAGACGCTGCGAGCCAGCGTGGGCGGGGCCGAGGCAGGGGCACTTTTCGAGGGCGTTCGACAATTCCCCGTCATCGTCCGTCTTGAAGAGGACGCGCGTGATTCCGCAAGGTCTATCGGTCGTCTCATCCTGAAGTCTCCGTCTGGTGCCCAAGTGCCAATGGAGCAGGTGGCTCGTATAGAGACCGTGATTGGACCGCGGCAAATCACACGGGAGAATGGTGAGCGGTTCATCACCGTCCAGCTCAATGTCAGAGGCCGTGATATCGGGTCCTATGTCGAGGATGCACAATCTCTCGTTCGCAGTGGGCTCGACCTGCCAGCAGGCTACCGCGTGGAGTGGGGTGGCCAGTTTGAATTGCAGCAGCAGGCGAACCGGCGCTTTGCCGTGGTGATACCGATCACGCTTGGCATTGTCCTGCTCATCCTGCTGATGACATTCGGACGACTGAAATCGGCTGTGCTGATACTGCTCAACATTCCGCTCGCTTTGACGGGCGGAGCGCTTGCGCTTTGGATTGCGGGCTTGCCGATCTCGGTACCAGCTACAGTGGGCTTTATCGCGCTGTTTGGCATCGCCCTCGGAAACGGCATGGTGCTTGTCAGCTTCATGGATGATTTTGCGCGGCAAGGACGAGAGCGTGATGAGCTAGCGGTCGAGGCTGCGGCACTCCGTGCCCGCCCGGTCCTCATGACGGCATTGACGACGGCGCTCGGTCTTGCCCCGCTCCTGTTCGCATCGGGCGTCGGCGCGGAAGTCCAGCGTCCTTTGGCGACGGTCGTTACAGGGGGGCTCGTCTCCTCGACGATCCTGACCCTGCTGGTGCTGCCGGCCCTGCACCGCTGGTTCGCGCCGAAATCTGAAAAGGGCAATATGGCTCACGCGCCGGATGGGGGCGCTGTGAGTTAAGGAAGATGGGACCGCGACTTGTGCTTTTTGAGCTGGTTGCGGTCACCTGTCCTAGATTTCCATAATCCTGCCAGGAGCGATCTTACGGGTGATGACATCGCGTATGGCGATCCAGTTACCCTTAACTCTGCCCTTGCGATCGACCCACGGCTCCGGGCGGAACACTTTGACGTGGTTGGCAGCCAGGTTCTTCAGCATGAGACGCCAGCCAAACTTGCTCGACATTGTACCCTTGGACATCAAGTACATTGGATTGGCGATCTGGGAATATCCGAACCGGACGCCGGATGTGCGGCCGCTCTTGGCACCGCGATGCAGGCCCGCAAACGCATTCGTTCGCACCAGACGTCCATGCTTTGCGACCTGATTGGCGAAATCAATGTCTTCCTGCCAAGCGTAAAGCGGCAGGTTCTCGTCAAACCGCTTATCTCCAATTGCGGATGATCGATACGTCATATTGCACCCATACAGACCTTCAAGATCTTCGATGATGCGAGGTTCTGGGGGTGGAGACTTGTCATACTCCTGCACCCGCGCGATCGCATCTTCGGCGGAAATGCCAGGGCTGTTGATACCATCTGCGATCAGATGCCCGGTCATGCCGACGACATCCTGATTGCCTTCGAACATGGCTTGAATGCCGGCAAGTGCGTGGATGGAAGGAATGTAATCATCGTCGAAAAAGGCGACAAAATCGCAATCCGACAGAACCATTTCCAGCCCGCGATTTCTTTGAAGGGTCGCGCCCTTGCTGCCCATCACGGTTTCGACACCCTCAAGCGCTTCGGGGACTGGCAGGTCGCTTTCACAACTCACAGAGATAATCGTTCGATCGGCCCGCCGGGTTTGCGCGCGCAAGCCAGCAAGACAATCCACGACCGCATCAGGGCGTCCGGCAGTCGCAATCACTACTGCAAGCCTGGAGGTCTTCATGTCGCTCAATCCCCTATCGAAAAACGCTTCTCGGATAATGCCGGTTTAACCAGCAGCCGGATCATCAAGTATAATACTTGGTGTATGCCTTGTAGCCGGAATGGCCGTAGCCATGGCTATGATACTTCGTAGCGTCGACCTGGTTGAGGATGACGCCGGCAATATTGGCGCGGAATTCCTTCAGCACCGATATTGTCTGCTTCAGGGCCGAGCGGCTGGTCTTCAACCACCTTGATACGACGACGACCTGGTCAACCTTGCTGGCAAGAACACGCGTTTCGGCAAGCAGGAGCAAGGGGCCGGTATCAAATATGATGAACTCATATTTTTCCTTGAGTTGCTCTAGCAGATTGTCGAAGGCGCGCGACCCGAAAACGTCACGAGGTGTGTGGCGATCCGGCGTAAGCGGGAGGACGTGAAGCCCTGTCTTCTCGTCGATGGAGACAGCTTCCTCGATCTCACATTCACCAAACAGGCATTCGAGGAAACCTCGCTCCGGGCTCATCGTCAGTGAGATGTCAGACAATTTATTGCGCCGGAAGTCACCATCGACGACGAGTGTTTTCGTTCCCGACATTGCGGCCATAAGTCCAAGGGACTGGGTGATTGTCGTCTTGCCTTCATCCGGTTGCGACGAGGTCACGGCAACAGTCTGGATGGTCGAGTCGAGGTCAGCAAATATGATTGACGCCCGCAGGTTCCTGAAGCTTTCGGCATAGGCCGACGTTGGATTGTCCTGAAGGTACTCCTTCGCATTGCGCTTGTACTTGCCGGGCAGTTTGGGAACATTCCCGAGGAAGGGCAGCTTGAAGCGTTCTTCGATTTCTTCGCCATTGCTGATTTGTGTAGCGAAGGTTTCCGATGCGATGACGGCACCTGTCCCGAACAGGAGTCCCAGCCCGAGGCCGAGGATCAGGTTCAGCGATGTCTTTGGGAATGAAGGGCCATTTGGCACAGCAGCGTTCGACAGGATGCGGGCATCTGGCTCTGCCAGGCCTTCCTGCTCATTTGTCTGTTTGAACCGCGCAAGAAAGGCTTCGTAAATCGATCGGTTGGCCTCAGCGTCACGCTCGAGCTCACGAAGGCGGACCGAAGCCCGGTTGTTTTGCGCAAGGGTGCTGCCGGCGGAATTGATGCTGCCCTGCAAGCTTTGTACACGCCGACGGGCGATCGAGACTTCACCTTCCAGATTGGAGACGATACGTTGGAGTTCCGTCGAAATCTGGGTCTGAATGTTCGCCTGTTCAGTATTGATACGCTCTACATCCGGATGGCGTTGGCCGTAGCGGTTGAGCAGGTCGGCTTTTTCACGCAGGATTTCAGCTTCCTGACGACGCAGGTCAGAAATCACCGTCGAGCGAAGCGCTTCACCGGATACTTCCGCTGTGGTGCCGCGAGTAGAGAGTTCGCGAACGGTCGAAAGGCGGGCTTCAGCTTCCGCGAGCTGGGCGCGTTGTTGAATGAGCTGGGCATTCAGGTCGCCTATCTGTTGTTCACTCAGTGTGGTTGTGCCGGTTGTGATGAGACCTGATTCATTACGGAAATTCTCAACAGCTCTTTCAGCCACCGCCACTTCTTCTCTCAGGTCGGCAAGCCGGTCCTCGAGCCAGGAATTGGCGCGACGGGTCGCATCGAATTTCGCGTCCAGTTGTTCAACGAGATACTGATCCACGATCGCGTTGGCGATTGCGGCTGCGAGCTTGGGATCTTCGCTTTTTGCGGAAATCAGGATGCCGTAAGTCGTGTCGATACGATTTGCGGACGTTTTGCTAAGCAGGGTCGAGACGACCAAATCCATCTCGGCGGTTACTGCGGCCTGTTCTTCAGCAGCGCTTTGCGGCGCAGCGCTGGACCGACCGATGAGCCCGCGGACGAAGGATTTGACTGAGTCTGTGGCCGACGGCTCCCGAAGCATCGGGTTGAATTCCGGATTGCTGATGAGATTTAGATGGTTCGCGACCTTGGTGGCCAGTGAACGCGACCGGATAATCTCGACTTCCGTATCGACGACGGCCGCTTCCGGCGGAAGCCCGGAAAGAACGGAACCGAGATCGACGACATTTTTCTCACGCGCGTCGATAATGACCGACGAATAGGCCGTGTAGGATGGTGTCGCCTGGAAGGTGTAGACTGCAATCGCGAGGAATGTGGCGAAAAAGACCGCAATAAACAGCAACATGTGCCGCTTCAATGTGCGCAGCGCCTGACCGGGATCGGAAATCCTGTCAGCAGCTTCGTTCAGCTGTCCGAGATATGAAGATCCGGAATGGTCAATTGGATACTGGCTGGTCAAAGGTCAAATTCCTGATGAATTGAGGCAGGGTGCAAATTGCGAGCACTTATGGGAAAATGCGAACCCCAACCGTCAGTCGATCTTCACTGAAGGGTTGCTGGTTGGATTCCTGGTTGATGTGTTCTGCTGTCGCGTTCAGCCAAAGGTTCCGGTTGAGTTTCCAGTCAGTTGTGACAGCTACGGCGTAGCGGTCATCATCCCTGTCGATGCCTTCGAATTCGAAGCCGGCATAGTCGGCCCGCGCGCCAATGATCAGATTGCGGCGCAATTCATGGTCGACGCCGACGGTCAGGCCGGTCTGGGTCGCGCCTGCCGAATTCACGATACCCGGATCGATAACCTGGCGAATGGCATTGGCGCTGATCGTGGTGAGTTGGGTTACGAACCACTGGACGTTACCCTCGACAGACAGGCCGTCGACATCGGAGAAGGTCGGGTCATCATATTCAAATGACTGATACCCGACGGCGACGTCACCTCTGATAAGGGCAGGCAGCTCAAAATTGGCGCCGCCCCGGATGACATACCCATCGGCGTCACGGTTCAGTGTATTTGGCGCAACAGGCGCGTCGTAGTCGCGGGTGATGTACTTGCCTTCCGCGAAGACCGCCAGGTCGCGTTTGACCGCCCAGCTCGAGCGAAGGGATGCGACCGTTTCGACATTGTCCCGGAAATCCTGATCCTGGCTGCCGCCGCCATTCAGCGCTACATCATCATAATTGAAATCGTTAGCGGACAGACGGCCACGCAGAGCCAGCCGCCCAGCTTCGTAATCGGCACCCACCTCGGCGCCCGTGCGGCTGTACTCAACAGGCTCGCCGGCATTCGCAACCCGTGCAGCAGCGGAGCGAGGCTCGCTGTTCTGTTCGTAGGAGGCCGACCCGACCAGGTCGAGATCTGATCCGGCATCGATCCGCCCGAAAGCGCGTGTGCCATAAGTCGTGTAATTTTCGCTGTCTGTGTCAGCATAGGACACCGAGTTCGCTTCCAGATGAAGCCCAAGCTCGTGGCGGGACCAGGTTGAAACAGCGTCCACAACCGGCCGGATACCAAGAAATGAGTCACTTACCTCGTTCTGGTCAGTGGCGAACAGGTTGGAGCGATATCCAACAGTCGCATCGAGTTCGGCATTTACATCAAAGGCACCAACGTGAATGGCGACGGGGTCATACTCGGGTTGTGGCCGGTCTTTGACCGCGACATACCTGTTGCGCTCAAAAAAACTGTCCTGCGCGATTGCGTCGAACGCGACCGGGCTTGTTACGACGGCGACAAGTGCGATTTTTTTCAACATGTGCGAACTCATAGGAAAGAAAGGGCATCAGACTTTCCTGCCAAGCTGCAATGCTCATACCAGAAAGCCGACAAAAAAATGACCACTTGCCGAGCTTTTGACCTTCAGGTCGGGGCTCAACCTCGTAATCGGGCTAGTTTTGGTAGTCGGAACTCGTCTGCTCGCTTGAGCTTGCGGGCGGTGCGCCATTGAAACCAGCCAGTCCGCCATTGCCTTCCGGGCCACGATGCCTGTTTTCTGAGCTCTGGTTGATATCAAGACCGAGAATGGCAATGAACATCGGTTTGTCGGTTTCCGAAAGCTTGACCGTATTGCGGGCAAAGTCCGAAAGCTGGGCGCAAGGGGTGTCCGTCGTATCGCTGAGCTGCACCAATGCGTCCCGGGCCTCGGTGAAGCCGACAGGTTCTAGCTTGTCGATCTCTGCACGAACCAGCATTTCGATTGATGCATCTGCATCGCAATCAAGATGGCTTTGAACATTCGCTACGAGAAGCGACACTTTCGAACCATCGAAATTCCGGTCGGTCGAGATTGATGGAGAGGCGTGGGCAGCTGCTACGAGTCCTAAAGAGGCACACATCACGGTAAGGGCTTGCTTGTTTAACATCACTATACTCACTCATTCTCCGCGCTATTACGCGGTTTCTTACATTTCTGTTAGTTTACCACGTTGCCGCCTGATTTGCATCTGGTTTCGGCTGTGAAACGAATTAATTAAAAGAAGCGCTCTACTACGCGAATTGTGTCGCCTGGCTGCAGGCGAAGAGAAGGCGTAAGTTCGACGCGTGTTTCCTGGTCGGATGTCGCGCTTTTCAGGACAACGACACTCTTGTTTGCGCGGTACGTAAACCCTTCGGCGGTCGCGATAGCGTTCATGACGGTCAGGCCGTTTGTGTAGGGATATTCGCCGGGTTTTCCGACTTCGCCGAGAATGTAGTAGGGGCGATAGTTCAGGACTTCGGCGCTGACCCGCGGTTGACGCAGGAAGCCATCGGAAAAACGTTGCTCGATAAGTTTCTGGAATTCCTGGACGGTCAGGCCCTGAACCTGGACCGTTTCAATAAGGGGCAGCGAAATAAATCCGCCCCCATCGACGACGAATTCACCAGACAGTTCCGGTTCGCCGTAAACGGTGACGCGGAGGCGGTCAGCAGAGCCGAGCTTGTAAGGCTCTTCGACGCGCGTGGCAGCAACTGGCATGTCAGCATTGGCGCCGCTTGGCGATACCGGCGCTGTCTGGCAGGCACCAAGTGCCGCCAGACAGAGCAGTGCGAAAGCGATGATGGTGAACGAGATACGATTCAACATGGATTATCCCTGGTTAGCAGTTGATATGAAAGTAATATTGTTGCCTTCGATCCTGGCCGCGGTCAGGTGACCTGAATAGTAGGCGCCGGTATCGACATTGATTTTTTGAGCAGCGTTAGACGGTTCGTCGACGGGTGTATGGCCATGCACGATGGTCAAATTCATCTTGAGTTTGCCATGCAGGAATTCATCCCGGATCCAGAGGAGATCCTTTTCATCCTGTTCGTCAAAATCAATGTTGGGGCGAACGCCCGCATGCACAAAGCCGAAGTCGCCAAGCCGTATTGAAAGCCTGAGGTTGAGCATGAAGTTTTCGTGGGCAAGAGGAAGAGCCTCGATAAACTCTTCATGTGCCGTAACCCATTCATGATTGAATGTCAGGCTGCGCGGGGGACGAACGCCATAGGATACGAGGGTCTCGCGCCCGCCATACTTGGCCCATATCGGACCCGTTTCGGGATTGCCTACAAAATCCATCATCGCCGCTTCGTGGTTGCCCTTGATGAACAGGGGCTCCATTGCCTGTACTCTCTCACTCAGCAGGATATCGATGACCTGTCGAGATTGCAGGCCCCGGTCGATATAATCGCCAAGAAAAATCAGCCTGCCGGGCACTTTTGTGCGCGCCTGATCCTGGTCGATCTGGTCGATCAATTTTTCGAGGAGGTCGGCCCGGCCATGGATATCGCCTACGGCATAGAGAATTGTGTCGTCGGGACCGTAATGTTCGGCGGTAATGTCGGGCGCGGGCGCGTCGTGCCCCGCATCTGCCGGACGTAATTTCTCACGGGCCAGAACTGCCCATTCTCGCGCATGCTTGGTCACGATTTCACTGTAACGGGTCAGGCTTACCACGCAGCCACGCGCGACCAGGCTCGCGCGGCTCAGCGCGATGTCTGTTAATGAACTGAATTTATGCCTGATGTGGCCAAATCGCAATTGCACGGTCCCCGTTGAACGACAGTAAGTAGTATACTTACGTCGCCAAACGCGAAGTGTAGCAATTAATCTGCCAAAGTTGTAATTTCACTGCTCAACGGGTGTGAGCTGTCAGAAAAATGCCCACCATATGAACGCTGCGATAAGCGCCCATGCTGAGCTGCAGTATAAAAGAATAAAGAGCAAAGTTTGCTGAGGCGCCCAAGCCTCGCAACTCGCTCGATCGCGTTCAGCCGAAACTGAATACTGTGTATCAACTATGTACCTACTCACCGGCCTCTCCCCAAAAGCTGCGTATTTAATTTTTCGCCTAACAAGAGAATACCGACAGGTTAGAATAAGAAAAATTAACATTCCGTTCATTTTGCATCTGATCTTCGATGAAACTCGATCGTGACCAGCCGACATCTTGCTCGTGAAGCATTTGAAGTTAAAAGAATAAATCGGAGACTGAAGCTCAGGATGTGTTATTAATGCCACGTGCGGTCGCAAGTGCCTTCATTATCTTTGCCCTTGCGGGTGTAGTGATATCCGCCCTGAATTTGGTCGATATTAGCCGGGTATCCACGATTCGGGACGCGAGTGAGACGGATGTGGTGGCTTTGGCTGCTCGTCTTGAACACAAACACGAACTACCGCCTTCGATTGAGGTGGAGATCGCAGAGAAGCTTGGTGCACAATCCGCCGAGAACGCGTCACTGGCTGCTACATACCTTCGCCGGGCGCTGGCCAAAAATGAGAACAAGCCGTTCGCCTGGGCTTATCTTGCCTATCTGGAATCAAGAATTGACGGGGAGCTCAATGAGGCGTCCGCCACTGCACTGAAGCGGTCCATTGAACTTTGCCCGCTCTGCGACCCGGAATTGCTTAAATGGCGGCTCGAATTTGTCCTGTTCCATTGGGACGCGGCAGAGGAGGGCCTCCGCGTCGCGGCTTTCGAAGGCGCCGACGTCTTGAGGTGGTGGTATCTGGAATATGATTACCTGGATGATGTACGCGACAGGTCTGAGCAGGCAGGCATTCCATTCAGCCTCTATCAGAGAAAAGTAGGCTCAAACGTTCGGCCTAACGAGATTCCGTCTGAGTAATGTCGAGACCGTTTTGTGCGAGAAGGGTCCGAATTTTCGCTTCAAACACTTCCGTGCTGAAACTGGAGGCGTGTTCAATGATGGCGTCGCTTGAGAGACTTTGTGGGTCGAACTGTTCGACGGCGTCGCAAAAAGCATCGACGCTCTGTTCCTTTACCAGTACGCCGGTGACGCCCGGCTTTACCGTATCCAGGCTACCGCCTTGCGCAAACGCGATAACCGGGCGGCCCGAAGCCATGACTTCAACTGGAATCATGCCGAAGTCTTCCTCCCCGGCGAATACCAGCGCCTTGCAGGTCGCGAACAGGCGCTTGAGTTCTCCAAACGGCACACGTCCGACAAACCGGACATTCGGACCGGCGCGCTTTTTCAGGAATTCCAGGTCTTCGCCATCTCCCATCACCACGAGCGGTTTGCCCAGCCGGGTGAATGCATCGACCACGATATCAAATCTTTTATAGCGTACGAGTTCGCCCGCCACGAGATAGAAGTCTTCCAGCGGCCAGGACGGGTCGGGGGCAAACTCGCTCACATTGATAGGCGGGTGAATGACTTCTGACGGACGCCGGTAATACTTTTCGATGCGACGCGCCACGAAATTGGAGTTCGCGACGAACTGATCTACCCGTGCAGCTGAAGTGACGTCCCATGTCCGCAACCGGTGGGCGATACCGGGAAATGCCAGTTTCGAAAGCCTGCCAGCACTTGAATGGTATTGTGGGTAAAGGTCCCAGATATACCGCATCGGAGAGTGGCAATAGCAGAGGTGAAACGCGTTTGGATTGGGAATGACGCCCTTGGCGGGGCCAGATTCCGATGAGATCACAAGGTCGTATTGCGAGAGATCAAGTTCTTCCAGTGCGCGCGGCATGAATGGCAGAAGTTTCTGGTACTGCGTTTTCGCGAATGGGAATTTCGATATGAAGGTCGTCTGGACTTGATGCTGGGCCAGCAGGTCGCTGGTTTGTGACCGGTCGTAGACATGCGTGTAGATATCAGCATCCGGAAACATGCGCGCGAACGCTTCAAGTACGCGTTCGCCGCCGCGCATCTTCGTTAGCCAGTAATGGATCAGGGCAACACGCATGAATGGCTCCGCAGCGAAAGCATTCGGAAACGCATCCCACCGGCATTAATTAATTTGAGTTGATCAGATGATGCGGGAGATGGTCATCGCGCGCCCTTGGATACCAGAACAGCCGGTATGGTGAGGGCGATGATCTTGGTGTCGACCAGGAAGCTCCAGTGCTCGACGTATTTTACATCGAGAGCAACCCGCTCGTCATAGCTGGTATCGCTACGGCCGCTGATTTGCCAAAGGCCGGTAAGCCCAGGTTTGACGCTGGAATAGTAATCGAAATAATTACCATACTTGGCCACTTCGGATTCCACGATCGGGCGCGGTCCGACAATCGACATCTCACCGCGCAGGATATTCAGGAGCTGCGGTAGTTCATCGAGGGAAGATTTGCGCAGGAACTGCCCGAAGCGTGTGATCCTCGGATCTGTGGTCAGCTTCTGAGAACCTTCCCATTCTTTCAGGGCAGCCGGGGACGTACCCAGCAGTTCCTTTAGGCGCGCGTCAGCATCGACCACCATCGTGCGGAACTTGAAGCAGCTGAAACGTTTTCCGTTACGACCGATCCGGGTCTGGACGAACAGGGCTGGCCCGCCATCATGTAACCGGATTGCCATTGCGATTGGCAGCATCAGCGGAAGTAAAAAGATCAGCGCTGCGCTGGAGAGCGCAACATCAGTTACTCTTTTGAGGCCGGCTTGAAATCCTATGCCAGCGGTTGGAGTACTGTCCTCAGATCTTTCCTTCGGCCGTTCTTCTTTAGCAGTGGCACCAAAACTCACTTTACTGTCCCCTTAAAAAACAACCGACTGCAATGTCGTTCACAGTCTAGAATTCGACTCATGACGGACGTGATGCGAAAATTGCGCCAAGCCATCATCTGCGGAGAGCCAAGGTCTATTAATGTGTTGTTTACTAATAGCTCGATGTGACAGAAAGGCAATTGTTTGCAGGGCTTCCAACGCAAAAGTGCAGCTTTTATTTTTTGAACGATGAGCTATTGAGCACTCAGGGGACATGGCGCTGAATATTTTGCCATTAGAACGGCTCAAACTGCATTTGACGTTTCAGAGGGCGCGACCATGGATAATACAGCGAGCATGTTCGGAATGGTGAACCGAAAGCGGCGTAACGCCGTGCTCGCCATAGCGCCGGCAGCCACACTTGCCTTTGCCTGTATATTTCGCGGTGCGGAAAACCCGGGCAGCTCCGCGCTGTTCTCGCTTTTTATCCTGCTGATCGTCGTTGTCACGGCAGTATTCCTGAGGCGGCGTCAGGTCACTTGGGAATGCCTGCTTCTGATTGCATTACTGGTAGTGGGGGGCGCGCTGGGCTGGACCGGCAACTGGTACCAGGCGCGGTATGAGTATGCTGAGCTCTGGGCGGCGGTTGCCCTGTTCGGACTTGGACAGATGCTTGGAGCGCGTCGCCGTACCTTCGAACTGGCCCGCGCTGCGCTCATCATTGCTGGCGGCCTGTACGCCGGGGTTTTTCTTGTCGGCGCCTTGCTTACGAAATTTTCCGATCCCAACCTGTTCTGGAATGATGGCCGTCTTGCCGCAACATTCGTATCGCCGAACGTGTTGGCGACATTGCTCAATATCATACTGTTTCTGAGCGCGAGCCGTATAATGCCGATCGCTGGCGATCTTGCTGGCAGACGCGTCCAGTTCATTCATGTCGTACACGAAATCGTCAGGAGGCGGTTTGTCTCGACCTTGACGGCAACATGCGTCTACGGTGCCTTGCTGATGACGGCATCAAGGGCAGGTATTGCTTTCGGCACAGGCGGGCTTGTCATCTATACCATCTGTGTCCTGTCGCGGGACAAGTCATCTGACGACCCAAAATTCAGTTGGCGTGTGCCGCTATCGATCGGCCTGCTTTCGGTCTTGTGTCTCTATTTGGCACTCGACCAACAAGGCGGAATGTTCCTTGTCGAGAGATCGGGACAGATCGCGCAGGATACGCAAGGCAGGCTGCAACTGTTCAGTCATTACTGGGGCTTGTGGCAGGAGCAGTGGTTGCTCGGACATGGTCTCGGTGGCTTCAATAGCGCCAATGATGAAATCGTTACGCGTGAGAACGCCCCTTTACTCATTTCAATTGGAGCGGCTCACAACGTGGTGCTGCAGTGGTTGATTCAGGGCGGGGTCGTAGGGCTGGTAATGATCCTGGTGGGGTGGGGGGCGATCCACTACCGGATTTTGAAAGATGTCCTCTCCGCCCCGCGCGGCGCCTGGACGTTTTCATTCGGTGTGCTGTTGCTGTCGGGTGTCGTAGTGCTGCACGGAATGGTGGACTACGGGCTCGAAATCCCCGGGGTTATGTGGAATTACGTCTTCATCCTTGGGCTGGCGAATGGCAACACCATAAAAGATTGGATGCCTGAGCAGGGTTCGGACACGAAAACCGAACAGAATTGATTGGCCACGAGCTGACTGCCGCGGCACCGGCAACAGGCTGTGTAATGGTCCCATATTTGCAACAAATCCGGCGACGCGAACATCTGTCGCAATTCAGATTACGCAAAGCCATTGCATTCTCGTAACATTTGCGCTTGCATCAAAATTATTCGTCCGGACGAGGGAAACATCCGGCACAGGGGATTGATATGTTGAGTAAGAAGCCACGTCTGACGATGGCGATGCCGGTTTACAATGGCGCTAACTTCATTGCGGACGCTATCGAGTCCATTTTGGCGCAAACATTTGACGATCTCGAATTGGTCATCACTGACAACGCGTCGACCGATAATACACGGGATATCGTCGAGCGGTATGCCAAGACGGACGCGCGCATTCGATACGTTCGGAATACAAAAAATATTGGCGCAGCGCCCAACTACAATAAGGGGTTTGAACTGGCGCGCGGCGAATATTTCAAATGGTGTGCGCATGACGACGTGATTAGCGCCAACTTCGCCGAGCTTTGCATTGATGTCCTTGATCGCGACCCAGGCGTTTCTGTCGTGCACGGAAAGAGCGTCGGGATCGATGAAAAGGGGAATTTCGCGAAGCTGAACGGCACGGAAACCCCGTCGATTACGCATGATGATCCCGGTGAGCGCTACACGGCTCTGCTTCAGAACACGCCAGACTGTTTCCCGATATTTGGCATAATGCGCTCGTCCATGCTTCAACGGTCAGGGCTGCAAAAGCTCTATTATGGTACAGACCGCGGACTGCTTGCCGAAATGGCAATCCTGGGCAAGATGCCGATCGTGGAGGATGCGATATTCTATAATCGCGAACACGTGACCCGTTCGGTGAACCTTAGCACGAACCGCGAGCGTGCCGTCTGGCATAATGGAAGTGCCAAAGGTGCGGGTTCAGCGGAGTTCATCAACCTGACGTCCCACCTCTTTGAGATTTCCAGCCGCCACCCCGACATTGTGTCGCCGTGGGACATTCGCAGACGCACGATCGGGCTTGTCGCAAAGCCGCGCGTGATCGGCCGCTATGCCGTCGAAATAACCGATATCACCATGCCCAAAGTGGCAGACTATTTGCGTAACCTGAAGTCCGGATCCAATAGCGTATTCGGCAGGTAGGCAAAAATTGGTTTGGGTGTGGTGTAATGAAAATAGGAATTCTCGCAGGGGGCCTCGGCTCGAGGCTGTCGGAAGAGACCGAACGTAGGCCAAAGCCTATGGTCGAGATTGGTGGAATGCCAATTCTCTGGCACATCATGAAGCTCTATTCGCATTATGGCTTCAACGATTTCTGCATCGCGCTCGGCTATAAGGGTGAGTTCATCAAGCGCTGGTTTCGCGATTATCATGGTGTCGCGGGGTCTATCTCCGTTTCAACGCGATCCGGGCTGGTAACCCAGCATTCTGTCACAGCAATTCCGGACTGGAAGATCGATCTCGTCGAAACCGGTGCGAATACCGGAACGGGTGGCCGCATCAAGCAGCTGTCTTCGTGGCTCGGCAATGAAACCGCAATGGTCACCTGGGGTGATGGCGTCGCAGATATCGATATTCCCAAACTGCTGGAGTTTCACCGGTCACATGGCAAGCTGGCCACATTGACCGCTGTGCGACCGCCCGCGCGCTATGGTCACCTCGACATTCAGGGCGACCAGATCACCAAGTTCACTGAAAAGCCCCAGATTGGCGAAGGCTGGATCAATGGTGCCTTTTTCGTTCTTGAGCCAGGCGTCATGGATTACATCACCGATGATGATGGTATGTTCGAGCAGGAGCCGCTGTCGCGTCTCGCGGCTGACGGGCAGTTGATGGCATATCGGCACAACTCGTTCTGGCAATGCATGGACACGATGCGCGAAAAGCAGATCCTCAATGACTATTGGTCGTCTGGCAATGCGCCGTGGAAGATTTGGGAGAGTTGAGATTGAAAGTCCTCGTTACAGGTAATCTCGGTTATATCGGCACGGTTCTGACGCCGAAGCTGCTGGCCCGAGGCCATAGTGTCAGTGGACTGGATAGCGACCTGTTCAGCGAATGCACTTTCACGGGCGAGATTGAGCCTGTGCCGATGATCGGACGGGACGTTCGCGACTTCGTTGAAGACCCGAACGCAGTTGAACTGCTCCGCGGTTTCGACGCGATCATACATCTTGCCGGACTGTCCAATGACCCGCTTGGGGATTATCGCCCGGAACTGACACAAGAGATCAATGCGGCGGCTTCTATCTCGCTCGCAAAACTGGCAAAGGCCGCGGGCGTCGGCCGGTTTGTGTTTGCCTCATCCTGCTCGAATTATGGCGCGTCGACCGATAGCTTCATCGCGGAAAACGGAGTGTTCAACCCGGTCACCCCCTATGGCGTTTCGAAGGTGGAGGTCGAGCAGGCGGTCGCCCCGCTCGCGGATGACACCTTCAGCCCCACCTTCCTCAGGGCCTCGACGGCATATGGCGTATCACCGCGCCTCAGGTTTGATCTTGTCGTCAACAATTTGACGGCCTGGGCCTTCACGACCGGTGAAGTGCATCTCAAGAGTGACGGGTCGCCATGGCGGCCTATCGTTCATGTTGATGATATCGCCCTTGCTTATGTGGCAACGATCGAAGCACCACGGGAAGATGTGCATCTTCAGGCCTTCAATGTCGGCCAGACCAGTGAAAACTATCAAATCAGGGAAATCGCGGAAATCGTTCGGGATGTCGTGCCAGGCTCGCGCGTCGGTTTTGCGGAAGGGGCAGGCCCGGATGTGAGGAACTACCGCGTCGACTGCAACTATATTTCCCGCAAGTTGCACAATTTCAAACCGCAATGGACGTGCCGTCGGGGGGTGGAGCAATTGCTGGAAGCGTACCAGTCGGCCGGCATCACGCTGAACGAGTTCGAAGGCGAAAAATTTAAACGCATTGCTCATGTGAGATCGCTGATATCGCGCGGTGAGCTCAGTTCCGACATGAGGCGCATCGAAGTTGATGCTCTAGCAGGATAGGACCATCGTGGCAGATAGCTGTACCTCAGAACGCAAAGTCCATTCGACGACGGAGACGACCTGCCGGTCATGCGGTGCGGCGACGCTTGTACCCTTCCTGGATCTTGGGACGACGCCGCTTGCTGACCGGCTGATCCAGCCCTCTCGCCGTCATGATGAAGAGCTTGTGTTTCCCTTGGTTGTCGCGTTTTGCGACACGTGCGCCCTTGTGCAGATCACCGAGACCGTAGATCCCGAAATCCTGTTTGCGGATGACTATCCGTATTTCTCGTCTTTCCTGCCGGCGCTGATGGCGCATTCGCGGTCAAATGCTCTGGCACGCCTTGATGAGCGCGGTCTGGGGAGCGATAGTCTTGTGGTCGAGCTTGCCAGCAATGATGGCTATCTGCTGCGTAACTATGTTGAAGCCGGAGTACCGGTGTTGGGGATCGATCCGGCTGAAGGACCTGCCGAGGCAGCCGAACGTGTCGGTGTGCGGACCCTGAACAAATTCTTCACGCGTGACCTCGCAACGGAAATTGCCGCTGAATACGGACAGGCAGACATCATTCACGCGAACAATGTACTGGCGCATGTGGCTGATACGAATGGCTTTCTGGCCGGCATCAAGACGCTGTTGAAACCGGACGGCGTCGCCGTCATCGAGATGCCTTACCTACGTGACCTGATGGATCACAATGAATTCGACACGATCTATCATGAGCATCTGTGTTACTTCTCGGTCACCGCGCTGCGCAACCTCTTCGAGCGTCACGCGCTCTACCTGAACCGGGTCGAACGGCTTTTCATACATGGTGGATCGCTTCGTATCTTCGTCGGACATCTGAACCAGCCGGATGAGAGCGTAGGCGACCTGCTCAACCAGGAAAAGTCGATCGCTCTCGATAAATCGGCCTATTTCCTTGGCTTCTCAAAAAAGGTGGATCAGCTAAAGCACGATCTGGTCGATCTGGTGAGGTCATTGAAAGCTGAAGGCAAGTCGATTGCGGCCTATGGTGCCGCCGCCAAGGGCGCAACGCTGCTCAACTATTGCGGCCTGACCAGCGAAGACCTCGATTTCGTGGTGGATCGCAACACCAACAAGCAGGGCCTCCTGATGCCCGGCGCGATGCTGCCCATACGCCCACCAGAAGACCTTGTGAATCTGCAGCCGGATGTCGTGCTCATGCTTGCCTGGAATTTTGCCGATGAGATCCTTGAGCAGCAAGCTGACTACCGCGCCAAGGGCGGCAAGTTCATAGTGCCCATTCCCAGCCCCAAGATTGTATAGGACCTAGCCCCGTGAATTCAGAAATTGATACAGTGCCAAGGTCGCTCGCTTCAGGTCATGAAGGAGAGATCACTTGCCCGGGTTGCGGCAATGGCTCGGTCGATGTGTTCTACGAGCTCTCGGGGGTGCCGACCAATTCCTGTATACTTTTCGAAACCGAGGAAGCTGCCAGAAACTGTGAGACAGGCGATATCAGGCTGTCCTTCTGCTCATCGTGCGGCTTTGTTTTCAATGCGGCCTTCTGCCAACAGCTGACCGAATATTCACAGCGATATGAAGAGACGCAGGGGTTTTCGCCGACCTTTTCCCGCTTCCACCGCAATCTTGCTGAGCGTCTGATCGAGCGCCATGACCTGCGTAATACGCAAGTCATGGAGATTGGATGCGGTAAGGGCGAGTTCCTTGTCCTTCTGTCCCAACTTGGCAATAATAACGGCATTGGCATCGACCCCAGTGCGATTCCGGAGCGCCTTGACGGTGTCGAAGGGGCAGAGCGCGTGACCCTGATACCGGAATACTTCTCGACAGATCATTGCGCTGAAGCGCCAGATTTCCTGTGCTGCAAGATGACGCTCGAACATATCCCGAATACGCATGATTTCCTGCAGACGATCCGCGACAGTCTCGATACAACAGACGATACGCTCGTCTTTTTCCAGATACCGGAATCCCTTCGCATCCTGCGCCAATGCGCGTTCGAAGACATCTATTATGAGCATTGTTCATACTTCACGCCGGGTTCGCTCGGGCGGCTGTTCCGGTCCAGCGGCTTTGCCGTGTCGGACATTTCAACTGAATATGACGATCAGTATCTGACAATCGAAGCGCGGCCGGGCACGGGCAATGAAGCGGCACTGCCGATCGAAGCCGACCTGGAAGAAACTTCCCGACTTGTCACAAGCTTTCCAGATCGTGTTCGTCAGGCCAAGGCGCGCTGGGCCTCGATTGTCCAGGAAGCTCGCGGCAAGGGCCAGACAGTCGTCCTCTGGGGATCCGGCTCAAAGGCGGTTGCGTTCCTCACGTCGCTCTGCGTCGCAAATGACGTTCAGTATGTCACGGATATCAATCCGAACCGGCACAACCACTTCATGCCGAAAACGGGTCAGCGTATTGTGCCGCCGAGTGAGCTTGAAGAGATCAGGCCTGACCTTGTGATTGTCATGAACCGGATTTACCGCGATGAAATTGCGGCTGAGCTTGAAACGATGGGACTGGCGCCGGAAATCGTCTGCCTGTGAACAAATCCCTCTTGCATTTCTTCGGGCTGGTTCTCCTGGCAGCGGTCGTGCTGGCTGCCGGACTCTTGCCGATCAAGCATGTGTTGAGCGACAAAGCTGAACACATCCTCGTCTTCACGGTCATCGCATTTGCCTGCCATCGCAGTCAGACACCGCTTCGGCATTTCTGGGTGTGTGTCGTTTTCCTCGTCCTGGCTGCGATCGGTCTGGAGTTCCTGCAGAAGACGCTGTCGGACGTTCGCACCGCCAGCTGGCGCGATGTGTTCGCGTCATGCGTTGGCATTGTATACGGTCTCGGCATGGCGAAGCTGCGTGGCCGCGCCTTGCTGGCCAGCGCTGCTATTCTGCCGCTCTTCGCGATCGCCGCTGGATGGGGCATCAATCACGCCAATTTCAAGTAGCTGCACGCTGTGAAATACGCATTTGCCGGATACGGAATCTTGGCAAGGATCGTGCACCACTTCAAACCGACTGAAATGTTCGGTGATGGCAAAACCGTTGACACCGACCCTGCGAGAACTGGCGAAACGAGCAAATGACACGGATCAATTTCAACGGAAAATTCCTGTCCGCCAAACCGACCGGCGTTCACCGCGTTGCAGAAGAGCTGATACGCGCGGTCGATGAGCTGAAATCTGAAACCGCCGACCTGGAATTTGACCTGTTGTGCCCGAAAGATGCCACTCGTGATCTTGAGGGTGTGTCGTTTCCCAAGCGAGTTGTCGGCCATCTCACCTGGCAGGTCTGGGAGCAATTTGAGTTGCCACGCCACGTCGATGGTGCACTCTTGGTGAACCTTTGCAACCTGGCCCCGCTCGCGACCCGGCGATCAATCACGATGATCCATGATGCGCAGACATTCATCACGCCGCAAAGCTATTCCCGGCCATTCCGCGCCTGGTATCAGTTTGCGCTGCCTGTTATCGGAAGGCGCCACGGACGGGTGCTGACCGTATCTGAATATTCCAGGCAGGAACTCGTCAAGGCTGGGGTCGCGTCAGCGGAAAAAATCCATGTCATCCACAATGGAGTGGATCACGTCCTGCGCCACACGTCGGACGGGGCCATCGTCCAGAAGCTTGGACTGGATCAAGGCAAATTCGCTGTCGCGCTTTCTAATACGCAGGCGCACAAGAATATCGAGGTTGCGATCAACGCGTTCTCGCGTCCCGAGCTATCCCAATACAAGCTGGTCCTGTTTGGCGGCAGCGGACCAGATGACTTCAAAAGCGCGGGCATTGAGTTGCCGTCCAATGTCATATTCTCTGGCTTCCTCAGTGATGAAGAACTCACGGGGCTTGTGTCATCTGCCGGGGTCATGGTGTTCCCGTCGCTGACTGAGGGATTTGGGCTGCCGCCGCTCGAGGCCATGATGCTGGGAACGCCAGCCATTTGCGCGCCCTGCGGCGCCGTGCCGGAAGTCTGCGGTGAGGCTGCTACTTATGCAGAACCCCATGATGTCGAAGCCTGGACAAAGGCCATCGTTCAACATCTTCGTTCGGATGACGAATTCCGCGCGCAGCAAGCAGAGCGGGTCAAGGCGCATGCGTCGGCTTTCACATGGCGGAAAGCCGGACAGGAACTGATCCGCCAGATCAGGGGTGAGATACGAGAGCTGGACGGTTAGAGGCTGGTTTTAGCCTACTCGCTGCCCTGACCAGTCCGGATAGCCACTGGGTCTGACGCCAGCTCTATCGCTTGACGAGACGCTTCAGGGACAGGTAGGTCCGGTCTCCGAGCAGCTGGCGCATTCTTATCTTCACGCCGCTGAAATTGCCATTATGAAGCCCACCCCAATTGTGTTTTCTGTAGGCGGACATCGATTTCAGGGACTGCGCCGCCGAATTCAGGCTCAGCTTTGGGCTGACCAGGTATTGCGCCTCTATACTGAGGACAGGTTTGCCTGAAATGCGCGCAATTTCCTCTGCTTGATCATGCTCACTCTCGACAAAAAGCAGGGCGTCGACTGATTTGAAGAATTTACCTTTATAAGCTCCGTGGGAGAGCTTTTCCTCTTCCGGTTGCATCATGATGAGTTGCTCATATTCGACGCCGTGCTTCTGGAGCCATGCTTCCGTTTGGGCCCGGTACTTCTCCTTGCGGGCCGTGACAAGGTATTTGACCGTCCGTGTCGGCAGGTAGAGCTGCGTCGCATTCGTCAGGAAGGCTGCGTACCTGACGCCGTCATCATCATCGGCCTTGGGACAATTGCTGCAGATGACGCCATCAATATCGAAGCAGGACGAGGCGAGTACGCGGTCGTGCATGATGTTCCATTCACACAAGGCCGGCCCGCCAAGGCTTTCCATGACAAGGTCCGCGTCCGGATGCGATTTCATCTCTCCGTAAACCGAACAATAGAAAAACTTGCCTTCGATTCCAGAAGCCTCGACGCGCTCCCGTGCGGCGCGAAGTGCACGCCCCGAACCGACCGTGTCATCGAGTATGACAACGGTTCTGTCCGGCGCGAGAGCGCGTTCGAAATTGGGTCTCTTCTTGGTGGTGCCGGCTTCGAACAGCCGGCCTTCCAGCAGTCCAGCCAGATCTGTGAGCGGAATATTCATCGCAATGGAAAGGAAGTTCCCTGCAATCAGCCCGCTGCGCGGAATCCCGACAACAAGGTCGATTTTCTCGGGGAGAGAATATCGACTTTGCAGGATGCGCGAGTTCATATCTGCGAAAGATCTATACTGCATCGAGAACGTTCCCCTGGTACGGCACTACAAATTAGAGCCAAAGTCCTCTTGGTGTTGAGTTATACGGCATCTGGCCGAAACTGGAAATGAACATATTGCGACGCACAATTGCAATCTGTTTCAGCCCAAATATCACGCAGTCCGGATTGTTCATTGAGCATACCTTTCCTTGAAAACTCCGCATGTTATCAGGCGAAAACACGACGAGCAGCTTTCGTAACAATGCGTTCGATCCCATCCGGACAGCCGGCGAGAAACCACATCATGGCGTGGGTTGCCGTATAGGCGACACCTCCCAAAATGACCAGAGCCGCGATCTCGATCCAGCTGGGTTCTGATGCCGATACGATCAGGTTGGATTCTACCGCACCATACACGACACCAATCATAACAGCACAACTCGCGAAGCTCCTTGCGCAATTTGCAAATTGCCGGTGGACGTCCAGTCCGAGGAGTGTCTTTGCCAGTTGAAGGTTCAGGAAGACGATGACGAGAATGGTCGCGGCCCTTGCCCAGGCGGCGCCGATCGGTCCGGCAATGAGAATACCAATAATGACGAGGGGGATTGAGACCCCCAGACCAATCAGGTTCCGCAAAAACAACTGCTTGGGTTCGCCAAGCGCCAGGGCGAGGGCGTGCGCGCCTACGCTCATCATGTGAAAGGCCGTAGCTGGTGCAACGATTGAAATAATAGGAACAGCGAGCATCCAGTCCGGTCCGAGCACGAGCTGAACAAGCGGGGCCGATATGATCGCCAGTCCAGCGCCAATCGGCATCATGATCGCAACGATGACACCTTGCCCTAGAAGATAACCTGATTTCAGGCGTTCGGGTTGATCCTTGATGCTGGATAATCCCGCAAACAGCGCGTTCATGATGGGAGCGGCCAGAGACCAGACGACCTGGCTCGCAACACTGGTCGCCAATGTGTATATTCCGAGAACCGCTTCTCCAAGGCGCGTACCAAGGTAAAAGCGATCAAATTGTGCAATCCCTGCACCGGTTATGGCGAACAAATTCATCCAGCCGGTAAACGAAAATAGCCATCGTGCGCTTTTCATTGAAAAGCGTGGGAAATAAGGGGCGATCACATAGCTCAGCACTGTGTCGATGACGTTTCCTACGATCAACCCGTAGACAATCGCCCAGTAGGACCCTGTCGCGTATGCGAGAGTGACTGTCGTCACAAACCCAACCAGTTTACCGAAGAATGAGACAAGTGCCGGCATGGCTGGTTCGACCCGCCGTGCGTATTCCGCCAGCTTCAGGCTTCGCAATGACAATACGAGCTGAGCTAGACTGAGCGCCGCAATCACGGGCACAATTTCCATTTCACCAAAGACCAATGCAACCGGATAGGCCGCAATAAGCATCGTGAGGGAAATGATGAGCCCGCGAAGCACGCTGAATGTGAAAGCGGTGTCGTAGTCGACACGCATAATGTCGAGTTTCTGGATAAGCGCGTCGTAGATGTTCAGCTCAGTGAGTGAAGCGGTGAGCTGCATCACGATCAGCGCAGCCGCAACAATACCAAAAGCCTCCGGCGCAACCAGTCTCGCAACGATTAGTGTGCCAACAAGTTCAAGGCCTCTTCCGAGTGCCATGAAGCCGCTGAGCGCGATTGTTGCTGAGATGACTTTTCGACGAAGCATGCTGTCCTGTTTCTTCCCCTGTCACTTAAGTGCGAAGGGGTTTTCCCTTGACGTGTTGACTATTGCTTTGCGCAAGAACCCAACCCGAAGTCCGGCTACTGGATAGTAAGCTATGTTGTATGCTCAACTTGTCTAAGGGCCTTTTGTAAAGTCTGTAATTTAGGTGCCTGATCTTAACGCTCACATTAATCATTACCTGTCTCATGGCAGGCTTGCACGGATGCTTTTCGGTGGATTTTCCGGATACGCTCCGCCTAGCTTTCCGTAAGGGATTGCGGGCGCACAAGCCAGTCCCGCACAAATGTAAAACAACAGGCCCAAATCCATCGTGGTCGCCGATATCGCAGCGCCGATCAGGATTGCAAAACATGCAGAGCGTCCCGCAGCCTGAACTTGTCCGAACTCGGTCTGCTTCACCCACTGGAGATGGTTGGGCACTGTGAAAACGCGTATGAAAAAGACCACCATTAGCAGCGTCCCCACGATACCAATATTGGCTGGAATGCCAATGAGAATGCTGGACACGCGGACGCCACCCAGCCCAACGCCGAGGCCATAAGTCCCAAGAAAGTTTGATATCCCGCCCATGTTCCACGCCATTCGCTCTTCACCGCTGTCGCTTGACAGTTTGGTCGTGATTGAATCGTCGAACATGGCTGTGATCGGATCCAGGATATCTGGACGGAATGCAGCGATTATGCCGACGATGAGCGCGGCAAGCGGGCCTAGTGCGATGAACAAGCGCCGTTGCGTCCCGGTCTGGTTCGGGAGGCCTTTTACAACATCAATGCCGGCGAGGTTTCGCGAATAGATCATGACCATGTAGACGCCCAGGGCGACATATCCGGACGAGGAAAAGGCCAGCATGATTGCCATGAAGGTCCCGAGTGCGAGATAGCCCGAATACACGGTATGTACGCCGCCTCGCCAAAGACGGAAAGCAAACGCAAAGAGCCCTACGCTGAAGGTCGCGAATGAGGATGCCTCGGGAAATGAGCCGGTGATACGCTTCATGCCAAGCACGAGGGCGCTATAGGCTTGGGCATAATCGGCGTTTCTCATGAAATCCAGGAGATGTGGGACACCGGCGGTGTATGTAACCGAATCCAGCACGGCAATTGCCAGGTTAATGTAACCCGCAACCAGCAATGCAAAGGCGGCACTGAGGAAGAGTTTGTGAGTTCTGACAAGGGCAGCCGCCCCGCAAAATGCCACCAGATTGCCGATCATGTAGATTGACTGTGTGATGTTCGACGAAGAGGGGCCCAGGGGCTGTGCAACATATACTGGCAGCTGGGTGCTCACGGGGATCACATAGACAAGACCGCTGAAGATGCGCGGGAAGATCATCGCGCTGAAGACCGACCAGACGGTGATGAGAAGCAGATAAAAGCCTGCTTTGGGAAAGGACATTTGAACAGCCAGGCTCTCCAGCCCATTCTGCCGAAGTGCGAAAGCCAGACCGAAAAGGCCGAGAACCAGATGTCCGGGCGTAATGTTGGCGGGGCCCATGACGATTGCTGAAGCGGCGCCGAATAACACAGCGACGCACAGGACCCGGAAAGTCGCAAGCCTCGTCCAGAACATCGACACAGCGCCGATCGCTGCGAACACAGCTCCGATTAGAGAAAGCGACATTCGTTGGTCCTTAACGCAATTCTGCGAAAACGTCTTTCACGACAGTGCCTGTAACTGATTGCAAGCGCTTTGCCACATCAGCGTATATCATGCCTGTAGACAGCCATTCTCTACACCCACAGGCCCCAGAACAGGAAAAGTGGTTTAGCCGCACTCACGCCAAGTAGCTGAATTGATACTCATCCTAACGGGAGAGAGTCGTGGCAAGCGTGTGTCTGGCATGCCTTTTCGTTGCGACCGCAGAATCATTTCGGGCGTTTGGCCAAACGATACTTGTCGTTCAAGCGACGTGCTGTCGGCCCCTACTGGGTTACATATGCCGAGTTACTCTGGCCGTTCTGGAATACGCTCGAGGTATTGCTGCTTGTCACCGTCTGGTAAACAGTCGCCATATTGCCATCGCCCAGCTGGACGAGGGAACTGTCGTTGTTTTCGGTGGTCTGCGAAACCACAGCCATATTGCCCGAGCTAGCGCCGAATACGGCCCCTGTTTCGTCGAGTCCTTGCCATATCTGGCTGTTGTTTCCGTATCCGGATTGCAACACATCAGCAAACTGGGTGTCTCCAGCTTGCGTTATGCCTGAGCGAGCTGACGTTCCGCCTTGGATGATGTTTGCGACCGCTTCTGAGCCAGGGTGCTGCACGATCTGGCTAGTATTCAGCGCGCCGCTCTGTGTGACGGTAGCCGTTGCCAGTTCGTTGCCCTGTTCGACGAAACTGATCTGCTCATTACCTGACTGGGTGATTATGGTTTCGGCGTTATTCGCGCCTAGACGCTGCCAGATGTTCGAATAATTTGATGTGCCTGTCTGGTGCACGGATGCGGTCACATACTCAGCTTCCTGGTCAATCCAGTTCTGGCTGTCACTGGCTTCCTGAAACACCGTCGCCGTCTGCCCAGCATTGTAGTTTTGCAGAATTCGGGACTCGTTGCCTGTGCCAGTCTGGAACAGTGTAACAAAGGAGTCTGAACCGCCTTGTTTGACCTCGGACTGGTTCGTGTCACCGGTCTGGATCACATCGACGTCTGAATAAGGGCTGACATCTGAAAGCGCGTCTGACTGCATGATCGTGGAAGTGTTGTCAGCGCCGACCTGCCTGCTTCTGGCAGTGAACCCCGAACCTGGATGTCCAACGCTTTGGTCGATGGTGGAAAAGTTGCCGGATCCACGCTGAACAATCTTGCCGTTCAGGGAATAACCGGACGGTAGACCGGATACGCCTGAAGCGTGCTGGTTGATTTCCGCAGTATTCGAAGAGGCGGTGCCCGTGTTGTTTGTCTGAAGAATCCGGGCCCGTGAGCTATTACCGATCTGGGTGATCAAGGCGTCGTTCGATGGCGCAGCGAAACTACCGCCGCTTGCATTATCCGACTGAGTCACTTCGGCCAGGTTGTCGTTTCCGAACTGACCAATGTCTGAGGAACCCTGGTTCCCTGAGACCTGATCAACATCAGCTGAGTTGGCTTGTCCGATTTGTTCAATATTGGCGGTTTGCGACAATTGAGCCGATGCTGCGCTGGCAATTGCCAGCGATGAAGCCGCGAGAATTAGTGCTTTTTTCATCGTGTGTCCCCGGTGTGTCCCTTTAGTATACTCACTGAACTCGCAAGCATCATGCCTGAGACCAGCGCTCGGCGTGCGTCCGATTGATTGCAAGGCAACCGCCAATGTTACGGTCAGTTAATATTGCATTTATGTAATTAAATGCCTTCAAGCGCAAGAGAAAGATTGAGAAATTCTCAACTAATTTCATGTTTATCAACGGTTTGGGGGATAATCTTCAAGCGATATCTCGCGACAGGCGAAAAAAAACAGCCTCAGAAGAGGGGCCGTTTCGGGCCTGCCGTGAAACCTTATCGTCAGGTTTCGAAAGGGCGATCTGCTCATCTGGACTCCGGCAATTCCAGCGTTGTGAGAGATTTTCAGTTAATTGCGCTTAAAGGGCGACGGAATTGCACTGTCGGGTCGTTACAGCCTGCGTAGAAACAAACATGCCTCCGGAAGGCTTCAGGTGACCTTATGAACAAATCGCGTTCTATCTTTAGCCGAAAATTGGTGCTGATCGCGGTTGCCATTATCGTGGCGGCCATTGGCTGGTTTGGATACAAGGCCATCGCTGGTGGCGACAAGGCTCCCGAATACCAGACGGCGCAGGTAACGCGCGGCGATATAGCGGTCACGATATCGGCAGCTGGCAAGATTACGCCGAAAGAGTCGGTGGTCGTCGGTGCGCAGGTATCGGGCCAGTTGCAAGAGCTATTTGTTGAAGCTGGAGACAAGGTCGAGAAGGGGGATCTCCTTGCCCAGATCGACCCGACCATCGCGCTCACGCAAGTTGAGGCTGATCGTGCGCAGCTGAAAGAAACAAAAGCCAATCGCGCCCAACAGAAAGCCTCTCTCGACCTGGCGAAAGCGTCTGCTGACCGCGCGTCGATGTTGTTCGAAGCCGATGCCGTTGCAAAAGCAGACTATGAGGCCGCGCAGGCTGAGTATGCGATCGCACAGGGGCGGCTGACGGCTATCGATGCCCAGATCGAACGTCAGAGCTCGACCCTGCAGGCTGATCTCGCCACGCTCGAATTCACAAAAATCTATGCCCCAACCAGCGGCACAGTCGTTTCACTTGAGGCCGATGAGGGCCAGACACTGAACGCCAATCAGACAGCTCCGACCATTCTTACCATTGCTGATCTTTCGATCATGACCGTTGAGACAGATGTTTCCGAGGCGGACGTATTGCGTATCGAAACCGGGCAGGAGGCCTATTTCAATACGCTGGGTGATTCCGACAAGCGCTGGGACACGACGGTCCGCCAGGTCTTGCCGACCCCGGAAGTCCTGAATGATGTGGTGCTCTATAAGGCACTCCTCGATGTTGATAACCCGGGCGGTCGTTTGCGGTCAGAAATGACAGCGCAAGTCTTCTTCGTGACCGGGTCAGCCGACGATGCCGTTCTGGTGCCCGTCACGGCGCTTCAGGCCGCGCCTGAGCGCCGCCAGCGTCCAGCAGGCAATGAAGCTGTGGCGGGTAGCGATCAGTCGCGGGGTAATCGAGGCGGCGGGTTCATGCAGGCCGATGCAGCGCAGCCGCCTGCAGACCAACGCGGCAGTGAGAGAGGCGAGGCTTTCAGGGCCGCCCGCGAAGCCAATCCAGAGGCCGCGACCGCCATGGTTCTCGTCATGGATGATGCGGGCGAGCCAATCCCGCAGCGCGTACTCGTCGGTCTGAAGACGCGGACGCAGGCCGAGATCATTTATGGGCTGGAGCCCGGTCAGACCGTGGTCACTGGTGAGGTGAAGATAGAGCGCCCGGAACGCGATAGCCGTGGTGGCATGCGGCGTGGGCCTGGTTTTGGCCGTCGCGGCTAGGACAGATCATGACCCAGCCCTTGATCGAACTTGATAATGTTTCCCGCTTTTACGGGGCAGGCGACACTGAAGTGCGTGCCCTGGACGGCGTCAGCCTGTCGATAGAACCCGGTGAGTTTGTCGCCATTGTCGGCCAGTCCGGCTCTGGCAAATCGACGCTGATGAACTTGCTCGGCTGTCTCGACAAACCGACCGGCGGGGAATACCGCATCCGCGGCCAGAACATTGCGGCCCTTGATGCCGACGCCCTTGCATCGCTGCGACGCCAGACCTTTGGCTTCATCTTCCAGCGGTATAATTTGCTGGCGAGTGTCAGTGCTGCGGAAAATGTAGAACTGCCGGCGGTCTATGCTGGGCTCAAACTGCAGGAGCGCCGTGAAAAAGCGGCAGGCCTTCTCGAACGGCTGGGATTGGGGGAGCGCCTTGATCACAAGCCAGGCCAGCTCTCCGGTGGTCAGCAACAGCGCGTGGCCGTTGCCCGCGCTCTGGTCAACGATGCCGAAGTCATTCTGGCTGACGAACCGACTGGCGCGCTCGATTCTGGCTCGAGCGCCGAGCTCCTCAATTTGCTCGAAGACCTGCATGCGTCCGGCCGGACCATAATTCTCATCACGCATGACCCGAAAGTCGCGGCTCGGGCCAAGCGCGTGATCGAGATTACCGATGGCCGGATCGTGTCCGACACCGGATCGTCAGGCGACATTCAGGCTGAAGACGCTGGCTATCGGTATACGCGCAAAGGCCCGTCACCCATCGTGCAGGTGATTGAAGCGGTGAAAATGGCGTTTCGTTCGTTGCGCGCCAATCTGTTCCGGACCGCGCTGACACTGCTTGGTGTGGTCATTGGTGTGTCTGCCGTGGTCGCAATGCTGGCAATCGGGCAGGGCAGCCAGAACGAGGTGATGTCGCGCTTTGAATCCATGGGGGCAAACCTGCTTTTTGTCCGTCCGGGTGCGCCCGGAACGCGTATGCGCGGGGATGCCGTAGCGACGCTCACGCTGCAGGATGCCGATGCGCTTGAAGAGCTGGACAATGTGTTGGCGGCCGTTCCCTCGCGGTCTGGCAGTGCAACCATGCGCGTTGGAAACAATGATTATCGCAGTTCTGTCGAAGGCGTTTCCGAGAGCTGGCCAGTCGCTCAGAACCGTGGCCTGAAATATGGTAGTTTCTTCACCGAAGACGATATCGATCGCCGGGTTGGTGTGGTCGTGCTCGGCACAACGACTGCAGGTAATCTGTTCGACAATGTAGAAGGCGCGGTGGGCGAATATGTCTTCCTTGGCGGAGCACCGTTTGAAGTGGCCGGTATCCTTGAGGAGAAAGGCGCATCTTCGTGGGGACAGGACCAGGATGACATCGCTCTGGTGCCGATCACGACCGGCATGATGCGGATATTCGGTCAGAACTACCTTTCTTCAATCACGATTGCTGTCGACGATACTGACAGGATTGGCGAGACGGAAAATGCGGCCACTGACCTGCTGCTCGCGCGGCACGGAACGGAAGACTTCCAGCTTCGCAATACCGCGTCGATCCTGGAGTCGGTTCAGGAAACCCAGAACTCCTTCTCCATCCTTCTTGGCTCTGTTGCATCGATCTCCCTGCTGGTTGGCGGCATCGGCGTCATGAATATCATGCTGGTGAGCGTATCGGAGCGCACACGCGAAATCGGCGTTCGCATGGCAACCGGGGCACGGCGATCTGATATCATGACGCAATTTGTCGTGGAGGCGCTTGTGGTTGGTGGACTGGGCGGGATTGCCGGCGTCCTGATCGGGCTTGGTGTCTGCTTTATACTTTCCTCCAGCGGGATGACCGTTGCCGTAACCGCCTTACCCGCCATTCTCGCCTTCACCTCTGCGCTTGCGACCGGCCTCGTCTTTGGCCTTTTGCCCGCCCGCAAGGCGGCGCGGCTGGACCCTGTCACAGCGCTGGCTTCGGAGTAATAACATGATCAGACCGCTACTGTTTTCCGCGTCCTTCCTCGTTCTGTCAGCTTGCGCTGCCATCGGCCCTGAGCAGCAGTCCGGCACGGCCCCTGGCCTCACGCTGCCAGCATCCTATGACTATGCTGGCGACATGGACGACATGGACGTGCGTGATCGCGTATGGTGGCAGGATTTCGAATCTGGCCCGCTTGATGCGCTGGTCTTCGAAGCACTGGACGCGAACCAGACACTGGCGCAGGGGCTCGCCAATGTTGATGCGTCGCGGGCAGCCCTGAAAGTTTCCAACGCTGCCTTCCTGCCTCAGGCGAGCGGGAGCCTATCGGCATCCAGCGATACGGGTGCAGGTCTCGATGACATCAGTTCCAGCGGGCGGCTTTCAGCATCCTACCAGCTGGACCTGTTCGGAGCGAACGCTGCCAACCGGGATTCGGCTCTGGCCAGTCTTGATGCGGCGGTCTTCGCGCAAAGGGCGCTTGAGCTGACTGTGCAATCCGATGTTGCGACCAATTATTTCAGCTTGCTGGCGACACGCGAGCAGCTGGATGTGGCTCAGCAAAACCTGGAAATCTCCGAACGTATTTTCGACATCGTTGAGGTCCGTTATGAGGCTGGCGCGATTTCCGGTTTTGACGTTTCGAGCCAGCGCGCCCAGCTCGCGAATGCCCGTGCGCGTATCCCGCAATTGGAAGCCCAGCTTACAGGCTTTGAAACCGCGCTCGCCATTCTGTTGGGGCGCACGCCGCAAGGCTATGGTGCGCCAAGCGAAGACATTCTCGCTATCGCCTTGCCCACTGCAACACCAGGGCTTCCGTCGGATTTGTTGCTGCGCCGTCCGGACCTGATGCAAGCCGAAGCGAACCTGCGCAGCGCAAATGCGAGCATAAACGCCGCGCGTGCCGCCTTCTTCCCGACGATTGATCTCGGAGCCGGACTTTCCGGCTTGCTGACGGGCGGAGGCAGCCTTACCGGCTCGCTCAGCGCCGGGCTCGCTCAGACGATCTTCTCCGGCGGACGGCTTGAAGGCCAGCTTGAAGGCACTGAAGCGCGTCGTGAGGCACAGCTTGCTGGCTATCGCCAATCAATCCTCAGCGCGTTGCGCGATGTGGATGTGAGCCTGAAATCTGTTGAGTCCAACGAGGCCCGTGAAGACCAGTTGCTGATCGCACGGGATGCGGCCCTCGATGCGCTAAATGCAGCCGAACTCAGATACCGCGCCGGCTCGGATGACCTTACAAGTTTGCTGACGGCGCAGCAGACCTATTTCACGGCATCCACCAATTACGTGCAGGGGCGTCTCGATCGGCTGACATCAGCGATAAATCTCTATGTCGCGCTGGGCGGCCGTTACTGACGGCCTGCCTTTAAAGAGGTTCGCAGTGCCAGCAGGTTTCGTATGCGTCCATGCCGATCGGTCCGCCGGGCGGAAGGTCTCCAGACTTTGCCTCTGCGGCCTCATAGCCTGACGGGTCGTCCAGGAAGCCCTCTATCCTGCTGCCTAGCCATGCTGCATTGGTGCGATTTGATGACCTTGTAGCGGCGAGCAGGGATGTGAGAGCCGCATGGGCTTCGGCTTCGACTGCAGGTGACGTGTCAGCGACCATCAGGTCCATCAATGCGACAGCATACCGGGCCTCAATGCTGTCCGCGATGGCCTGCGTGCGCGACGATACAGGAGTATCGAGTACTTTCTGCTGAATGGCCGAAAACATTTCGCCTGCGCTGAGCTGGGACGGATCGCGGCGCCTGAATTCGATGAGACGTGCGACGCGGCGGGGCTCAAGCAGAATATCAAATGTCAGATCGGCCGCGGTATCGGCAGCGGCAAGGACATCGAAGGCCGGATCGGCAGAGTTTTCAAACATTTCGCGCCCGCTATCTGCCAGGCTGTAGCTGACGAGACCGGGCGTTAGCAGGCTGACCACGTCATCGCTGACATCCAGCGCGGCTGGATCGATCGTCTGAAGGACTGCATCAAGCGCGTCGCGTTGCCGGGCGGCGGGCACGATTTCGGCGCCGGGCTGGCCATCTCCTCGCAGGGCGTAGTTGAAACTCATCCCGCCGATGAGCTTGGCAGCTGCTGCTGTCTGGTAACGATGGTAAAGATATATGGGCACGATGACCTTGTTGAGGTCAGCAACAGGCTGGCCGGCCTGCACACGGTCGCGACCAAACGTGTCGAGACCTATACGGCGTACGGCCATGGCGTCGTTCAGAGCAGCAACCGGATCGGGTCCATTGTCCCAGATGTTTCCGAGCGGGTGTCCTGTGCCGGCACTTCTGGCATCTGAGTCAGCCACGAAGACCAGGCCTTTGGCGAGCGCGTCCTGAACGAGCGCATCACGGTCTGAACGGGATATGTCGCCGTAAAGCCATGTTGCCGCGAATTTATCCCAAGGGCCAATGCCAACACCA
This sequence comes from uncultured Hyphomonas sp., assembly GCA_964556825.1. Classification (GTDB taxonomy): domain Bacteria; phylum Pseudomonadota; class Alphaproteobacteria; order Caulobacterales; family Hyphomonadaceae; genus Henriciella. Next base: position 371,042 of record CAZKXJ010000003.1, on the reverse strand, counting down.
TAGGCGTGGCTGAAGTCGAGCGCGCCGTTCGTTATGCGGATGTCGGGGGCCGGGTAATCCATGACCGAACCCTTGCCATATGTACTGGCCGCGAAATTGTGGGCGAAGCCGAGTGCGTGGCCGATTTCATGCGCTGAAAGCTGCCGGATGCGGTCGAGGGCCAGTTCGACAGGATCATCATCGGCGCCACTGCCCGTTTTGGAGGTACCAGCGAGTCCTTCGAAGATCATCCTGTCCTGTCGCACCCGCAGCGATCCAAGGATGACATGGCCCTTGAGCATTTCACCCGTCCGCGGATCAGAGACCCCGCCGCCATATGACCACCCACGGGTTTGCCGGTGGACCCACTGGACGACATTATAGCGGACATCCAGCGGATGAGCGTCTTCCGGGAGGATCTCGACGCGATAGCCGTCTGGATATCCGGCGGCTGCGAAAGCATCGGTCCACCAGTTTGCGCCATCGACAAGTGCGGCCTGAATTGCCTTTGGCGCACCGCTATCGATGTAGAAGACAATCGGGTTGATTGTTTCGCCCGCCGCATTCTTCTGAAGCCGGTAACGACGTGCGAGACGGCGCTCAATCGGGTCGGCCAGATCTGCACTATAGTCGTAATGGACTTCCTCAATGGCCCCGGCTCGCGGGTCTGAGGGCAGGGGCGTAAATCCGTCTTCTGGCAAACGCACGAAAGAGTGGTGCTGGACCAGGGTTGCATCCCGGCCATTGGCGGCCGTTGTCGAAACCTCGCGTCCGGGGGCGGCGCTGGTAAGTGTCATAAAAACATCGATCTCGACATTGTCGGGAAAGACCAACGCCTTGCTGGTGTCAACAAGTGTCCGGTCTTGCGCGATTGCAAAACTGCCCTGATCAGCATCCTTGAGATATTGAACGAGGTTAAGTGCATCGCTCGTCAGATAGTCTGTGAGGTCGACGGTCAGGCTGCCATTTTCCGAAATGATCTCGGTGCTTCCTACAAAGGATGTGGCGAAACTTTCGCGGACAGCCCGCGCTTCGAGCGGATTGTCGGGGTTGGCGCGGTAGGTCTGGTTTTCGACCTCGATGATGAGCTTGTTGCCCAGTTTTCGGAACACCATGATTTCGCCGCTGCTGCCCCATCCGCGATCAAGACCCACAGGGTTTGAGCCGAGACCGGCGGTCAGGCGTACGCTGTGGATCATGCGCAGAGAAATTCCGTCGTCATCGGGGGGCGGCAGAACAGCAAGAATCTTGTTCTCTGCGGCGTTCACATCGAGCTTGAAGAAGCCCTCAAGCAGGGCGTTGTTCGCGGCCGGTCTTGCTGGCTCGCCAGTCGAAACGCAGGCGCTAAACAAAATCAAAGCAAGACCCAGTATCCCGACGCGCATGTTTTTCTCCAGATTTTACCAAGCTGCAGCCTAGGACCATCTGTCGGCGGGTGTCGAGGCAGGACACTCTGAGAAGCGGTCGGGAATATGAAATGATGCTGCTTCAAGCCAAAACCTGCCCGCCCAGGCATGACCTAAAGAAAATTCCTATAGATAGTCCTCGTAAAATCGACTGGAGCGATGGTCGTTGAATCGTTACCGTGGGGGCATAGGTTGAATTTACGCTAGCAAAAAATGGAGAGAGAAATGGCTGATGACATGAAATGTCCGGTTACCGGTGGAGGCGACAGGCACTGGGTCTTCAAGGGAAGAAGCAACAAGGAGTGGTGGCCGAAGCTGCTAAATCTCGACATACTCCATCAGAACCATCCTTACGGGAATCCGATGGATGAAGGGTTCGACTATGCAGAAGCCTTCAAGACGCTCGACCTGAAAGCCGTGAAGCAGGACATCTTTGAAGTGCTGCGCACCTCTCAGGAATGGTGGCCAGCTGACTATGATCACTATGGCCCCTTCATGATCCGCATGGCCTGGCACAGCGCTGGCACATATCGGATCGGCGACGGCCGCGGTGGTTCAGGTTCGGGCCAGCAGCGCTTCGCGCCGCTCAACTCCTGGCCGGACAATGCCAATCTCGACAAGGCCCGCCGTCTCCTGTGGCCGGTCAAGCAGAAATACGGCAATGCACTGTCATGGGCCGACCTGATGATCCTCGCGGGCAATTGCGCGCTTGAGGATATGGGCTTCAAGACCTTCGGCTTTGGTGGTGGGCGTGAAGATGTCTGGGAACCGGAACAGGACGTCTACTGGGGCACCGAGGAAGAGTGGCTCGCCCCGAGCGACAACCCAAACAGCCGTTATAGCGAAGGCCGCGCGCTCGAGAATCCGCTGGCTGCAGTGCAGATGGGCCTCATTTACGTCAATCCTGAAGGCCCGGACGGCAATCCTGATCCGATGGCCGCGGCATTCGACATTCGCGATACGTTTGCCCGTATGGCCATGAATGACGAAGAGACTGTCGCGCTGATCGCAGGTGGTCATACTTTCGGCAAGTGTCACGGTGCGGGCGATGCATCGCTGGTTGGCGCAGAGCCGGAAGGCGCAGACATTGCCGCGCAAGGTATAGGCTGGGCCAGTGAACATGAGAGCGGCATTGGTGGTCACACCATTACCTCGGGTCTTGAAGGTGCCTGGACGCCCAACCCGACCAAGTGGGGCGCTGACTTCTTCCACATGTTGTTCGCCTATGAGTACGAGCTTACAAAGAGCCCGGCCGGCGCTCACCAGTGGACGCCAAAGAACGTTGCCGAGGATGACCTCGCACCGGATGCCCACGAGTCCGGAAAGAAGGTCAAGACGATCATGTTGACCACCGACCTCGCGTTGAAGACTGATCCTGAGTACCTCAAGATCTCCAAGCGCTTCCACGAAAATCCTGACCAGTTTGCTGACGCTTTCGCCCGCGCCTGGTTCAAGCTGACCCACCGTGATATGGGGCCGAAAGTGCGTTATCTCGGTCCTGAGGTCCCTCAGGAAGAGCTGATCTGGATGGACCCGGTTCCGGAAGTTGATCACGACCTGATCAACGCGGCGGATATTACAGACCTGAAGTCCAAGATTCTGGCTTCGGGCCTGTCGGTTTCGGAATTGGTGTCAGCGGCCTGGGCGTCGGCTGCGACCTTCCGTGGCTCGGACAAGCGCGGCGGCGCCAATGGCGCGCGCATCCGGCTTGCCCCCATGAAGGACTGGGAAGTCAACGAACCTCAGAAGCTCTCAAGGGTGCTTGCCACGCTTGAAGGAATCCAGAGTGCGTTCAATGATTCCCAATCGGGAAACAAGAAAGTGTCCCTGGCTGACCTTATCGTTCTGGCCGGCTCGGCAGCCGTTGAAAAAGCCGCAAAAGATGCCGGTCATGATCTGGCCGTGCCATTCACGCCGGGACGGACTGACGCCACGGCGGAGCAGACCGACGCGAAGTCCTTTGAGCCGCTAGAGCCGCGGGCTGACGGTTTCCGTAACTATGTTGAGCCTAAGGCGCGGGTCGTCCCGACAGAGGAACTTCTCGTGGATCGGGCGCAGCTCCTGACTCTCAGCGCACCTGAAATGACGGTACTTGTCGGTGGCCTGCGTGTCCTCGGTGCGAATCATGGCGGCGAGAAGCATGGTGTCTTCACCCAGCGTGAAGGCCAGCTGACGAATGACTTCTTCACCAACCTGCTCGACATGAATACCGCATGGAAAGCATCCGACGAAAACGAGCACCTCTATGAGGGCCGCAATCGTTCAACGGGTGAACTGAAGTGGACCGCGAGCCGTGTCGATCTTGTGTTTGGCTCCAACTCGCAGCTGCGGGCACTTTCCGAAGTCTACGCACAAGCTGATTGCTCGGCGAAATTTGTACACGACTTCGTGGCAGCCTGGACAAAGGTTATGGAGCTTGATCGCTTCGATATAAAATAGGTCTGACGAATTCAGCTGAGACCTTTACGGGTCTCATGAGACCTGAGCGGCGTTTCGACGAAAGTTGGAACGCCGCTTTTTTGATGTCATCCGCATACAGATTACCACCAAGGCCATTTGCGCTTGGGGTTGCAAAGCGACCTTACGAAGAGGTCATCTATCACTGCGCTAAGGCTGTCCAGACCGTGTTGTTCGGGCGACTGCTGAGAAAATTCAGCGGCTCGCGGCCAAAATGCAACACTGGCAGGCAAGGTGGTTTATTCTGTAAATACAGTTGCTTATGGGGTGGTTGGGCTGCGTTATCCTGATGTTTCGCCCCTCTAGGGCATCCATGCCGTCGCGGCGTCACAAAACTATAAAGTAACTGTAATCCAGCCGTCACTAAAGAGGCATAGCGGTCCCTCCCGAGCGAGATGCTTGAAGCATCCAATATTGGTTAACGTTCGGAAGATGGGGTTAAAACATGTCATTCAAAACCGCAGGAAGCGCCTTTGCACTGCTTCTCGCAGTCGCTGCTTGTACGCAGGGAAGCGATATTTCGTCTCCAGGGCCGACCAATCCGGGCACGCCTCCAGGCGGCGGTGGCGGCGGTGATGGAGGCGGTGGTGGCACCGCATCCTGTCCGAGCGGCTTTACGGAAGGGGCCGGCGTTGGTGGCCTCACAACTTGTGACATCTCAGGCGTCATTCTTGCCAACACTCGCCTTACGAATGTTGATGGCGTTGCCTATCGCCTCAGCGGCCGTGTCGATATTGGTGAAGATGTCGGTGCAGACGGTAGTTCGGGCGGTACGTCCGCAACGCTGACCATTGATCCCGGTGTAACCCTCTTCGGTGAGTCCGGTGATGATTACCTTGTTGTCAATCGCGGCTCCCAGATCATTGCGGATGGTGATGCTTCGGCTCCGATCATCTTCACGAGCGCCGATGACCTGGAGCGTCAGGGCGACTCAGATCCGTCCAATGATGATGGCGGCAGCAACATTTCGGAGTGGGGCGGTCTTGTGCTTCTTGGCCAGGCGCCGATCAATAACTGCCTCAGCCCAACCGCAGCGTCAGGTACAGCAGCGTGCGAAAACATCATCGAAGGTGTGACTGCACCGGAAGCCGTCTATGGCGGTGGCGATGCGGCAGACAGCACCGGCACGCTCAGCTATGTTCAGGTTCGTTTTGCAGGTTTTGCAATCAACACGGACGGCAACGAGCTGAACGGCATCACGTTTGGCGGCATCGGTGCCGGTACAACGGTTGATCACATCCAGGTCCACAACAACTCTGATGACGGCGTTGAATTCTTCGGCGGCAACGTCAACCTGCGTTACCTCGTCCTGACCGGGAACGATGACGACTCCATCGACACCGACAACGGCTACAACGGCAACATCCAGTACGCGATCGTTGTCCAGCGGGCGAATGGTGGCGACAATATCGTCGAAGCATCGAGTGCAGGTGGCACGGCCACACCTCGGTCGGATGCGACGATCTCGAACTTCACCTTTGTCGGCAATCGCTCCAACGCCTTCCGCCTGAACACCAACACGATCGGCCGCTATGTAAACGGTGTCGTTGACTACGGTGCTGAGTGCTTCCGCTGGCAGGATGCTGGTGACGGTGTCGTCGGATATGGTGGTCTCGGTGTCGATCCAAGCTTCGACTCGGTCCTGTTCGATTGTGCTGGCGGACTCGCCCTGGCCGGCAACGATGTCACCGCACCGGGTGAGGCTGTCGCCGCCGGTTCGAACAACACATCGGATGTGTCCAACTCACTGGCTGCCCTGTTCTTCCCGGGACCAGCTGAGGACGGCGTGCCGGCTTTTGATGCTACGACGCTTGATCCATTCTTCCAGGCTGCAGACTATATTGGTGCCTTCGGCCCCACCGAAACCGAAGATGCAAACTGGGCGACCGGTTGGACCTTCTCTGTGTTTCCAGATCCGGAATGTCCTGTCGGTACGACCGATTCCGGTCTCGATCTCGATGGCCAGAACGTCTGCCGCATTGCAGGCGTCCAGACCGAAGATATTCGCCTGACGCGCGGCAATGTCTATGAGCTGAACGGCCGTGTTGATGTCGGCGTCGATGCAGGTGCTGACGGCACTGACCCGAATGGCGACACTGCTGTAATGACCATTGAAGCTGGCGTGACCATTTTTGGTGACAGCGGTGAAGACTATCTCGTCGTGAACCGCGGTTCGCAAATCTTCTCGAACGGAACCAGTGCCGATCCGGTTGTCTTCACGTCTGAAGATGATCTGACAAACAGCCAGCCTGCTCCTGACGACGCCATCGGCGAGTGGGGTGGTCTTGTGCTTCTCGGCCAGGCGCCGATCAATAACTGCCTCAGCCCAACGGCAGCGTCGGGTACAGCAGCGTGTGAAAACATCATCGAAGGTGTGACTGCACCGGAAGCCGTCTATGGCGGCGGCGATGCGGCAAGCAATACAGGTTCGCTGACATACACGCAGGTCAAGTATGCAGGCTTTGCGATCAACACGGACGGCAACGAGCTGAACGGCATCACGTTTGGCGGCATCGGTGCCGGTACAACGGTTGATCACATCCAGGTCCACAACAACTCTGATGACGGCGTTGAATTCTTCGGCGGCAACGTCAACCTGCGTTACCTCGTCCTGACCGGGAACGATGACGACTCCATCGACACCGACAACGGCTACAACGGCAACATCCAGTACGCGATCGTTGTCCAGCGGGCGAATGGTGGCGACAATATCGTCGAAGCATCGAGTGCAGGTGGCACGGCCACACCTCGGTCGGATGCGACGATCTCGAACTTCACCTTTGTCGGCAATCGCTCCAACGCCTTCCGCCTGAACACCAACACGATCGGCCGCTATGTAAACGGTGTCGTTGACTACGGTGCTGAGTGCTTCCGCTGGCAGGATGCTGGTGACGGTGTCGTCGGATATGGTGGTCTCGGTGTCGATCCAAGCTTCGACTCGGTCCTGTTCGATTGTGCTGGCGGACTCGCCCTGGCCGGCAACGATGTCACCGCACCGGGTGAGGCTGTCGCCGCCGGTTCGAACAACACGTCGAACGTCGCGACCACGCTCACTTCGAGCTTTGTCAACGGTACGGCCGAAGCTGCCGTCACTGCGTTTGATGCTTCGACCCTCGATTCATTCTTCGAGACGACTTCGTACATCGGCGCTGTGCAGAATGCTCAGGACACATGGTGGCAGGGCTGGAGCTGCGGTCTCGAAGCCTCCGACCCTTGCTGATGATACCTGCGCCAGACCGGACCGATTTCCGGTCTGGCGCACCTCTTCTGCTCTCCAAGACCCAACAACAAGATTCACAAGTCCGACTGAAAAGGACGCCTCCAAATGTCTGATCGAACGTTTTACTTCTACCTGATGCTGTCTACCGCCGTGACAGTCCTCCCGCTTCAGCAGGCTATAGCCCAGGAAGCAGACGCTGATGCTCCGATCTCGGTCGAAGATGAAGATGACGAAGCCCGCTCCCTCGACACTGTCGTTGTGCGCGGTGAATTCATTCCTGCGCCACAGCGTGAGACTTCTCAGGTTGCTTCTTTCCTCTCGTCCGCTGACCTTGAACGCCAGGGTGATGCCAATGCGGCGCTCGCCCTGACCCGCCTCAGCGGCCTCAGCGTCGTCAATGAGAAGTTTGCATTCGTGCGCGGCCTTGGCGACAGGTATTCCTCGGCCCTCCTGAATGGCTCCCCTCTGCCAAGCCCGGAACCATTGCGCCGGACGGTGCCGCTTGATCTCTTCCCATCGGAAGTGCTGGAAGGCGCCTCGGTCCAGAAGACATATTCAGCGGCCTATCCCGGCGAGTTTGGCGGCGGTGTCATTGACCTGAAAACGGTCCGTATGCCGCGTGATTCATATGCCAACTTCAAAGTCGGAATCGGCGTCAATCGCGAGACGACCTTCCAGGACGGTATCTTCTACCGCGGCAGCGATTCTGACTGGACAGGCTATGATGACGGACTTCGAGATCTGCCTGGTCCTATCTCCAGCATTGTTTCAAGTGGAACCCGTCTCAGCTCACTGAGCGATGCCGAAATCGAAGCTGCTGGTGAAAGCCTCGTCAATTCACCGCTCGCTGTGATTCAGCGCGGCGAAGTCGGACCGGATTTCAATGCGTCCGTGAATGGTGGCTGGCGCGGTGACTTCGGGTCTTTCGATCTCGGACTTGTCGGTGTCGTTGGCTATGACGAATCCTGGGAAATCCAGGAAGCAAGGCGCCAGTTTGTGCAGGGCGGTACGATCGGGACGGATCTCGAAACGCTGGAAACCACGCTCGATGCGACGGTCAATGCTCTTGGCTCAGCGACACTTGGCTGGGACCTGAATGAGGTTCAGGCTACAGCCTTTTATGTGCACACCACCTCAAAGGAAGCACAGATCGACACGGGCCGGGACTTCAACGCGCCAGGCGCGACAGGTCTCGTCTATGACGAATCCACTGGCTGGTTCGAGCGGGAGCTTGCCTTTTTCCAGCTGCGCGGCCTGCACGAGTTCGGCAACTTTGCCTTTAACTGGCGTGGATCGCTTTCGGAATCGAGCCGCGATGCGCCATATGAACGTTCGCTTCGACGCCTGATCGATGCGGATGGAAACATCCGTTATGCGGTGGCCAACAGCTATGATGTCCGCTTCTCCGAGCTCAGCGATGAGAATGCTGCAATTGGCGGCGATGTCAGCTACACACTGCCAATCGGCTCCTATCGCGAAGCGGTATTCAAGGCTGGTTATGACTATTCGACAACGGACCGTACCTATGACTCCCTGAGCTTCAGGTTCGGCGGAGGTAACTCCCTGCCATTTGACGTGCAGATTGCCCGTCCGGACTTCCTCTTCTCGCCGGACAATATTGATCCGACCCGCTTTGAGCTGGTCGAAAGTACGTCAACCAACGATTCATACCGTGCCAATCTCGATGTGATGGCGGCCTTCATCGAAGCGGACATGGATATCCTGCCTTTCGTCCAGACAACGCTTGGCGTTCGCTATGAGGAGGCTGAAGAGTCCGTCGAGACATTTGACCGCTTCGGGAACATCGGAACGGGCGGAGCCTTGCTGGAAAATGAATACTTCCTTCCAACCGCGACGCTGACCTGGAACTTCGCTGACGATCTCCAGTTGCGTCTTGGCTATTCCCAAACCATCACACGGCCACAGTTTCGTGAACTTGCCCTGTCGCAATACTTCGACCCGGAAAGCGAACGCTCCTACCGGGGTAATAATGGCCTGATCGACAGTGAACTTACGAACTACGACGCCCGGCTGGAATATTACCTCGGCCGCGATGAATTCGTGACGCTTGCCGGCTTTTTCAAGGAAATCGAAAATCCCATCGAAGAGGTTCAGTTCTCAACATCGACCTTCGTGTTTGAATCGACGTTTATCAACTCACCGAAAGCGGAACTGTTTGGCGGGGAATTCGAATATCGCAAGACGTTCGATCTTCCGGTCTTCTCAGAATATTCCTGGGTTGCAGATCGCGACTGGCTGTTCTCCCTGAACTACACCTATACAAGTTCAGAAGTTCAAGCGAGCGAGGGTGACCTCGTATTCGATCCGATTACCAGGTCGCTGCGTGATGCTTCGACATTCGGCATTGACGGATCTGATCTGCAAGGCACCCCGGAGAATATCGTGAACCTGCAGGTGGGTTGGCAGAATGCCGACGAGCAATTCACCATCCTGCTGAACTGGGTCGATGACAGGATCCTGCAGCGCGGGATCGACTCCGCCACGGCAGCCCTGCCTGACATCATCGAGTCGCCTGGCGTGCAGCTTGATGCCGTTTACAATCGTGATCTGATGATTTCGGGACAGGATCTGAGCCTCAGCTTGAAGCTTCGCAATATTCTGGGCGAGGCGCATGAAGAGTACCAGGTAAGCGGCGGCGGACTCGGGCGCACCGAGTTCAACACATATGACCGTGGACAAAGCCTCTCTGCCAGTCTGACGATGAAGTTCTAGGCAGGAAATAACCCGAGTGAAGAGTACCGCAGGCTGGAAACGGCCTGCGGTATTTTCGTTCGGCCATTCAGTGCGCGAGCGTTTCCTGCCGGAAGAGCGCCCGTATCGACATATGCAACCAGACTGTGCCAAACCCGATCTGGTGTGAGTTTGAGGGGCGCTGTCGTAATCATGAAGATCTCGATTGGTCCCGGAGCACTTGTCGCTGCAGCTTTCATAGGTCCGGGAACAGTGACCACCTGTACGCTGGCTGGAGCAAACTTTGGGTTCGCGCTCATCTGGGCGCTCGTTTTTGCAACGGTGGCGACAATCATCCTGCAGGACATGGCCACGCGTCTCGGCGTCGGCGCACGTCTCGGACTTGGCGAAGCCTTGATGAAAAGCCTGCGGGTGCCCGCGGTAAAGATCGGTGCTGCAGGACTGATCGTTCTGGCGCTTGCCGTCGGAAACGCAGCGTATGAAGGGGGCAACCTGGCAGGCGGGGTCCTGGGGCTGCACGCGCTGTTTGGTGAGGGGACGCGGCGCATTCTTGTGGTGGTGCTTGCCGTTATCGCGGCCTCTGTGCTGGTGATTGGCAACTACAAGCCGATCGAGCGCATACTGGTTGCACTTGTTCTCTTGATGAGCCTCGCCTTCATCATGGCAGCGATCCTGGTGCGGCCGGACCTTACAGATCTTGTTGCGGGCCTTGTTCCGCAAGTGCCTGATGGTGCCCAACTGACCGCGATTGCGCTGATTGGAACGACCATCGTGCCATACAATTTGTTCCTGCACGCCGCGGCATCGAAGCGACATTGGCATGATCCGGGTCGGCTCAATGAGGCGCGCAGGGATTCGGCGGTCTCTATCGGCCTTGGGGGACTTGTTTCTGTCCTTATTCTTTCAACGGCGGCTTCCAGCCTTTTCGCTGCCGGTCTCAGCGTTTCGAATGCGCAGGACATGGCCGTTTCGCTTGAGCCAGCCTTCGGAAGCATGGCGCGATATCTTGTCGGGACTGGTCTGTTCGCGGCTGGCCTGACGTCGGCAATCACGGCGCCCATGGCAACAGCCTATGCACTCAATGAAATTTTTCCGCCGCGCGACGAACGGAAACATGTTCAGCGCTTTCGCATCATCTCGCTTTCTATCGTCGTGATCGGCGCTGCAATATCACTTCTCGGCATCGACGCGATCTCGCTCATCGTGACGGCGCAGGCGGCTAATGGGCTATTGCTCCCGATCATTGCTGTCTTCCTGCTTTTCATCATGAACCAGAAAGCGGTGTTGGGGGCAGGCGCGAATGGCATGGCGGCCAATCTTGCAGGTGCACTCGTTATTCTGGTCACTGCAATAATCGGGCTGCGTGGCATCTGGCGGGCAATCGGTACGGCGATGGGGGGATGATGAAGTTGGGCTGGCAGTTCTGGATCGACAGGGGCGGCACGTTCACTGACATTGTGGGCCGTGATCCGGACGGTGCGTTTCATATTACCAAACTGCTCAGCGAAAACGCCGGGGTCTATGAGGATGCGGCCGTAGCGGGTATCCGCCGCTTGCTTGGCGTGTCCGATAGTGCACCGCTTGAGCGTGCCCTGATCGAACACGTGCGCATGGGGACAACGGTTGCGACGAATGCCTTGCTGGAGCGCAAGGGGGCGCCGACCCTTTTTATCGTGAATAAAGGCTTTGCCGATCTGCTTGTTATTGGCCGCCAGACAAGGCCGCGCCTATTTGATCTCGCTATCCATCGCCCGGAACCGCTCTACGGTATGGTGAAGGAAATTGACGCGCGGATTGACCTCAGCGGCAACGTCCTCAACCCGATCGATGAAGCTGCCGCGCGCGAGACTTTCCGCCGTGCACGCTCGGCTGGCATGGAGGCCTGCGCCATTTCCATGTTGCACGCCTGGAAGCATCCTGAACAGGAATTGCAGCTAGCTGCCATCGCTCGTGAGGCAGGCTTTGAGACGGTTTCGCTGAGCCATGAGGTTGACCCTCTGGTGGGCTTCGTGCCGAGAGCTGCAACCAGCGTGGCTGATGCCTATCTATCACCCATCCTGCGTCGCTATATTGAGCAGGTCTCAAGCCGCTTGGGCGAAGCCCCGCTTCACTTCATGCAGTCCAATGGCGGGTTAAGCGAGGCCAAAACCTTCCGGGGCAAGGATGCCGTGCTTTCTGGCCCGGCCGGAGGTGTCGTCGGGGCGGCACGTACCGCCGAAACACTCGGCATCAGCCGGGTTATCGGATTCGATATGGGCGGCACTTCAACAGACGTATCGGTATATGATGGCGCGTTTGAGCGGGTCATCGAGACCGATGTCGCGGGCGCGCCTTTACGTGTGCCAATGATGGATATCCACACGGTTGCCGCCGGGGGCGGCTCCATACTTCGCTATGAGCAGGGACGGCTGCAGGCCGGACCTGAAAGTGCTGGTGCTGATCCCGGCCCTGCGGCTTACCGGAAGGGCGGCCCTTTGACTGTAACGGACGCGAACGTACTGCTTGGCCGTATCCAGCCAGGTGAGTTTCCGGCCGTTTTCGGACCAGGCGCAGACCAGCCGCTCGATGCTGCGACCGTACGCAAGAAGTTCAATGAGCTGGCCCGCGATATTTCCTCGCAGAGCGGCACGGCGCAAACGCCTGAAAGCCTCGCGGACGGCTTCTTGCAGATTGCTGTTGCCAACATGGCGCGGGCGATACGGAAGGTCACGCTTGAGAAGGGCCGTGACCCGGATGATTTCGCTTTGCAATGTTTCGGCGGGGCAGGGGGCCAGCACGCCTGCCTCGTTGCTGATGAACTGGGTATTCGAACGATCATCATTCATCCATTTGCCGGTGTCCTTTCAGCGCTCGGCATCGGCCTTGCTGACGAGATCGACATTCGGCGGGCTTCCATTGAAGAGCCGATGGATGAGGCCACGATTGCTCAGGTTGAGACCGTCTTGCAACGCCTGAAGACCGAGCAATTGGCGCTGTTCGGAAATCAGGAGACGAGCTGGAGTCGCACGGCAACGTTGAGATACAAGGGAACGGATACCAGTCTTGACGTCGCTTTCGGACCGGTAACTGCCATGCGGGACGCATTTGAAACGCGCCATGAAAAGCAGTTTGGCTTCACGACACCAGACCGGGCGGTCCTCATCGAGAGCGTTGTGAGCGAAGTCCGCCGTCGCGGCGCAGCCTTTCAGGCAACGCCTCTTGCAAGAGCACGGTCGCAAACCCCGTCACCCGAACGAATTGTCAGATTGTGGAGCCGGGGCAAAGACGTCCCAGCGCCGCTCTTTCGCCGGGAATGCCTGGCAGCAGGACATAAAATCAGCGGGCCGGCTCTCATTGCGGAGGAGACTGGCACAAGCGTCATAGATCAGGGATGGAGCTTGAAGGTGGAGCGCCATGGCGAACTTCTGCTCTCGCGGGTCGGTACACGCCGCAGAGACATGATCGACGCAGTGGGGCCGCCGGATCCAATCCTGCTTGAACTCTTCAACAACATGTTCATGTCGGTCGCCGAACGTATGGGCGGCGTGCTGCGGGACACCGCCACCAGCGTGAACATCAAGGAACGACTGGACTTCTCCTGTGCCGTTTTTGACGCTCAGGGCAGGCTGCTCGCCAATGCCCCGCACATGCCGGTGCATCTTGGTGCGATGGGCGAAAGTGTAAGAACGGTGCTGCGCGCCCGCGGCGACAGTCTGAGACCCGGCGACATGATTGCACTGAACAACCCGTTCAATGGCGGCACGCATTTACCGGACGTGACCGTGATCGCACCGGTTTTTGACGAAACCGGAGAAACGCTCCGTTTCTTTGTTGCCAATCGCGGACATCATGCAGATATCGGCGGACTGACCCCCGGATCGACGCCGCCGAACGCAACACGTCTCGAGGAAGAGGGCGTCATCATTGACGATTTCCCGGTTGTCGAGAATGGCAGCTTTCGTGAAGACGGCTTCCGCCGCCTTCTTCTGGATGCGCCTTATCCGGCGCGCAATCCGGATACGAATGTTTCAGACATGATCGCGCAGATCGCCGCCAACCAGGCCGGTGCAGATGATCTGCGCGCGATGGTTGAGCGATATGGGTGGACGGGCATCGCGGCCTATTCATCTCATGTTCTTGACAATGCGGAAGAAAGTGTTCGACGCGTGATTGACCGGCTGAGCGATGGTGAGATGTCGATCGAGATGGATGACGGTCTGCCGCTTGTGGTTTCGGTTCGTGTCGATCATGAGACGCGTTCAGCGACAATTGACTTTACAGGAACGGGAGAACAGCGCGCCGGCAATTTCAATGCGCCGCCAGTGGTGACGCGCTCGGCAGTCCTTTATGTCTTTCGGTGCCTCGTGCGTGACGAACTGCCACTCAATGAAGGGTGTATGCGCCCGCTCAAGCTCATCATTCCGGACGGTTCATTCCTGTCACCATCGCCCGGTTCTGCTGTGGTCGCGGGCAATACGGAAGTCAGTCAGGCGGTCTGTAATGTCCTGCTCGGCGCACTGGGCGCGAGTGCGGCTTCGCAGGGTACGATGAACAACCTGCTCTTCGGGAATGACGACTATCAGTATTACGAGACGATCTGCGGCGGCGCCGCAGCCGGACCGGACTTTGCGGGCACGTCAGGTGTTCATACCCACATGACGAATACGCGGATCACCGATCCGGAGATCATGGAATTGGCCTATCCACTCCGCGTCGAACGCTTTTCGATACGGGAAGGATCTGGTGGCGCAGGAGAGTTTGCGGGCGGAGACGGCGTGATCCGGTCCATCAGGGTGCTCAGCGATACTGAAGCGACACTGGTCTCATCTTCCCGCAATGTGCAGCCCTTCGGTCTTGCGGGGGGCGGCGCAGGGGAGGTTGGTTCACAACATCTCCAGCGGGCAAATGGCGGTCGTGAAACGCTGACCGGCATCACGCAGGTCAATTTGTCGACAGGTGATTGCATCACAGTGGAAACGCCTGGTGCAGGCGGATACGGTTCCAGCAAATAAATTGACATTAAAAATGCCAAAACCTAGTTTCCAATGCAGAAAAATGGGAGGGTATGCTGGATGTCACTTAAGTCGTTTCTTGCGGCTCGTGTGAGCGCCCGGCTCACCGACCAAACCCGGCTTGCCAGAGGCCATGCGAAAGCCGAGCAGAAACGATCCGGAAAGAGCGCGCCGCGCGTGGTTGAATATTTTCATGATGCTGGCGACCCTTATTCGCATCTCGTCGCGCAGCTGCTTCCCGACTTCATAGCCCGTTATAATGTCGTGGTCCGGCCGCACCTGGTTGGACCTCCACCCGACTGGGCCGCGCCAGATCGGGAGCGGCTTGTTTCCTATTCGCGGACGGACGCAAAGACGCTCGCGGTGCAGGCAGGTCTGAGTTTCCAGGGTGCCGGGCAGCAACCGCAACCTGACCGTCTGCATAAGGCAGAACAGGCTTTGGCGGCCGCCATTGTCGACGGCACCTTCGTGAACACTGCGGCGCGGATTGGCCATGCATTGTGGGCTGGTGGCGAAATTCCGCAAAGCGCGCCGGTGGACGTTCAATCCATGAAGCAGGCTGCTGATACCCTGCGTGCTGATCTCGGCCATTATCTCGGTGCCACATTCCATTACCAGGGCGAATGGTTCTGGGGGATCGACCGGCTTCACTACCTTGAGGAACGGCTGGTGGGCACAGGCGCCAGACGGTCTACCGCTACAGCCGGGCCCTTGTTCGCCCCGCCGCAGGTGCTCACCCGGACGCGGGTCGAGCGTGCCCCGATAGACCTTCACTATTATCTCTCATTCCGCAGTCCTTACACCTACATTGCTGCGGAGCGCGTGAAGGCGCTGGCAGATGCTTACGGCGCCAAGCTCAAGCTCCGTTTTGTTTTGCCTATGGTGATGCGCGGCATGCAGGTGCCTCGAACGAAAGGCATGTATATCCTGAAGGACACGGCCCGCGAGGCCGCGCGTCTTGGCATTCCATTCGGCAAAGTCGCAGATCCGGTCGGCAAGCCTGTAGAGCGGGGATATTCGATATTGCCGTGGGCCATCGCCGAGGGGCGCGGTTTCGAATTCGCCTTGAGCTTCATGAAGGGGGTCTGGGCCGACGGCGTGGATGCTGGGACGGACAAGGGCTTGCAGCTCCTGGTGGAACGAGCGGGCCTGGACTGGTCAGTCGCGAAGCTCCAGCTTGGCCCTGATGACTGGCGGCGCATCGCTGAGGCCAATCGCGCCGAGATGATGTCTCTGGGCTTGTGGGGTGTTCCGAGTTTCCGGGTGGGCAAAGTGGCAAGCTGGGGGCAGGACAGGTTGTGGCTCATAGAAGACGCGCTGCGCCAGGCCGGGAACGGGGAAAACTGATGCGCTGGGTGTGGTTCTTCGTTCGTGCGGCGCTGGTTGTTATTTTTCTGGCGTATGTTGTCTGGCGGATTTTTGGCCCGCAGATCGGAATGGCCATTTTCGAGCGCATGGCCAACCGGGTTGTCGGTGTTGACCAGACGGTCGACCTGCCGGATGGCGTCCATGTCTACTTCTGCGGAACGGGTTCGCCCTTGCCTGATCCATCTCGCGCAGGCCCGTGTCTTGCCGTTCTTGCGGGCGATACACCGGTCATTTTCGATGCGGGTTCGGGTAGCATGCGTAAGCTCGCACGGATGGGTTTCCCAGTTGGTGGCACAGAGCACGTCTTCCTGACACATCTACACTCCGATCATGTCGATGGTCTCGGCGAGCTGATGTTGCAGGCCTGGATTGGCGGATCGCGCAATGAGCCCCTTCCTGTTTCCGGGCCTGCAGGCACCGCCCGGCTGGTTGCTGGCTTTAACGAGGCGTACGCCGTTGATGCGACTTACCGGACCGCCCATCACGGACAGGCAATTGCGAATCCCGACGGCTTTGGCGGGCAGCCGGTTGAACTGGTCCTTGGCGAAGGTGAGACTTTGCAGACAGTCTTCCAGTCCGGTGAGGTCATTGTAAAAGCGTTCCCGGTTGATCACTCGCCGGTCGAGCCGGCCTTTGGATATCGTGTCGATTACAAAGACCGCTCCGTAACGATCAGCGGAGACACTGTTCCGGTAGACGCCCTGACAGAGGCTGCTGCAGGTACGGATCTCCTGGTGCACGAGGCGCTGAACAAGGAGATGGTCGACGTCCTGTCGCAAGCCGCCAAGCGCAATGGAGACGCGGCGCTATCCAAGGTGTTCGCCGACATTCTTGACTACCATACGTCGCCGGCTGATGCGGCACGCACCGCGGAGGCGGCTGGTGCGCGCATGATGGTGCTGACCCACATCGTCCCGATGCTGCCGACGCGCATGCTCCATGGTGCCTTTCTGGGGCAGGCCGGTGCGCTTTATGACGGCCGGATCGTCATCGCGCGAGATGGCCTGCGTGTCAGCCTGCCCACAGGTCGCGACGATATCCGTATAGATGCTCTGCTCGATTGACGGGCAGCAAATAGTTGCTTTTTGATAGTTTGATGAGCAAAAAGCCTGACCTGAAAGTCGTGCCGGCAGAACTGCCGGACAGCGATGGCCGCAAGGCCCGCAGTGAGCGTAATCGCGAAAAGATCATCGATGCCCTTTTTGCGCTCGTCCAGAAGGGTGACCTGGATCCGAGCGCTGCGAAAGTGGCTGAAGAGGCTGGCGTTGGCCTGCGCACGGTCTTTCGCCATTTCGAGGAGATGGATGGCCTGTATCGTGAAATGGGATCACGGCTGGAGGCGGAAATTCTGCCTGTGGTGCGGATGCCCTGGACGTCACAGGATCTGCATGGCCGGTTAAACGAGCTGATCTCCCGGCGCGCTTCGATATATGAACGTATCATGCCCCTGAAGATTGCCTCAAATTTGCGGCGCTTTCAGTCAGACCATCTGATGCTCGATTATCGCCGCTTCCTGACCATGGAAAGAGCCGGACTGCTGGGTATCCTTCCGGATCACATCAAAACGGACAAGATGCTGGTTTCTGCCCTCGAGATGGTTGTCGGTTTCCAGAGCTGGCGCAGGCTGCGTCAGGATCAGGAGCTTTCGCCAGACGAAGCTGAGGCAATCATTGCGAGAACGGCCAAAGCGCTGCTCGCCGACACGGCCTGATCAGTTCGGCCAGTAGATCACCTCGTCCTCGGGCGTGACCGGATCGGCCAGCGTCTTGTCTACAGCGACCGGACCTTCCAGCGTGTAGGGATAGAGCGGCTCACGTGCGCCAGCCTGATGCTGCTCCAGAAGGGCGCTCAATTGCTCGACCACGTCCGGGCGCTCTGCCACCAGATTTACCTGTTCGGTGGGGTCGGATGCGAGGTCATATAGCCAAGCCTTGTCCGGCCGGGCACTGACCTGCAGCTTCCAGTCGCCGCGCCGCACCACCTGATTGTACGCGCTCTGCCAATAGATTGTATCCTCGTCGCCGAGGTCAGCATTTGACCCCGTTGCGAGTGGCATGATGTTGCGTCCGTCAATCTCTACACCCTCAGGCAGGGCCACGCCGCAGGCCGACGCGAGCGATGGCAGTAGATCGATATGCGCTGTCGGTGTTGTGACCTGTGTGCCAGCCGCGATCTGCGCCGGCCAGCGAATAAACATTGGCACTCGTATGCCGCCTTCGAACAGTGTGAGTTTCCAGCCCCGGTAGGGCGCATTGATTTCGGGCAGGCCGATATAGCCAGGGCCGCCATTGTCACTTGAGAAAACAACAATCGTATTATCGGCAAGCCCTTCTTCATCCAGTGCATCGAGAATGTCTCCGACGCTCCGGTCGAGTGCGCGGATCATTGCGGCATAGACCCGCAAGCGATGGGGCTCGATGTCGCCCACGGCCTCATAATCCTGCTTCGTCGCCTGAAGCGGTGTGTGCACACCCCAGTGTGCGAGGTAGAGGAAGAAAGGCCGCTCCCTGTTGGCGTGGATCACCTTGACCGCTTCATCCGTCCAGTAGTCGGTGAGATAGCCGCTGGGCTCAAACCATTCGCTTTCGTTGAAGCTCGCCGCGAACTGCATTCGTGCCCACAGGAACTTGTCGACGGGGTCGAAGTCCACCCTGGCGTTGACGACCCCCGGGTCATCCTGCGGCAGATAGAGCCCGCTCGCCATGAGCAGGCTCTCATCAAAACCCTGAGCATTGGGGCCAAATTCATCGCCGCGCCCGAGATGCCACTTGCCGATATGGACGGTGTGATAGCCGGCCTCGCCGAGGGTTTCTGCCAGCGTAACCTCAGCGCCAGGCAGCCCCTGCTGCGCGAAAGGCAGGGTATCCTCCGCTGCCTCGCGCCGGTAATCAATGGGGGGCAGTCCGTTCGGCTGGTCCTGCGAGAAAAGGGAAAGGATACGGCCCATGCCGTCCGGTGTGGGTGTGAACTCGAATCCGGTCCGCGTCGGATAGCGGCCTGTCATGATCATCGCCCGTGAAGGTGCACAACTTGCGGTGCCGGCATAGGCATTGGTGAAAATCGCTCCCTGCCGGGCTAACCGGTCGATGTTGGGTGTCTGGACCCGGCCTCCAGCAACACCGCCACCAAATGTCGAAATATCGTTGAAGCCAAGGTCGTCAGCCAGAATGAAAACAACATTGGGCGGATTGGGGCTGTCCGGCAGCGCGTTGACGGCAGGGCCGGTCTGCCAGGTGATGGCATGGTTGGGCGCAACGTCCAGCTTCCCTGTCTGGGTGGCGAGGTAGAGGATGACGGATTTTCGATTGAGATAAAGCGCTCCAGCCGTGAGGAGGGCGAACGTGACAAGGCCCAGCAGCAGTTTCTTCCACATGCCCGCTCAGGCCTCCAGCGCGCCGTCGACAAACAGGGGCTCAAGCCCTGTTCCGGCGAGAATGTCGTTCACGACGTTCCGGTCAGCGCTGGCGAGAGTGGAATAATGTTCACGCAGCCACTGCAGGCACTTGGCCTGATAGGGAAAGGTCGGCTGGGTCCAGGGCCGTCCGTCAATTTCAGTGTCGAATGCAGCGTCACCAGCCATCACGGCTTTCGCATTGGCAATGAGGAAAGGCGCATAAACCCGCCCAATTTCGGTCAGCAGGGGGCGAAGACGCGTCCTTGCCGTCTGCCGTGACACCCAGTCGCCGGGGCGAGGGTCGAGGCCTGAAAGGTCTTCCATCCGATCAAGCCATGCGCGCACACGCGGCGAGGCTTTTTCCGTCAACGTAGCCGATGTCGGCTCAATAATTGCGAGTTGCGTGAGCTGGCCGTGAACGGCGAAGTCAGCCGCGGACGGACGTGCCCCCAAAATGTATCCATCCAGTGAAATGAGCGCATCGAGACAATCCACAAAGCGGGCATAGCTGGCCTCGATCGTTGGTGCTGTTACCTCGTTGGACCCCACCACATAAAGACGGTCGACCTGTCGTTTGGTGAAAGCCCTCGCGGTTTGCGTGGCTGTATCATCATCAAGCGATGGCATGGACCAGTAGACGAGGAGAGGTCCTGCTTTTTCAAGATCGCGCTGGTGCGCCCAACGGTAATGAAACATAGCCTTGGTCAGCCACTCATCAGCATAGTCCTCAATCAGGGCATCAAAGAAGGCGAGCACCGGATCATCCGGAATGACGGAACGTCCGGTATGTAAGCCTTCAAGCCGCCGGATAATCGGTGACGAGTCGACAACGGCCTCCAGCGAACCGTCTTCGGCGGGGAAATAGAAGGTTGGCAGAAGCTTGACCTTCGGCGCGGGCAGGCCCCCCGGTGGGTTCTGGTGTCCACCCCAGATCACGGCATGCGGGATGTGACGGTAGCGCAGCAACGCCACCATCTTGCGGGTGTAGGGTGAGCCCGGCGCGCCGAGTAATTTGAGCCTAGCCATCTTGTCTTTTCCCGGATCGCAACAGTTTTCCTGCACCTGCCCACACACCCCATATCAGCGCCAGCAATCCCGCCACACCAAGAACGAGCACCCACCAATACGACTTGAGTTGCCGCTTCAGTATGTTGCGCTTGAGCTGTTTGTGCGAGTCGTAGCCGTCCGGCACGGCCAAAACACCCATATCGTCGCTATAAAGAGCATAAGCCTCAAGCATCTCTGACATCTTTGCCGGCTGGGCTGTCGACAGGTCGCGCGTCTCGCCCGGGTCAGTCGCGATGTTATAAAGGCGCCAGCGGGCATCCCCATACGGCTTCTGGTTGCGGGTCAGCTTGTAGTCGCCGCGAATGAGGGCCGAATTACCGGACACTTCAATTCCGATCGGGTCCTGCGGGCTGTAGATGCTGCCGGATTGACCGCTCAGCAGCGGCATCATGCTGCGCCCTGTCATCGGCGCGGTACCCGGTGATGGCGCAGGGTCGCCGGCCATCTCCAGCAATGTCGGCGTCAGGTCGGTCACGTTGACCAGGGCTTCGCTGCGCACGCCCTGAGGGAGGCCGGGCCCAGACATGATAAGCGGTACATGGATGCCGCCTTCTGACCCATGGAATTTGAACAGGTCCCCCGGTGAGGAGGCCGCCATTGCCCATTCCGGTCCGATGAAGCCATAGCTGCCGCGTTCACCAATACCGTCCGCGCCGAGATGATATCCGTGGAATCGCATCCACAATTTCAGACGCGCATCATCATCACCGCGCGTTGGTTCAGGTCCATTGTCCGAGGTGACGATGAAGACGGTGTTCTCAAGATCGCCACTTGCTTCGAGATGTTCGATCAGGCGACCAATATGGTGGTCCATAGCTTCCAGCATTCCTGCGTTCACCTGCATCCGTGCAGCGTACAGGGCTTGCTCATCCGGGCTCAGACTGTCCCATGCACGCAGGCCGGGTGGGAATGGTTTAAGCGCAGCATCATCAGGGATGAGCCCGAGGGATCTGGCCCGCTGCCAGCGGCGCGTGCGAAGCTCATCCCAGCCTTCATCATAGACACCATCGTAATTGGCAGTGAACTCGGCTGGGGCCTGTACCGGGATGTGAACGGCCTGAAACCCCAGGAAAGCAAGGAATGGCGCGTTGCCATCGCTGCCATCCAGATAGCGGATCATCTGGTCGACGATAAATTCCGATGAGTAGAAATCGTCCGGCAGGTCCGCCGGCGCGCCATCTTCGAACCATGGCGCCTCCCGGTAATAGGGCATGTATGGCTTGTCTTCCCAATTGTCCGCGCCAGAAGCGTCCAATGCAAATGACCGGTCGAAACCATGGTCGGATGGGAGGTCGCCCTCATCGCTGCCAAGATGCCATTTTCCCGTCAACAGGGTTCGATAGCCGAGTGGTTTCAGTCTTTCCGCGATGGTCATGACCCCCGGCTCCAGCCGCATGGTGTAACCGGGCTGGCCGACATGTGCGGCGGGGAGGACTTCCGGTATCGTTGCGACGCCTGTGCGGTGATTGTCGATGCCGGTCAGCAGCATGGCGCGCGACGGCGCACAGAGCGGCGACGTGTAATACCGCGTGAACATCATGCCGCGAGCCGCAAGCGCATCTATGTTCGGCGTTCTCGCTTCCCCGCCATAAACACCAAGGTCCATGAAGGCCGCATCGTCGATCAGCAGGATCACGAAATTTGGTTTCGGCTCTTGCGGCCTGTCAGATTGCGCACAGGCTGGGCCTGCACAGACAGATATCAGGGCGACAAGCGCCGAGAGCGCAGCAGGAAGAGGGAATCGCATCGTTGGACCACCTTTATGGCACTAAGCATGCCATATTATGCGGCGAAGGCAAATCCGTCAGGGAACTTTGACGTAAAAAAAAGGGGTCAGGGCTGCGGTGTCTGCACGCCCGTGGACGACGCCAGAAACGCCGCAAGGCGCTCGGCAACCTTGTCTATGCCGTCGGCCGTGGGGTGAAGCCCGTCAGCCTGGAGAAGGTCAGGGGTGTCCCACACGCCGGCGAGCATGTCTGGAAACAGGGCAATACCATATGCCTCTGCAAGTTCAGGATAAATCGAGGCATAACTGCCTGCCGAGCCCTCCGACACATCATCGCTCCGCGGCGAAAGTCCGACGAGGATAACCTCGATATCGGCAGCCTGCGCCCTTTCAATGATCGCGGATAAATTCCGTTTCAGCGTGGCCGGCGGCTGGCCCTGTAAGAAATCATTCGCGCCAAGTGCGACAAGCAATATGTCAGGGTCGGCGGAGGTGACACTCCAGTCAAATCGGGCAAGACCGTTTGCCGTGGTGTCGCCGGATACGCCTGCATTGATAATCGACACGGGCACGCCGCTCGCCTGCAGGCGGGCTTCGACCTGTTCAGGCAGGGCCTCTTCAGCGGCCAGCCCATACCCGGCCGTCAGGCTGTCACCAAGCATCACGATGACAGTCTCATTTTCCATTGGTGTCGTTTCAGCCTCCTGTCCGCTGCCTGTTTCTGGTGCCGGCGAAGCGGGCGTCGTCAGCCCAGCTTCTGGTTGGCCGCAGGCGGCAAGCAGTCCGAGTGACAACGCAATCGACTTGATGAGTGAATTCATGGCGGCGACTTTCCAATCCGGCTCAAGCCTATAGATGTCTAGTATCTGCCGCCCTGCAACCTGTCAGACGCCCGGTCTGGTGGAAATAAGCGCCTTCCGAAAGGATTATACTTGCCGCCAGCTCTTGTCCTCAGCGATGTCTGCCTCACCTTGTCGGCGCAATCTGGCCCGGTTCAAATCCTGAAAGGCGTGGATTTCACGGCCGGTCGGGGCGAATGCGTCGCGATTGTCGGGCCATCCGGTTCGGGCAAGTCGTCGCTGATTTCCGTGGCTGCCGGGCTTGAGCGGGCGACATCGGGCAGCATTGTCCTGCTTGGTCAGGCACTTGAGGAGCAGTCGGAGGATGATCTCGCCCGGCTGCGGCGGGGGCGGGTCAGCCTTGTGTTCCAGTCATTCCACCTCCTGCCGAGCATGACTGCGCTCGATAATGTTCGCTTGCCTCTGGAAATTTCGAAACAGGATGATGTTACGAGACTGGCTGAAGAGGCGTTGATCGCTGTCGGCCTCGGCCATCGCCTTCGCCATTATCCCGGCCAGCTGTCGGGTGGAGAGCGCCAGCGGGTGGCTGTCGCCCGCGCACTCGCCTCAAGTCCCGACCTTGTCTTTGCCGATGAGCCCACCGGCAATCTTGATGCAGAGGCCGGGAAAGATGTTGCTGACCGGCTTCTTGCAATCGCGCGTGATCGTGGCGCGACGCTGATCCTTGTGACGCATGACCATCAACTGGCAGCGCGCGCTGACCGGATGGTCACCATGCAGGACGGATGCATCGTATGATCAAGGTCGCCTGGCGCATTGCGACCCGGGAGCTTGCTGGCGGTTTGCGCCAGTTCTGGATCTACATTGCGTGTGTCGCCATCGGTGTTGCGGCCATTGCCGCGGCTGGCTCGGTTACGGAAATGTTCACCCGTGGATTGGCAGAACAGGCCCGGACGCTACTGGGCGGAGATGCCATGCTGGTCGCCTCGCAACGCCGGGCAGACGAAAGCGAGCGGGCTTTTGTCGATGAACTCGGCGATGTCACAGAGAAGATCACCCTGAGTGTGATGGGCGTCTCTGACGCGTCGCGAAAGCAAGTGGATGTCACGGCGATTGATGACCAGTTCCCATTGCTTGGTGCCGTCAATTTTTCGGGCAAGGAAGGTCCGGTCGCTCCGATAGTTGAGCGGCGAGATGGCATCTGGGGTACAGCTGTCAGCCAGTCCTTCCTCGACCAGTTTGAAGTCACGGTCGGCGACAGGGTTGAGATCGGCCCGGTCGAAGCAGAGATCCGTGCGCGGCTGGATGCCTATCCTGATGAACTGGGCGTTCCAGGTGTATTTGGTCCGGCGGCGCTGGTTAGTATCGAGGCACTGGAGGAGGCTGGGCGCTTTACCCCCGGCCAGCTATTCCGGTCCCGGCTGATCGTTACGTTTGAAGGTGAGCCATCGCTTGAGACTGTCCGGGACAATCTCAAGGAAGCACTGCCCGACTCCACGCTGCGTCTGCGCGGGCCGGAGGATTCCGTTGACGGATTGCAGGACATGCTTGGTCTACTCAACAGTTTCCTTGCGATCATCGGGATTGCGGCCTTGATTGCTGGCGGTGTCGGCGTTGAGCAGGCAACCACATCTTTTCTGGAAGCACGGACCGGTGCCATTGCCGCGCTTAAGTCGCTGGGGGCCGACTCGGCTCTGATCCGGACGGCCTACCTTATGCAAATGGGGCTGCTCGCAATGATCGGTTCGGGGATCGGTATTGCTATTGGCGCTGCGACCCCCTTCCTGCTGATGGCTGTTGCAGGCGGCAGTATACCCTTGCCCAGCGTCCTCGGGATCTATCCACTCCAGTTGCTAAAGGCCCTGTTGCTCGGCTTGCTGGTCGCGGGGGTGTTCGCCATTCCTGCGGTTGGCAGGGCGCGGGCGACGAAGCCATCGGCGCTGTTTCGCAGCCTGTTCGAGGAGCGCACGACAAGGACGCCGCTATTTGAACGCCTGCTTGCGCTCGCTATGACGATGCTTGTCGCTGTTGTGGCTATTGCCACGAGTTCGCGGCCAGTGATGACGTTGCTGTTGCTGACTGGAGCGGTGCTGGCCTGGAGCGTGTTCCTGCTTGCGGCTGTCCTCGTCAAGAAATTGGCAGGCCGGGCGGCGGGCGCAGCGAACGGGTTATGGCGTTTGACCCTCGCAAACCTTGGCGGACCGGGATCGCTGGCGTCTACGATCGTGCCGTCGCTTGGGCTTGGTCTAGCACTGCTGACCTTCGTGGTATCGGTGCAGGCCAATCTCATCCGTCAGATCGGCGAGACAGCACCGTCCAATGCGCCCTCCCTGGTCTTTTCGCAAATACCATCGAAAGAGACGGCGACGTTCGACGCCATAATGCAATCGCACGGCATCGACATAGGCGATGAAGAGCGCTTCCGACGTGCGCCCTTCCTGCTGGTTCGCGTCACCGAACTCAGGGGCGAGGCAATTGATCGTGACACCATAGCCGAGAGCGAAAGATGGGTGGTTCGGGGCGAAACCAGCGTCACCTATCTTGGCAAGCAGCCACCCGATGTCGACCTGGTCAATGGTGAGTGGTGGGCAGAGGACTATGACGGCCCCTTGCTTGTTTCGGTCGAGGCGGATGTAGCTGCCGGGCTTGGTCTTGCAGTCGGCGATACGATGGGCATCAATGTCTTCGGCCGTGAATTGACCGCCACGGTTGCCTCGCTTCGCCGGGTGGAGTGGGGCCAGTTCGGTATCCAGTCCAATACGCCCTTCGTGTTCTCACCGGGCACGCTGGAGGCTGCCAACCCATATCAGGTCGCAATTGCGAAGACGGACGGTTCAGATGATGAGCCGCTTATCGAAGCGCTTGGCACGGCGATGCCGGAGGTGGTGGTGTTCCAGACCCGCGCGGCGCTGGCCTCAGCGGCCAAGCTGGTTTCAGATATCTCGATCGCGGTGAATGCGGCGGCAAGCGTTGTCACACTGGCAGGAGTATTCGTCCTGCTTGGTACGTTTATCGTCATGGTACGCAAGCGCGCTGTCGAGTCAGCCCTGCTAAAGGTCTTCGGGGCAAAACGTAGTGATGTCCTTCGTCTCTATGGGGCGGAATTCGCACTGGCCGGATCGGTTGGTGCACTTCTGGGCAGCTTCATCGGCGTGCTTGCATCATGGCCAGTCGTGGTGCTCGTCTTCGAGGCTGAGTGGCAGTTCCCTCTATTGATCTGTCTTGGCATTCTCGCCTTTGCCTTCCTGATCTGCGCAGGCGGCGGCCTGCTGGTCGGGCACCGCACCTATTCGCGACCGGCTGCGCGGGTGCTGCGAGCGACAGATTGATCGAGGAGGTTATGGAACGACCAGTTCGTCACTGAGTTAGATTATGGCGGGCTGGCCTTCAGGGAAGGTTCACCTGGACAGGGACGATCCATTCGGTCCAGCGAAAAATGATGGTGGATCGACAACAGGGTGACGGATGGCAATACGGACAGAACATGATCTTCGCGACGCGATGGCTGCGCTCGCTGCAGGTCAGGAAACGGCCATCCAGAGTATCTATAAACTCACCGCTGCACGCCTCTACGGTAAATTGCTGGCGCTTCTGAAGACGCCGCCACTGGCGCAGCGGGCGCTGTGTGCAACTTACCTGCGCCTCTGGCAGATGCGCGGTCAAATCACCACATCGGCTGGCGACGACTTTCAGTTTATTGCATCGATCGCGCACCGATGCGCGCTTGATATTCGTTTCAATAGTGAAGGCTCTGGTTCAACATCAGGCAGTCTGGCCGGTGGGGGATCATACAGGAAGGAAAAAAGTGAGGGGATATCGCTCCATTTGCTTGATGACAGGGACCGCGACATGCTGACGGCGGCGTACCTTGAATTCGACAGCGTGGAATTGATTGCCCAACGCTTTGGCCTGGACCCGGATGACGTGCGCACCCGACTAGCAAAGCTCACAGCACCGGGAGGTGACAGCCATGACTGACGCTTCCAATGGCCGCCAGATGCTCGCGAGCGCCTATCTGCTCGGACATGCCACAGAAGACCAGGTATTGGAGTTCGATGCGCTTTATCAAAGCGACGAATCCTTCCGCATCCTGGTTGCCGACATGGAATCCTTTCTCTCTCCGTTGAACACACTGACGCCCGAAGCGCCTCCGCCAGAAGGTTTGCTGGACGATATCATGTCGGTCATCGATTACGAGGCCGGTAGTCCGACAGCGCCACAAGTCGTGGCTGAGCCAGTCAAGATGCCGCCTGTACGAGAGACGACACCGCAGCGCCCATGGCAGTTTGCCACCGCCGCCGCTGCAGCAATCGCGGCAGGTGCTATTGCGTTGCACTTTGTGCCGGTCACAGCAGAACCTGCAAGCGCGAAAGAAGAGCTGCTCGCGCTGATGTCGGGAGAGGAAGCGCCAAGTGTCGTCGTCCTGCTTTACGACAAGGACAGCCACCAGATCACAGGTCGCCTGACCAATACATCACTGCCGGATGACGGGGTCTGGGAACTCTGGCTGCTGCGCGATGGCCTGGACGGGCCGCAATCACTCGGCCTGTTGAAAGACCTTTCCGAAAGCGGGAGCATCAGCCTGTCGATCGCGACTGAGCTGGCCGCTGGCTCGGATACGCTGGCCATCAGCGTGGAACCGGAAGGTGGATCGACGGAAGCCGGCCCGACAGGTCCGATCGTCTATACCGGAAAAGTCGCCCCGATCTGATCCACGTCCAGGCTTTTGATTGTCGGGCTGAAGAAAAGTGCGCGATTCAGAGGACTGCGGCGACATCCGAGACTGGCATCTGGTCGCGCAGCTTCCTGAGTCCCCGCCGAACCCAACCTTTGACCGTGTTGGGCGACACATCCAGCGCCTTGCCAATCTCAGTACAAGACATCCCTTGAACCACATTCAGCGAGATCGATGTTGCGACATGCGACGGCAAGGTCGCCAGATGAGTGGCGATCAGGCGCCCGGCATTGCTGTTGCGGGCGATATCTTCCGGACGGCTAGCCATATCAACAATCGTATCCTCGATCGCTTCTGTCTCGGGGGCCCGCGCCAAGCTGCGTAGCCTGTCGAGGCCGCGATTGCGCATGATCACAAGCATCCAGGTAAAGGCGTTGCCCTTGTTGGGATCGAAGCGACCCGCATTTTTCCAGATTGAAACATAGGCCTGCTGCATCACGTCTCGCGCGGATTCTGCGTCTCGCAACTGATTGGAAAGTATGGCTGAGAATTTCGGGGCCGTCAGTTCGTAGATTGTCTTGAAGGCGCGTTTGTCACCGGTCGAACAGGCTGCGAGACAATCTGCAAGCTTGTCATTGAGGTCCGTGAAATCCGTCTGTGCCATGAAGTGTCCCGCGCATGTGACTTATAACCTCAGCTAGAGCGTTGGCGGAAAAGAAAAGAGCGAAAGCCAAAAAAATTAACGCGGTGCAATTTAGGCGCGGCGACTTCGGCCTGCGACTGCTGCAGTCTCAAGGGCGCAAACAAAAATCGGATGATTGCGCACCCGTAACTCGCTGCCCTCCGTATCTGGGGCGGACCAGCAATAGCCTGGTTGCCCGGGCGATACTGCCATGCGCCCGAACGCTCTAGCTCAGGGAAAGTGTGAAATGAAACTCTCAAACCTCAAGAAAACTGCCAGCGCACTGGCGCTTGCAAGCCTCGGCTTTGCGGTTGTGCCTGTCTCGACAGCGGCCGCGGATGCGACGCCTGACTGTAACGCGTCCGCCACGGAACCGACAGGGACCGGCCTCGAATGCGGTGTGAACGCGACCGCCACAGGCGAAGACGCCACGGCTGTTGGTCAGGACTCGTCCTCAACCGGAACATCGTCGACGGCTGTTGGCGGTGAAGCGATTGCCAATGGTACTGCTGCTACGGCCTTCGGCTGGCAGTCGAACGCTCAGGGTGAGCGGGCGCACGCTGTTGGTCACCTCGCAGCTGCGACCGGGCTTCGGTCCCTGGCAGTTGGTGAAGCGGCAAATGCAAACGGCCAGGAAACCATCGCAGTCGGTAATCAGGCAGATGCAGACGGCGTTGATGCAACGGCTATCGGTACGATGGCATCGGCGCAAGGTAACTCGACGACTGCGGTTGGCGGCGAGAGTGTTGCGAACGGCACAGCGGCGACGGCCTTTGGCTGGCAGTCGAATGCGCAGGGTGAGCGGGCCCATGCCTTTGGTCATCTCGCAGCGGCCACGGGCCTTCGGTCCCTTTCAGTCGGCGAAGCGGCCAATGCCAACGGGCAGGAAAGCATCGCTATTGGTAATCAGGCAGACGCAGATGGCCTCGATGCGACAGCGATCGGTACGATGGCATCGGCGCAAGGCCCTTCGACGACTGCGGTTGGTGGCGAGAGTGTCGCCAGCACACCGGGCGCCACGGCGCTTGGCTGGCAGTCGGCCGCGACAGGCGCGATGGCTACGGCCGTCGGTCACCAGTCCACAGCGTCCGGAGACCAGAGCTTTGCTGGCGGTGAAGACTCCGTCGCATCCGGTGTGAATGCCATCGCCATTGGCAATACGGCGCAGGCAACGGACGGCGACTCCATTGCGATTGGTGGTAATCGTGACGGCGTAGATGGCCGTGCGACCCTCGCCAGCGGACCTTCCTCGACGGTTGTCGGTGGTCAGGCCTTGGCGAACGGAGCCGGCACGAGCGCCTATGGCTGGCGCTCCGAAGCGACCGCTGAACGGGCGCAGGCCTTCGGCCATCTGGCCAATGCCTCTGGTGTCCGCTCGCTCGCGGTTGGTGAAGCGGCAGCGGCATCCGGCCTCGAGAGCATTGCGCAGGGCAACATGGCATCCGCGACAGGCGTTGATGCCGTCGCCATCGGCACGACGACCACAGCCAATGGCAACTCGACAACCGCTGTCGGCGGCGAAGCAACGGCCAATGGAACAGCAGCGACGGCCTATGGTTGGCAGTCGGCTGCGACGGCTGAACGGGCACACGCCTTCGGCCATCTCGCCAGTGCATCCGGCGTGCGTTCGCTCGCCGTGGGTGAGGGCGCGTCAGCGTCCGGCGCCAATGCGACCGCCATCGGCAACCAGGCTTCGGCTGGCTTTGCCAACTCGGTCGCTGTTGGCAACATGGCAACGGCTACGCGCGCCAATCAGGTTGTCGTGGGCAATAGCGACAACACCTACACGCTCTCGGGCATCAGCTCCCAGGCCAGCACGGCAGCGCAGGCTGGTGAAGTCGGCGTCGTCACGACAGACCGCGACGGTAATCTTGCCGCGGATTATTCCTTCTCGTCCGGCCTTGCGCTGAACCAGGGACTGATCAGTGCGAACCGGGACAGGATCCAGGACAATACGGCCGGGATCGCTGCGGCCATTGCGCTTGAGACGCCATACATTCCGGAAGGCAAGTCTTTCGGGTTCACGGGCGGCTACGGCTTCTATGACGATGAGAGTGCGTTTGCGATGGGCGCTGGCGTGCGTCTTAACCGGACCTTCCAACTCAATGCGGGCCTGACCACGGGCATCGACCGGGGCGAAACAGGTGGCCGCGTCGGCTTCCAGGCCGCCTGGTAAGCCCACGACGCCTGCATAAGTAATCTATAGAAACAGCCCCTCGCGCCCTGTACGCGGGGGGCTGTTTTCATTTCGCCCAGCACTGGCGGCCACGCGATCGGGTGGATCGGTGGCGCATGCCTGATGACTGGAATTTTGCGGGTCAGGGAGGGTCGAGGGCCGGGTATACCATTGGTGCACTGGCAGTGCACTCGGAGTGCAGTAACGGTACAGTTACGGTGCAGTGCGACACGTCCAGACAGGTGTCCGCAAACGCGGAAAAATCACGCGGCGCAAGCCGGGTCCAAGGCGTGCGATCAAAATCACGGTGCAATGCGCCCCGCACGCGGCGTTCCTCATCTGACTCGTCGCAGGACGAAACCCAGATCACGCCTTCGCGTGTCAGGTGCCAGCAGAACCATTCGCGGCCTTCTTCTGCGTACACCGTATAAGTATCCCGGAGTCGGCCGAGCCAATACCACAGCACCGGCCAGTAACGGACCGGCACAACGGCATGGCATCGCATGATGGTCGCGAGATCGAGCATGGCAATCAGTATGGACCGGGCTACGCAGGGGGCGGATAGATTGCTTGACAGTGCACTCTTCTGGTCGTATCGTTTTTCGATGAATTATAGCGGTGACTTCCGGCCCGGTGATGTGGTCTCGGTGCGGTTTGGCGGGGTCCTCCGCCACTATGGCATCGTGACCTATGGCGGCCGGGTGATTTCCAATACGCGCCGTCATGACGGGGTCGTGACACAATCGCTTGAAGCCTTTGCGCAGGGGCGGCCGGTCAAATGGCATGGGCCCAGCGATGACGGGCGGGACTATCTCAGCGTTGAGCGCGCGCATCGCCGGCTGGGGCACGATTATCATCTGACAGGATCGAACTGCGTGCATTTCGTGCGGAGTGCGCAGGGACGAAAGCCGACCAGTACGCAAGTCGCGCGTGCAACGTTCGAAACTTTCCGCGACATGCTGGGTGGTCTCCGCAAGCGCTAGGCAGGGCGGTCGTGCGCGGCTGTCTGTAAGGCCCGTTCGTGGAAGCTTATTTGCGGGCGCGGGGCAGGGTGATGCCGAAAATAATGGCGCTGGCACGGGTGATGAAGCAGGTCGCCATGCCTGCTGCGAAAGCGATCTGGTCATTCGGGCCGTAAGCGGCAGCGAAGACGTAGACGAGGCAGCCGGCGATCGCGCAGGTCGCGTAAAGCTCCCCTTCCTTCAGGACGAGCGGCTCCTCATTGGCCACCACATCTCGGATGAGGCCGCCCGCGCTTGCGGTGATAGTACCCATGATCACGACGACAAGGAGGCCATGGCCGAGCGCCGCAGCCTTGGCGGCGCCAGCGACGGCGAAGAGTGACATGCCCACCGCATCCGCCCAGCGCAGGGCCCGGAACTCACTGACGAAGCGGTAGAAAAAGAAGGTGAAGATGCCGCCGGCCATGGCGAGGATGAGCATCCAGGCATCGCCGAGCCAGAAGACAGGCACATCCAGCAGGAGGTCGCGCAACGTGCCGCCGCCGATTGCCGGCAGGAAGGCGAGCACGATCACGCCGAGAAAATCCATTTCCTTGCGCACGGCAACGACGCCGCCAGAGATGGCGAAGACGAAGACGCCGATACGGTCAGCGAGTGACAGGAGAAGTTCAGGGCTCATGGACGCGCGTATGCCCGAAGTCATACCCCGGCGTCCATCTCTGTCTGAGAGCCTGCGGCATTTAACATGGATCAGGCCGGGAGCCCTGCCAGCGGCCGTGATCTTGATCAGGATCATGATCGTGTCGGTCGAGCTGAAACCCGATGCAACCGGGACCGCAGAGCTTGCGTAGGTGCGACCGAGACGGGATCGGACCCATGCCTTCCCGTCCAGTTCAGAGACACGAGCCCGCGAGCAGACCGGGCAAGAAAAGAGGAATAGCAGAGAGATGCAACAGACAAGAGAGGATATTTATACCACCCGCCTGAACACTGAGCCGGACCTGCTTCCGCGCCGTGATCCTGTCATTCACACGCCCGTAACCGAGGCGCCTGTGCAGGCGGACATTGTAAAATCGTTTGAACGCGATGGATTTGTCGTACTGGAAGACGTGTTCTCGGCGCAGGAAGTCGCGCGGATGCGGGGCACGGCCAATGAGATGCGGGACTATCCGGCGAGCCTTGCAGATGAGACGGTGATCAGTGAGCGCGATAGCGGGGCTGTCAGGTCTGTCTTCGCCATACACCGCCAGACCGACGATTTTGACCTTGTCGCGCGTGACCCTCGACTGGCGGACCTGGCAAGGCATATCCTCGGCGACGATGTCTACATCCACCAGTCCCGCCTGAATTACAAACCGGCCTTTACCGGCAAGGAGTTCTACTGGCATTCCGACTTCGAGACATGGCATGCCGAGGACGGGATGCCACGCATGCGGGCCTTGTCCATGTCGGTGATGCTGACCGACAACCACCCGCAGGCTGGCCCTGTCATGTTCGTTCCCGGTAGCCACAAGCGCTTTATCTCCTGCGGAGGCGAGACGCCGGAAGACAATTACAAATCCTCGTTGAAGCGCCAGGAGACAGGCATTCCGGACCGGGCTCATATTGCCCGCATGGTCGACCGGGGCGGCATCGAAGCGCCTGCACCGAAGGCGGGGTCCGTCGTGGTTTTCGACTGCAACACGCTGCACGCCTCGAACGGCAACATCACCCCGTTCGAGCGGATGAATGCCTTCTTCGTGTATAATGCATGGTCGAACCGGCTGGTCGCTCCGTTCGCGGCAAAAGCGCCGCGGCCTGAGCATATTGCACACCGTAAAGTCGACCGGCCCTTGGCCAGGTCCGGAGGAATCCGGCGGGCCGCAGCCTGAAGCGAAACCGCCAGAACCCGTGCAAGCTTGCCCGGCTTCAGGACGCCTGAGGCCGGGTATTGTTTACCGGATTGTCACGAAGGAAATCGGAACCAAAAAAGAGCGCGCCCGTCAGTAGAGCGTTAATAAAGCGCATGCAAGCGTTTGAAAAATATACAATTTGAGAGGTTAATACATGAAAGGGATAGGTTCGGGTGCCAGCCTTGTTGAGCCTTGCGAGGACGCGGATAGTTGTCTTGCAGAAAAGCTGGGTGCGCTTGCGCCGCTATCTGCCAATTTGTCGGACCTGCTGGCCGATCTTGAGAAGGAACGACGCGGAGTAAGCCGCGGCGAGATCATCTTCCAGGCAGGTGAGCCGACAAAGAATTTGTACGTCCTGAAGAAAGGCTGGGTCGTCTCCGAGGCGTTCAATGCGCGCGGCGTGCGCTCAATCGTGCGGGTCCATCACCCGGGAGACATTATCGGTGCATCGCAAATTCCGTATGCGATGACGCCGTATCGCGGGCTGGCCAAGTCTGATGCGGTTATCTGTCCGTTCCCGCGCCAAAGACTGGACGATGTTTTCCGCGCGTCGCCACGCCTTGCGGCCCTGTTGCTGACGATTGCGATGATCGAAAGCGCCGAACAGGAAGACAGGGCTTCGGTGTTCCGTCGCAATGACGCGGTGGCGAAGCTGGCGCTTTTTGTGCAGCAGACATTTGGCCGCCTGCGGCTGATGAACCAGTTGCTGCATGACCGGTTTCACTGTCCGCTGACGCAGGCCGACATTGGCGATGTTATCGGCATGACGAGCGTGCATGTCAGCCGGACGTTCAGCCGTCTCGAACAGGATGGCTGCCTGACCCGGCATGGCCAGTTCATCCACATCACCGACAATGAGGCATTGTCAGCCCATACCGGCTATATTGACCGCTATCATGAGCTTGACCTGTCATGGATACCGGCGGCCTGACAGGGCATTGCGGGGCAGGCGATTGATGCGGCCTGCAATTGCGCGTATCGCCAAGGGATGAGCGATGCTGATGTCATTCTGGGGACGCTTGAGCGGGTGGGCGAGATCTGCGGCGACCCTGTCGACCTGGTCTACGAAAAGCTGTTCCAGGCCCGCCCCGATTATGAGCCGCTTTTCGCGCTCGATACCGATGGCGGGGTGCGTGGCAATATGCTGACGACCAGCATTAACTGTATACTGAGCATGGTTGAAGGCGGCGAGATGACGGCGCTTCGAATTGAAGCGGCGCATGTTCACCATGACGGGTTCGGCCTCGGTTATGATGATCTTGACCTGATGTTCGAGGTGATGCGCGACGCATTCCGCGAGATACTGGACGGCGAGTGGACGGATCGCCATGCCGAGGCGTGGACAGGCATGCTGGCCCGCCTCGCGGCGATCCGTCCGGCTTGATACAGCCCTAGCGACCTTTCCAGGCCGGCGCGCGCTTTTCGAGGAAGGCACGTGGGCCTTCCTTTGCATCCTCGCTTGAGAAGACGATGGCGGATGCTTCGTTGGAGGCTTTCCAGAGGTCATCCTCAGTGCCGTCATAGGCCTGGCGGGCGACTTCGAGGCTCTTGCGTACGGCGAGCGGCGCATTGACGCCGATCTGGCTGGCAAGGCTGTGGGCTTCGCCGAGTACTTCTCCCGATGGCACCATGCGGTTGATCAGGCCAAGCTGGTAAAGCCGGTCGGCGGGCAGCGGATCACCCGTCGCGACAATCTCAAGCGCGATGTTGCGCGGCAGGGCACGCGGCAAACGGAATACGCCGCCAGCCCCGGCGAAGATGCCGCGTTTGACTTCCGGCAGGCCGAAGCGGGAATTGTCCGCCGCCACGATCATGTCGCAGGAGAGGGGCAGTTCGCAGCCGCCAGCCAGCGCATTGCCGCGGACCGCCGCGATCCATGGCTTGGTGCGCGGGAATTTCACGAAGCCGGCAAAGCCGCCTTCCTTGGTCGAGAGGGCGCGGGCATTGCCCTTGGAAATTTCGGACAGGTCCGCGCCGGCGCAGAAGGTCGATTCCAGCGATGAGGTCAGGATGCAGGCGCGCACATCATCGTCACGCTCTGTTTCTTCGCAGATCCAGCCCAGCGCGGAGGCGACCGCCCCGTTGACGGCATTACGTTTGTCAGGCCGGTTCAGCGTAACGACAGCGACATGGTCTGACACTTCGTACAGGACTTCATTGCCAACGCTTTCAGGTTTGTCGGACATCGGGTTCCTCCATGGTTTTCGTGTGGGTGTCCAGCCCGTGAAAAAGCATGGCAGGCGGGCACGAACAAGCGTCACGCGGGGGCATGGCCAAACCGAAACAGCATGCCAGCTGACAAGAGACGCGCCAGATGCGGTCACGAACTTGTCACCTGTCGAACTTTTCACACCTATGCATCCGCGAAGCCTTCCGCCCGCCAGCTTTCTGTTTTCTCATAGTCTGGTGCATTCGATGATGAATGCTGAAGGGCTTGAAGCAACGATGCAGCAAACCATGCCGCCAGCAACAGACCCGTTGGCAGGGCTTCGAATTGCCATTGCAGACGCCACGCGCGAACGCCTCGACATCCTGTTGTCAGCCCTTTCGGGCGCTCAGCAGGTCATCACCATTGGAACCGTTTCCGCACCGCAAGTGGCGCAGGCCGTGCGCGACGGCGATTGCCAGGTCCTCATTCTCGGAGCGGACGACGCCGACGAAGCTTTTGCGACCGAACTTGAAAGCCTGATGAAGACGCTGAACATGCCGATCCTCGTCTTCGTTGAGCGGGCCG
This sequence comes from uncultured Hyphomonas sp., assembly GCA_964556825.1. GTDB lineage: Bacteria > Pseudomonadota > Alphaproteobacteria > Caulobacterales > Hyphomonadaceae > Henriciella. The sequence goes on along the minus strand of CAZKXJ010000003.1, from coordinate 334,800 downwards.
GACCTGATGCGGCGGCCGCCTTTGTTCGCCAGGGCGCCAGCGCGTTTATCGTCGATGGCCTGTCACCCTCGCGGATCGCGCCGATCATCATGGCGGGCATGGAGCGTTTCCGGCTGGTATCTGCCCTTCAGAATGAATTGATCAAATCAAAGAATGAGCTCTCGGCCCGCAAGGTCATCGAACGGGCCAAGGGCCTATTGATGGAGCAGCAAAAGCTCTCCGAATCAGAGGCCTATGATTCCATCCGGCGACTGGCCATGGCGCGCGGCAAGACGGTGCTCGATGTGTCCGAGACAATTATCGGCCTGTCCGATGTGTTGCCCAAACGCCATGGTTAATGATCCTTGTTGCGCCTGCGAACTTCTTGGTCGCAAAATTGTTGCAATGCATCAAAAACGGGCGGTCCCAGCTTTCTGCAGCCTGTAACGCGCTTAACAGTTTACCTCGTTAAGGAATTTTCCTGAGCTGGCCCTGCGTTCAAAGCTGAACGAACAATCCGGCTCGATGAGGGGCCAAGAGTTTGTCTGCGGGCATCGCTGCCCGAGCCAATCCGGATTGCCAAAACAGTTCATTTAATCAGTGACTTGATGGGGGAGTGACCCATCGCTGCGGCTGCCAGTCAGGGCATCGTGCTGCAGCGATATACAACGGGTTCACATCCGCCTGAGAGCACATGGCTTGAGGGGAAACTCATGCGAATTTCACTAAGAACACTGCTGCTTGGAAGCCTGTTTGCTGCATCATTCAGCGGATATGCGTTCGGGCAGGATGCCGACGATGAGGCCGTACAGGAAACGGTCGTTGTCACCGGTGCGCGCGGTGTGCCGCGCTCGGTCACAGACAGCCCGGTCCCGGTAGATGTCATCGGCGAGGACGAGATTACGGCAGTCTCCTTTGTCGATACGAATGACGTTCTGAAAACGCTCGTGCCGTCTTACTCGCTATCGCGGCAGCCAATCTCGGATGGTGGTACTTTTGTTCGCCCGGCGACATTGCGCGGCCTTCCGACAGACAAGACGCTCGTTCTCGTCAATTCCAAGCGCCGGCATCGCGCCGCGCTTGTCCAGATCGGTGGCTCGGGGACACAAGGGCCTGATATCTCGACGATCCCGGCTTCAGCGCTCAAGACTGTCGAAGTCCTGCGCGATGGCGCCGCCGCCCAGTACGGGTCGGATGCGATTGCAGGCGTGATCAACTTCCTTCTCAAGGACAATGCCGAAGGGGGCAGCTTCTCTGCGCAGGCCGGCCAGTTCTATGAAGGTGACGGCACGCAATACCTGTTCACCGGCAATATCGGCATTCCGCTCGGTCCGGATGGGTTCCTCAGTGTTTCGGGTGAATATTCCGATTCCGAGGCGACCACCCGCGCGAACCAGTATTGTGAAGACTTCGCCTGTGTCGATATCAACGATCCGCGCTTTGGCAATTTCGACACCACGATTGACGGCTATACGCAGGAAAGCTTCCTTGCGGGGCTCGATGCGGCCAATATCGGGCCGGGCGATGTCGTCCAGCCCTGGGGACAGCCAAACAGCGAAGGGCTGCGGCTATTCTATAATGCCGGCTATGACCTTGGCTTTGCTGAGCTCTACAGCTTTGGTAACTACTCGGAATCGGAAGCCGATGGCGGCTTCTTCTATCGCTATCCGGGCAATGGCACGATCGAGAATCTTCGTCTTGAAGATGGCTCGGTCTGGTCACCGCTTCGATTCTTTCCTGGCGGTTTCACGCCGCGCTTCTTTGGTGAAGTCACCGACTACTCTGTTGTGGGCGGTATCAAGGGGCTGACCGATTCCGGGTTCGGCTGGGACATTTCGGGCCGCTTTGGTTCAAACGAGATTTCCTACACGCTGAAGAATACGGTGAACCCGTCCATGGGGCCGGATTCTCCGACCAGCTTTGAGCCGGGCGATCTGATCAACGAAGAACTCCAGTTGCAGGCCGACTTCAGCCAGGAGTTCGAGATGGGACTGGCGAGCCCGCTGCTCTTTGCCTTCGGTGCCAGCTATCTCGACGAATCTTATGAACTCGTTGGCGGCGAGCCAGATTCTTATCTGGCAGGTCCGTTTGCCGGCTCTGATCCATTCGGCTTCTGTACCGCGCCGGGCGGCACGCCGACGGCGGCTGGCCTTGCCGTTATCGCGACCGGATCGTCACTCGACTGTTCGGATCCGTCCGATCCGGCCTTCACGGTCGTCGGTGTCGGTTCCAACGGCTTTCCGGGATACTCACCGGCTTTCTCGGGTGAATATACCCGCGACTCCTATGGTGTTTATACCGATGTCAGCGCGGACGTGACCGATGCGCTCTTCCTGCAGGGCGCGCTGCGGTACGAAGACTATTCCGACTTCGGGTCGGAACTCGTCTGGAAACTGGCGGGCCGGTATGAATTCACGCCAGCCTTTGCGATGCGTGGGTCCGTCGGTACGGGCTTCCGTGCGCCGACACCCGGCCAGCAGGGCACGACCAATGTGTCGACCCGCCTGCCGAACGGTATCCCTGTGGCGACCGGTCTCTTTCCGGCGAGCGGTCCTGTTGCCCAGGCACTCGGTGCTGAAGAGCTCAAGCCTGAAAAGTCGACCAACTATTCGCTCGGCTTTACCGGTAATGTCGGCGATTTTGGCCTGACGGTGGACTTCTACCAGATCGAGCTGGAAGACCGGGTCAACGCGATCTCGACGCGGGATGTGTCAGCTGATCCGACCGCGGGCGATGCCTATCTGAACTATCTCGCGCTTGTCGATGCCGGTGTTGCCGGGGCCGAAACGATTGGCGGTGTGTTCTACTTCGCCAACGCGTTCGACACCACGACGCAAGGTGTCGATGTGGTCGGGACGTATAATCAGAGCTGGGGCGGCGGGGCGTCGACGGCCTTCACGGCTTCGGTCAACTATAACCAGACCGAGTTCGACGGCGACGTTTCGGGCGTGTTCAACGCTGAAGACACCTACGACTTCGAGAACGGAACACCGAACTGGCGAGGTGTGTTCAGCGCCAATACCACGTTCGGGGATTTCTCCATCCTTGGACGGGCCAATTATTACGGCGCCTACGACAACTCCGATAGTGGCGGCGCGGCCGGCAATATCCAGGATCTCGGCGCTACGGTGCAGTTCGATCTCGAAGGCACCTACCAGTTCAGCGACATGCTGCGCTTCACGGTCGGGGCCCGGAATATCCTGGATGAGTATCCGGACAAGGCAGACCCAGCCATCGGCGATAGCTGCTGTGGCCGGATCTACTATTCCGACAGCGTCGTCGACTGGCAGGGTGGGTTCTACTACGCCAAGGTCACGGCTGAATTCTGAGCCGATTGCTGCCACGCGGCATTCGGACAGGACATGGAAAGGGAGCAGCGCGCCTGCTCCCTTTCGACCCTGCAGAATGCCTTTTCATGACTGAGTAGAGGAGGCAATCTGCCTATGTCGGGTTCTGAAGCCGACCTTTTTTCAATTCTCCAGCTTGTGGGCGTGCTTATGGCCGCCGGGCTGGTTGCCGGTTTCGTCGCCGGCCTGTTCGGGATCGGGGGTGGCTTTGTCATCGTGCCGGCCCTGCTAGTGGTCTTCCATGTCTTTGACGTTGACGATGAGGTGCTGACCCATCTCGCGATCGGGACATCCCTGGCCACCATCATTTTCACCTCGCTTCGATCGGTGCATGCCCATCACAAGAAGGGCGCGGTCGATTTCCAGATCATCAAGGACTGGTTGCCCTGGCTCACGGTTGGCGTCGTGTTCGGGATCATACTGGCGCGCTACATGGATGGCCGCTCTTTGAAGTGGATATTCTCGGCCGGCGTCTTCGTGATGGGGCTGCACTTCATCTTCCCCGTGCTGAAGCGGAAGACGCCCGGCCATCTGCCGCTGCCCAAGGGCCTCGCGCTTGTGGCCATTGCCACCTTCCTCGGCGGGTTTTCCGCGCTGCTGGGCATTGGCGGGGGCACGATTGCGGTGCTCGTCATGACCTGGTGCGGGCGGTCGATCCACCAGGCGGTGGCGACCGCTGCCGGATTTGGGGTCATCATTGCCTTACCGGGCAGCATCGGCTTTGCGATTCTCGGATTAGGCGAGCCGGGCCTTCCATTCGGGTCTATCGGCTATATCAATCTGATAGCCGTGGCTGCGCTTGCAACCATGACCTACATTACCGCGCCAATTGGCGTGCACGCCGCGCACAGGCTCAACGCCGCAGTCCTGAAGCGCGTATTCGGCATCTACCTCGTCGCAACGTCTGCGGTCGTCCTGTGGGACACGCTGACGGCATGACAGGGCGGCTTTGCAGACAATCAACCGTTTCACAGGGGCCGATCAGGGCCCAGAACAAGAGGGAATAGACATGGCATTCGACATTTCGAGACGTTTCATGCTGACAGGCGCACTCGGCGCAGGCGTAACGGGCCTGGCGGGGTGTGCAACAGCCGCACCGGCGGCGACAGAAGAGGCGGCCTTTCCACCGGAAGCGGCCGCCAGCGATACCGCCCTGCTTGGTCCGAACCCCGGCGTTGCACTCCTGTCGCGCAATGAAAATCCCTATGGCCCGGCAGACTCAGCGCTGAAGATGATCGAGTATGGTGGCAAGAAGGGCGCCTATTATGCAGGCGAGGCCTATCTCGAACTCGCCAAGCTGATCGCTGCACGGCACGGTGTCGAGCCGGAACAGATCGCCATCACGACAGGCTCCGGCGAAGCGCTGTCTGCCATAGCGCTGATCTACGGTCCGAAAGGCCCGATCGTCGCGCCGCGCCTGTTCTGGGATACGACCGCCCTCTATGCCCAGCGTCTCGGCATGGCGAGCATTGAGCGGGTCGCACTCAAACCGGACATGTCGGTTGATCTCGCCGGTATCGAGGCAAAAGTCACGTCGGACACTGGCCTAGTGCAGCTCTGCAATCCAAACAATCCGACCGGTCTTGTCGCGGATACTGCAACGATGAAGGCGGCCGTGAAGCGCATGGCGGCGAAGACGACCGTGCTTGTCGATGAGGCCTATATGGAGCTGGCGGACGACCCGGATGGCAATAGCTGCATCGACCTGATGAAAGCGGGCCACAATGTCATCATCGCGCGTACGTTTTCCAAGATTTACGGCATGGCCGGCATCCGCGTCGGCTATACCATCTCATCGCCGGAAACCGCCGAGACGATCCGCGCCACGGCAATGTCCTGGATTTCAGGGGTCGGCCTCGCAGCGGCGATCGGCTCCTATAATGACACGACCTTCCTCGACTATTCGAAGGGCAAGATTGTCGAAGCGCGCGACATGGTGAAAGCCACGTGCGACACGCTCGGTCTCGAATACCTGCCGTCGCAGACGAATTTCGTCTACTTCAAGTCCGGCATCCCGGCCAATGACCTTCAGGCCAAGCTTGCCGAACAGGAGATCATGATCCGCGGCCAGTATATGGATTATGTCGACTGGTCGCGTGTTTCCATGGGCAAGATCGAAGACGTGGAACGCTTCTGCAAGGCCATGCCAGCGGCCATTTCGGCCTAGGGCTGCCGGGCCGTTCACAAGACAGGCGCTGACCTCCTTGCGCCCCGGACCCGGCCCATCTCTCCGTCAGGGAAGAGATGGGCCGGGAAAGGCCTGTCGGCGACAGGAGACGTGTGGCGCGCTGACGGGCCGGCAAAGCTGGTTTTCCCGACCCGAGCCGGGCCGAGCCTGATCAGGCCGACTGGCCAATGGCAGGAATATTCCGGACAATCGGATCAGTCATCGGGACGGACGCAAAGTGCTCGCGCCGTATGGGTACGCCAGCATCCTGTGGTGGCTCGTTGCAGACGATGCGGTTACGGCCACGATCCTTGGCGGCATACAGCGCAGCATCGGCACAGGCATAGACTTCGCTGAACGGAGATGTCCGGCCAAACTCCGCAATTCCGAAACTCGCCATGATGCGGGCCTCGCCGGGAAATCCATCGACGTTGAGACCGGGCAGGAGGGATTTCAGGCGGGCGGCCAGCTGGCGCGCCCCTGCGGTGCCGCTGCCGGGCAGCAGGATGCAGAATTCCTCACCGCCAACACGGCCAGCTACATCGTAGCGGCGCACATGAGTGTTGATCAGCTGTCCAACGGCCCGGAGCACAGCGTCACCGACCACGTGGCCATGGCTGTCATTGATACGCTTGAAATGGTCGATATCCATCAGGATGAGGCTGCAGGCTTTTTCGCCGGTGCGGCGCGCGCAAACGGCTGCGGCCTGTTCCTCGAAGGCGCGGCGGGTCTTCAGGCCCGTCAGGAAATCCCGGTCGGCGTCCTCTCGCGCGAGACGCAATTGCTGTTCGATGCAATAGGCAAGCGTTGCACCCCCGACGGCAAGCACGGAGAAGAGCATGACGAGATTGACGGCGAGCCAGTAGGCCGACGAAAAATAGCCGTCCAGCGTCAGCCACTGATTCGACATGCTGAGGATGGGAATGGAGCATCCATAGACTGTCACGAGTATGAAGGCGGAAAAGATCGCGGTGCCGGTCCAGCCCTGCTTCCAGCTGCCCCAGATGGCAATTGCGCCGATCCCGAACTGGATGGCGGTGAACAGATTCACGGCAATGACGCGAAGCGCGATATCGCCAGAAAAGTGCTGCAGGGCGAGCGACGTACAGACTGATACACCGCCCGCGAGCACCAGCGCTTGCCGGGGTGTCCGGCGCTTGAAGGCAATGCAGACACCGTGCACGAGAAAGTATATCCCCACCGCATAAATGGCGTTCACGCTTGCCGCACTCAGCATCGTGTCGCGCGGGATGAAAAAGTTGTTGGCCGTAAATCCGGCAGCACAGCTGGCGAAAGCAAGGCCGAAGGCGAGCGCTGCGCGATCGGCGCGATTATTGCGCCAGAAGGCAAAGTAAATGGCTGACAGGCACCCGGTGATCGCGGGCACAGCCAACCCTATGGTCGCTGTCTCGTTCACGTTGCTTCTGCCTCAACCGTTTCCGATGATGAAAGCAACCTATCAGGTCTTGGCAACCAAAGCCTTAATCTGAAAGGGGAAACTGGTCAGAAAAGGCACGCACCCGTCAAGCTCAGGCGGCGTTCGTCTTGTCCTGTTGCGCGGGCGCCTTGTCTTTCACGACAAAACATTCGCGGACAAGTGGTTCGCCGGCATCGGCGGGTGGGTCGGCGCAGACGATGCGGTCACGGCCGCGCGCCTTTGCGGCATAGAGCGCGCCATCCGCCGTCGAATAGACATCCGAGAAGGCGGTCACCCTGCCGAATTCGGCGATCCCGAAACTCGCAGTGATGGTCTGGCCGGAAGGCAGGACGCTGACTTCGAGTGTCTTCATGGACTCGCGGAGCCGGGCGGCCAGCCGGCGGGCGCCGGACGTGCCGGTGCCGGGCAGGAGCAGGCAGAATTCTTCGCCGCCGACCCGGCCGGCGACATCGGCGCGGCGGATCTGGCTGGTGAGGAATTTTCCGAAACAGCGAATGACCTCGTCGCCGGCGGCATGGCCGAGATGGTCATTGACGGCCTTGAAGTGGTCGAGGTCGATGATGATCAGGCTGGCAGCTGTGCTGCCGCTACGGCCGTCGCAATAGTGCTGGACCGCCTCTTCAAAGGCGCGGCGTGTCTTCAGGCCGGTGAGGAAGTCATGATCGGCATCTTCACGCACCGCCTGCAGGCGCTGCATCGCGCAGACGGAAACGAGCGCGCCGCCGACCGCGATGACAGACAGGGTGCTGAGCATCGTCATGGCGAGCCAGTAGGCCGAGGCGAAAAAGGTGTCAGGCGTGATCAGCTGGCCGTATACCGTCGCCGTCGAGATGACGGTGAAATTGACGACGCAAAGTGTATAGGCTGCGAGCACTGCAGAGCCGGCCCAGGACTGTCGTTGGATACCCCAGAGGCAGAACGTGCCGACGGCCAGCATCGTGCCGTGGATCAGGTTCAGGATCAGGATGCGGGCGCCAAGGTCGCCGGACATGGCCTGGATTGCCACGGCGCAGATTACACTGATGATGCCGAGCGAGGACAGCATGCCCCATGGCGTGCGCCGCTCGAAGGCGCTGCAGGCGCCATGCACCAGCATGGTAATGCCGAAAGCGTAGCAGGCATTGTTCAGTGCGGCATTCGCAATCGTGTCCTTGGCGAGGACGTAGTGGTTCAAGGTGAACCCGATGGCGCACATGGAAAAGGCGAGCGCGAAGACGAGCGCGGCGCGGTCTTTCCGGTTGTAATACCAGAAAGACAGGAAAATGGCGCACATGCATCCTGCAATGGCCGGAATTGAAAAGCCGATAGCGGCTGCCTGGTTCAACTGATTACTCCTGCAATGAGTCGTGCAGGTTCATACTTAACAGTCTTTAGGTAAGCAAAGGTTTATCCGGCGGCGAAAATTGCGCTGCGCCGCCGGATTGCCCGATCGGGTCAGACCCCGAGACTGACGCCGAGACGCGAAATTGCATGGACGAAATTGTTCGGCGCGATCTGGATGTCGCCGGTCCATTCAATGTCGGGGAAGCGGGCGAGGATCTGCCGGTAGGCGCTTTCAAGCTGCATGTTGGCGACCCGCTGGCCAAGGCAGACATGCGGACCCATGCCGAACGCCAGATGGTCTTTTGCATTGGCGCGTGTGACGTCAAACCGGTCAGGATTGTCGAAGATGGCCGGGTCGCGGTTGGCGGCGCCGTAATACATCACGATCTTTTCGCCCTCAGCGATTTTCTGGCCGTGGATTTCGGCGTCTTCGGTGGCTGTGCGGCGCATGTAGATTACAGGGGAGACCATGCGGATCGCTTCGTGCACCATATTTGGAATGAGCGAAGGGTCCTCTATAAGCTTCTGTTTCTGCTCTGGAAACTCCGTCAGAAGCTTCATCGTTCCGGACAGGGAGTTGCGGGTCGTGTCATTGCCGGCAAAGACGATGAGCAACCAGGAGCCGTCGAGCATCTCGTCGGACAGTTTCTCGCCCTCGATCTCGGCATTGGCGATCGCGGAGAGAAGGTCATTTTTCGGGTTCTTGCGCCGATCCTGCAGGACGGCTTTTCCGAACTCGAACATGTCGAGCACGTTCTGGACGAAATTGCCGAAGAAGACCGGGTCGATCTCTTCGCCCTTGCGCAGCGTGTCGGCCGAGACTTCGAGATAATGCATCCACTGGATCAGCTTGGGCCGGTCAGCCTCGTCCACGCCGAGGATCTCACACAATGTGAACAGGGGCAGCTCGGCTGAGAAGTGCTCCACCATGTCGATCGGGCCGCCGGTGTCACGGGCCTTCGCTTCCATCGCGTCCAGCAGGCTGGCAACCTTCACATCCACCTTCTTGCGTAGTTCGGCGATATAGGCGGGCGTAAAGAAGGGCATATGCTCGCGCCGCAGCGGCATATGGTAAGGCTGATCAAGGCAGATCATCGTGTCGAGCGACGCACGGTGCAGCAGCGGGTGGCGCGCATCGGCGCTGCCATAGTTCATCAATATGCCGCCTTTCTGGGACGAGAAGGCTTTCGTGTTGAGCTCGGCGGCGCGGATGTCCTTGTAGTCGGTCAGCGCCCAGAAGCCTGCGCCCTCGGCCTCGTCATGCCAGCAGACAGGGGCTGTGTTGCGCATCTCGGCGAAAGCGTCGAAAGGCTGGCCCCTGGTAAAGAGGTCAATGTCGGTCAGATCGGCCGCCGGGGCAGCTGCAAAGACGGGTTCATATTTATGGCCCTTGCGGGTGTCGGCTTCTTCCTGTGCGGTTTCGCTCACATTCGTCAGCATGGCACGTTTCCTCCGGTCTGATTTTTTATTGGTTGCCGCAATCTCCCAGAATTGGGCGTATTCGCCAAGCAGTGACGCTGGGAGAGGCGGCCAGCCGCTGCTGGCTGCCCGGTCAGCGATCTGTCGTCGAGTGGGCGGCCTGGCGTGCCAGGACGAGGGCGCCTGTGATCCCGGCATCATCGCCGAGGCCGGGTGGCACAATGAAGTATCCGAAATCCCGGCCGAGAGGGCCGGTTGTGACATAGCCGGAGAGGCGTTTGCGCGTCTGCTCGCGGAGCGCTTCGATCAGGCCCGGCGTTTTCATCACGCCGCCGCCAAAGATGATGCGGCCCGGCATGTGGGTCAGGATGATGGTTGCGGCAAGTTGCGAGAGGTATTCTGCTTCCAGTGCGATCTCTGCCTTCCCAAGAGATGACAGGTTCTGGCCCCAGCGATCGAGGATGGCAGGTCCGCAGGCGAGGCCTTCAAGGCAATCGCCATGATACGGGCAACGCCCGGTATAGGGGTCGCGGGCAAGGTCATGCCGCACCTGGATATGACCCATTTCATAGTGCCCGATGCCGCCGCGAACCCGGCCATCATGCACGATGCCTGCACCGATGCCGGTGCCGACCGTGACATAGGCCAGCGTCTTCTGGTGCTGGCCTGCGCCATGGACGTATTCGCCGAGACAGGCGCCTGAGACATCGCTCTCAAGCTTGATCGGCACACGATAATGCGAGAGGGCGCGGATATAGGATGCCCCGGCCCAGCCCGGTTTGGGCGTATTGAGAAGGGCGCCATAGCTTGCAGAGTGCCGGTTGATATCGACCGGGCCGAAGGAGGCTACGCCGATGGCCGAGATGGATTTCTGCCGGTCGAGAAATGCGCGCACCCGGCTGAACGTCTCTTGCGGTGTTGTCGTCGGAATCTCTATGCGGTCACGAATGTAGGCGGGGTGCTCTGCAACCGCGCATACAAATTTGGTCCCACCTGCTTCGATGCCAGCCAGCATGAATCGTCTCCCCGCGCCTGCTCAAGGTGCCCCGGACCAACATTCCGGCAAAAACCTTAAACGTCCGTGACAGCCAGGTCCGCGCCAAGGACTGCGCGGGCGATAACAATTTCTGATGCAGGACTGGGCAATCGGTTGCAACGCACCAGATGTAACCAGAATGACAAGGATGAGGGCATGACGATAGCGAGTTCCGCCCGCCAGGAGCCCCCCGCCTGGTGGAAAGGTGCGGTGATTTACCAGGTCTACCCACGCAGCTTCCGCGACACGCGCGGCGACGGCATTGGCGACCTTCAGGGCATCATCGACGGGCTGGATCATATTGCGTCGCTCGGCGTAGATGCGGTGTGGTTGTCACCCTTCTTTACCTCGCCCATGAAGGATTATGGCTATGACGTCGCTGATTATTGCGATGTCGACCCGATGTTCGGCACGCTGGATGATTTTGACCGCCTGATCGGAAAGGCGCACAGGCTCGGCCTGAAGATCATCATTGACCAGGTCTATTCGCACACGTCGGACGCGCATGCCTGGTTCGAGGAGAGCCGGCAGGACCAGACCAATTCAAAGGCCGACTGGTATGTCTGGGCCGACCCGAAAGAGGATGGCTCGCCGCCGAATAACTGGCAGGCGGTGTTTGGTGGACCGAGCTGGGAATGGGACGGGCGGCGCCAGCAATACTACTTCCATAATTTCCTCGTCTCACAGCCGGACCTCAACCTGCACAATCGGGCTGTGCAGGATGCATTGCTGGAGGCTGCGAAGTTCTGGCTTGACCGGGGTGTTGATGGCTTCCGGCTCGATGCGATCAATTTCGCAATGCATGACCGCTCACTCGCGGACAATCCACCATCGGGCCTGCCGATGGAAAAAGTCACGCGTCCGTTTGACATGCAGCTCCATACGAACAGCATGTCGCAGCCTGAGATCCCGCTTTTCCTTGAGCGGGTGCGTGGCCTGCTCGACCGGTATGACGCTAGTTTCAGTGTCGCCGAAGTTGTTGGCGCCAATGCGATTGATGAGATGAAACGCTTCACCGCAGGCGATACGCGGATGCACTCGGCCTATAATTTCGACTTTCTATATGCTGAGTCCCTGTCGCCGGACCGGGTGCGGCGGTCATTGGAGCAATGGGGCGGCGAGCAGGGCGAGGGATGGCCGAGCTGGGCGTTCTCGAACCATGACGCACCGCGTGCTGTATCTCGCTGGGCCGCCCCGGCAGACCGCAAGCAGGCGGCAGACCTGTTGATGTTGTTATTGCTGGGCCTTCGCGGCAATGCCTTCATCTATCAGGGCGAGGAACTCGGCCTGCCGCAGGCGCATGTCCCTTTTGAACACCTGAAAGACCCTGAAGCCATCGCCAACTGGCCGCGCACACTCGGCCGCGACGGGGCTCGCACACCAATGCCGTGGGTGTCGGGGGCGCTGAATTCGGGATTTTCGAGCGGAACGCCCTGGCTGCCGGTCGATCCTGTTCAGGATGGTCTTGCCATCGACCAGCAGGAAGACGAGCCGGCTTCCAGTCTCAATGTGACGCGCTCGCTGATCCGTCTGCGCCGCAACTTACCGGCTCTCCGGCTTGGTAGCCTGACCTTCCTGGAAGCGCCTGAAGGCGTGATTGCTTTCCAGAGGAACAATGACGGCGAAGTTGTGTTCTGTGTGGTCAATGTTGGTGCAAGGGAGATCAACTATTCACTTGAAACTGCAAATGCAGGTCAAGTCATTGCAAACGAGACCGGTAGTGTTAACGGTGATCTTCTCTTGCCGAGTTGTCTTGCGCCTTGGTCTGGGTATTGGGCGGTTGAGCGGTCGACCGTGTAAGGGATGACGGCATGACAGGTAGAAATTCTCGTTCGGATAGAAAGGCGACGCGCCTTGAAGACCTCGCCAAAAGGGCAGGTGTTTCGATATCGACGGTGTCGCGGGCGCTGAATGACAGTTCAGCCATCAATCGGCGCACCAAACAGGCCATCTGGGAGTTGGCGCGCGAACTTGATTATCCGTTCCGTCAGCGTATGCCAGCCGGGCCGATTGGTGCGGAGGCGACCATCGCGGTGGTCGTGCCAACACCTCAGGGGCGAAGCGGGCATGTGTATGACCCATTCTGCTTCCAGTTGCTGTCCGGGGTCGCGGCCGCAGCCCGTGAGCGCAATTGCGACATGCTGGTCAGCCACATCACGCCGTCAAACTATGACGACCTCGCCTTCGCCATGAGTACCAGCCGCGCGGAAGGGGTTATCTTCATTGGCCAGAGTTCGCTTCACCTGGACTTCAACAGGCTGGCGGCCAAGGATACGCGTTTCGTTGTCTGGGGCGCTGAGCTGCCAGAACAAGCCTATTGCGCTATCGGTAGCGACAATCTCCTCGGCGGTCGGCGCGCGACGTCCCATCTCGTCCGGCTTGGTCGCCGCAGGATCGTCTTTCTGGGGGATACGCAAGCCCATGAGGCGACGCAGCGTCATCGCGGCTATCTCGAGGCGCTTGAAGAGGCTGGTCTCGAAGCGCGGACGGATTTTTTCCTGCCGGTACATTTTGACGTTGAGGCGGCAGAAGCGGCAATCCATAGCCTGATCGAGCAGGGCATTGAGTTTGACGCCATTGTTGCCGCGTCAGACCTGATTGCTCTTGGGGCGATGCGAGCCTTGCAGGCGACCGGGCGCCGGGTGCCCGAAGATGTCGCCGTGGTGGGCTATGATGATGTGCCGTTCAGCCGGTTGGCCCGGCCATCCCTGACGACAATTTCGCAGGACACAGCGAAGGCGGGGCGTATGCTGGTTTCCAAACTCATCGACGCTGTGGGCGGGTCACGCCGTTCTGAGCGCTCGCCGACTGATCTTATCGTGCGCGCCTCCTGTGGTGGCTGATAGCGCTAACTTATGCTTTTAAAACCACTTCACCTCGGCGGTGAGTCCCTCTAGCCTGCCTGAAAAGAACAAGACTTCAGGGAGGATAAGCGGATGACGGACAATGCCCGGACGCCCGATCACAAGGCCTATTGGAAATCGACGGTCAGGCTGACACTTGGCCTCCTGGTCATCTGGTTTGCTGTGTCCTACGGCGCTGGCATCCTGTTCCGTGACTGGCTGGACCAGATCTCGATTGGCGGGGCGCCGCTCGGCTTCTGGTTCGCCCAGCAAGGCTCGATCTATGTCTTCGTCGGCCTCATCTTCTATTATTGCTGGGCGATGGCGCGCCTCGAACGCAAATTCGGCGTGAAGGGCTAGGGCGATGGATCCGAGCTTCTGGACGTATTTTTTCGTTATCACGACATTCGGCCTCTATATCGGCATCGCTGTCTGGGCGCGGGCGGGCTCGACCAATGATTTCTATGTCGCCGGGCATGGCGTCCATCCCGTCGTCAATGGCATGGCCACGGCGGCAGACTGGATGTCCGCGGCCAGCTTCCTGTCGATGGCGGGGCTGATTGCCTTTATGGGCTATGGTGGTTCGGTCTACCTGATGGGCTGGACGGGCGGTTATGTGCTGCTGGCCCTGCTGCTCGCGCCCTTCCTCAGGGAGTTCGGCAAGTTCACTGTGCCTGACTTTGTCGGCGACCGGTACTATTCGACGACGGCGCGTGTGATCGCTGTGGTCTGCGCGCTGATGGTCTCATTCACCTATATTGCAGGCCAGATGAAGGGCGTTGGGGTGGCGTTCTCCGGCTTTCTCGGCGTGCCGTTCGAATGGGGCATCGTGATCGGCATGGTGATCGTGTTCTTCTATGCAGTGCTCGGCGGAATGAAGGGCGTCACCTATACGCAGGTTGCGCAATATTGCGTGCTGATCTTCGCCTACACCGTGCCAGCGATTTTCATGTCGATCATCATCACGGGCAATCCGGTGCCCCAGCTCGGCTTCATCGGCGAGGCGAAAGGCGAGGGCATCTCGATGCTTGCCAAGCTGAACCAGGTCGTCACCGATCTCGGCTTCGTTGAATACACGCAGACCAACAAATCGATGATCGACGTGTTCTGTATCACGGCCGCGCTGATGTTCGGCACGGCGGGCCTGCCGCATGTCATCATCCGCTTCTTCACCGTGAAAAGCGCCGGGGCCGCACGCGTCTCGGCAGGGTGGGCGCTGGTTTTCATTGCCCTGCTCTATACGACGGCTCCGGCCGTCGGGGCCTTCGCGCGGATCAACTTCATAGATACGGTGAATGAGGCCACCTATATTGCCGATGATGAGGACTATGAAGCCCGCGCCGCAGAGATCGAGGCGGGCGGCGGCAAGCCGGTGCCGACCTGGTACAAGGATTGGGAAACGACCGGCCTGCTTGCCTATGAAGACCTCAATGGCGATGGCGTGATGCAGTATCGCGGGCCGGATGCCCCGGACGGCGTCGCCAATGAAGTTTCGCCCAATAATGATATCTTCGTGCTGGCCAATCCGCAGATTGCGGCCTTGCCCGGCTGGGTGATCGGGCTGGTGGTGGCTGGCGGCCTCGCGGCAGCCCTGTCGACAGCGGCGGGCCTGCTCATGGTAATCTCGTCAGCGGTCAGCCATGACCTATGCCGGCGCACCCTGTTCAAGGGGATGAACGACAGAACGGAGCTGCGCGTCGCGCGCGGCGCTGCGGCTGGCGCTGTCCTGGCGGCCGGGCTGCTCGGGATATTCTCCTCGCAGCTGGGCTTCGTCGCACAGGTCGTGGCGTTTGCCTTTGGCCTCGCAGCCGCGTCGCTCTTCCCGGTCATCTTCCTCGGCATTTTCTGGAAACGGATGAACAAGGAAGGCGCAATCGCGTCGATGTTGACCGGGCTGATCACGACCTTTGGCTATATCTACTGGTTCAAATTCGTCGATACGGACCCGGCCCACTGGCTGTTTGGCGTGTCGCCGGAAGGCATCGGCTTTGTCTTCATGTGGCTGGCTGCGGGTGTGGGGATCGCCACAGCGCTCATGACAAAAGCGCCGCCAGCCGAGACTCAGGACCTCGTTGAGGATATCCGCGTGCCGGGCATGCGAACGCCGCATGGTTCTGGCGACATGAACATGGCGCCTGCGGACTAGACCTCTATCGACCGCTCTGTTCGCAGGCGTGACTCGACTGCCTATCAGCGTCATAGTCGTCTGGCGGCGCTTAGCAGGGCACCGGGGAGGCGGCTTTGCCAGACGATACGACAAAACAGGCAGAGGCGCCCGGCTGGTCGAACTGGTCGGGTAATCAGGCGGCGACCCCCAGCCTGATCGCGGAACCGACAGACCTTGATGCCTTGAAATCCCTTGTCACTGGCGCGCCAGTAGGCGTGCGTGTGGTCGGGGCGGGTCATTCCTTCACACCTGTCGCTGCAACAGATGGCACGCTTGTGAAGCTTGACCGGATGGGCCTTGTTCACAGTGTCGACCTGGCCGCGAAAACAGCCTGGGTAAATGCCGGCGCGCGACTGAAGCATCTGTCGCCGCAGCTGGAGCATCATGGCCTCGCCTTCCGCAACCTGGGAGACATAAACGAGCAATCTCTGGCCGGGGCGATCTCCACCGCGACGCATGGTACGGGTGAGGGGCTGCCCTGCCTGTCGGCCGAAATCCTGGCGCTGAAAATCCTCATCGCCGAGGGGGAGCTGATCACTGTATCGAAGGCGGAAGATGCAGACCTCCTGAAGGCGGCGTCTGTATCGCTGGGTGCGCTTGGCATTCTGGTTGAGGCGCAGGTGCAGCTGGTCGACGCCTATCGCCTGCACCGGAAAACTTGGGCCGAGCCGTTGGACGGCCTGATTGGCCATGCCAGGGAGCGCTGGAAGAATTACCGGAATTACGAATTCTTCTACATGCCGTTCTCCGGTTATGGCGTCTGCATATCGCATGAGCTGACAGACGCGGCACCGACCGAGCGTCCGCCGATTGACGATGATGACGGCGTCCTCGGCCTGAAGCGGGCGCGGGACTATGCTGGCGACGATCTCAAGGCGCGGCGGGACTTTCTCGGCGCGGCGTTTGAGAAATTCGAGGGTGAGAATGTCATCGGCAATAGCTGGGAATTGCTGGCGAGTGAGCGCAATGTCCGCTTTAACGAGATGGAGTATCATCTGCCTGAGCGGGTTGGCCTGACCGTCTTCAAACAGGTGGTGCAGGTAATCGAGAAGAAGCGACCGGACGTGTTTTTCCCGATCGAGGTGCGCAAGACGCGGGGCGACAATGGCTGGCTCAGTCCGTTCAACGGGGGAGGCCGCATTTCCATTGCCGTCCATGCCTATCACGAGGACCAGTATGATTTCTTCTTTTCCGAGATCGAGCCGATTTTCCGCAAGGCTGGCGGGCGCCCGCACTGGGGCAAGCTGCACAGCCTGAAGGCGCGTGAACTGGCAGACCTCTATCCCGACTTCGTAAGCTTCTGCAAAACGCGCAACCAGCTTGATCCCAGGGGCAAGTTCCTGACGCCATATATGGGTGCCCTGTTTGGAGTGGCCCCATGAGCGTGACTGAGGCAGCAAGCTATTTTGAAGGCATGCAGACCGCCCTGTTCAAGGCAGGCATCGCAGAGCCGACGCTGGTCATTGACCGGGCACGGCTGAACCGGAATATCGACCAGCTGACCGCGCACCTGCCGGACGGCATGGGCTTCCGGATCGTTGCCAAGTCGCTGCCGTCACTGGCGCTGATACAGCACATTCGGGCGCGAGCAGGCACCGACAGGGTGATGACCTTCAACCTGCAGATGCTGGAGCTTATCGCGCGGGAAATGCCAGACGTCGATCAGCTGCTCGGCAAGCCGATGCCGGTGCAGGCGATGCGGACATTCTACGAGACCTGCCCGCCGGATGCGAAGGTGCAGTGGTTGATCGATACACCGGCGCGCCTGTCGCAATACATCGCGTTCGCAGAGGAAAGCGGCATCCATCTGCACCTGTCCCTGGAGCTGGATATCGGCCTGCATCGCGGCGGCTTTCCGGCCGACGAGGCTTTGGCATCCGCAGCTGAGACAATCCGCACAAGCAATCGGGTCAGCCTATCCGGCCTGATGGGCTATGAGCCACATGTCGCGAAGATGCCTGAAAAGGCTGGCCTGCGGGCAAAGGCGCTGGAGAGCGCGCGGGCGATATATACGCAGGCGAAAGCGCTGGCCGGGTGCATTGATGATCCGGCTATGGTGCAGCCCTGGGTGTTGAACACGGCGGGCAGCCCGACCTATCGTTTGTATAAAGATACCAGCCTCGCCAATGAAATCTCGGCCGGGTCTGTTCTCGTCAAGCCAACCGACTTCGATACTGACCTGCTCGCCGATCATGTCCCGGCAAGCTTCATCGCCGCGCCGGCTCTAAAAGTCCTGGACGGTGTGAATGTCGCCGGCTTTGACTTTCTGCCGGGGCGCACACCTGAAGTGCCTGAAGGCCACTCGAAAACGGTCTACACCTTTGGTGGCAACTGGATGGCGACACCGGTCTGGCCGAACGGGCTGGAGGTCAGTGAGAAATATGGCCGCTCCAGTAACCAGCAGATGCTGACAGGTCCGGCCGATGTGTCGCTGGCACCTGATGATTTTGTGTTTTTCCGGCCGAAACAGTCAGAGGCGGTGTTCCTGCAGTTCGGCGATATTGCCGTCTTCGAGCGCGGACGCATCGTTGAGCGCTGGCCCGTCTTCCCGGCATCTGCCTGATTTCTGTGCGCCTGACGTTGGGGCTGTCTGCTTGCCCAGTGAATTTCACGCGAGCGACCTGCGCGAAAGAATGAGGTTTTGCATTCGCGCGCGCTATGTCCTCGTATAGAAACTGATATCGACCAATCGGGAAGGCGGTCCTACGCATGGCAATCCTCGCCAGCATCTATCACCTCACGCATTACAAATATGACCGGCCAGTCAGTCTTGGCCCACAGATCATCCGGCTGAGGCCTGCGCCGCAATCGCGCACGCGCATCGTGTCGCACAGCCTGAAAGTGTCGCCGGGCGGTCATTTTGTCAGCCATCAGCAAGACCCGTATGGCAACTGGCTCGCCCGTTTCGTTTTCCCCGAGCCTGTCAGAGAGCTGAAGATCGAGGTCGATCTCGTCGCCGACATGACCGTCTACAACCCGTTCGATTTCTTCGTTGAAGAAGCCGCGCAGGACTGGCCGTTCACGTATTCAGAAGACTTTGCGCCTGACCTTGCAATCTATCTGAAGACCGAACCCGAAACGCCGAAATTCAAGGCGTTTTTCGACACGATCCCGCAGGGCAAGACAGGGACTGTGGACTATATCGTCGATATCAACCGGCGTGTGTCGGAAGCGGTGGACTATATCGTCCGCCTTGAACCGGGTGTGCAGACGCCGGAAGAGACGCTGACCATCGGGTCAGGCTCATGCCGGGATTCCAGCTGGTTGCTGGTGCAAGTGCTCCGGCGTCTCGGTATCGCGGCGCGTTTCGTGTCGGGGTACCTGATCCAGTTGAAACCGGACCTCGTGGCCCTCGATGGCCCGGCCGGGACAGACCATGATTTTACAGACCTTCATGCATGGGTCGAAGCTTATTTGCCAGGCGCTGGCTGGGTTGGCCTTGATCCGACATCGGGGCTGCTGACAGGCGAGAGCCACATCCCGCTGGCGGCGACACCGCACTACCGCAACGCAGCGCCGATTTCCGGCACGCTCGCCGGTAATCCGCAGGTCGAGTTTGATTTCGACATGCAGGTCAGGCGGGTCTCCGAGCATCCGCGGATTACCAAGCCGTTTTCCGATGAAAGCTGGGCGGAGCTCGACGCGCTCGGCAACAAGGTCGACGCGGTGCTGAAAGCCGAAGATGTGCGCCTCACCATGGGCGGCGAACCGACATTCATTTCCATCGATGATTTCGAAGCCGATGAGTGGAATACCGACGCTGTCGGGCCGACCAAACGTGGCCTCGCTGACCAGCTGATCCGAAAACTCCAGGCCCGCTTCGCGCCCGGCGGCTTCCTGCATTACGGGCAGGGTAAATGGTATCCGGGCGAAAGCCTGCCGCGCTGGACCTTCTCGCTCTACTGGCGCGCAGACGGCAAGCCGATCTGGTCTGACCCGGCGCTAATCGCGAAGGAAGACGAGACCCATGATGTCAGCGCTGAGGATGCAAGCCGGCTGACTTCGGCCATCGCAGCGACGCTGGGCCTACAGGACGACACGATCCTGCCGGCCTTCGAAGACCCGGCCCAGTGGATCCTCAAGGAAGGCTCGTTGCCGGAGAATGTCACGCCGGAGAATTCGAAGCTGAAAGATCCGGAAGAACGCGCCCGCATCGCACGGGTGTTTGAGCGCGGGCTGACCGAGCCATCCGGCTTTGTGCTGCCGGTCCAGCGCTGGCAGTCGAAGGCGATGCCCGGCCATCGCTGGCGCAGTGAAAAGTGGAAGCTGCGCCGGGGCAAGCTGTTCCTCGTGCCGGGCGATGCGCCTGTCGGCTATCGCCTGCCGCTGGAGTCGCTACCTTATGTGCCGCCAGCGCTCTATCCTTACATCAATATTGCTGACCCGACGGACCCGCGCGGACCGCTACCTGATTTTGACCTGCCAAGCGCTGCAGATCATGGCACGGCAGGCGAGCGCACGCAGAACGTTGCCCACCGGACCGAAGCGTCTGCCGGGCAGGACGTGCAGGAGCAGGTCGCCGATGTCTCGGGCATGACGGTCCGTACCGCGATCAGCGTCGAAGTGCGTGATGGCCGGCTGTGCGTGTTCATGCCGCCGGTCGAGGCGCTAGAGGACTATCTTGAGCTGGTAAGGGCGGCGGAGCTGGGCGCACAGCAACTCGGTATGCCAGTACATATTGAAGGCTACTCGCCGCCAACCGATCCGCGCCTGAATGTTATCCGGGTCGCGCCTGATCCGGGCGTCATCGAGGTGAACATCCACCCGGCGCACAACTGGCAGCAATGCGTGGAGACAACGCAGGTCATCTATGAAGAAGCGCGCCAGACGCGGCTCGGCGCTGACAAGTTCATGATTGACGGGCGCCATACAGGCACAGGCGGCGGCAATCATGTCGTGGTCGGCGGGGCGACGACGCTGGACAGCCCGTTCCTGCGCCGTCCGGACCTGCTGAAAAGCCTGCTGCTCCATTGGCAGCATCATCCATGCCTGTCCTATCTCTTCTCCGGCCTGTTTGTCGGGCCGACCAGCCAGGCACCGCGCATCGATGAAGCCCGCCATGACACGCTCTATGAGCTGGAGATTGCGCTGTCGCAGATTCCGAAGCCGGGGGAGGGCGAAGCCCCGCCGCCCTGGCTGCTCGACCGGCTACTCAGGAACTCGCTGATCGACGTGACGGGTAACACCCATCGCACCGAGATCTGCATCGACAAGCTGTTCTCGCCGGACGGGCCGACGGGGCGACTTGGCCTGGTCGAGTTCCGCGCCTTCGAGATGCCGCCCAATGCGCGCATGAGCCTTGCCCAGCAGCTGCTTATCCGGGCACTGATTGCGCGTTTCTGGCAGAGCCCTATTAGCGGAACGCCGGTGCGCTGGGGCACGATCCTGCATGACCGCTTCATGTTGCCGGAGTTTGTCTGGCAGGATTTCCTCGAAGTGCTGGCTGACCTGCGTGATCACGGCTTTGACCTGAAGCCGGAATGGTATGAAGCCCAGTTCGAGTTCCGCTTTCCGTTCTGCGGGGAGGTGACCTACGAGAATGCAGTTCTTGAACTCAGGCAGGCGATAGAGCCGTGGCATGTGCTGGGTGAAACCGGTGCGATTGGCGGGACGGTGCGCTATACGGACAGCTCCGCCGAACGCTTGCAGGTGAAGCTGAAGACGGGAGCGGAGGGGCGCTATGCCGTGACGTGCAATGGACGGCGTTTGCCACTTGCGCCGACAGGTGAGAATGGCACCTATGTCGCCGGCCTTCGCTACAAGGCGTGGGCACCGCCTGAGTCGTTACATCCGAGATTGCCTGTGAACACGCCGCTGACGATTGATATTCATGACACATGGTCGAACCGGGCCATTGGCGGTTGTGTCTATCATGTCGCTCATCCCGGCGGGCGCAATTATGAGACGTTTCCGGTCAACTCGAACGAAGCCGAAGCGCGCCGGCTGGCAAGGTTCGAGCCGCATGGGCACAAGCCGGGCAGCCATGTTCCCGATCTGGAACGCCCACACCCGGAATTCCCGCACACGCTGGACCTGCGCAGGCCGTCAGGCATCTAGACATGACCTTGCCGAACCTGCAGCCCGGTAGCGATCTCTCCGCCCTGATCGGCGCTTATTCAACGGCGCCCGGCGTACCGGATGAGCTGGTCGATGAGATGGGCCAGCTGCGACCGGCCTGGTCGCAATTTCTCGATCACCTGGCAGGTCATTCGCCGGAAACCATTGAACGCTGGTTCGCGCGGGGGGATGCGTACCTGCGCGACTCGGGCGTATTCCTGCGTCAGTATACGGATGATGAATCGTCTGAACGCCCATGGCCGCTCAGCCAGATACCGGTGCTGGTCCACGAAACAGAATGGGCGACGATCTGTGACGGGCTGATCCAGCGCGCAGACCTGCTGGAACAGGTGGTGGCAGACCTCTATGGCGAAAACCGGCTGGTCGCAGAAGGTTTCCTGCCCGGCAAGCTGATCGCGCAAAGCCCTGAATGGCTGCGCCCGCTTGTCGGCGTCAAGCCGCCGACGGGGCAGTATCTTCACTTCCTTGCCTTCGAGATCGGGCGCGGGCCGAATGGCCAGTGGTGGGTATTGAATGACAGGACACAGGCACCGTCTGGCGCTGGATACGCCCTCGAAAACAGGGTTGCCGCCTCGCGGATCTATTCAGAACTCTACGGCCAGGCGCGGGTCAAAAGACTGGCAGGATTCTTCAGGGATTTTCGCACCGAACTGCTCAATATGCGCCGCGCCCCGGACTCGCATGTCGCCATCCTGACGCCGGGGCCTTACAGCGAAACCTATTATGAGCACGCCTATATTGCGCGCTATCTCGGCCTGCTGCTGGTTGAAGGCGAGGACCTGACCGTCAGCAATGGAGAGGTTTGTGTGCGGACGGTCTCCGGCTTGCAACCGATTGATGTGCTGT
This sequence comes from uncultured Hyphomonas sp., assembly GCA_964556825.1. Classification (GTDB taxonomy): domain Bacteria; phylum Pseudomonadota; class Alphaproteobacteria; order Caulobacterales; family Hyphomonadaceae; genus Henriciella. Next base: position 312,157 of record CAZKXJ010000003.1, on the reverse strand, counting down.
GGCGCAGGCTGGACTCGGTTTTTGCCGATCCGCTTGAGCTTGAGGAAAGCTCCAAGCTCGGCACGGCGGGCCTTGTCGGGGCGTCGCGGCGCGGTTCGGTGTCGATGGTCAATGCGCTGGGCACCGGGGTGCTCGAAACCCGCGCCCTGATGGCCTTCCTGCCACGGATTGCGCGGCACTTGACGGGCGGCCCGCTGAAGCTGCCCAATATCGCGACCTGGTGGTGCGGGCAGGCGGCCGAGCGCAAGCATGTGCTGGACCATGTCGGTGAGATGATGATCGCGCCAGCCCTCTCGACCCGGATGCCTTTCGACCCGGATGAGACGACCTTTCTCGGTGGACAATTGCGCACGGGTGTGGCGCGCACACTGCAGCAACTGATCGAGGAGGAAGGCGACAATCTTGTCGGCCAGGAGGCGGTATCCTTCTCGACGTCGCCGGCCTGGGAGAATGGCAGGCTCGTGCCCCGCCCGATGAGCCTGCGCGTCTTCATGGTGCGCACCCGGACAGGCTGGTCAGTGATGCCAGGCGGCTTTGCGCGGATCGGGTCAGAGGCCGACACGACCGTGCTCAACATGCAGAAGGGCGGGTCGGTGGCTGATGTCTGGATCGTCAGCGACAATCCGGTCGAAGCCGACACGAATATTGGCGAGGAGGCGCGTGCCCAGCCCCGGGCGCGGCAAGGCGCGCTGCCGAGCAATGCAGCTGAAAACCTTTACTGGCTTGGCCGTTATGTCGAACGGGCAGAAGGGCTGGCACGGCTCAATCGTGCCTATCATGCGCGGCTCGCAGATGCTGAAGCGCCGACATCTCCGCTACTGAAGCATCTTGGCGGCTATATGAAATTCATCGGGCTCGCGCCTTCAGCGGCGATGCCAAGTGCGATCATCGAGGCGCTGGAGGGGGCATCCAGAACGGCTGGAAGCGTGCGCGACCGCCTCTCACCGGATGGCTGGGCGGCGATTTCGGAGCTGTTTGCCTCAGTCAAGGATGAAGGCTCCGCCCTCGGCGCGGGCGACGAAGCGGCGCGGCGCATGGTCTGGCTGCTGCGCCAGTCGAGCGGGTTCACCGGCCTTGTGCATGAAAACATGTACCGCTTTACCGAATGGCGTTTCCTCAGCCTCGGCCGCTCGCTCGAGCGGTTGATTGCGCTCGCGTCTGCACTGGCGAGCTTTCTCCACCCCAATGCGCCCGAAGGTGCACTTGATGTGGCGCTTGAATATGGCGACAGCACAATTTCACATCGCCGTCGCTATGCGTTCCAGGCGTCGCGCAATTCGGTGATTGACCTGCTGGCGCTCGACGCACTCAACCCGCGTTCGCTGATCTTCCATCTTGATGAGGTCCGGAACCATTGCGAAGTCCTGCCCGGCGCGCAGGTGAACGGCCACCCGTCCGATCTTTTCCGAAGCGTGTTGCGCGTCCACACCGGACTTGTCACGCGCCGCCCGGAAGAAATTGACACCAACACGCTGCTGGCGTTCCGGCGGGACGTGGCGGCGCTGTCCGATGCGCTCACTGCGGCGTATATGAGTTGATGCGATGCTGTACGATGTGAACCTGAAAATCTCTTACAGGTACCAGCGCCCTGTCCTGGCGGGGCGGCACCTGTTGCGTCTTGCCCCGCTGGACCTGCCAGGTGAGCAGCGGGCGATTGCCTCGACACTGGACGTGGTGCCGCGGGCCAGTGAACGCAGCCGCTACACGGATTTCTTCGGCAATAATGCGGTCGAGATCGTTTTCACGGAGGCCCACTCGAAGATCGACTTCCTGCTCAAGGCGCGGATCGAACGCCTGCTTTCCGGTCCGCCGCTCGATATGTCCCAGCCGCTCGACCGGATGGAGGCTGTTCTTGACCGGGTGCAGACGCTTGATCCGGCTTCGCCATTGCACTTCCTTGGCCGTTCGCCGCGTATACGGCCCAACAGCGTGCTACGCGATTTCGCGTCGGACCTCCTGGATGTGGACGTTACCGTACTGGAAGCTGTGCGGACGATCGGGCGCGCCCTGCACGAACAGATGACATTCGACGCGACGGCGACCTCGGTGGAGACACGCCATGAGGAAGCGTTCGAGAAACGTCATGGCGTCTGTCAGGATTTCAGCCACATCATGATCGCCGCCTTGCGCAGCATCGGGATTCCGTCCGGCTATGTCAGCGGTTTCCTGCGCACCAAGCCACCAGAAGGCCAGCCGCGAATGAGCGGCGCCGACGCCATGCATGCCTGGGTGCGGGCCTGGTGTGGGCCGGAAATGGGATGGGTCGAATATGATCCGACAAACGCGCTGGACGTCATGTCGGATCACATCGTTGTGGCGCGCGGGCGCGATTATTCGGATGTGTCGCCGGTCAAGGGCGTCCTGAAATCAACGGCTGCGCAGCACAGCTCCCAGGCCGTTGATGTGATTCCGCTGGACGCTGTTGAGAGCTGACCAGCGGAACCCTCTGATTTCAATCAGTCCGCGTCGGCCTCATTGGAGGAATAAGGGACGTATTGAAGCTTGTAGCATTGCGGCGTGCGTGGGGGTTTGATCTCGCTGGCGCACTGGTCGATGACGTGAGAGCGGGCTTCCGACAGGCGCATGCATTGCGAGTAGCCAAACTTGGCGGTGCAGCCACTGGCCGCCGCGCCGCGCAAGCTCATCGCTTCCTCGAAGGATTTGCCATTGCCACTGGACGACAGTTTGTACTGCTCCGTGACGACCCAGTCATAGTAGTCGAGTAACGCTTCAGACCGGTTTTCTGCCGACCACGGATTTGAAAAGTCCGGCATCTTGATCGGATTGTCAGAGACAGGTTTCACAGCGTTCACGGCTTTGATGCCGCTATCGATTTCAGCAATGAAGTTCGCATCCCGGTCCATGACTTCCACGCGCGTCGCCTGGGTGTTGAAGGTGCGGAAAATATCGTCCTTCAGCTTCACCCACCCGGCCTCTACGGGCTGGATCGGCACAAGCCACATCCGCACCTTGATGGCACGGTCTGAACCAAGGCGGCCCATCAGCGCTTCAGCCTCATCTGGCGACATTTTCAGGAACTTCACATCGCCCGGATTGACGATCTGGACCGCGTAATCGAGCCCGTCCGAACCGGCATCGTCGGCGTCATAGTCGAAATACATGTAGCTTGAGTAGATCCCAGCAACGGGAAACTGCTCCTTGTCGAAGTCATAGTCGCCGAGACGGGTATTGAACTGGACGTAATAGGCGTCATGAGCGAGGGCATCTTTTGCCCTCTGTTCGAAAGCAGGCCATGCTTCTTTGACAAAGCGGCGCTTTTCGAACTCATTCTCGAAACGCTTGTTTTCCGGCTTGATTATCATGTCGGCGACCGGTGCCGACTCGCCTGAAATCTGGTGATAGATGAGAGCGACATTGTCATCGGTGAGGCGTGCGCTCTTGTCCAGTTCGCCCTCGGCGTTGGCCGGTAAAGCGGAGAGGCTGAGGCATATGGCGATGGATGCCACCCCGGTCGAAGTGAACTTTCTTGTGAGTGTCTGAATTACTGGAGCAAGCATATGCTGCCTCCCTTTTCTGTTGCCCTTATTCCAGATCGCGTCGCATCGACGCGGACGCCCAACATAAAAAAGCGCCTATGACGGGATCAACAAAAAAATGGATAAAAGTTTATTTTGTAGAGGCTGACACCGTGGACAGGGCACTGCGCGCATCCAGTATCCGCTGCTGTGCTGCGGAGCTTTTCCAGGCGAAAGACCAGGGCAGGCCGAGACGGATGGCAGCATCTGCGGGAGGGCTGTTCTTGACTGGAACGCGCTCGGCCAGCTTGCCGATCGATTTGAGGGTCAGGCGCGCGGCTGGCGAGAGATCATATTCAGGTCCAAGCTCCAGCACGTCGCGGACGTCTGGCGGCAGGATCGAGACGGACGCATTTGCGAGGCTCGACTGCAGGGATCTGGGCACGGCTTTCGCGGCGCGGCCGGATTTCATGATGTCGAGGAATTCAGTGTTGATCGGATGCGGCTCGAAGCGTGGCAGGAGCTTGCCGAGCATGGCGTCGAAATCAGCAGGTTTGCGCAGGGGGGATTTGACGCCGTAGAGGCGGGCGACAGATTCGCCGCTTTCATAGAAGGCGCATTTTTCGTCATGAGAGACCGGTTTGACGAAGCGGTCATATGCGGTGAGGAATCCGTAACTTGCTGTCGCGCTGACCCAGTCGAGAAGTTCCACGTCGAGCGCCGCATAGGCTTCGCCGGACGGTGTCTCGCCCTTTACCTTCGCGTGCATGTTGGTGACGCCCTGGATGACGCGGCGCGCAGCGCTCTGCGGGCCGTACACCCCGACCATTGCAGCTGTGCCCGTCCGTTTGGAGCGGCCGACCGGGTCTGTCTTGAAGACCGAATGGTCCCAGACGCCGGAACGGATCCGGGCGTCTGCGAATTCGAGCAGGACAGCCGCGACCCCGCCAATGGCGAGTGCGATGGGGTTCTTGAAGACGCGCCACGACATGCTGTCCGGCGCCGCAAATGCCGGTTCACCGGCTGGTGACTGGAAGTCGATTTTCCAGCCGAGATAGGATGTCATCTTGTCCATGCCAAAGCTCCGGGTGAAAGGTCAGGCAGCTTGCAGGATAGCGCAGGCTTTGGTCTGTGTGCACCTGTTGGTTCTGCTAGTGGGTCATACTGTGCGGCTCGGTAAAAAAGCGGCGCCGGATCCGGAACTTGTCAACCGGATCCGGCACCTCGCAGTCTGCGTTTCCCGGGAGGAAATACCAGGTGACGCGTTCTTAGAATTTGTAGGCCAGTGACGCCCCATAGGTGCGTGGCTGACCTGCGAAGCGGAGCACGACGTTCGCGTTCGACGTGATCTGCTGCCAGTAATATTCATCCAGCAAATTCTTGCCCCAGAGGCTGACTTCCCAATTGTCATTCAGGCTATAAAGACCGATTGAGCCATTCACGACGCCATAGGAATCAATGTCGTAGAACGGGTCATCCGGATTGCCTGCGGTCGACTCGCTCTGCCAGCGGGCGGACAGCGTGCCGGTCAGGCCGAGTGTATCGGTCACTGGGCGATCATAGAGCAGGCTCAGGCTGAGCGTCTGTTCCGGGCTGTAGAGGAAAGGATCGCCCTGGTTGTTGGTCGGCAGGCCGAAGCTGTCAGAAGTGGGGAAATCGCCATACTCGGTATGCAGCAGGGTGATCCCGCCAATCGCGGTCAGATTAGGCGTGAGCAGGGCGGTGATTTCAGCATCGAGGCCATAAGCCTCGCCTTCCGGCGCATTCTGGAGGCGCGACAGGGCCCGATAGATCGGATCCGGGAAGAAGGATGCAACCTGCTTGTCCTTGTAGTCATAGTAGAAGAGCGAGGCATTGGCCTGGATCAGCCTGTCGAGCAGGCTGGCTTTCACGCCGACTTCATAAGCGGTCAGTTCTTCCTGTGTGGCCGGCAGGTTCTGCTCGGATTTTGATGCGGCGTTGACCGGTGTCGACGCGGCCTTGTAGCCGCGTGAGACGGAGGCGAACATCAGCAGGTCGTCAGTCGGCGTATAGTTGCCGACGACGCGCCACGAAACATTGTCTTCCGTCAGGTCGGAGCGGACTTCACCGAAGGAATTGGTTTCAAGGTCATAAGTGTTGCACTGGCCTTCCTCGAGCGCGGGCGGCGGCGATGCCAGCCCGTAAAGCCCTGTGAAGAAGACCCGGTTGAACACGTTGACGTTTGGTTGCATTGACCCGCCGACATCGCCGGAGCAGCCGACATAATCCTGGCTGTCTTCGGTGTAGCGAATGCCCGTCGTGAGCGAGAATTCAGGCGAAAGCGTCCAGTCGGCATTGGCGAAGATGCTCCAGGTCGTCGTTTCGAATTCGCCGGTGTCGTAATAGGTCTGGAATGAATTCAGCAGCTCGGCCGCTGTGTAGGGCTGTCCGGTTTCAGGATCGACATTGACCAGCGAGACGAGCCCGGCGAGCTCTGGCGGGAAGCCGAGAAGCGTCGGGTCGACGGTCAGGAGATAGGCGGCGGTGCTGACAAAATTGGAGTTGGCATTATCGCGCAGCAGGGTGCGGTTGGAGTCTGTAATCTCGTCCTTGCCGTAATAGCCACCGACGATCCAGTCTGCCATGCCGGTTGAGCCTTCAAAGCGCAACTCTTCACTGAAAGAGGTGATCTCGCCGTCGATATCCTGAATGAGGATCTGGTAAGGCACGCCCGACCAGTCGAGATTGGCTTCGCGTTCAAGCTCATTGTAGCCGGTCAGCGAGACAACCCGGAAATCGTCGGAAAAGTTGTAACTCACGCCGAGCTTATAGGCGTTGAAGCTGGAATCCTCTTCCAGCGGGCCATCCACACCCTGTCCAACCCCGATATCAGTTTCGCGGGCGCTGCGCGGAGCCCAATCCGCCTGCTTGGCATTGGTCGGGAAATTGTTCTGGATGAAGTCGAACAGGCCGGGCTCGAGAAAGCCCGATGCACTGGCAGGCCCGTTCGTGCCGGGGACAGTGAAGGTCGGGTCGGTGTTTGGCGTCAGACCGATCGCCTGCCCGCCAATCGTGTCGGAGGTGTTGGTCCAGCCATTCCACGACAGGTCGATATCGAGGTCTGGTGTCGGCTGGAAAGCGAGCGCGGCGCGGAAGCCGAGCTTGTCCTTCTTGCCGCGGTTTTCGCCGCGCGAAATCGATTCCTGCCAGCCCTTGTCGCTGGTTTCCTGGCGGAAGGCTACGCGGGCCTGCAGGGTATCGGCGATCGGAACGTTGAGCATGCCTTCGTAATTGAAGGTCTCGTAATTGCCGACATCGGCGGACAGCCGGGCTTCGAATTCATCGCCGGGCTTGTTGGTCACCATGTTGATCAGGCCGGCCGTAGTGTTGCGACCGAACAGCGTGCCTTGCGGGCCTTTCAGGACTTCGACGCGCTGGATGTCAAAGACCGGGCCGGAATTCATGAACGGGAAGGGGTAGGCAACTTCATCGACATAGGTGCCGACGGTCGAGGTGGCCGAGAGGTTGATCGTGTTGAAGCCGATGCCGCGCAGCGTGTAGGTCGGCACGCCCTGATAGGACTGCGACACCGAGAAGCTCGGAATGACCGATTGCAGGTCATCCACGCTGGTGACACGCAGGTCGCTGAGCTGGTCCTCGCCAAACGCCTGTATGTTCATGCCCACATCGTTGATGGATTCTTCGCGGCGCTGGGCTGTCACCTGGATGGAGGTGAGGCGCATACTGTCATCGGCCGGCTCGGCTTCTGTGGTGACGTCGACCGGCGCGTCAGTTTCCTGTGCGATGGCAAAAGGTGCGAGACCGGCCAGTATGATGAGCGATGAGCCGGAGACGAGGCTGCGGCGTAAAGTGACTTTGGAAACCATGTTTTCCTCCCTTGGGTCGCATCCGGTTGGTCCGGATGTCGAATGACCAGGAGACGGTCTCCAAAACCGTGGCATCGCACAAGCTATCGGAAATGACAGGGCTCAATAGCTATTACAGGATCAGAGCCTTAAAAGCAGCTTCGCCATGACGTTGCGCTGAACTTCGTTCGATCCGCCATAGATGGTGGCCGCGCGATTGTTGAGATAGCGCGGCATCGCCGTCAGGCTGTGGGCCGGACCGACCGGCTCGATATTGGCGCCCGGTTGCCTTGCTGCCATCTGCGAGACGTTGCCGTAAAGCCCCGCAGCTTCAAGGGCGAGCTCATCAATGCGTTGCAGCGTTTCTGTGCGCGCCGTCTTCAGCATTGACGAGGCGGGACCGGGATTGCCGCCGCTGGCAAGTGCGGCCGTGACGCGCTTCTCGGTAATGACGATGGATTCCAGCGCAATCTTCGTATCGGCATAGCGACGGGCAAAGGCCGGGTCGCTGGCCAGTTGTGTGCCGCCGCCAGCCGGTTCGGCATGGGCCATGACCAGGACGCGTTCCAATGCCGCCTCCAGTCCGGCTGAGGAACCGCCACCGCGCTCGAATTCGAGCAGGTATTTTGCGACCGTCCAGCCATCATCCTCTTCGCCGAGGCGGCCGGATTTCGGCACGCGGACATCATCGAAGAAGACCTGGTTGACCTCATGCTCACCGGCGATCGTGATGATCGGCTCAACCCGGATGCCCGGCGTTTTCATGTCGAGCAGCAGGAAGGTGATGCCCTGTTGCGGCTTGCCGTCTGATGAGGTGCGCACCAGGCAGAACATGCGATTGGCGTGATGGGCCTGCGTCGTCCAGATCTTGGAGCCGTTGAGGATATAGTCGTCGCCATCAGAGACGGCTTTCATCTGCAAGCTGGCAAGGTCTGAGCCTGAGCCGGGTTCCGAATAGCCCTGGCACCAATAGTCTTCTCCAGCGAGAATCCTGGGCAGGTAGAAGGCTTTCTGCTCCTCGGTGCCGTAGCCCATGATGCATGGGCCAACCATTTGCAGCCCCATCGGGGAAAGTGAGGGCGTGCCAGCGCGGGCACATTCGGAGGCGAAGATGTATTTCTGCATCTCGTCCCAGCCGGTGCCACCATATTCCTTCGGCCAGTGCGGTGCGGCCCAGCCCTTTTCGTTCAGGATTTTAAGCCAGGGCAGGTTGTGCTGCGGCTCACTGAAGGAGCTGGTATTGAGACGTCCGGCTTCGGCCAGTTCCGCGGGCAGATTCTCCTTCAGGAAAGTGCGAACCTCGTCGCGGAAATCTTCGTGTTTCTTGTCGAGTGAAAGTTTCATATGGCTCGCTCTCCCGTCAGTTTTGCAGGCAGGCTCTGGCTACCTTTGGGTCAAGCTTGCAGTGAGGGAAACAAACAGACAAGCTGCCAGTTATAATAGGTTGCTGTAGTTTCCTTCCCATGATCCCTGACTCGCCTTCCACATCGCTCGAAGAGCAGGTTGCCGCACTTGCGCGCGACGTGGCAGAGGCTGGCACCAGGCTCGAATTGCCATTCATCGCGGTGAGCCCGGATATCGGCAGCCCGGATGCCATGCGGGATGCCGATGGGCGACCATTCGCCGAATCCGTGTTTCGCTGGATCGATCCGGGGTTGGAATACTGGAAGGACCGGTCCTTTGCGCTGCGCTCATCCCTGGTACATGCAACGCGGACCTGCGCAGAGCCATTCTTCTTTAATGACGGTGCGCTCGGTAGCTGGCGGCCCAATTCGGCGATCGACCAGGCCAATGATCCGGACCAGTACCGAGAGGCGGGGATACGCGCCGCCATCATTGCGCCGGTTCACCTGCCGGGCGGTGCCATCGGCGCCGTCGTGTGGGCCTCTGATGCGCGTGTGGATATGCCATCGATCTTCAGGGACGAGGCGGAGCGGCTTCATGCGCTCGCTTTGCGTTTCATCGCCACATACCATGATGCACGGGCCATCGGACCGAAGGGCCCGGCTGTCCTTCTGACGCGGCGCGAGATCCAGTGCTTGAAATGGTCAGCTGCAGGAAAGACCGATGCGGAGATCGCGACCATCATCGACATCTCCGTTCCAACTGTTCGTTTTCACGTCACCAATGCGGCGCGTAAGCTCGGCGTGGCAGGCAAGGCGCAAGCGATCCACCGGGCCACAACGCTGGGCTATGTCGGCGGCGGCGACCAGGTGTAGTTAATCCGCCATGGGCAATTGTCGCCGCATCTGTGCGATTGCTTTAAATCCGACTGGCTAGGGTCTGGGCGTGTAGAACGCCAAGAGGCCAGGTCATCATGCAAATGTCACCACTCGTCACGTTGATCCTTTCGATCGCTTTCGGGGCCGCTGCGCTTGTCGGCGCGCGCCTCTGGCTCGGCGGCGGCAAGGATGTTGAAGTCGCCGCGCCAACAGAGCCGATTGTGGAGACAGCGCCTGTGCTGGTCGCCGTCCGGGAAATTCCGCGCGGGGTCAAGATTGATCCGGCCTGGTTCGAGATCGAAGACCGTCCTGCGGCCCGTATTCCACGCGGCGCCTTCGCATCAACGGATGCCCTGCTGGAGACAGGAGATGCGCGCCGCACGCTGGTCACGGTTTTTGCGGGCGAGACCCTGGCCGAAGACATGTTGCTTGCGCCGGGTATGCGCGCCTCGCTGTCGGCCAAGATCGAGCCGGGTTTCCGCGCCTTTTCTATCCGCACGACAGACGTGTCCGGTGTCGCTGGCTTTGTGCTGCCGGGTGACCGTGTCGATGTCATCTTCACCGAAGACTCTTCGCCGGAATCCAAGACGCTGAAACTGGTTTCGAAAGTCCTGTTGCAGAATGTCGAAGTGCTGGGCGTTGACCTGAATGACGACATGACCGGAGAAGATGCGAGCGTGTTCAAGACAGCGACGCTGGCCGTAACGCTGGATCAGGCACAGCAGCTATCGGTTGCGACGCAGACCGGGACGCTGTCTTTCGCCCTGCGCGGCAGCGCAGATGAGGAATTCCTGCAGGCTGATGCCGTGACGCTGGGCGATAAGCCGGAGGTGCGCCGGCAGGTGGCGTATGTGCCTCGACCGGCGGCGTTGAAAGCGCGCGGGCCATCATCATCAACGGTAGAAGTTGTGCTGGGCGAGCAAGTCTCGACGCATACGGTGCCCGTCAGCCAGTAGGTTGGTTTGACTGTTCGCGGTCCAGAGTCTCAGGTCTGGCTGAAGACGTACATCATTCTCACGACGGCTGGCATCATGAGTACGGCCAGCAGTGACGGGAAGACAAACAGGATCAGCGGCACGACGAGCTTGGCGGGCAGGGCGAGCGCTTTCTCTTCGGCATACAGCATACGCTTTTCTCGCATGTCGGCGGCAAACACCCGGAGCGTTTCACCGACACTCGTGCCAAGCTCTTCGGACTGGCGCAGCATGGTCGCGAGCGAACGAGCTTCATCGAGGCCAAGGCGATCTGCGAAATTCGACCATGCCTCCGTGCGCGCGCGGCCAGCCCGCGTTTCGAGGTTCATGATCTTGAGGTGGTCAGCAAGCGTCGGATAGCGCTGCACGAGTTCCTCGGCGACACGCTGGACAGCACCATCGAGGCTGAGGCCGGCTTCGACGCAGGCGACCATCAGGTCCATCATGTCCGGGAAGCCTTCGCGATACTGCGCTTCACGCTTGGAGACCTTTTTGTCGAGCAGGAAGGATGGTGCGACAAAACTCAGCACGGCAAGGGCAACCGAGCCCATGAGCAGGCCATTCTTCGGCATGGACTGGTCAATCAGGGGCCAGACGGCAAGCAGGAGGAGCTGCGGCAGCAGCAGGATGATGAAGCGGATGCCAATAAAGACGAACGGCGCTGCTTTTGAATAATAGCCGGCCTTCATCAGGCGCGTGCGCAGCTTGCTCAGCTCTTCGGAGTTCGGGTCTGTGACGCGTCGGCCAATGGTTTCTATGACGTTTTTCTTCGGCCGGGCGGGATAAGCGCTCGCCTTCGGTTTCCTGTTATCCCCCTTGAGGCGGTCGTTGACCTGGCGCTTGTCACGCACAGAACGGAACACCGTGCTGCCAAGAACAAGCATGGCGCTACCCATGACAATCATGATGATCGTGATAAGCGTCGTATCCGGTGAGGTTTGAACTGGCATATTGTTTGTCGCCTCAGACCTTGAAATTGATCATTTTGCGCATGACGAGATTGCCGATTGCCATCCAGGTGACACAACCGGCGAGACCGTACTGGACGGCCCTCTCGCCGATGACTTCGCCGTAGAAATGCGGGGTCATCATATGCATGGCCGCCATCACGATGAAGGGGGCCGATGTCAGGATCAGGGCTGAGGCGCGGCCCTCCGAGGAGGCGGCCTGAACCTTGAGACGCATCTTCTGGCGGGCCCGGACGGTATGCGCATTGACCTTCAGCAAGCTGGCGAGATTGCCGCCCGTCTTGGCTTGCAGACGGACCGTGGCGGCGAAAAGTTCGACATCCGGTTGCCTTGTGCGTTCAGCCAGTTTCCTGACGGCCTCCTCAAGGCTGGAGCCATAAGCGATTTCGTCGCCGGCGAGACCGAATTCGGACCCGATCGGATCTGGCATTTCGCGGCCAACAAGGGCAACAGCCGTCGGGACAGGGTGTCCGGCCTCAAGGCTGCGGACGATGACTTCGAGGGCGTCGGGCAATTGGGCGCCGAGCTTTTTCTCGCGCGCACCGGCTTTCATTTTCAGGAACAGGATTGGCACAAGGAAGCTGGCGACAAGCATGGCAGCTATCGAGACCGGTACGCTTTTCAGGAAAAAGAAGCTGATGCCCGCCGCGACGGCGCCGAGGCCTGCGGCCAGTCCGGCCCAGAGCACGGGCTGGAAGTTCAGGCCCGAACGGGTCACGAGGTCATTGAACCAGCGCAGGCTGAGGCGCTGGTTGCCATCCCGGTCGAGCCCGCGCTGGCGGCGCAGCTCGACGATAAGTTCGGCCACCGTTGCCTGGCTTTCCTTCACCTTGAGACGCTGGTTGATCTTGGTGCGCGCGACGGCTGACTTGCCAAAACCGAGAAGTGATTGCATCGCCATGAAAGCCGATGCGAAAGCAAAGACGTAGATGATAACCGAGACGTCCATCCGGGAGGCCTAGACCTGCAGGAGGGGCTTGGAGGGATCGAAATATTCGAGCGGCAGGTGCACCCCGCGCCGCTGCATCTCATCAAGGCATTTGGGGCGCAGGCCCGACGCGCGGAATTCCCCGACGACCTTGCCGTCTTCCTCTGTGCGCAGGCGGTTGAACGTGAAGATGTCCTGCATCTGGATAATATCGCCCTCCATGCCGGTGACTTCGGTGACATGGGTAATGCGGCGCGAACCGTCCGAAAGACGCTGGGCCTGGATGATGATGCCGATGGCGGACGCGATCTGGCCGCGAACCGCTTCGGATGAGATGCGCAGGCCACCCATTGCGACCATCTGTTCGAGCCGGCTGATCGCTTCGCGTGGATTGTTGGCGTGAATGGTGGCCATAGAGCCTTCGTGGCCGGTGTTCATGGCCTGCAGCATGTCGAAGGCTTCTTCGGAACGGACTTCGCCGAGGATGACGCGGTCGGGCCGCATACGCAGGGCGTTCTTCACGAGTTCGCGCTGGCGGATCTCGCCCTTGCCTTCGAGGTTAGGCGGACGGGTCTCCATGCGCGCGACGTGCGGTTGCTGGAGTTGCAGCTCGGCGGCGTCCTCGATGGTGATCAGGCGTTCCTTGTGGCTGATCGCCTTGGACAGCGCATTGAGCAGGGTTGTCTTGCCAGAGCCGGTGCCGCCGGAGATGATGCAGGTGACGCGGCATTTGACGGCAGCGTGCAGGAATTCTGCGACCTCTTTCGGCATCGCCTTGAAGCCGATCAGCTTTTCGAGGGTAAGCGGCTTCTTTGAGAATTTCCGGATTGAGACGAGCGGGCCGTCAATCGCGACAGGTTCGACAGCGGCGTTGACGCGCGAGCCATCAAGCAGGCGGGCATCGACCAGCGGCTGGCTTTCATCGACGCGGCGGCCAACAGCAGAGACGATGCGCGATACGATGCGGCGAAGGTGGGCATTGTCGCGGAACTTGGCTTCGGAAAGTTCGAGCTCGCCGTGGCGTTCGACATAGACCTGTTTGGCTCCGTTGATCAGGATGTCGGAGATGGTCGGGTCGGCCAGCAGGGGTTCGAGCGGGCCGAGACCGGTCATCTCGTCATAGACGCTGTCGGCGAACTGGCTGACTTCGGCCTGGTTCATCGGGATGCGCTCATCCCGGACAATCTCGATCACGAGACGGCGGACCTGACGGCGCATCTCGGTTTCGTCCAGCTTGTCGAGGACAGACAGGTCCAGTTCGTCGATCAGCCTGTTGTGGACGCGCAGCTTGGCCTCCAGCAGGTCGAAGGACGGGCCGGTAAAGTCTTCTTCATCCTCATCGGCGGCATTATCTGCGAGGCTGTCCTCATCAAGACTGAAAGTGCTGTCATCCTTTTCAGCCTTGATGACGTCGTCCTCGACCGGCTCGATGGTTTCGGGCGCGGCTTGTGATTTCGAGAGAAGTGAAAACCGGGCCATTATGCGCGTTTCCTTGCCTTGGGCGGTTGAAGCGTTGTCTCAGCCCCGCTTTCGAGACCGTCGATCAGCGTCGTGATGTCTCTCGCCAACCGGTTGCCGGGTTTGGCCTGGCTGACAGCCTGTCCAAAATTCACTGCGGTGAGGGCGGCGTCCCAGTCTGAAGAGATCGTCGCATAGACCGGTCGGCCAATCGCTTCTTCGGCCTGGGCGACGGTGACTGTGTTGCCGAAGACCTTGCGTGTCATACGGTTGAGAATGATGTGTGGGCGGATGGTGCCATCGGAAAGGTCTTCCAGCTCCTCTGCCCGGTTCCGCGCGGCATGAAGGGCCGGAACGGTGAGTTCACTCATCACGATTGTTTCGTCGGATCCTGTAACAACGGCGGGTGTCCACGGCGACGGCCAGCGGGGCAGGTCTATGACGACATGATCATAGTTCGAGCAGACCACATCCAGCACTTTGAGGATGGCTTCAGGCTTGATTGCGTTCCACATCCGATTCGAGCGCGGCGCGGCAAGCAAGTGAATGCCATTCTTGTGACGCGTGATGAAGGCTTGCAGCAAGGCATCATCAATCCGGTCGGCAGACTGGGTCAGCGCAGCCTGGTTAAGGTTTGAAGGGCAGTTCAGATAGGATGAGCAGGCACCATCGAAGAAGTCGAGATCGACAAGACAGACCTTGTTGCCCGTCTCGCGCTGACTGATCTGGTAGGCGATTTCCACCGCGATGAGTGTCGCCCCGGCGCCGCCAACCGATGGGGTCACGGTCCAGCATTTTCCGGCCGGGTTTTCGGCTGGCGCGTCATCCTTGCGGCCAACATGCGCGAGGGTTTCGCCCAGCAGGTCTGGTGTCACTGGCGCGTCCAGCATGTCCCAGCGCGACATGGAGAGGATGTGCTTTACCGCGAGAACCGGGACGTTCTGGCCGATCACGATGCCGGGCAGGGTGGGGGAGGTTTCGGACGCTTCGATCAGCAAACGGACAAGGTCAAAACTGCCATCGCTCTCGACCATGGCAATGCCGCCCGGATCGGAACGCGCGGCTGCGAGCGTGCTGGCAGCGTCTGCGTGCATGGTAACCGATATCGTGCCGAGCCGCTTCGCAGCCTCAGAGACATTGCTGTCCCATCGGGGGGCAAATACATGCAGCCGTGTGTCTGGCCTGGCTCTCGATGAGGCGCGCGTGTCACTCATGCGCAACGCCTCCTGAAACAGGCGCATGCACATAGCCGAGATCAGGCCGGTAGAGCTGGGCATCAATGTTGGCGTTGACGGCGCTGCCGTTGGGGCGGCGGGACTTGTCTTCCAGCGTGCCGAGCAGCAGGCGTTCGGCTTCGGACGGCTCGCGCAAATTCGTCAGCGGATCCTGCAGCTGTGTGCCGACAGGGGCCGGACGCACAAGGCGCGGCGTGATGATAATGACGAGCTCGGTCTCGTTCTCGCGAAAGCGGTTTGACCGGAACAGGGCACCGAGCACAGGCGCATCGCCGAGCCATGGGGTCTGGACCGATGTGCTGTCGATCGTGTTCTGGATCAGGCCGGCAATCGCGAAGCTTTCGCCGTCGGAGAGTTCGACCGTGGTGTTGGCCCGGCGCACGCTGAGCGCGGGGATTTCTACGTCGGACAGGCGGACCGAGTTGCGTGGGTCTAGCTGGCTGACTTCAGGCCGCACTTCAAGGCTCATGCGATTGTCCGACAGGATGGTTGGCGTGAAATCGAGGCTGACGCCGAATTCGCGGAACTGGATCGAGATCGTGTCCTCGTCGGCAGCAACGGGGACAGGAAACTCGCCGCCAGCAAGGAAGCTTGCGGTCTCACCTGAGCGCGCAACGAGGTTCGGTTCGGCGAGCGTGCGGATGATGCCTTTTTCTTCAAGTGCCTGCAGGAAAACGTCGATGTTCACATCACCGACCGCGCCGAGGATGGCCGCAATGGATTTTGGCGCTTCTCCAGACAAGAGGCCGGCACCGGTCGAGAAGAAGAAATCCCCGGCCTGGCTGACTTCGCTACCGAGACCGATTTCCTTCACGTCTTCGCGGGAAGCTTCAACGAAGCGGACTTCCAGCATGACCTGCTGCGGGCTGGTCACCTTGAGGGCGTTGATGACAGCATCCGGCGCATAGCTGCTGGCGATCTGGATGATCTCTGCGGAGGTGGCCTCATCTGGTACTTCGCCTCGCACATGCAGGCGCTGGGCGACGGTACGAAGATTGAGACGAATATCGGGGAAGAGGGCGGCGACATCTGACTGGATTGCACCAAGATCATGCTGGACGCGCACATCAATGACTTCGACCAGGTGGCCATCTGCGTCATAGACGAGAATGTTTGTCGCGCCGATCGAACGGCCCCGGACATAGAGGCGGTTGTCGGCTGTGGGCGAGGCGTCTGCGATCTCCGGCTGGGCGACGGCAATCCGCTTGAAAGGGCGGGCCACAGCGACGGGTGTTGAACGGTTGATGGTGACGGTGAGGTCTGTCTGGACAGGGCCGGCATTCATGGCGCTTGCCACGCTTGTGGTGTCACTGCCTGCCAGTTGGGGCGCCGCCATGCTGCTGCCAGGGTAAAGGCCGGTGCAGGCAAGGCAGGTGAGGCAAGCGATCAGCTTGCGAAGTGTCGTCAACATGGTCAGCCCCTGAACATTCTGTTCGGGCCGCAGGAAAAAGCGGCCAGCCCATCGCTCAGGGTTACAGGACTGCCATAAAGCCCGATTGAAACTCTCCGGGCAAACTTGTTCGAAATTTGCCCGATTGCAGTGAAGACTTGAAAAGATGGCAGCGGACGCAGCATCTGCGCCCGCCCGCCGATCAGCTTTTTACCGGGCCAACCCAGACCTGCTGGGCGTTGACAAATTCCATGATGCCATGCGGCCCGAGCTCACGTCCGAGACCGGATGATTTCGTGCCGCCAGAAGGCAGGCGCGGGTCGGTTTTGACGATGCCATTCACGCTGACCTGTCCGGCATCAATCTTAGCGGCCATTTCCTGCCCACGGGCCGTATCGGTCCAGACGCTTGCGGCGAGACCATATTCAGTATCGTTTGCCAGTTCGAGCGCGTGGGCTTCGTCCCTGGCGCACACCATCACGGCTACGGGGCCGAACGTCTCCTCGGTGAAGGCGCACATGCCGGGTTTCACGTCCGTCAGCAGGGTAACAGGATAGAAGAAGCCGTCGCCGTCTGGCAGTTCGCCGCCGAATTCGCAGGTGGCACCTTCAGTAATCGTCGTCTGCACCTGGCGATGAAGCTCCCGGCGCAGGTTTTCGCGGGCGATCGGGCCGACATCGGTATCAGGTTTTGCAGGATCGCCCACTTTTAGCGCTTTCAGACGCTCTGCAAGACGGGCCTTCATCGGCTCATATACCGCTTCTTCGACAATGATGCGCTTGGCCGCAATGCAGGACTGACCAGCATTGATAATGCGCGACAGGGTGAGCGTATCGGCCGCCTTATCGAGATCGGCATCGGCGAGCACGATGGACGGGTCCGAACCACCAAGTTCG
This sequence comes from uncultured Hyphomonas sp., assembly GCA_964556825.1. Classification (GTDB taxonomy): domain Bacteria; phylum Pseudomonadota; class Alphaproteobacteria; order Caulobacterales; family Hyphomonadaceae; genus Henriciella. The sequence goes on along the minus strand of CAZKXJ010000003.1, from coordinate 294,783 downwards.
AGCACAGCAGGCTTGATTTCCGAGCCTGCGATGGCGGCAACGGCGGCGCCGCCCTTCGACGAACCTGTGAAGGATACGCCGCGCACGCGCTTGTCGCGGAGCACGGCTTCGACACGGGGCGTTTCCAGCATAAGGGCCTGAAACAGCCCATCTGGTGCGCCTGCACCGGTAAAACAGCTCTCGATCGCTTCGGCGCAGCCCGGAATGTTGGGATCGTGTTTCATCAGACAGCTATTGCCAGCCATCAGTGCGGGCGCGGAAAACCGGAAAGCGAGCCAGAATGGCGCATTCCATGGCAGGATGCCGAGGATCGGGCCGATCGGGAGATGCTGGACATAGGACAGGGTCGCATCGGATTCGAGATCCTGCCGCGTCAGATAGGCTTCGGCATGGTCAGCATAATGCTCTGCGCACCAGGCTGATTTCTGAACCTCGCCAATCGCTTCCTTGGCCGGCTTGCCCATTTCCTCGGTCATGACGGGTGCAAGCGTGTCGATATTGTCGCGCATGTAAGCGGCGACGGCCTTCAGGAGCGCGCCGCGCTCTGCATAAGTTTTCTGTTTCCAGTCCTGATAGGCGTCGACGGCGGCAGCGAGTTTTGTCTCGACCGCCTGATCGCTATCGGGGGTAACGCTGCGCACGGTTTCACCGGTCGCCGGATTGACGGCTTTCAACATGATCTGTCTCCTGATGTCTGACGGCGCTTACTGTGTGGCCGTCTGCCCATTGGCGGATTTTGGTTTTGCTTTTTCGGCGGGTGCGGCTTTTGGCGGCTTGAGGGTGAACTCCTCTTTCAGGGAGAAGAAGCTCTCGCAGCCATCTTCCGTCACATAAAACGTGTCAGAGATGCCGACCGTCTTGTCGCCGTCGACGCCCCACACCCACGGAATGATGTGGAAGGTCATGCCCTCCTTCAGGATCTGCGGGTCGCCCTGCATCAGGCTGAGGATGTAGCCCTCATCCCAGCTTGGCGGAAAGGCGATGCCGATCGAGTAGCCAGAGCGGGTGATGAGCGAGCCGCCATGCTGGCCATCATTCACGATGTCACGGACGATCTTGTCCGCATCAGACACGGTCAGGCCGGGCTGAACGGCGGTGCGCAGCTCTCGCAAGGCTTTCTGCATCTGCTGCTCGGCACTTCGCATTGAGGCTGAGAGCTTGTCCTGCATCACGACGGTTCGCATCATGGCGGTGTGGTAGCGACGGTAGCAGCCGCCAACTTCGAGGAAGACGTGCTCGCCTTCCTTCACGGTGCGGCCTTCCCACGTCGCATGGCCAATCATGGAGCGCGGACCCGACGTGACATAGGGCATCACGGCTGGTGGTTCGCCGCCTGCTTCAAACATGGCGGCAGATATGGCGGCACCGATCTCGTTTTCGGTGACGCCGGGCCGGGCGATCTCGATGCCGGCTTTCATGCCGGCTTCGGTTGCACGGGCCGCCTTTTTCATGATCTCGATTTCAGGCTTCGACTTGCAGGCCCGGCCTTCTTCGACAATGCCGAAACAGTCCATCAGCTTGCCGCTTGTGAAGGCCGAATGGATCCTGTCCTGCTGATAGGCGGGAAGGAAATACGAGTTCCGCTCATAGCCAATCGTAGCGTTGTTGAGGCCGAATTCCCGGAAGCTTTCGATCAGGGTCTGGATGGCGTCGCCATTATCCGCGAAAGGCCGGGTCTTCTCGACCCAGGTGCGGGCATGGACGTTGGATTCCTCCATGTTCCGGGTGATCATGTAGCAATCCCCGTCCTGCGGCACGATCAGGGCCTGGAAGAAGGAATAGCCGGTCGTCTGGTAGTCCGTCATGTACATGATGTTTTCGGGGTCCGAGATCACCACCGCATCAAGCCGACGCGAGCGCATGCGATCTCGCAGACCTTCCAGCCGCCGCACATACTCTTCGTGCGGGAAGGTCATGTCGTCGCGCTGTCTCATGCGGGCACCATGACGGTCTGCATGGCCTTTTCGAGGATATCGAGACCTTCCTTGAGGTCTGCATCATTGATCGTCAGCGGCGGGATGAGCTTGATAACGCGGCCTTCACTGCCGCAGCCGCCAAGCAGAAGGCCCGTCTGGAAGCATTCAGCGACGACTTTTTTCGCAGCCGCGCCATCTTTCGTATCGAGGCCCTGCATCATGCCACGGCCGCGCACTTCCATCTTGCCAGTCGCCATTTTTGACAGGCGGTCGGCCATGATGTCGCCCTTGCGGCGGACCTCGGCCATGAACGTGTCGTCCTTGAAGTAATCCATGGCGACCTTGCCTGCGACGAAGGATATGCCCTGACCGCGGAAGGTGCCGGTGTGCTCGCCGGGTGACCAGTGCTTGTCATGCTCGGGTTTATTGAGGTTCATGGCGAGCGGCGTGCCAAAGCCGCCAATCCCCTTGGCGAGGGTGATGATGTCTGGATCAAGGTCCATGCCGTCGAAGCTGAAATAGGAGCCTGTGCGGCCGCAGCCTGCCTGGATGTCATCGATGATGAAGAGCGCACCTGTTTCCCGTGCGAACTTGCGCAGATCGGTGAGCCATTCTTTCGTCGCCACATTAACGCCGCCCTCGGCCTGGATCGCTTCCACCAGGATTGCCGCTGGCGGTTCATAGCCGGATGACGCGTCGGCATAGACAGCCTTGATAACGTCGAGCGGTTCGGCAAATGGCAGGCGCTGCACATGATTCAGCGGGACACCCGCAGCGTTGCGGTAATAGGCATTGGCGGTGGCGGCGAGGGCACCGACCGTCATGCCATGAAACCCATTGGTAAAAGCGATGACGCTTTTGCGGCCCGTGACACGGCGGGCAAGTTTCATCGCGGCCTCGACAGCGTTGGTGCCGGTCGGGCCGGTAAACTGCATCTTGTAGTCCATGCCGCGCGGTTTCATCACCGTGTCGATGAAAGCCTGCATGAACTCACGCTTGGTCGTGGTTGCCATGTCGAGGCTGTGAGGGATGCCGTCGGCCTGCATGAAGTCGATAATGGCGTCGCGCATCTTTGGATTGTTATGCCCGAAATTCAGCACCCCAGCACCGCCGAAGAAATCGATATAGGATTTGCCGGCCTCGTCGGTCTGTCGCGCATTCGAGGCTGATTTGAAGACGGTCGGATAAGATCGGCTATAGCCTCTGACGTCTGATTCCCAGCGGTCGAACAGTTCCATGTCTTTCTCCTTCTTGGCTTCGGTTTTGGCGTCGTCCTCAATCCTGTTGAGACGTTGACTGGTTTGGCAGCGGCGCGCCGACAAGGCGTGAATAGATGCGGGTGACGATCGGAAGCAGCCGGTCATTGAAGTCGTAACGCGGGCTGTGACACGGCTCATGATGGCCTTGTCCGTCGTCGGCGCCGATCAGGGCGAACGCGCCGGGTATCTGTTTCAGATAGTATGAGAAGTCCTCAGATGCCATGATCGGGACAGGAAGCGTGTCGAAGTTCCAACTCTCGCCAAGGTCTGAAGCAATGGCTTCACGCATGATTGCGGCAGCGTCCGGATGGTTGATCGTCGCATCGTAGCGCGGAAAAATCTCGACATTCGCCGTGACACCATAAGCGGCGGCGGCTGATGTGGCGATTTCCGTGATCATCGTGTCGATGCGGGCGCGATCATCGGGATTGGCGATGCGGATACTGCCTGCGAGTTTGGCGGTATCCGGTATGACGGTTTCGCCGCTCGGCGCTTCAATCGAGGTGACGCTCACCACGGCAGCATTCTGCGGGGTGATGCGCCGCGCGATGATCTGCTGCAGGGCCATGGTTACGGCTGAGGCGGCAAGCACCGGATCACGCGTATTTTCAGGTTGGCTGGCATGTCCGCCAGCGCCCTGAAGGTGAATGCGGAACGTGCCATTGCCGGCCATCACCGCCCCGTCCGGGCAGACAGCCTTGCCAAACGGTATCGCGGGCCAGTTGTGCCAGCCAAAGATGGCATCAAGCCCTTCGAGGGCGCCATCCTCGATCATCTTGCGGGCGCCATGCCCGCCTTCTTCAGCGGGCTGGAAGATCAGGGTGACAGGACCGGGCAGGTCAGCTTCGTGTGCTTTCAGCCAGGCGGCTGTCGACATCAGCGCCGCGGAATGCCCATCATGGCCACACGCGTGCATGCAGCCTTCATGGGTGGAGGCATAATCACGGCCGCTGGCTTCATTGATCGGGAGGGCATCTATGTCAGCGCGGAGGCCGATATGCCTGCCGGGCGCTGCCGGCGCCAGTTTGGCGACTGTCCCTGTCCCGGCACAAATGCGCCACGGTATGTCCAGCGCATCAAGCGAGGCCCGGATCGAGGCTGCGGTCTGTTCTTCCTGCCAGGGCAGTTCAGGGTGACGGTGGAGGCCGCGACGGAAATTTACCGACGCTTCAACGAGCGCTGGCCAATCTTTCGAGGGGTGCGCAGACCCCTGTTCGAAAATCAGTTTTTGCATGGCTCGAGCCTATAGGATGGAAGGCAGACTTCAACCGGCGATCTGCCATTCCGAAGATTATGAACTTTTCATCTTTCACAGGAAAAACCTGAAAAAAATCAAGCGTCAATAATTAGATAGTAAATGCAGTTCGAACGCCGTCCTGAGTGCCCGTATACCGGGCATCCGGGGCAGGATATGGCCGTCAGGCTTGCGCTTTCTGGTCCGCCTTGGCGAGCAGTGCCATGAAGTCGCTGGGCGTCGAGCGGGTCGATACATGATCGAATTCAGACTTCAGACCCTTGCGCATGGCATTGCTGAAAGCACGCCGTTCGAGGCGTTCTTCGACCGAGATCGGTCTATGTTGCGTATGCGGATCGTGTTGGGTCATTTGTCCTTTCCAATTATGCAACATCAACAAGCTCGGGGGGGCGGGGGTTCCGAAAATGTGGCTCTTCAACTGTGAACGAAACGCAGTGTGACATTAACCCTACATATGCCGGACAGCAGTGAAACGCGGCCCAATGAGCCGTTTCACAAGGGGCTGGCAGGGCTCTCGAAGGCAGTGGGCGAGCGGCCTCTCCACGTGGCGTTAGCAGAAGTTGACGGGCATGATTGACCTTGGCCGGCAAAACCCGGAAGGTCATGTTAGGAGACCTATCATGACCAAGAAATATCCTTTGAGGACAAAGCGTAAAGCCGAGACCCACAAGAAGATCGTTCGTGCTGCGCAGGAGATTTTCTACAGGAAGGGATATGATGCCACGACACTGGAAGAAATCGCTGCTGCTGCGGGCGTGCATGTCCAGACATTGTATCGTCACTTTGCCAACAAGCAGGAACTTGCCAGTTCCGGCGATCACCGCTGGTTCGAAGCATTTGAAAACTGGATCACATCCAGGGATCGAACAACGAACACGTTCGATTTCTGGCGTAGCTGGCTCGGCAAGACGTTTCGTTACCTCACCCATGATGGCGGTGAGCGTTACCGCAAGTACATCACGGTCCGTCACGCCAATCCTCCAATCCTTGGTGAACTATCAACGATTCGCGCGCGATATGAGGACCTTCTCTGCCTCTCGATTGCAGAAGATTTCGGGATGTCGCCGGAAGGCGCCAGCAAGCCGCGCCTTGTTGCCGGCATGCTATTGGCGGGCAGCAGCTATGTCTTACGCAGATTTGAGGTCGAGAATATCGACCTGGTCAAGGAAGCGGTGAACGTCGTCGATGAAGTCGAAGCGATGTTTGGGCATCTGATGGTCAGCCGCCAAACAGCGACATGAACTTTGCCCAGGGCACAAAGCGAACCGTAATGAAGATGGCCAGGAAGCTGCTGGCATAGCCAAGAAGCATCAACACGCCATCGCGTGCCACGAAAGCGAGGCCGAACAGCACAATGGCCCCGCCGGGTATGGCAACCGCGAACGGCACAAGCTCCAGCGGGATCATCAACAGGGCCAGGAAAATCACGACAATTGCCGCAATCCTGACGGACCACTGGCCGGTCAGGAAATCCAGCCGCTCGGAAATCAGCCGGTCGATCCGCTTCAGCCAGGGCTTGGCGCGTTTATCACCCTCTTTCAGCTTCTCTTTCGAGATGGAACGCTTCTTGATGAAGTCCGGCACCCAGATATGGCTGGCCCCAAAGATGATCTGGGCGCTGAAAAGGATAATAATCAGGCCGACAAGCATCGGGAGGCCGGGAATTGCACCGAGCGGCGGTATCACAACCAGCAGGCCGAGCAGGGCGATGACCGGTCCGAAAGACCTGTCGCCGAAAAGCTCGAGCACGGCCTCGAATGTGACCTTGTCGCCGTCTATTTCGTCGATCGCCCGCTCAAGTACGTTTTCAAGGGGGTCGTCTCGTGATGCCGTCATTGATTCTCGTGTGTCCACTCAGAACCTATTAAGCGCTCAATCCGGCATCCGGTTCATTCGGAGCAGAGTTTTCCGGGCGAAAGTATGTGGGCCAGCGTCCTGCGCATGGCCGGAACGAGTCTTTCCCGGTCGAGATTGGGGTGACGTAGCATTCGGGTGGAAAAGCCACCAAACAGGGTCATCATCATGTCTGTCCGCGCTTCGGCATCGTCAAGCTGCAGCTTGCCGCCGATCAGCTGGACGAGGCGCTGGCGGACATCATCGTCATGCCGGCGGACGATTTTTGCGATTTCCGGATTGCGCTGGCATTCGGCCAGCATTTCAAGGTTCAGCACGGACTGGAAATTGTCAGCTTCAGCGCGCAAGGATTGTGTGATGCGTTCAGCCATGAGGCAGGCAAGGTCTTCGGGGTCTGCGGCATCAAGTTCAGAAAATTTCTCGGCGACCTTGGCTGATTCCCGGTCGACGATCGCCGCAATGATCGCCTCCTTGTTCTGGAAATAATGGTAGATATGTCCTACGCTCATATCGGCTCTCTTGGCGATCTTGGCCATCCCCGATTGATGAAAACCATATTCCACAAAGCAACTGGACGCTGCGTCAAGGACCTGATCGATCCTTGCGGCACGCCGTTGGTCGGCGCCTGTCATCGGAGTGGTGGTTTTTTGCACTAAATAATTCCTCAATGGTCTTGACTTGGTGCGCTGCAACAATAGATAGAGCGTTCATTCTATTTATACGTTTGCGCGTTAAGTTCAAGAAATAATGAAGAACGGACGCAGAAGGACAAACAAACATGGTCCAGTTTTCCTCCCAAACTGCCCGGCGGTCGCTTGTTTCAGGCGTGATCGCTGCAACCCTCCTTGCGGGTGTCTCCGCGTGTGGCTCTTCTGAAGGGGGTGCTGAGGCAGCCTCGCAGCAGCAGATGCACACTGCGCGCGTTGAAGTCATGCGTGCGACGCCAACACGGATTGAAAGTGTCCGTGACCTGCCAGGACGTGCAACGGCCTATGCCGAAGCCGAAATCCGGCCGCAGGTAACCGGCATTATCGAGTCGCGTCATTTCACCGAAGGCGCGCAAGTCGAAGCCGGTCAGGAGCTCTACACAATCGACAGCGCTGAATATGCGTCAGCGGTTGAGAGCGCCAAGGCGGCATTGGCGCGTGCCGAGGCAACAGCTGCAACCGCCGCTGAAACGGCAAAGCGTTTCAAGCGCCTGTCCGACATCAACGCGGTCAGTCAGCAATCCTATGATGAGGCTGTCGCCACGCAGAAGCAGACCGAAGCCGATATAGCCATCCAGAAGGCCGCCTTGCAGCGGGCCCGGATCGATCTGGCGCGGACAACGGTGCGCGCACCGATCAGTGGCCAGATCGGCCGCTCATCAGTTACGCCGGGTGCTCTCGTCACGGCCAATCAGGCGACGGCACTTGCACGCATTGTGCAACTCGACCCGATCTATGTCGACCTGACAGCCTCCAGCTCTGAAATGTTGAAATGGAAGCAGGATGTTGCCCAGGGCAAGGTTCGTACAACGGGTGATACGGCTGCCGTACCGGTCAATGTCCATTTTGAGAACGGGACCACCTATCCCGAAACCGGCCGCCTGGAATTCAGCGAAGTCAGCGTCGACCAGGCTGCGGGCACCGTCATCGTGCGGGCCCAACTGCCGAACCCGGACGGTCTCCTGCTGCCGGGCATGTACGTGAAAGGGTCGTTCTCGGCTGGTGCCCTGAATGATGTCTACCTTGTTCCGCAAAAAGCGGTTCAGCGTACGCCGCGCGGTGAACCAACCGTGCTCGTCGTCAATGCTGAGGGGCAGGCTGAGCAGCGCATGCTTACGGTTCAGGGCACGCAGGATGGCGACTGGATTGTCATCTCCGGCTTGAGCGAAGGCGACCAGGTCATCACGAGTGGCTTCCAGTCCGTACGCGCTGGCGCGCCCGTCGATGTCATTCCATCCAATACCGCCGCCGTGACAGCAATGCGTGACAATCCAAGCGAAGTCGCACCGGAATAACGGACCCAAAACATGGCTAACTTTTTTATCGACAGGCCTATTTTCGCCTGGGTGATTGCTATTGTCATCATGCTGGCAGGGGTGATGTCCCTCAGGGCGCTTCCAATCGCACAGTATCCCGATATTGCGCCGACGACGATCAGTATCAATGCGAATTATCCGGGTGCATCCGCCAAGGCGGTCGAAGATTCGGTGACGCAGGTCATCGAGCAGCAGATGACAGGGCTGGATGGGCTTGACTATATCTCATCGACTTCGAGTTCGGCCGGTACGAGCACAATTACGGTAACGTTCCAGACGGGTACGGACCCCGATATTGCTCAGGTGCAGGTCCAGAACAAGCTGTCACTTGCGACACCGCTCCTGCCGGAGCAAGTGCAGCGCCAGGGCGTTGTGGTGAACAAGGCGAGTACAGGCTTCTTGCTAATTACCGCCCTTTATTCGCCTAACGGAACTTTCGATCAGACGGACATTGGCGATTATGTGCGGTCGAATATTTATGATCCGATTAGCCGTGTTGATGGCGTCGGACAGGTTCAGCAATTCGGCTCACAATATTCCATGCGGGTTTGGCTGGATCCGGACAAGCTGTCCCAGTTCAACATGACAGCGTCTGATGTTGTGTCCGCAATCAGGGCGCAGAATACTCAAATTTCTTCAGGCTCGCTGGGCTCTGAGCCAGCCACTGATGGGCAGGAAATAACAGCTACGATCACGCTACAATCCCTGCTTTCGACGCCTGAAGAATTCCGCAACCTTTTCATCCGCACCACGGCGCAAGGTGGGTCGGTGCGACTGAACGATGTGGCGCGTGTTGAAATTGGCGCCGAGAATTATTCCTTCGTATCCAAGTTCAATGGCTATCCTGCTTCTGGTTTTGCTGTTTCGCTCGCCACGGGCGCCAACGCGCTCGAGACCGCGGAAGCGGTCAAACACCAGGTCGAGCTGCTGTCGAAGGAATTTCCGGCGGACCTGGAGTATGCATTTCCGGTCGACACAACACCGTTTATCGAAACTTCTATCCACGAAGTCCAGAAGACACTTATGGAAGCGGTCGTACTCGTATTCCTTGTAATTCTCGTCTTCCTGCAAAGTCTGCGGGCTTCGTTCATTCCGATGATTGCGGTTCCCGTGGTGCTTCTTGGCACAATGGTCGTGCTGCTGGCGCTCGGTTTCTCGATCAACACTCTGACCATGTTTGCCATGGTACTCGCCATCGGCCTGCTTGTTGATGATGCGATCGTGGTGGTCGAGAACGTCGAACGAGTTATGGAAGAGGACGGGCTGGAACCGCGAGAGGCAACCCGAAAATCGATGAAGCAGATCACTGGCGCTCTTGTCGGGATCGCAGTCGTCCTGTCAGCCGTATTCGTACCCATGGCATTTTTCCCGGGGTCGGCTGGCCTGATTTACCGTCAGTTCTCAGTGACCATTGTAACCGCTATGGCGCTGTCGGTCGTTGTCGCGCTCATTCTGTCGCCAGCCTTGTGTGCGACGATCCTCAAGCGACCCAGTCACGACAAGTCCGGCTGGTTGGGCAAGCCCGCCGAAATCTTCAACAATGGATTCGACCGGGTTCGGGGCGGGTACGAAGCCATTGTCGACCGTGTCCTACGTCGTAGTTGGATTTTTGTTGGTGTTTTCGTCGTGATTGTTGCCTTTGTAGGTTTGGGCTTTGCGCGGTTGCCGAGTTCCTTCCTGCCGCAGGAAGATCAGGGGTCTTTTGTAACGCTCGTCCAGCTGCCTGCAGGCTCAAGCCTTGAGCGCACGACCAGTGTGATGGACGGTATCCAGGAACATTATAGCGAAGTGGTCGGCGATGACTTGAAGGGCATATTTACCTTGTCCGGGTTCAGCTTTGCTGGACGCGGTTCGAATAACGGGATTGCATTCGCGGCTCTTGAGGACTGGTCCCAGCGCACTGCCGCAGATGAGTCCGCCCAAGCAATCGCAGGTGCGGCTTCAGGCTATTTCTCCAGCTCTACAGATGCCCAGATATTTGCGATCGTTCCTCCACCGATCCCGCAACTTGGTAATTCCAGCGGGTTCGACATGTACCTCCAGGATGCCAGCGGTGAGGGGCATGATGGGCTCCTCGCTGCGCAGGGGCAGTTGCTTGGGACGGCGAACCAGCAATCGGTACTGACCGGCGTGCGGCCGAATGGGCTCGCCGACAGCCCACAGTTCAATATTGATGTCGACTATCAGAAAGCGCAGGCATTAGGTGTACCCGTCAGTGACGTGACCAACCTCCTTTCGGTTGCGTTTGGTGGCACATATGTGAACGACTTTCTCGACAGAGGCCGGATCAAACGGGTTTATGTTCAGGGCGTGTCAGACGCACGGATGCAACCAGAAGATCTTGGCGTTTGGCAGGTCCGGAATGGTAGTGGCGCAATGACTCCGGTTGAAGAAATCATCACAACCGGTTGGACCTATGGTTCCCCGCAATTGCAACGATATAATGGACTCCCTGCGGTTAACATTCAGGGAAATCCGGCTCCCGGCGTGAGCTCAGGGATCGCCATGGACCGGATGGAGCAACTGGTAAGCGAGATACCCGGAGGCTTCGATATGGAGTGGACCGGCATCAGCGCCCAGGAACGAGCAGCTGGCAACCAGGCCACGCTACTCTACGTGATTTCGATTCTGTTCGTATTCCTCTGTCTTGCAGCGCTGTATGAAAGCTGGGTTGTTCCAGTCGCGGTTCTTCTGGTTGCACCTCTGGGTGTGGCAGGCGCTGTACTGGCGGCGCATATGCGCGGTCTTGATAATGATGTCTTCTTCCAGGTTGCCTTGCTGACAGCTGTCGGACTGGCGTCCAAGAATGCCATCCTGATCGTGGAGTTTGCGAGGAACCTTGAAAAGCAGGGCGTTGAATTGCTCAAGGCAGTAGAGGAAGCTGTGCGCATGCGCTTCAGACCGATCATGATGACGAGCTTCGCGTTCGGGTTTGGTGTGCTTCCCCTCGCACTCAGCACGGGGGCTGGCGCGGCCGGGCGTGTTGCTATCGGTACGGCAGTTGTTGGTGGTATGATAACGGCTGTCATATTTGGACTGTTCTTTGCACCGCTGTTCTATGTGCTCGTTCGTAAACTTACCGGTGGCAAGAGTCTTGTCCCCGCAGACGCTTCGGAGACCCCAGCATGACCCGCATTGGATTGATGTCCGCAACCGCTCTGGCTGGACTTCTTCTCTCAGGCTGCATGTCGCTTGGTGATGACTATGTCGCCCCGGAGGCGCCTATCCCGGCCGCACTTCCGGTCGTTGATGATGCCGGCCAGGAAGTCGCGCCTCTGGTGTGGGAAGATGTTTTCCTGTCGCCAGAGCTTCGTGAGCTGGTCCAGCTGTCGCTCGACGAAAACCGTGACTTGCGGATCGCGGCTGGCAATGTGCAGCTTGCGCGTGCCCAGTACGGCATAACGCGAGCCCGTCGCGTACCGACTGTTTCGGCAAGCGGAAGCGTCACGGAAGGCGGAACGATCAATAATGGCGGCAATGCCGGTGGCGGGTTCGGCGACAGCGCTTCTGCCAATCTTGGCGTCACCGCTTTCGAACTCGATCTTTTCGGCCGTGTTTCCAGCCTCAACGAGGCGGCGCTTCAGTCGTACCTTGCAACTGAAGAGGGCGAGCGCGCCGCCAAGATTTCAATCGCTGCCACGGTGGGCGAGATCTGGATGCAGCTCGCCGCCGACAAGGCGCTGCTTGCGCTGGCCGAAGATACGGTCGATGTGCAATCGGAATCACTCGGCCTGACGGGTGAGCTGTTTGATGCAGGTGTCGCCACTGAACTCGATGTGCGCCGGGCCTCGGCAAGTGTCGAGACGGCGCGGGCGCAATCGGCGCAGTTTGCTGCGCGTGTCGAGCAGGATCTCAATGCCCTGCGGCTCGTTGTCGGGACGGAGTTGCCAGAGAACATCTATGACGCGGCACAGCTGACGCCGACGCCCTTGTCGGAAGATATACCTGTCGGACAGTCGTCGCTTGTCCTGCTCAAACGGCCGGACGTGCAGGCAGCCGAGCGCCAGCTGATGGCGGCAAATGCCAATATCGCCGCGGCGCGGGCCGCCTTTTTCCCGACTATCTCGCTGACGGGCAATGTGGGCTATGCCTCATCTGACCTTGGAGACCTGTTTGACGGATCTGCCGGTTGGAGTTTCGGGCCATCGATCAGCCTGCCAATCTTCGACGGGGGCCTGCGTCAGTCCAATCTCGACGTATCGGAAGCCCAGCAACAGATCGCCGTCGCCCAGTATGAGCAGGCTATCCAGTTTGCATTCCGGGACACCGCAGATGCGCTCGCCATTGCGCGGACGATTGACGATCGCGTCGGATCGCTAACCCGGCTTGTCGATGATACGTCAGTAACGCTCGATCTCTCGGATGAGCGTTTCCGTGTCGGCGTGGACGATTACCTCTCGGTGCTCGATTCGCAGCGCCTCTATTACGACGCACGCCAGCAACTTATCCAGGCGGAGCTTGACCGCAATCTCAACCTGATCGGACTGTACCGGGCGCTTGGCACCTGGCCTGAATAGGCAAGGGCTGCTCTAGCCATGTTTGACCCCGTCTATTCGGCGGGTGTCAGCTGGCCTTCCTTTTCAAGCTTACGCGCAACATCGCCTGGTGAACCGGTGCGCCTGGCCAGCAGGTTGTAGGCGCCCGGAACGAGCAGCAGCGTCACGAACCCTGCGGCGATCACGCCGGACAGGATGACAATGCCAATCGCCATGCGTGTCTCTGCACCTGCGCCAGAGGACAGGATCAGCGGCAGGGCGCTCGCAGCAGTAGTCAGCCCGGTCATCACGATCGGACGGAAGCGGACGCGCACAGCATGTTTCAGGGCCGCCTCGAACTCTTCGCCTTCATCGCGCAGCTGGTTGGCGAATTCGACGATGAGAATGCCGTTCTTGGCGGCAAGCCCGATCAGCATGATCAGGCCGATCTGTGTGTAGATGTTGAGCGTCTGGCCTGTCAGCCAGAGGCCAAGCAGGCCGCCGCCAACTGTCACCGGCACACACAGCATGATCACGGCAGGATGCACCCAGCTCTCGAACTGCGCCGCGAGCACGAGGAAGACGATCAGCAGGCCGATGGCAAAGACGAACATGATGGATGAGCCAGACGTCTTGAGATCAAGGGACTGTCCCTTGAAATCAATCGTTGCTTCGTCGGGCAGGACGTCGCGCGCAATGCGGACCATGTCGTCCAGCGCGGTGCCAAGCGGCACATTGTCCTCCAGGCCAGCCTCGATCGTTATGGCGCGAACGCGGTTGTAGCGGTTGAGCGTCCGGCTGTCGGCAAACTGGCTGATCTCGACGAGATTGGACAGAGGGATAAGCTGCCCTGTCCGCGAGGAGCGGACATAGATGTTCTGCACATCGTTCGGCGTATTCTGTTCTGACCTCAGCCCTTCCAGAATGACGTCATATTCTTCGCCATCGTCGATATAGGTGCCGACGCGCCGCGAGCCGAGCATCGTCTGGAGCGTATTGCCGATCTCGGCGACCGTGACACCAAGGTCGGAGGCGCGCTGGTAGTTGATGTTGATACGGTATTGCGGCTGGGTTTCCTTATAGTCCCAGTCAATATCGACCAGGCCGATATCCGCTTCTTCCACCGCGTCGACAAAGGTGTCCCGCCATTCAACAAGTTTCTCATAGGATGGGCCGCCAATAACGAATTGGACGGGTTTGCCATTGCCGCCGCCAAGTCCCTGTCTCATCAAGGCGAACGCGCGGATGCCGGGCAGGTCTGACAGCATCGCGTTGACTTCATTGATGACCTCCTGCGACGGACGGCGTTCGGACCAGTCCTTGAGGTTCACTACGATAACGCCAGAATTGAAGCCTGAGCCGAAGCCGGGCGCACGCACGAGCATCCGGTCGATATCTCCGTCACCGACATAGGGCAGGAGACGGCGCTCAATCTCATCGAAATAGCGTTCCATGAAGGCGAAGGATGCGCCTTCCGGACCTGTGATCCGAACAAAGAAAGAGCCGCGGTCTTCGACCGGGGCGTATTCGGACTGGAGCCGGGTGAATAGTGCCCATGAACCCGCGACAAGGCCGAGGAAAACCACTGCGAGCACGATAGGGCGATGAATGGTGTGGTCGATCAGGCGACCATAGGCGCGGCTGAGCTTGCTGAAAACGTGATCAATGAAACGGGGCAGCGCAGACAGAGGTCCCTTTGACTGCGTGTCATGCGGCTTCAACAGTTTCGAGGCCAGCATGGGTGTCAGGGTCAGCGCGGTAATGCTGGAGAAGAAGACAGCGGCCGCAATGGTGAGGGCGAACTCTGTGAAGAGCTGGCCAATATCGCCTTCCATGAAGGTGATCGGTACGAATACGGCAATCAGAACGGCCGTGGTGGCGACGACGGCAAAGCCGACCTGCTGCGAGCCGCGATAGGCAGCTACCAGCGGTGTCTCGTCTTCCTCTTCAATGCGCCGGTGAATGTTTTCGAGCACCACGATGGCATCATCCACCACAACGCCGATTGCCAGCACGAGCGCAAGCAGGGTCAGCAAATTGATGGAGAGACCGAGGGCATAGAGGACGGTAAATGTCGCAATGAGCGAGACAGGAACCGTGATTGCCGGAATCAGCGTGGCCCGCACGCTGCCGAGGAACAGGAAGATCACGATGGTGACGAGACCGACGGCAATGGCCAGTGTGGTGTAGACTTCCCGGATCGAGGCTTCGATGAAGACCGAGCTGTCATAGCTCTGATAGATCTGGATGCCGTCCGGAAGTGTCTCGTTGAGCCGCGCGGCCAGGTCACGTGCGGCAGCGGCAACTTCTACCGTGTTTGCTGTCGACTGTTTCATGATGCCGAGCCCGACCATCGGCTCACCATTGCCACGGAAAATGCTGCGATCCTCTTCGTTGCCGCGCTCGACCCGCGCGACGTCTCCGAGCCGGATCATGTAGCCATCCGCACCTTCGGCAAGGACGAGGTCGGCAAATTGTTCGGGGGTCCTGAAGGCGCGGTTGATGCGCATGGTGAACTCGCGTGAGCTCGATTCCAGCGACCCGGCAGGCGTTTCGATATTCTCGGCGCGCAAGGCCCCTTCAATATCGCCTACGGTGAGATTGCGCGCCGCAAGCGCGCGCCGGTCAATCCAGACACGCATGGCGTAATTGCGGGCACCACCTACGCGGACACGCGCCACACCGCTCAACGCGGCGAACCGGTCTGTCAGGTTGCGCTCGGCATAGTCGGACAGCTCAGGTGTGGTCAGGTTCTCGCTGGCAAGGTTGAGCCACATGATGACGTCGCCATCGGAGTCCGCTTTCTGGATCTCCGGCGGGTCTGACTCTGGCGGCAGGTTGTCGAGGGCGCTGGATATGCGGTCACGTATATCATTGGCCGCAGCATCAATGTCGCGCGATATGTCGAACTCGACTGTCACCCTGGAGCGACCGTCCGAGGAGGAAGAGTTTATGTTGAGAATGCCTTCGACGCCGGAAATGCGGTCTTCGATGATCTGTGTGATCCGCGTTTCAACAACACTGGCCGAAGCGCCAACATAATTGGTGTCGATCGAGACGATCGGCGCATCAATGTCGGGATATTCGCGCAGGGGCAGGCGCTGGAAGGAGACCAGGCCGAAGACGATCAGCAGGAGGATCAGAACGGCAGCAAAGACGGGGCGTTTGACGGAGACTTCAGACAGGACCATGGCGGATCAACCCGGCGAGGACGCAGACGAGGCTCCGACCGCCCCAGCCCTGCTGCCCGAACGCGAAGCCGGATCAAGAATCGCCTTGTCTTTTATGCTCAGTGCGCCACCGTCACGCACCTTGATGATGCCTTCGGTGACGAGGCGGTCACCCGGTACGAGACCGTTGATGACTTCCACGACATCGCCCTGGCGCAAGCCGACTTCTATTTCGGTGCGTTCTGCATAGGGCTGTCCGTCATGCGTGACGACCTTGTAGACAAAGAAGCGAGGCCCGAGCGCCTCGATCGCTTCTTCGGGTACGGCCAGCGCCGTACGTGGGCTGGCCTGCAGTGTGACATTCATGAACATGCCGGCTTTGAGCAGGAGGTCTTCATTCGGCAGAGTGGCCCTTACGCGGATCGACCGGCTCACCGGGTCGATTGCGTTGTCGATGCTTGTAAGGGCACCGGAAAAGGACTGGCCGGGGAGATCGGCAGTCGTTGCTGAAATCTCCGTGCCCGTTTCCAGCGACCGCAGGAAGATGGACGGGACGGAAAATTCGAGACGCATCTGGCTGTCATCAATCAGGGTCGCGACGACTGTTCCCGGCGACACATAGGAGCCAACGCTGATCTGGCGAAAACCGAGTACGCCGCTGAAAGGCGCGACGAGCACCCGGTCACGCTGCCGGGACTGGACGGCCCGAAGCTGGGCGGTCGCGTTATCATAGCTGCGCTGGGCTTCATCAAGTTCGGACCGCGACACGGCCTTGATGTCGACGAGTCTTTTGACGCGTTCGAGCTGGTTGCTCGCTTCTTCGCGATTAGCTTCCGCGGCTTCGACGAGGGCGCGCTGTTCGTTCTGGGTCAGCACGACGAGCGTCTTGCCTTCCGGCACACGCTCGCCATCCTCAAAATAGATCGCGGTAACGCGGTCCGCAGCATTCAGGGTAAGGTTCACCATTTCGCGGGGTTCGAGAGTGCCGATCGCTTCGATGCGGTTGGCGAAGGTCTGTTCTTCCAGCGTTTCGACAAACACAGCCGCGGCGCGGTCGCCCCTCTGGGCAAACGCAGGCTCGCCGCAGCTAGCGGCCACCAGCAAAATAGCGGTCAGCAATCGATACATTTATCCGTCCAAATCCGTTCACCCAGTCCCGTGTCATGTTCAGGGACATGCTTGTCCCCCCGCATTTGTCAATGCTGGCGAGGACGCGACGTCATTAAACATGAACAATTGCCGGGTCTGATATCACGATTGCGTGTAACGCCCGTTAAGCTCAGTTTATAACTTATCACGATCCGGGGCGTGTGCTGGACAAAACATCTCGTTCAATGTTCACTCCCGTGTATGGAACATACAGATTTTGATGTACTGATCGTTGGTGCTGGTCTCTCAGGTATCGGGGCGGCGTATCACCTCCAGGAAAAATGCCCTGGCAAGAGCTATGCAATCCTCGAAGGCCGCGAGGCCATTGGTGGTACGTGGGATCTGTTCAGGTATCCCGGGATCCGCTCCGACAGCGACATGCACACGCTCGGCTACATCTTCAAACCATGGAATGAGCGCAAGGCGATTGCGGATGGTCCATCGATCCTGAAATACGTAAGAGAGACGGCCGAAGAAAACGGTATCGACCAGCATATCCAGTTCAACCGCCTTGTCCGCAAGGCGAGCTGGGATTCCGGCACCTCTACCTGGACCGTCGAAGCGGAGGACGCAAAGACGGGCGCCATGTCCACGCTGACCTGCCGCTTCCTTTATATGTGTTCGGGCTATTACTCGTATGAAGGCGGCTACAAGCCTGACTTTCCCGGCGAAGCGGCTTTCAAGGGCAACGTCATCCATCCGCAAAACTGGCCGGAAGACCTCGACTATGCTGGCAAGAAGGTGGTTGTGATCGGCTCCGGGGCGACGGCCGTGACCCTGGTGCCGGAGATGGCGAAAGAGGCGGGCCACGTCACGATGCTGCAGCGTTCACCGACCTATGTTGTGTCGCGCCCGGCGGAAGACGCGATGGCCAACAAATTGCGCAAATTCCTGCCGCACAAACTCGCTTACGGTCTGACACGCTGGCGTAACGTCCTGTTTCAGATGTTCTTTTTCAACGTGGCGCGCAAGCGTCCGGCGAAAACCAAGGAAAAGATCATCGCTCTGGCCCAGAACGAGCTGGGGCCCGACTTCGATGTCGCAACGCATTTCACGCCATCCTACAATCCATGGGACCAGCGCTTGTGCCTTGTGCCGGACAGTGACCTGTTCAAGTCGCTCAAGGAGGGCTCTTCATCGGTTGTGACCGATCATATCGAGACGTTTACAGAGCAGGGTATCCAGTTGAAGTCTGGCGAGACACTTGATGCAGACATCATTGTTTCGGCGACGGGGCTGAAGCTCGTCTTCCTTGGTGGCATGGATGTCGAAGTGGACGGGAAACTGATCGATCCGTCCGAAATACACGGATATCGCGGGCTGATGTTTGAGGGCATTCCGAACCTCGCATCGACGTTTGGCTATACGAATGCCTCATGGACGCTGAAGGCTGACCTGACAGGCGACTTCGTCACGCGCCTGCTGCGTTATATGGACAGGAATGGCTATGTTGAAGCGCGCCCTGAAGCTGAAGGCGAGGTCGGCGATGAGCCCTGGCTCGATTTTTCCTCAGGCTATGTCGCCCGCGCCATGGAGAAATTTCCAAAGCAGGGCCGGGAGACGCCGTGGCGCCTGCACCAAAACTACCTGAAGGACATTTTCCTGCTGCGGCATGCGAATTTTTCCGATGGCGTTCTGAAATTTCGCAAGGCCCAGAGCGAGCGCGAACCCGCCCAAACGCTGCCGCCGGCCCCTGTTGCTGCTGAGTAGGCCCCGTCTGCGACTGCAATAACGGATCAAACAATCTTGAACGCATCGCCTCATCAGCGTATGTGCGTCGCCAATGCCGCCTTAGCTCAGTTGGTTAGAGCGCTGGTTTGTGGAACCAGAGGTCCTCCGTTCAAGCCGGAGAGGCGGTACCATTTTCAGGAATTCTGGTTGTTTGTGGCGCTTTCTTGGCAATTGTACGGCCTCAATAAAGCGGACCGTGTGGATTGTTGTATTTGAGCCGCGCCGATCAAAAAAACTGGAAGTTTCAGATTATTTACGCCAATCTCGCCTCGTCTATGGAACAAAACTTCTGTAGACGAGTAATCACACGGAATGGTCCGTTAGTCTCTGCGGTCGGTGAGCAATAGTGCTCATGCGGCTCACAAAAGGGGATGAGTATGAAAAAAACTCTGATGTGCGCGACAGCCGCGGCCGCTCTGGCGTCTGCTGGTAATGTTGCAGTAGCCCAGGACGGTTGGTACGGTCGTGCTGATCTCGGCTACGTTTTTGAAGGTCGTCTAGACCACGATCCTGAGCCGAATTCGTTGTATTCGCTCGGTGGTGATTCGGATTCTGACGAATTGCTGGCCGGTGATCTTGGCATTGGCTACGGATTTGCCAATGGCTTCCGCCTCGAATCAGTTTTCGGGTATCGCGGTGGCACTCTCGATCCTGATGGTGTCGTAAATGGTGGTCCTGCGGTCGATACGCCGCCGGTCTTCTACGATGAAGGTTCGAACGGCAAGGTCCAAGTTTACGACCTGATGTTCAACGGTCTTTACGACTTTAACCAAGCTGGCGCTGTCCAGCCATATCTGGGTGCCGGTATCGGTGTTGCCCAGGTGAACGCAAAAGCAAGCTCGCTCCGCGCGGGTGTTGTGAACGGTACTGGAGGTGTCGACACCTTCACCGCGAACGGCTTTAGCGACAAGGACACGGCGCTTGCCTACCAGTTCCTTGCTGGTATCGGTTATGACATTACGGAACAGCTGACTTTCGATGTTGGCTACAAGTATTTTGTCACTGACGATCTCGACTTTGACGGTCGTGGCCCTAATGGTGGACCAGTTGCTTACGAAGGCACCTACCAGGATCACACGGCAACTGTTGGTCTGCGGTATCAGTTCGCTGCGCCGCCACCACCACCAGCGCCGCCACCACCGCCACCGCCACCACCTCCGCCGCCACCACCGCCTCCACCTCCGCCGCCACCACCACCGCCGACGGAAACGACACAGGCACCAGTGGCTGCATGTTCCACGCTTAATCAGGCCTTCGTGGTCTACTTCGAGTGGGACAATTCCGATCTGACCAGCCAGGCTTCGGCTGTTATCGATCAGGCTGTTGCCAACATCCGTGCACGTGAAGACTGTGCGCCGGGTTCGGTGACGATTGTTGGTCACACCGATACGTCGGGTGCGACGGCTTACAACGCACGTCTGTCGACGCGTCGTGCAGCTTCCGTTGCTTCTGCTCTCACGAGCCGTGGCATTGCTGCTTCGATGATCTCGACCGAAGGCCGTGGTGAGAGCGATCTCGCCAAAGCGACCCGCGATGGTGTTCGCGAGCCTCTGAACCGTCGTTCGGAAGTTACGATCATCGTCCGCTAAGCGGTTGATCTGAATAAGTAATCAGGAAATGGCCCGGCTATCGTCGGGCCATTTTCTTTTGCGCGGAAGAAAAATTCCACAGCAGTATTGCTCGAGTGTCGACCTCACCAGCTGGCCGCGCCTAGGCATCCTCAACGAAAAGGGCGACCCTTGTAAAAGAGCCGCCCTCATGAATTTGGAAAGACCCTTAGGCCCTGCCTGATTGTTGCGCCTATTCGCTGGCGTCGCGCGTCAGGTCCAGTGCGTCTGTCTTTCCGACCGCCGCCAGTGCGAAGGCATATTCGATCGCCGTTTCCTTCAGGCCCTCGAAGCGTCCCGTGGAGCCGCCATGGCCCGCATCCATATTGATACGTAGAAAGTAAGGCCCGGCTTCCGGGGCTTCATGACGAAGCTTTGCCGCCCATTTGGATGGCTCCCAATAGGTGACGCGCGGATCAGAAAGGCCACCCGTAATCAGCATGGCCGGATAGTCCTGATCTGACACCTGATCGTAAGGGCTGTAGGCGAGGATGGTGTCATAGGCGGCGGCGTCGGTCAGCGGGTTCCCCCATTCCGGCCATTCCGGCGGTGTCAGGGGCAGGCTTTCATCCGACATGGTGTTTATGACATCGACGAAGGGGACAGCCGCGATAATGCCGCCAAACAGTTCCGGGTCCATATTGGCTGCAGCGCCCATGAGCAGGCCACCGGCCGAGCCGCCATGGCCGACCACGCGGCCAGCTGCGCCATAGCCATTATCGACTAGGTGACGCCCGGCGGAAATGTAATCCTTGAAGGTGTTATCCTTCTTTTCCATCTTGCCATCGAGATACCACTGGTAGCCCTTGGCCTGCGAGCCGCGAACATGGGCGATGGCGTAGATGAAGCCGCGATCGACCAGCGACAGGCGCGAGGTGGAGAAACTCGCCGGGATGGTGATGCCATAGGAGCCATAGCCATAAAGCAGCAGCGGGGCGGACCCGTCCACAGGCGTATCAGCTCGGCGCAGGATGGTCACAGGGATCTGTTCACCGTCCCAGGCCGGGGCCTGAATCCGCTCCACGACATAGTCATCGGCGTCGTGGCCAGACGGCACTTCACGTGTCTTGCGCAGGATGCGCTCACGCGTCGCCATGTCGTAATCATAGGTCTGGTCAGGTACGGCGGGTGATTCGTAGTCATAACGCATGACGGTGGAATCAAACTCGCCAGAACCGGAGAGCCCGAGATCATAGGCTTGCTCGTCCATGGAGATAGTGTGCTCGTCGCCGCTCGTGCGCTCACGGATGACGATGCGGGGCAGGGCATCTTCGCGTTCGAGCCGGACCAGATAGTCCTTATACGCATCAAGGCCGAGAATCAGCGTGCCGGGGCGGTGCGGGATGACTTCTTCCCAGTTCTCGCGTCCGGGTGCATCGACCGGCGCTTTCATCAGCTTGAAGTCAACAGCACCGTCAGCATTGGTCAGGATATAAAACGCGTCATTCCAATGGGTTATGGAGTATTCCTCGTCTTCCTTGCGGGGCGCAATAAGCTTTAGATCAGGCGTTACGGCATCGGCCGGGAAGACATAGATCTCGCCGGAGGTGTGCCCGCCGGTTTCGATCGTGATGAAGTCTTCCGATTCGGTCTTGTCGACGCCGACAAAGAAGCCGGGATCAGGCTCGCGGTAGATTTCAACGTCCATGCCGGTTTCCAGGTTGCGCTGGAAGACTGCGGTCGGCCGACCATTCTCATCGCGTTCGACCCAGTAGAGCAGGTCAGAATTGGCGCCCCAGACAAAGCTGCCATAAGTCCCTTCAATCGGCGTGCCGACGGCGGCACCCGTTTCGATATTCCGGACGCTGATCGTATAATATTCACTACCCTGCGTATCGATGGCGGAGGCCAGCAGCATGTGGTCAGGCGACTGGTCGAGGCCGCGGATCGAGAAGTAGGTCGCATCCTCGGCTTCCGCGTCGCCGTCGAACAGCACGGTTTCCGGCGCATCGTCGACAAATGCCTGATCGGCCGGCTTGCGCGCAAAGATCGGGTATTCGCCGCCCTCGCGGTAGCGCACATAATAGGCGTAAGGCCCGTCCTTGCTGGGCACCGAACTGTCATCTTCCTTGATCCGTCCGCGCATTTCGGCAAACAGCGTTTCCCGAAGCGCCTCGGTCGGGTCTTCAAGGCTCGCCTTGGTGTAGGCGTTTTCTGCTTCGAGATATTCGCGGATGTCGGCGCGTAGCACGCTCGGGTCGCGCATCACTTTCTGCCAGTTGTCATCCTTCATCCACTGGTACGGGTCGGTGCGGGTACGTCCGACCTGTTCAGTTGTGACCGGCTCGCGCTTGGCGACTGGCGGGGTCAATGCCGGTTGCGGGCTAAGTTCGGTCGAGGCGGTTTCTGTCATGGAATCTGTCAGGGCTGTGGTCTCTGTTGGAGTGGTGCAGGCCGTCATGAGGGCCGATCCGGCAACGCTGGCCAGGAGGAGAGTCAGACGCATTGAAGGTCTCCGCTTTTATCGAAAAACGAAAACTTACAAGCTTCTGGCCGCCTGTCCAGCGGTTGATCTGATTGTCAGGCGGGTTTGAAGTCGAGAACGACACCATTGATGCACCAGCGCTCACCCGTGGGTGGCGGGCCATCCTTGAAGACGTGACCCATATGCAGCCCGCAAGTGGCGCAATGGCACTCGGTCCGGGGAAGGATCATCTTGAAATCCTTCTTGGTATCGACGGCGCTCTCACGGATCGGCTTGTAAAAGCTCGGCCAGCCCGTTCCCGAATCGAATTTGTGTTCGGAAGACCACAGCGGCGTGTCACACCCGACGCAATGATAGACGCCGTCGCGCTTTTCATCATTGTGGTTGCCGGGCGTGAAGGCCCGTTCGGTTCCGTCTTTGACGCCGACGCGAAACTGGTCTTCGGTGAGCTGTTCTCGCCACTCCTTTTCGGAGCGGGTGACGCGCTTGAAATTGTCGGCAGGCTTGGGGGGCAACATGGCGCTCGTCCTTCTGAAGGTTTCCTGCCTACCGATATAGGGCTGCGGCGGGGGCCATAAAGGGGCGGCCCCCCGCCTGCACTCAGTCGATGAGTTGCAGAGCGCCGGTTTTCCAGGCAGCGAGACAGTCGGTGGCGTCGTGATATGCGTCTGCCGCCACCAGCGTGGTATCGGTCATTCCACCACCACTGAAGCGCGGATCATCGCATTCATCATCATTGGCCCATTCGCTGGCATCGTCGCCGAAATTGACCCCATTGAACAGGATGCCATTGGCTGGCGGGTCGTCATATTCGGCGCTGGGATCAAAGTCTTCGAATAGGGATGCGGCGGAATCACTGCTCAGGAGTTCTTCCATCGAAGTATCGCCGGGGCCTCGCACATAGATGCCGCCTGTCTCGAAGGCGGCTTTGCAGTCGCTGGCGTCATGGCCGATATCGGAATCCAGGAAGCCGGTGCTTGTCATCTCCGGGCCGGCAAAGCGGACATCGTCGCACTCACCATCATTTGCGAACATGCCATTGTCGTCGCCGAAATCGGGAACGGGAGAGGATGCGGACCCATCCGCGGCGGATGGCGAACCGCTTGCAAGCGTGATCGTGCCTGCCTCGAAAGCGGCCTTGCAGTCACTGGCATCGTGCAGGGTATCGGCGTCATCGAGCATTTCGGCCATGCCCTCGCCCTCAAAGCGCGGGTCGTCGCATTCGACATCATTGGACCAGATGCCATTGTCATCGCCAAAGTCGATGCCTGAGGCGTCCTGTGCCATGGCGACAGGCAGCAGCGTAATCGCGGCACCTGCCAGCATGAGTGTCCGGAATGATTTTCCCATGGAAGTGTCCCCTTCTAAATGACCTTTCGGCCATGTTTGAGGGCATCTTCGGCAAAAGCAAGGCGGCTCCAGGCTTTTCAGGCACGCGGCGCGGCGTTGAGGCAAACGCGCCACAAAAAAGGCCGGACGTTGCCGCCCGGCCTGTTCAGTTCAGATTGCTCTGGACCTAGCCGTAAAGGACGGTCAGCGTTTCGGCCACGAGGGCCGGACGGTCCTGGCCTTCGACTTCTATGGTTGCTTCCATCCGCGTCTGCTTGCCGCCAGCCTTGGCTTCCACGGCGAGGCATTTCTGGCGCAGGCGCACCTTCGAGCCGACCGGGACCATATTGGTGAAGCGGACCTTGTCTGAGCCATAATTGATACCGCGGGTCGTGCCCTTGACGCTCATTACTTCGGCGCCAAGCATCGGCAGGAGTGACAGCGTCAGGAAGCCGTGGGCGATCGGGCCGCCGATCTCCTTGGTGGCGCGCTCGACATCGACATGGATCCACTGGTGGTCACCAGTGGCGTCCGCGAACTTGTTCACGCGGTCCTGGTCGATGGTGTGCCAGTCGGACACGCCGATTTCCTGGCCGGCGAGCGATTCGAGGTCTGCATAGTTCACGATTTTCGGATCAGCCATTTTCTCTTGTTTCCTCTGTAGGCAATTGAAGGTTTATGGCGCGCACTTTTGCGTCCCTTTTGGAGGACGCGCAAGCCGTGCGCCGGAAAGTCACTAGACGATGGTGCTGTCCATCTTGCCCCAATAGCGGTCTCGGACGAGGCGCTTGTAGAGCTTGCCGGTCGGATGGCGGGGCAGCTCGGGGTCGAAATCGATCGACTTCGGACATTTGATCTTGGCGAGTTTGGAACGGCAGAATTCAAGCAGTTCCTCTTCCAGTTCCTTGCCCGGTGTGATGCCAGCCTGGGGCTGGATGACCGCCTTTACCTCTTCGCCAAACTCATCATTCGGCACACCGATAACCGCGACGTCTGCGACTTTCGGGTGGGTAATCAGCACGTTCTCGGCTTCCTGCGGATAGATGTTCACGCCGCCGGAGATGATCATGAAGGCCTTGCGATCGGTGAGGTAAAGGAAGCCATCCCCATCGACACGGCCAACATCGCCGAGCGTCGACCATTCGGGATTGGCCGGGTTGAGCGCGTCCTTCGTTTTCTCCGGGTCATTGTGATAATTGGGCGGGTTCGTGCCGCCATAGTAAACGGTGCCCGCTTCGCCAACCGGCAGCTCGTGGCCTTCATCATCGCAGATATGAAGCTCGCCATGGACAGGTTTGCCGACAGAGCCCTTATGAGCCATCCAGTCGGTCGAATTGATCCAGGTCATGCCATTTCCTTCGGAGCCGGCATAATACTCCTCGATCACCGGGCCCCACCATTCGATCATCTGCTGCTTGACCGGGACAGGGCATGGCGCGGCCGCGTGGATGGCCGAGCGCAGCGAGGACACGTCGTATTTCTCACGCACTTCTTGCGGCAGCTTCAGCATCTTCACGAACATGGTCGGCACGAGCTGGGTGTGCGTCACCTTGTACTTCTCGACCAGCGCCAGGTATTTCTCCGGGTCGAACTTCTCCATGATGACCAGCGTCGCGCCAAAACGCGTGAACGTCATGCACCAGCGCAGCGGCGCGGCATGGTAAAGCGGGGCAGGCGACAGGTAGACCATGTCGTCGCCCTGCGCCTTGGCTAGCAGCTGGGCGAGCTGCATCAGGACATTGGACTCATCAATAGGAATATTGGGTTCAAGCGGCGGGCGGATGCCTTTGGGACGACCGGTGGTGCCTGACGAATACAGCATGTCGGCGCCGGCCATTTCATTGGAGATCGGCGTTGCAGGATACTTGCCGCGCAGGTCCTCCAGCGAACGATACCCTTCTATGGAACCGTCGATTGACCAGTAGGCTTCGCAGTCTGTGAGCGTGATCGCTTCGGTGGCAACGCCGGCAAGCCCGGCGGACGCGATCAGGACGCGCGCGCCGGAATCCTCGACGATGTATTGCACTTCGGGCGGCGTCAGGCGCGAGGAGATGCAGACATAATAGAGGCCCGATCGCTGGGCCGCCCAGGCAATCTCGAAGTATCGTGCGCTGTTTTCCGCGAAGATGGCGATTGTGTCGCCGGGATTGAGATTATGGTCGCGGAAGGCGTGGGCGAGCTGGTTGGAGCGGTCATCCAGCTGCTTGAAGGTGACCACTTCGCCGGAATTGGCCATGATATAGGCCGGTTTGTCGGGGTGCGATTTCGCAAAGTGGCTGGGGTGCATGGTGTCTCTTGTCCTCTCCGTGGCGGGCGCTGTCTCTGCTGCGCGTCTCGACTGTCGGAGAGTGTTTTACCAAGGCAGGTATCAACGTCCATGCCCGACGTAACGGAAGGCCGCTTTCAGGCGTGCCCGCCTTCGATGGCGTAGATGCGGCCGGGCCGTGCGGGCAGCACCGCGGCAGGCGTTTCGGGAAGCTGGATCAGGAGGCCGTGGCGGGTGAAGACGCCGGCGATATGGTCGGCCAGCGCGCCGACCCTGTCAGTCGCTGAACGGGCGGTCAGCCAGCTGAGGTGGGCATCCCTGAGGGCCTCGTCCTGCACCTGCGCTGCGGCAAGGGCTGTCAGGAGCGAGAGCTCGTCGCGGGTCATCCGTACACAGCCGGGCAGGGCAAGGCTGACCTTGCGACGCCCGTCATGGCCGATGAGCCGCGCCAGCGCCAGCATTGAGCCAAGCGCGGGCGGGCCGTCCTCTCCGAACACATTCTCATAGCCACGCACCAGGGTGCAGCAGCCCGCCCGGCCAACGGCGCAGGCCCTGAAGCTCCACACCGCCAATCCGGCTCCCCGTCCAAGTTCAGCGAGACTGGCAGAGGGCAGGAAGGCGTTTGATGACATCGCAGAGGGCCTTTCAGTGGAATGCTGGAGAAAAAAGACATGCCGTGGCGCGCGGATCGGGGTTTGGGAGGACACGCTAGTTCCTTCACCGCGGTCAGGAGCGACGCTTGAGGCGCCACGGCAATCAGGGTGGAGCTTATCTGTCGGCCATGGCGAGCGCAGACAGTTGCGCCGCGAGCCAGGCTTCATGCTGGGCGATCTGCTCCGCCAGGCCGGAAGCGGGGGCATAATTGTCGCCTAGGCCAAGCCGCCAGGCTTTCAGTTCGGCAAGCTGGCGTTTCAGCCAGTCGAGATCGGGTGCGTTCGCAGTTTGCAACATCGGGCAGCTCCTTTCGGCGTTTCCAGCACATTATGCGAATGAGAATGATTTGCAATACGTGTTCGAAATTTAATCATGCGCGACGATCCGGGAAGACTGGGGCGGCGGGAGACAGAGCGCCGGGATGCGGCTATACACCTGTGAGGAGAATCACTGGGAGGGGTTTCATGTCTTCAACTTTTTCGCGCCGCGGCGTGCTGATCGGGGCCGGTGCAGCCGGAAGTGTCACAGCGTGTAACCATCTTGGTGCGACCAGCGCGGCCACCTCACAGGCCGCAACCGTTGGGGCGCATGATCACCATGACCCTGCCGAGCATACAGGACACGACATGGCGAAACCGGCTGCGATGGACGATCATGTCCTGCATGCGCTCCTGCACTGCAAGGCGGCGAGCGAGGCCTGCCTGACCCATTGCATAACTACACTGGCGACCGGCGATCCGAGCCTTGCGGCCTGCGCCGAGCGGGTGCGTGAAACCGCAGCCCTCTGCGATGCATCAATTACGCTGGTGACGGCGCGCAGTTCTCTGACGAGTGACTTGCTGGCCGTCTGCAGGGCGGCTTGTGAAATGTGTGAAGCGGAATGCGAGAAGCATGCAGGCCATCACCAGACCTGCGCCGATTGCGCCGACAGCTGCACCGCCGTCATCGAGGCGATTGGCGCCTGAAGCTATTCAGCCGCGATGGCCAGGACGTCGGGCGCGGAGTCCTCGACAATGTCGGCTGCGTCACCTGCGGACTGACGGCTCAGCCAGTCGGCGCGTATCTCTTCGCTTCTGTGATGATCGCCTTGCGGCGACCAACCGGGCGGGTTGATGGCGCGCCTGACCCACCTGTCCGGCCGGATGCCATCTCGCCGGAAGTCTGAGAACAGGCCAGCAAAGCCATGATAGGCAACGATGACCGGGTTATGGCTCTTGAGGGGGGGGACGATACCGTAGCGGGTCGTTTCTTCTTCGTCTTCGCGCACGAAGGTGCCGAACAGCCTGTCCCAGATGATGAGCATGCCGCCATAGTTCGAGTCGAGATATTGCGGGTTCGTCGCATGGTGGACGCGGTGGTGTGACGGCGTGACGATCACCGCTTCCAGCCAGCCCGGCAGGCGGCCGATCGCTTCGGTGTGGATCCAGAACTGGTAGGCGAGGTGTACGGCAGCTGTGCCAAGGACAATCGAGACAGGAAAGCCCATCAGCACCATCGGACCGCCAATAAGGACAAGCCCGGTCATCGGCCCTGTCCAGGGTTGGCGCAGCGCTGTTGTCAGATTGTAGTGCTGGCTGGAATGATGGGTGACATGTTCTGCCCAGAACCAGCGCGCCCGGTGGCCGATGCGGTGCTTCCAGTAATAGAGGAGGTCATGCACGAGCAGCCCCGTGCCAATCGTCAGCGCCGTCACCTCCAGAGGAGCCGGGCGGACGTCCACAGCAGTCGCGAGAACCCAGAAAGACAGGAAGGCCATCGCTGAATTGATCGCGATATTGCCGGCGCACATGGTAAGGGATGTCGCGGTGTCGCGGGCGCAGTACCGGCCAGCGATGCGGCCACGCCGCACGGCCCACCATTCGAAACAGATAGCGGCCAGCACAATGGGCGTTGCGATTATCCCCAGCACTGGCAGATCCGGCATTGTTTCGTGTGTCCTTTGCGCCTGTTCAGTTGCTGGTCACGTAAACGTGAACACACCGCCGAGTGCAAAGGTTCCGGGGTGCGACCGATTGTCGATGCTGTTTCGTGATCAGGTTTTGGGCAGGCCCGATGTGCCAGCTTCTTCGGGATGCGCGGCAATGTAGGCGGCTTTCAGTTCGGTCGAACGATTGTGCTCTCCGGTGGGGCTCCAGCCGGGGCCATTGATGAAGCGGCGGACCCAGCGGTCGGGCCGCAGGCCATCGCGCCAGCAGTCGCGGGCAAGGCCGCCCGCTTCGTGGAAAGCAACGGTCAGCGGATTGTGGCTCTCGAGGGGTTTGACGATGCCATAGACTGGCGGGTCGCTTTCCAGCTCCGGTACGAAACTGCCAAACATCCTGTCCCAGACGATAAATACGCCGGCATAATTGGTGTCGAGATAGCGCGGATTGATGGCGTGGTGGACGCGGTGGTGGCTGGGCGTGTTCATCACCGCCTCGAACCATGCGGGCATCCTGCCGATGGCTTCGGTGTGAATCCAGAACTGGTAGACGAGGTTCAGCCCGCCGACAAAGAAGATGAAGAGCGGGTGGAAGCCTACAAGGACCAGCGGCAGGCCGATCAGGATAAGGCCAGTGAACGGGCCGAACCAGGGTTGGCGTAGCGCCGTGGTGAGGTTGTAGTGCGTCGAGGAATGATGCGTGACATGCTCCATCCAGAACCAGCGCATCCGGTGCGCGAGGCGATGCTTCCAGTAATAGACGAGATCATAGAGCACGAAGAGGCCGAGCAGGCTCCACCAGGTCACCGGGATTTCCGCGAGGCGGTAGGGCCAGGCGAGCATCATCATCCACATGGCGGCAAAGCCGGTCAGCGTATTCACGACAAGGTTGCCCGTGCCCATGAGCATCGAGGTGATGGCATCCTTGCGTTCATAGCGGCCTTTGGCGCGGCCTGAATGAACTGCCCACCACTCCCAGAGGACGGCAAGGACAAAGGCCGGGGCTGCCAGCGTGGTGGGAGACGGAAATTCCATGCGCGAGAAAATGACACGGGCGTCAGATTCTTTGAAGTGGCAACTGCACAGTGGCGTGTCCCCGCCAGCGAAGGAAACGACTTCGCCTCATGCGGGGTCTGGCGGCCATGCTTGCCGTCCGGCATAAATTCACGGGTGAGCGGCAAACCGCTTGACGGACGTGGGGGAAGTCTCCCTTTCTGGCGCCATCGACAAGGCCACAACCAATTGGGAGAAACGAGCCGATGAGCGCAACCGTCCTGGAAACATTCGAAGAGATCAAGCTGGAGAAGGAGAACGGCGTTGCCACGCTGACGCTCT
Source organism: uncultured Hyphomonas sp. (assembly GCA_964556825.1). Classification (GTDB taxonomy): domain Bacteria; phylum Pseudomonadota; class Alphaproteobacteria; order Caulobacterales; family Hyphomonadaceae; genus Henriciella. The sequence continues at coordinate 264,414 of CAZKXJ010000003.1, read as the reverse complement.
ACCGGCCTGAAAAGATGAACGCCTTCACCGGCAAGATGATGCAGGAGATGATCGCCGCTTTCGACATCACCGACGCAGATGATGATGTGAAAGTCGTGATTGTAACGGGCAGCGGCGAGCGTGCTTTCTGTGCCGGGGCCGACCTCTCATCCGGGGCCAAGACGTTCGATTACGATGCACGCGCCAGCGAAGGCGAAGCAGGCCGCACCGCAAGCGAAGACATCCAGCGCGATGGCGGTGGGCGCGTGACGCTGCGCATCTTCGAGAGCCTGAAGCCGGTAATCGGTGCGATCAATGGCGCGGCTGTCGGTATCGGTGTGACGATGCAGCTGCCGATGGATATCCGAATTGCATCTGACAATGCGCGCTTCGGCTTTGTATTCAACCGCCGCGGTATCAACCCGGAAGCGGCGTCCTCCTGGTTCCTGCCGCGTCTGGTCGGCATCTCGCAGGCGCTGGAATGGTGTTATACGGGCCGCGTTTTCCCGGCCGCTGAAGCGCTGGCAGGGGGGCTTATTTCCGAAGTCGTACCACAGGCCAAGCTGATGGAGCGCGCAAACGAGCTTGCCCGCGAGATAGCTGACAATACAGCGCCGGTGTCCAATGCGCTGACTCGCCAGATGATGTGGCGCATGCTGGGCGCGAGCCATCCGATGGAGGCGCATATCGTCGACTCTGCCTCGATCTATGAGCGCGGCCAGTCACCAGATGCCAAGGAAGGCGTGATGAGCTTCCTGGAGAAGCGTCCGGCGAGTTATTCGGTCGCTGTGTCGGAAGGCATGCCGAGCTTCTTCCCATGGTGGGATGATCCGGACTTCAAGTGGATTTCCAAGAAGGGCGGCTGAGCCGCTCATCGCCTCAGGGTGAAATGTGAAGGACGGATGGTCAAAACTGACCATCCGTCCTCGCTGGCCCTGGCAATCTAGGCGAGGGGAAATTTGCCAGGGACAGTTTCCGTCTGACTGGTACGACGCGCTGGGGCCATGCGGGTGCATGCCGGCGCGATTTTTGTTTCGGGATTAATGGGCGGGTGGCCAGTCAGGGTGGGCCACCCGCCCCAGGGGGCCGGCTCGGGCGTCAGGGGAGGAGGAACCGGGCCCTGTTTCGATGATGTAGGTATCAGCCTCTTCTATTGCGGGGCGGCATTCTGCCGCTGCCGCCTCGGGCCTTCATCCAGCATCCGTGTTTCGTTTCGTCGGCGTGTAATGGGCGGCTCATAAAGAAGTTCCGTCCGCGTCAGCATCTCGTCTCCCGATTTGTCGAGTTCGGCGAAGAGCGCAAAGAGCCGCGAGCGAAATTCCTCACGCGAGATCCGCCCATCGAAATTATTGTCAAACGCCACCGGCGAGGGCTGTGCATCGGGCGAGCCGAGCGCATTGCGCAACCATTCGGCAAGGTCCAGCGCGGGGATGGTGTCTGCGCCCCTGGCCAGCCTGTTCCACTCAACCGCACTCATTGCATCGACTTCATTGCGGGTGACGCGCATGTCGTGGTCAGCATCCATGCCCGCCAGCAGCAGGGCGACAGGACGGGCAACCGGGCCGTTGATGCGATTGCCTTGTTCCTGTCCTTGCATCATGGCACCGCCCGGTGGGCCATCACCACGCTTGGGCGGACCGCTTGAGCAGGCACCCAGCGTAAGGGCGAGGCCGAACAGGCATGCGAGGCGAACAGGGGTGGGGGAGGAGAACTGCATTTGGACCTTCCTGATGGGCACCCGTCTTGTGCGGGCGTCGTGTCATTGTGGAAGGTGAAAAGACCGGGGAACGCAATTCCGTCGCGCCAATCTTGTTAAACAGTTGTCATCATTCGGGATGCCCCGTCACGCCTTGGCGGGGACGACATTTTTCATGTTCCAGATTGGTGTACGGACCACCATCCAGACGATGAGGATGGTCATGCCGAGTGCCGGTACGATGGCGACGCGCTGCGGCTCGTCGGGGAAGAAGTCGATGAGCCAGCCCATCACGGCGGCGCCAAAAGGTGCACCGGCCATGAAGCCGAGCTGGTAGATGGAAAGGACGCGGGCGAGCTGGTTCTTGGGGGCGGCGTCCTGGACAATGGAGCGGCTCATCGCGATGGAGATGCCGCCAGCCAGGCCCCAGGTGAACACGATCAGCAGAAACACAAAGTGTGGCGGCTTGGCCAGCATGATCAGGATGGCGAGCGAGCCGAGCAGTTGCGCTGTCAGCAGTAGTCGGCCCTGACGCTTGATGTTGCGGAAAACCGACAACGCGACAGATGAGACAAACGCCCCGAGCCAGAAGGTCACGAACATGTCGCGGATGCCGTCTGAGGAGAGGCCGTACATGTCGCGATTGATGATGGGCAGAACGACAAGGAAAGAGCCGATGACAAAGATACCGACACCGAACATCAGCACAGTCATCGCCCAGAGCTTGCCATTCGCCATGACCACCTGGAAGCCTTCAGCGATATCCCCGAAAGCCGCTCCGAGGCCCGAACGCCCAGTCTTTACGCGCTTGCCATGCGCCAGGAAGATCGCGAAGCCTGCGCCAATTCCGACAATGATGCCCTGGAAGGTCAGTAGCTCCCAGCTCGGAATCGGGCCGACGGAAAAGCTGCCCATCCAGCTTGGCATGCGGGTCAGCTTGTCAGCATAGCCGCCCACGATGAGGCCGCCGATCTGTGCGGCGAACTGCGCGATCGTGGCGAAGGCGACACCCTGTTGCAGGGTGACACCTGAGCCAACCCTGGAGCGGCGCTCGACCACCTCATTCACGATGGAATCGCGGGCCGGCATCATGAAGGCGCCAACTGTGCCCATGGCGAGGCCATAAATGATCATGAATCCATAGGAGAGATTTCCCGTCGCAACGACCCAGGCGAGGCAAGCTGCCGGAATGGCCGCCATCATGTGCAGGACGATGAGAAGCGACTTACCGGAGGCACGCTCGGCGATGACACCGCCCAGAAGGAGGAAGATCACCGAGGGGGCCGAAAGCGCCATATTGGCCAGGCCGAGCTCTGTACCGTCGAGTCCCAGCCGGTTGGTAATGAGATAGGGAAAGAGGACCATTTGCAGGCCAAACGCGACGAACCAGCTGCACTGGACCATGAGATAGGCAGGAAGTTCGGATTTTACGCGGCGATGGGTTCGCCGGGCAAACAGGCTGCGCGCTGTAACTTCGAGTGAAGCTCCGGCGCCTGCCGCGCTGTCAATGCCGCTGACGGGCGACTTGATCTGGCCGGTCCGGTCGTCACCCATCCCATCCAGCTGGCGGTGTTCGTCACTCATACCCGTTGCCTGGTTCTCTAAAAGGTCGCGACTGTATAGGTCACGCCAGCCCTGAAAAGCAAAAAGCTCGCCAATACTGAAATTGCTGTGCGCCGGCAGACGGGGTTAACGTGCGATTGTGTTCTTGCGGCTGCGTGTTTATCCTTTGCCGACGTATCATGGTGAGAGGGACGACCGGTATGCGAGGAATGCGCCTTTTGGCGAGCTGGGTGCTCGCGCTGTTCCTGATCTTCATGTTCCTGCAGGCGACCGTGCATCCCTTGCCCAATCCGGCAGAAGGCTCTGTGAAGCTGTTCGACAGGCCGGGCGAGAACATCGTTTTCCAGACCATGGCTGTGAATACCGGAATGGCCTGGCTCGAGCCGACGGGGCGCTTTCTTGTTGCTATCGCTGAGCTACTGGCCTGTTTCTTCCTGCTGATCCCGCAGACCCGCCGGTTTGGTGCCATCCTGTCTTTCCTGATCCTCGCCGGGGCCGTCACTGTCCATATGATGCCGGACGTGCTGGGCCGGGAAGTGCCTGTGTCGCTCGCACCAGGCAGTACCGAGACCGATGGGGGGCAACTTTTCGCGCTTGCTGTCTCAATGCTGGCTGTGTCGATGCTGCTGATTTTTGTGCACCCGGGCAAGCGCAGGAACCGCTTCCGCTAGGCTGCAAGTCTCATGGCCTGTTAACCTCTCTATGTCAGGAATCGGGGCCCTGAACACGGACCTGGTTAAGACATGGCAGAAATTGCTGAGTTTTCAGAACTCCCGAAAATAGGTCGGGCCCGGCGTGTCCTGCTCCGGCGACTGATCGACTTTGTGGCGCTGCCAGCCACGGCTGTCGCACCGCAGGACCGTTGCATGGCCGGCGATATCCTGCTCGACATGCTCTTTCACGCTTCTGAAGAAGAGCGCATTTTCTGCGCCAAGCGGCTGAAAATAACCAAGGAAGCGCCGCGCCGGCTGATGCGCTATCTCGCGCTCAGCAAGCTTGATGTGGCGCGCTATGTCCTCGAAGACAATGAAGGGTTTGATTCGGCCGATCTCTGCGAAATCATCGACAAGACAACGATGGACCACCGGCTGATGATTGCGAGGCGCAAGCGGGTCACGCCGGCTGTCGCTGAACGGCTTGCGATGCGTGAGGAGCCGTCAGTGCTTAAAGCCCTGTTGCAGAATCAGGGCGCTGCGATCTCCGAGACGGGCATCGATTATCTCGTCCAGCATTCGCGCAAGATCGAAGGCATGGCCAGCCTGATCATCAAGCGGCTGGAGCTGGTGCCAAGCCAGGCCATGGCCATGTTCTGGTGGTCTGATGGCCCGACACGCCGCATCATCTTGCAGCGCCAGGCAGCTGACCGGCTTGAGCTTGTGGACCTCTGTTCTGACGTGTTCCCGATTGCCGCGATGGAAAAGTGGGCAGACCCTGTCGCCATAAAGACGCTGCAGCTCATTGAGCGGCGCCAGCGTGACCGGGCTGCCATTGAAAACAGCCCTTATGACAGCCTCGAAGGTGCAATCGAGCATGCCGCTGAAGTCGGCTTCACTCCGTCCATTGCGCAGGAAATCGGCTGCCTGGCCGGCGTCAAACCCGTCACCATCGCAAAGATCCTGTCTGATAGCGGGGGCGAGGGGCTTGCCGTCCTGTGCAAGGCAACGGGGCTGAAGCGCAATTACCTGACCCTGCTATGGCAGGGCTTGCGGAGACCACTGGAACTCGAATCCGGAGAGCCGCATCCGCAATTTGCCTATATGAAGGAGACATATGAGCTCCTCGCTGTGGCGAAGGCGCAGACCACGCTGCGATACTGGAACTGGTCGCTTTCGGCTTCGTATGAGCCGGGCAAGGCCGAAGAATCTGCACAAGACGAGGACTCATCAGCCATAGATGCGTCCTATTCTGCGTCACAACGTACCGCTCGGCTGGTTTTCGGCCGATAGACTGGAACCGGGGCTGGCCAAACCTGAATCGAGCAATTAACAGCGACGGTACAGGTTGATTTGGGTTAGTGCGGAGCAAGTCTCTCGTGGGTTATTTTCTGGGGCTATTTGTCGTGCTGAGCGCGCTCTGGCTCGGCCTTTCGGGAATTTACGAACCGCTCGTGCTTACGCTCGGTGCGATTTCGATTCTTGTCTCCCTCGTCCTGGCTTTCCGTCTTGAAATGGTCGATCGCGAAGGCTCCCCCTATGGCCGCCTGCCGCAGATCTTCCTTTACTGGGCCTGGTTGCTGATCGAAATTTTCAAGGCCAACTGGCCGGTCATCAAGGCCTGTGTCAGCGCCAATCTCGATATCAACCCGGCGCTGGTCAAAGTGAAGACCCGCTGCGAAAGCGATCTCGCCAAAACCATCTTCGCCAATTCGATCACGCTGACGCCGGGCACGGTGACGGTCGAGGTCGAGGGCGACAAGCTGCTTGTCCATGCGTTGTTCGAAGAAGCGGCGACACCGGAATCCTTTTCCGAGATGGATGAGCGTTCCTGGCGGTCCGTGGATGGTGGCAAGGCCCCGAAGAAGGTGACGACATGATCGGGGCCGCTGCGATTGCGCTGATCATTGCGATCGGCCTGATGCTGATCCGTGCGCTGCATGGGCCGACCCTCTATGACCGGGTGCTGGCTGTGAACTCGCTGGGCACGAAGATTGTCCTGTTCATCGGCGTCTTGGGCTTTGTGCTGGGGCGGCCGGACTTTCTCGATATCGCCGTGCTTTACGCGCTGATCAACTTTGTCGCGACCATCGCGATCCTGAAATTCTTCCGCTATCGCTCCTTCCAGGTGCCGCTCATGCGCCGGCCAGCACCGCGCCCGCGCCGGACCGGAGGCGACGATGTCTGACCTGCTCAATATCATCATGTCCATCAAGCCCGTGCTTGGCGCATTCCTCTGCCTCGTTGGGGCGGTGCTCGCCATTATCGGCACGGTCGGGGTCCTGCGGTTTCCTGACTTCTACACGAGGCTGCACGCAGCCAGCATCACCGATACGGGTGCGGCGACTATCCTGATTATCGGCATGGCGCTTCTGGCACCGAGCTGGCTGATTGTCTTCAAGCTTGCAGCCGTCTGGCTGTTCCTATTCCTGACCGGGCCGACGGCTGGCCATGCGCTGGCGAATGCGGCGCACACGGCCGGCCTGCAACCTGTCATCGGCCGCCTGCGCAGCCGTGATGGCGAACACGACGGGGAGGTCTGAGATGACCGGATATGAAGGCGCCGATCTCGCCATTGCCCTGATCAATGTTATCCTGCTTGGCCTGCTATTCGTGATCGGTGTGGCGATTGCGCGGATGCGCAGCCTGTTTGCCATCGTGATGCTGTCGGGCATCTATTCCCTGATTTCGGCGACCTGGTTCGTTGCGCTGGATGCGGTCGACGTGGCCTTTACAGAAGCGTCGGTCGGCGCGGGTATTTCCACAGCCCTGCTGCTTGGCGCAATGCTGCTGACGTCCCGCACCGCCAAGCCGGAGCCGCGCAAATTTGCCATCGTGCCGCTGCTCGTCGTGATCGCGACCGGCTTCATGCTGATCTATGCGACGATTGACCTGCCAGCATTTGGCGATCCGGATAGCCCGGCCAATACCTATGTCGGGACTGATTACCTCGAACGTACACCCGAAGAGATTGCCGTGCCGAACGTGGTGACGGCCGTCCTCGCCAGCTATCGGGGTTTTGATACGCTCGGTGAGACGGGGGTTGTGTTCTCAGCCGCCCTCGCCGTCATCCTGCTACTCGGATTTGGCGAGCGCTCCCTGTCCGCCACGATTGGCCGCAAGAAGGATGGAGGCAGCTGATGGCGAACAAGACTGACCACCACGTCATCCTGAGGGTCGTTGCCAAGCCTCTGATCCCGATCATCGCGCTGTTCGCGCTCTATGTTCAGTTTCATGGGGATTACAGCCCCGGCGGCGGCTTCCAGGCCGGCGTGATCCTGGCTGTTGCCATCATCCTCTATGCGCTGATCTTTGGCATCGCACCGGCCATGCGGGCTGTCCCGCCAGCCTTTGCACGCACGCTCGCCGGGACCGGCTTCCTGATTTATGCGGGCGTCGGCGTCTGGGCGCTCCTGATGGGCGGCAACTTCCTCGACTATGATGTCCTCTTCAACGAAGCGCCGGGCGGGCATATGGGCCAGCATTACGGTATCCTCGGCGTAGAGCTGGGCGTGCTGTTCGCTGTAGCCGGGTCGATGCTGTCGATCTTCTACGCTTTTGCGGGCCGCGTGACCGAGATCAAGGACGAGGACTGGTAATGCTGGAATTCATCCTCGAGCGCGGCAATTACTGGGCCATCATCGGGCTGATGATGATCGGCCTCTATACACTGTTTGCCGCGACAAATTTCATCAAGAAACTGGTCGGGCTGTCGGTGTTCCAGACGTCCATCATCCTGTTTTACATCACACTCGGCCGGATCGATGGCGGCACAGCACCGATCCTCTATGGCAATGATGCCCCGGGGCATGGCGGCGATCATGGCGAGGAAGCTGTGGCTGGCCATGCCGCTGACGCCGCTCATGGTGCGGTCGATGCCGCGCATGGGGCCGCTCATGACGCAGTCAGCGCGGCCGGGCATGGTATGGAACATGTCTATTCCAACCCGCTGCCGCACGTCCTGATGCTGACGGCGATTGTGGTCGGGGTCGCGACCCTGGCTGTCGGGCTCGCCATCGTTGTGCGGGTGCGCGAAGCGTACGGCACCATTGAGAGCGACGAAATCCGCGAGCTGGACCTTGAAGTGGCGCTGGCTGAATACGCCGAAGATCACCCAGGCGAGGCTAACCCCGCATGATGGAACTTGTCCTGTCTCTCGCGCCGGCCTGGGCCGAGGCGCATGCGCCCGCACTTATCGTTCTGTTGCCGATGCTGGCCGCGCCAATTGCCGCGTTCATGCCTGGCAAGGGCAGGGCGGCCTGGCTGCTGACGATTGGCGTTACGGCAGCGTCGACGCTACTGGCGCTGATCATGCTGGCGCAGGTCCGCTCGGCTGAGGGCGGGGCGGTCATTTCATATGCTATGGGAGGCTGGGCGCCGCCACATGGCATCGAGTTTCGCGTTGATGCGCTGAATGTGCTTGTGCTGCTGCTGGTCAGCGGGATCGGTTTCCTGACGTCGATCTTCGGCTGGCCGACAATCCAGGCTGAAATCCGCGAAGAAAAGCGGGCCATGTTCATGGCAGCCTTCCTGATCTGCTTCATGGGCCTGCTCGGCGTGACGGCGACAGGGGACGCGTTCAACCTCTTTGTCTTCCTCGAACTGTCGTCGATCGCGACCTATGTGCTCGTGGCGCTCGGTGCCGGGCGGGACCGGCGCGCACTGCCGGCGGCCATCAATTACCTTCTGATGGGGACGATCGGCGCGAGTTTCTATGTCGTCGGTGTCGGCTTCCTTTATGCCGCGACCGGCACACTCAACATGGCAGACCTCGCCATTCTGTTGCAGGATACGGGCGGCAATCGCGCGGTGCAGGTCGGTTTTGCCTTCATCCTCGTTGGCCTCGGCCTCAAGGCGGCAATGTTTCCGCTGCACCAGTGGCTGCCCAATGCCTATGCCTACAGCCCGAGCTTCGTCACCGCCTTCCTGGCAGCGACGGCAACCAAGGTGGCGATCTATGCACTCGTCCGCTTCCTTTTCTCGGTTTTCTCGCTCGACTATATCTTCGAAGGCGCGAGCCTTGCGCTGATCCTCGCGCCGATGGGCATCGCGGCAATGCTGGCCTGTTCCTTCCAGGCGATCTTCCAGTCTGATGTCCGGCGCACGCTGGCCTATTCATCGGTGGCGCAGGTCGGTTACATGCTGCTCGGTATTTCGCTCGGCACCGCTGCGGGCGTGTCGGCGGGCATGTTCCACCTTGTCAATCACGCCATCATCAAGGGCGCGCTGTTCATGGCCGTTGCCGGTGTCGTGCTGACCTATCAGGGCACGCGTATCCATGACTTTGCCGGCCTTGGCCGCCAGGCGCCATGGACGATGACGGCTTTCGGCATCGCTGCGCTGTCGCTGATCGGTGTGCCGCTGACGGCGGGCTTCCAGTCCAAATTCGCACTCGTCTCCGCCCTGCTTGACAGCGGCTGGTGGTGGGCCGCGATGATTGTCGTTTTCTCCAGCGTCCTTGCCGTCGTCTATATGGGCCGGATCCTCGAGACGGTGTTTTTCCGTCCGCCGAACAATCCGCACAAGAGACGCAAGGAAGCGCCATTGCTGTTGCTCATTCCGCTATGGATCATGGCGCTCGCCAACCTGTGGATCGGGATCAATGGCAACTTTGTCGCCGGGCTTGCACATGACGCGGCGGCGGCCCTGTTTATCGGAGGTCCATCATGAGTGGTGAGGCCCTGATCCTCGGCGCGCTAATCGTGCCGATCCTGACAGCTGTCGGTATCTATTTCGCTGGCAAGCTGCCCGATGTACGCGAAGGGGCAACGCTGCTTGGCGCGGCTGTGCTCTTTGCGCTGGCCTGCGGGCTGGCCGTGTCTGTGGCGTCTGGTGCGCCAGCTGAGCTCAATCTCGGAACATCGGTGCCGGGCCTCGACTTTGCCTTCAAGATGGAGCCGCTGGGCGCCATGTTCGCGCTGGTCGCGAGCGGCCTCTGGATCGTCAACAGCTTCTATTCCATCGGCTATATGCGCGGCAATCGCGAGCGCAACCAGACGCGTTTCTATATCTGTTTCGCCATCGCCCTGATGGGCGCGATGGGCGTCGCCATGGCGGCCAATCTGTTCACGCTGTTCGTTTTCTACGAAGTTCTGACGCTGTCGACCTTTCCGCTGGTCGCGCACAAGGAAGATGCGAGCGCGCTGCGCGGCGGCCGTATCTACCTGATGACGCTCCTGGCGACGTCGATCGGCCTGTTTCTCGTTGCTATCATCTGGACCGCGTCGCTGGCCGGCAGCATGGATTTCGTTCCGGGCGGCCTGCTGTCCACGGTTGAAGACCTGAAGCCTGTCGTGGCGAGCGCGCTGCTGATCCTGTTTGCCTTCGGGATCGGCAAGGCGGCGCTGATGCCGGTGCATTTCTGGCTGCCGAACGCCATGGTCGCGCCGACGCCGGTCTCTGCACTCCTGCACGCTGTTGCAGTGGTGAAAGCCGGTGTGTTCACCATGGCCAAGGTGGGGCTCTATGTTTTCGGCCTGGACCTGTTGAAAGAGACGCCAGCGCGGGACTTTGTGCTCGGGGTGGCCTGTTTCACCATTGTGGTGGCATCGCTGATTGCGCTGACCAAGGATGATTTGAAGGCCCGGCTCGCCTATTCGACGATCGGTCAGCTGGCATATGTGACCGCTGGTGTCATGCTCGCCACATCGGCCGGCATGATGGGCGGCAGCCTGCAGATCCCGGCCCATGCCTTTGGCAAGATGACGCTCTTCATGTGTGCCGGTGCGATCTATGTCGCGACGGGCAAGAAGAAGATTTCCGAGATGCGGGGCCTTGGCCGGCGGATGCCATGGGTGTTTGGCGCTTTCCTCGTCGGCTCACTGTCGATCATCGGTATTCCACCTTTCGCGGGCGGCTGGCCGAAAGTCATGCTGATGCTTGGCGCGGCAGATTCCGGGGACAGTTATGTCGCCTGGGTGCTGATCATCTCGTCGCTGCTCAACATTGCCTACCTGTTGCCGATTGCCATTCTTGCCCTGATGCCGCCCAAGGGCACGCCTGAGCCTGTCGCCTATAAACGGCCCGAGGGCGCGCCGATGTTCACTGTCGCCGCCCCGGTCTTTACTGCCATCGGCACGCTTGTGCTGTTCTTCTTCATGGGCGAAATCTACGACTTCCTGCTGCCAGCCATCGGAGGCCAGCCATGAGCGATCATGTGACACCGCCCCATCTGACCGATCATGGCGAGCATGCGCTGCCCGATGACAGCCACACCACATCAGCGGCCAAGATCATGTTCGGCTGGACGTCGAAGCCGTGGGCCGGACGTGTCGTGTTCCTGGTGCTGGCGCTGGCCTCGCTCTGCCTCGTTCTGCTTGAGCCGTTGCTAGAGGCAAGCGCGGAAGAGGGCCATCATTTCCGGCACACCTATTTCAACATCGACTCCATAACCGCTTTCCATGCCTGGTGGGGGTTTGGGTCATTCGCGCTGGTTGTGCTGGCGGGCTGGCCGCTCGGGCGGCTGCTGCGCCGGTCTGAGGATTACTACGACGACGAGGCCGAACCGGCCGGTGAGGAGCCACACGCATGAACGCGTTTCTCGCTTCGATCAATCCGGGGCTGATCCTGATCCTTGCTGGCCTGCTGGCCGGCCTTACGCCGATGCAGCGGGTCCGTCAGGGGCTGGCGCTTGGCGCCCCGCTGCTGGCGCTCCTCATGCTTGTCGCTGCGCCGCGTGAAACAGACCTCGCCACGATGAGCCTGATGGGCTTCGACATGGTGCTTTACCGGGTCGACTCGCTGTCCTTCATCTTCGGTCTCGCTTTCCTGATCGCGGCGTTCATCAACGCGATCTACGCCCTGCACCAGGACAGCCGTCTCGAGGACTCGATGGCAATGTCCTATATGGGCGCTGCCGTGGCCGCAGCTTTCTGCGGTGACTTCATCAGCCTGTTCGTCTTCTGGGAGCTGACCGCCGTTACGTCGGTGTTCCTCATCTTCCAGTCGGGCACCACCGCCGCCTACAAGGCGGGCATGCGCTATCTCGGCCTGCACGTCCTGTCGGGCGTCCTGCTGCTGTTTGGCGCGATGCAGATCTATTTCGACACAGGCGACATGAGCATCCGTGCGCTGGAGCTTGGCGAGCCGGGCACGCTGCTGGTCTTCCTGGCGTTTGGTATCAAGGCCGGTTTCCCGCTGCTTCACACATGGCTCGCCGATGCCTATCCGAAAGCCACGGTGACCGGCACAGTGGTCCTCTCGGCCTTTACCACCAAGCTCGCCATCTATGCGCTGGCGCGGACGTTCGCCGGTGAGCAGAGCCTGATCTGGATCGGCGCGATCATGACGGTTTACCCGGTCTTCTTCGCCGTCGTGGAAAACGACCTGCGCAAGGTCCTGTCCTTCTCGCTGAACAACCAGCTCGGCTTCATGGTGTGCGCCATTGGTGTTGGCACGCCGCTGGCGCTGAATGGCGCGGCGGCACATGCTTTCTGCCACATCATGTACAAGTCGCTCCTCTTCATGAGCATGGGCGCGGTGCTCTACCGTACCGGCACGACCAAGGCGACAGAGCTGGGCGGACTTTACCGTACCATGCCGTGGACGACGCTATTCTGCCTTGTGGGTGCGGCATCGATCTCCGCCTTTCCGCTATTCTCGGGCTTTGTCTCGAAATCGCTGACGATGAGCGCAGTGGCCTATGGCGGTTTCGTTATCCCGTGGCTGATGCTGCTTTTTGCATCTGCGGGCGTGCTAGAGCATTCCGGCATCAAGATCCCGTATTTCGCCTTCTTCGGGCATGATAGCGGCAAGCGGCCGAAAGAGGCGCCATTCAACATGCTGCTCGCTATGGGCGCGGCGGCTTTCATCTGCGTCGGCGTCGGCCTGCCAGCCTTCCTGCCGGGTTTCGGTTATGACTGGCTCTATTCGATCCTGCCATTCGCGGACGATCCTGCCACGGTGAAGTACCAGCCTTATACCGGCGACCACATCCTGACCCAGATGCAGCTGCTCATCCTGGCCGTATTCGCCTTCGCCGTGCTGCAGCGGCTTGGTGCCTATCCACCCGAGAAGCGCGGCGTGATCCTCGATACCGACATAGTTTATCGCAAGGTTGGCTATGGGCTCGCCGCGTGGACCGGCGCCGTCTGGACGAATGTCGGGCCAGCGCTGAGCGGTGTCTTTGGTGGACTGTCGAGCCGGGCTTTTGCGCGACTTGAGGCGGCGTTCAGCCCACGCGGGACGCTCGCCCAGGGCGGGCTATACAGCGGAATGGCGATCTGGACAGTGGTTGTGCTCGGCCTGGCCCTTTTGATTACTTTCTTCATCCGCTAGACTTTAATCACTGATCTTGAAGTTTCAGGGAACGCGCTGGAAGGACAGGGGTTCAGCTGTGACAGTCCAGTGCAAAAGGATCGCATGTTAACTGTCGCTGATTACATGACGACCCTGTCCGGGTAGCGTATGCAGTTAGGAGTTTACTCTTCAGGTTGATTGATCGAAGAGATAGGTAGAGTTTATAGATTTGGAGTATACCGTGGACGCAAACGTAGAACACGAAGCATCGGCGATTGAAGCATTGGAACTGACGACAGAAATCGTCTCGGCCTATGTAAGCAACAATTCAATCCAGAGCAGCGAATTATCTTCGCTTATCCGCAATGTGCACTCGACCCTGCAGGGTCTCTCGGGCAGCAAACCTGCCGTCGAAGAAGCCAAGCCGGCCATTGCCGTCAAGAAATCCGTTACGGATGATCACATCGTCTGCCTGGAAGATGGCAAGAAGTTCAAATCCCTGAAGCGTCACCTGCGCGCAAAATACGACATGACGCCGGAAGAGTATCGCGAGAAGTGGGGGCTGCCTTACGACTATCCGATGGTCGCACCGAGCTATGCGCGCAAGCGTTCAAAGCTCGCCAAGCAGATGGGCCTTGGAACGGGCAAGAAGTAAGCCCGGAAATATAGTCTGAATACTTCTGCTTCATTTCGCAGCCATAACATTCCGGTTGCGAAATGAAGTATTTCTACAGTTAAGGTTAATTATTTGTTTGTTTGACTCTTGTCGAGGGAGTCGAATTGAGACAAAACTGGGGCATCGCATCACCACGGGGGTGGCTGAACATGATGACCAGAACAGGGTTTCGCGGCCTTAATTCCGCGCAGAGAGATATCATCGCGCACTGGCAGGTGGTGAAGGGCGAGCGGGACATGCCCCGCAAGTCTGACATCGACCCAGGCACGCTGAAATCACACCTGGCGTCTATTTCCATGATCGAAGTCGATTATTCCGGCGAGGCCCGCTTCCGGCTCGTCGGTACGCGCCTGCGCCAGATCCTGGGCGGTGAGATGCGTGGGCGTTCCTTGCGAGAGCTTGAGAGCGACAAGGCAGAGATGTGGTCCCTCGGCCTGATTGCAGCGATCGAAAGGGGCCGGCCGACCGGCGGTGTGATCAATCGCAAGCATGACCGCCACGCCTGGCTTCGCCTTCCGCTTGATCCTGGCCCGGCCATAGCGCGCCTTGTGCTGTGCCATGATGTTCTGCTGTCGCACGATGCGCGCGACACAGGTTATCCATCCAGCGACCCATCCCCAATCCGCGGCCCGATCGCCGCTTGATTTCATAGGGGATTGATTTCTTAAAATAGGAAAAATATCCTACACCCAGTCCGGGAGCCTAAGCTGTGGCTCGAACACGGAAACGGGAGTTGGATATGACACTGGCCACACGGCAAATCGATGAACACAGCATGCGCCTCGCGGCGGGGCTAACCGGGTATGCATTGCAGATTCCGGTCGAGCACATCCTCTCGGCTGCGCTACGCGATCATCGCATCGCTCGGGCGCGACAGGTCGCGATGTACCTCGCGCATGTCGGACTGGGGATGAGCCTTGCCCGTATAGCCTACGCGCTTGGCCGGGACCGCTCGACGGTCGCTTATGGATGTCACAAGGTTGAGGATTTCCGGGACGATCCGGACATCGACGAGTGGCTGGATTCCATGGAGGACAAGCTGAAGGAAGCGGCCGCCCTCGCCAACTGGGCGAGCGGGACGGCGTCTATCCCTGAGCGGCTTCAGCAGCTGCGACCGTCCTGATCCGCTCCAGCATGGAGGCAAGACCATTGGAGCGTTGTGCCGAGAGCGCCCCGGTCACGCCGATCTTCTCAAGGAAGGCCGGCGTGTCGAAGGCCAGGATCTCGGAGCGCGGCGCGCCGGAGAACAGGCGGATGAGCAGGGCGATCAGGCCGGACACGATCATCGCATCGGACTCGGCACGAATGTTCAGGGTGTCATCGCCATTGTCATCGAGCACCATCCAGACCTGTGAGGCACATCCGCGAACGCGGGTCGCCTCATTGCGCTCGTCTGGTTCCAGCGCGGGATTCTGCTTTCCAAGGTCGATGATATGCGCGTAGCGCGTTTCCCAATCGTCGATGAAGTCGAATTCGCCAGCAATGTCGTCGGCACGGTCTTGAACGGTCATGACAGGCATTTGGGGGTGTTGCACAAAAAAGAAAACCCCGGACTTCACGAGGAAGGCCGGGGCAAGAGATTGAAAGAACCTAAATCTTTACTGGCTAACCTTGCTGATGCAACGGCCAACATCAGCCAGGGCGTGTTCGCCGATGCAGAAAGGCACCTCGAAGTGCTGGTGCGAGGCGGCCACGCATTGCTGCAGGTTAAGCTGTGCCATGTTGAGGCAGCCAGCGGTCTGCTTTTCGGTCATGGCGCGCTGCATCGGGGCAGCAGACGCACCGTCACTGCCGATAACGCGATAAGCAGCCAGTGTGGCGATCTGGTCAGCGATCGGCTCCTTGCCTGTCGCGATACGGCGATTTGTCATGCCAAGCGCGCCGCTGACATCAGGGACACGGATTGCGGAAGCGGCACCGGAAACGTTTTCCCAGACAGACGATGCACCGCCTTTGCCAGCCGATACGAGGACTGTATCAATCGCGGGGGAGGAGAAAGCCGTGACCATGTCGCCGCGAGCCGGACGGCCAGCCAGTGAATTGGCACGAAGGCGGGTGGCCAGAGCGCCGGAGTCTCCGACCTTGCCCTTGGCCCAGCCGGCGCCTTGCAGCGAGTAAGCCTGTTCCTTGACGAAAGCGGCGGTCGCTTCGAGGCGTTTCGAATCAGCATCACCGGCACTGATGGCCGAGCGAACCGCTGCGCCGCCACCGTTCAGAGAGCGGGCATAGCGCACATCATTCTGCAGGCCGCGAACGAAAACGTCCTTGCCGTAGAAGCCTTCAATATCACGAACGGCTGCGCGGAATTCCGGGTTCTGCGAGGCGACGAGCGCTGAATAGGCCATCCAGCCGCGCGTCAGCTGATCGGAATTCTGTCCACCGAGATTGGACAGGGCGCTCTGGATGTCGTCAGCGCTCTTGAAGGAATTCTGTTTAATATCCGTGACATCGCCATGGAAGGTCGCGTAGACGGCGGCTGCCGAAGATAGCGGATCAGGAGCGATGGCGGTGGTGTTTGTTGAGGCGTCCTGAACCTCAGGTGTCGGTGCTGTCTGCGCCGTCGCGGCAAATGAAAGCGCGACTGCGCCGAGTGTTGCTGCGTAGATTCTCTTGAAATTCATCGTCAGGTTCCCTCGCATTGACTGACACTAGAGTGACCTATCTTTCCCGATTTGCAAAGCGTATCGTGGCCGGAAAAGACGGTTCAGACTGAAACTTTAATCTTTCAGCTATGGATAAAATGACTAACAAACATCACCGATCTATTAACGACATGCGCCAATCCTTCCTGATTGCAGTGCTGTCTCTCTGGCTTGTGTTAACGATTGTGGCTTCTGCTTTTGTAATGATAGCAGACCTTGAGCTGCCGGCGCTGCTGATCGGGGCCGGTCTGTGTGCCTTACCGGTGCTGTCGACATTCCTGGTGGTGTGGCGTGGCATGGCCTGGCCGAGGGGGCGGCGCGCTGCTTTTGTGTGCCTGCCATGGATCCTCGCCGGGGCGAGTTTTGTTGCCGTGTCGGGCGGACTATCATCACCTGCACTGATCTTTGTCGCCTTTCCGGCGCTCTTTGCGCTCGCTTTTGGGTGGAAACGGTTAGCGGTCGAGACGGCGGTGTTTTCTGTAATCGCAACGCTTGCGGCGATCTGGATCGCGCCATTCGTATCCGGGATGCCGGGCACGGCAGACCTCGCACGGGCCAGCGAGATGTTTTCCTTTGCCGGGCTTTGCCTGATACCCTTCATCGTGGCCGGACTTGTCGCGGCGCCGCAGGACGTGGCCGTACCGGATACCGCCACCCTGAAGGCGAAAGCGGTGAATGACGACCAGCCACTGGCAACGGCCGGGCTCGATCCAATCGGCAAGACGGGGGCAAACCCGCAAGACGGTTCAGACGTGACCATCATAGACGTATCGAGGGAGGGCCGCGTGCGCAGCGTGTCCGGCGATAAATCCCACGGCCTGGACCTGCGCCCTGGACGCGTCTTCATCGATGCCTTCCCGGAAGAAAACCGCCGCACGATCAACATGCGTGTCAAATCCGGCGGCTTCTTTACCGAGAAACTTTCGAACGGCCCGACCCTGGAGCTTACCGTCGACCGGCACGAGACGGGTATTCGTGTTTTTGTGAACGAGGCAGAAAGCGCAAGCGAGGTCGTACAGAGTGATCCGGCTGCAGATGCCCGCATCAGGGCGGCCGAACAGGCCCTGATGGAGCGCACTGCCTTCTTTGCGGGGCTCGGCCACGACCTGAAGACGCCGCTCAATGCCATTCTCGGCTTTTCGGACCTGATGCGCTCTGAGCTGCGCGGGCCTCTGACCGATGCCTATAAGGAGTATTCCCAGCTCATTCACGAGAGCGGGCAGGACTTGCTGCTCATCGTTGAAGACATCCTCGACTATGCCAAGGCCGAGGCCGGGCATGCGCGTGTTGAGCTGGAGCCTGTCGATCTTGTGGCCAGCGGCGAGTCAGTGGTGGCCCAGCTGGGTGCCCAGGCGACCCGCGCCGGCGTCACCCTGCGCATACTGGCCGATAAGGAAGTGTGGGCCATGGCAGATGCGCGAGCTGTGCGGCAGATCTGGCAGAACCTGATTTCCAATGCAGTGAAATATTCCGAGAGCGGCGGTGTTGTCACGCTTGATGCGCGGACCGGGAATGGCGCGGTTGCCCTGTCGGTGCGCGATACCGGAGCCGGTATGGATGCAGATGATCTCGACCGGATTGCCAAGCCTTTCCAGCAGGGCCGCAATTCAAAAGGACGGGCTGGCACAGGGCTTGGCCTCGCGGTCGTGCAGAAATTTGCCGATCAGATGAAGGGGCGCGTGATTATCGACACAGCCCCCGGCGCTGGCACACGCGTGCGTGTCATCCTTCCGCAGGCGCTGGATCAGGATACTGTCAAGACTGAAGAAGCCGCCGAATAGCCGGGCGGGTAGGCGCGTGTGGATTCATTCAGCGATGACGGCGTTCCATCATCGACTCGCGGGCGAGAAGCAGGAAGCCGGTCAGCATGAGTGCACCCAGGATCACAAAGGCGACTTCCACCGGGAAAATCTGGGCGTTGATTGTTTCGCTGGCATTGGTGCCAAGCGCATTCTGACTGGTTGCAGAGAGGTTCGACACCGTCTGGCGAGCATTGTCAGCAGCATCGGCAGCGAACACTGTGAGTGCTGATGTCGTAATGGCCATGGTCTGCTCCGCCCGTCGGTTAACGCTGTCTTAATCTGGGGCGTGCGCTGCAATGCCCATGCCAGACCGGGTAGAAAAGGAAACGCATGTTCGAAGAGAGACTGCCGAGCTGGATCTGGGTGGATGCCCTCATCCGCCGTGCCGAAGTGGCAGGTGCATCCTGTTTCGTGCTGCAGAAGGGCGACCGTGAGCGCGGCGACGTCCTGATCAAGGTGGCGGACCTGAAAGGCGGGGCGAGGGCCTACGTCCCACGTACCAGCATGGAAGGTACGCGCATCTTCTCGGATGTCCGGCTGCAGGGCATCGGGGAGAGCGAGGCCGAGATCGACGCCTATGTCACCCGCGCGCGGAACAGGGACAGCGATCTCTGGGTGCTGGAGATCGAGGACCGGGACGGCCGTAACTTCCTGACCGAATCTGTGGAATTGCCGGGCGACGAGAATTGATGCGCGGCTTGGCCCTTGGCTTCTCGCGGCAGGATGGCGATACGGGTTGAAGGCACTCATCTAAAGCGGGACGCGAGATCCATGGCGAAACTCTATTTCACCTATTCGGCAATGAATGCCGGCAAATCGACGATCCTTCTCCAGTCAGCTTACAATTATCGCGAGCGCGGCATGAAAGTCATGCTCTGGACGTCTGGCCATTACCGCGAAGGCGACGCGGCCACAGCCGAGATATGTTCGCGCATCGGTCTCAAGGCTGACGCCCATCTCTACCGCGACGGCCTCGATATTTTCGAGATGGTGTCAGTGCAGAAAAATAGCGGCCCGCTTGATGCGGTCTTTGTCGATGAAGCGCAGTTCCTCTCGCCTGAACAGGTCTGGCAGCTCGGTCGGATCGCAGACCGGCTTGGCGTGCCTGTCATGTGTTATGGCTTGCGGACTGACTTTCAGGGACGCCTGTTTCCCGGCTCATCCGAACTCCTGGCGATCGCAGACCAGCTGCGCGAGGTACGTACGATCTGCCATTGCGGGCGCAAGGCAACGATGACGGCCCGGCTCGGTGAAGACGGGCGTGCGCTGACTGAAGGCGCGCAGGTCGAAGTCGAGAAAGCCAACTACGTATCGCTGTGCCGGCATCATTGGGAAGAAGTAACTCACATTCATCCAGGTTAAGGGGAACTGGCGGCGAGGTTCGCATGTTGTTTGGGCAGGAGCGCAGAACACGCTTCAAGCAACCAGAAAGGACCTCAAAATGCCTACACCACAAGGCCATACAACTGCCATTCGCGGATCACGCGTGATCGGCACGGATGTCTATAATCCAGCCGGTGACAAGATCGGCGAAGTCGAGGATGTGATGCTCGACAAGATGTCCAATAATATCATGTTTGCTGTCGTCGGATTTGGCGGTTTCCTCGGCATGGGTGAGAAGTATCACGCTATTCCGTGGGCCTCGCTCGACTACGAAAAGGACAAGGGCGGTTATATCGTCCCGTTTTCCAAGGAACAGCTTGAGCAGGGACCGGCCGACTCGATCCATGAGCTCAGCAAGGATGATGGCTTTACAGCGCGCGATGCGGCCTTCGATTATTACAAGGTCGAACGCTACTGGTAAGCCCGGTACGCTTTCCGGAATTGCCGGAAAAAGATTCTGCCGCGGGTTGGTAACGTCCACCCCGCGGCAAATTTTATCCCCGAATTGCCCGCGACTGACCCCAATGCCGCCCCAATTGGCGCTCACCTTTCATCCTGTGGAAGAGGAGATGAGCCAATGGGTGCGCGTCGAAATACCATCCTTGGAGTGGTGACCATTGTCGCCTTTGTCGCGTCGGGCCTGTTTGCCAATGCGCAGGAAACACCGCCAGCGGCAGGTTCGCCTGAAATCGATTATCCGGCCTTCGCCGCGATGACCGATGATGTGATGGCGTACCGCGAAAGCCGGCTCGTCAGCCTTGATGCCTTCAACCGGATGAAAGCCGAGCCGGGCACGATCATCCTCGACACCCGCAGCCAGGCGGCATTCGCGATGGGCCATATTGACGGCGCCGTACATCTCAATTTTTCTGACTTCACGGATGAAAAGCTCGCCAGCACAATCGCGTCGAAGGACACGCGCATCCTGATCTATTGCAACAATAATTTTGAAGACAATATCGAACCGATCATGGTGAAGCGCGCGCCTCTCGCGCTGAACATCCCGACTTTTATAAATCTCTATGGCTATGGATATGAGAATATCTACGAGCTTGGTGAGCTGGTCTCGATTGCCGATGAAGACGTGAGTTGGGTGGGACCGCTGCAGACGCCCTGACCCTTGCAGCAGGACCCATTCGGCGGACGCAGCGACCATCGCTGCGTCCGCTTTCATTTTTAGTTCTGCTAATGCGATCATTTGCTGCCTTGCACAAAAGCCCTATCGCCGTCATCTGACCCGAAGACGAAGCTAATCAGCGGACCCAGACATGACGACTGCCAACGCACAGACAGCCGCCCCGCGCGTAAACCCGAACGCGCCAACCGAAGAGACAGTTCTTTCGGTCGAACATTATACCGACCGGCTCTTTTCATTCCGGATCTCGCGCCCGCAAAGCTTCCGCTTCCGGTCTGGCGAGTTCGTGATGATTGGCCTGCCGCGCGAAGAGGGCAAACCGATCCTGCGTGCTTATTCAGTGGCATCGCCAGCCTGGGATGACTCGCTGGAATTCTATTCGATCAAGGTACCCGACGGCCCGCTGACTTCACAGCTTCAGAAGATACAGCCGGGCGACAAGGTCCTGCTCGGCAAGAAGCCGACCGGTACACTGGTGCTCGATGCGCTGACGCCCGGCAAGCGGCTCTACATGTTCTCCACCGGTACAGGTTTTGCGCCCTTTGCCAGCCTGATCCGCGACCCCGATACATATGAACGCTATGAAGACGTGATCGTCACCCATACCTGCCGGCAGGGCAGCGAGCTGCAATACTCCGCCAAACTGGTTGAGGATCTCGTCAATGATCCGCTCGTTGGTGAGATGGTGCACGGCAAGCTGCGCCTCTTCACATCCTGCACGCAGGAAAGCCATGAGCGTATGGGCCGGCCGACCGACCTTATCCGTTCCGGCGAACTGTTCGAGCATCTCGGCGTGCCGCCGCTCGACCCGTCCACGGACCGCGCGATGATCTGCGGCTCCATGCCGATGACGCTGGAGCTGAAAGAGCTGATGCAGGCGGCTAGCCTGACCGAAGGCTCCAACGCGGCGCCGGCCGAATTTGTTATTGAAAAAGCCTTCGTCGGCTAGGCATAGTCAGGGCATGATACGTGTCCGTGATTTCCAGCCCGAAGATGGCCCGGCCTTCAAGGCGCTCAACCTCGCCTGGATCGAGCAGCTCTTTGCTGTCGAACCCTCAGACCTCGCGCAGCTTAATGATCCGCAGTCGACCATAATCGACAAGGGCGGGCGCGTGCTGATCGCTGTACTGGAGGATGAGCCGGTCGGCACAGCCGGGCTTGTCTGGAGCCATGAGCCGGGGACATTGGAACTGGTGAAGATGAGTGCGCGGTCCGATTTGCGCGGGCAGGGCATCGGCAAGGCGCTTGTCATGTCCAGCATGAAATTTGCCCGCGACATGAAGGCAAAGCGCATCTGGCTGGAATCCAATCGCAAGCTGGACGCGGCGCTGGGCCTCTACCGCGCGGCCGGCTTCATTGAAATCACCGGAGAGCGGCAAACCCCGTCGCCTTATAGCCGCTGCGACATCCAGATGGTGCTTGAGCTTTGAGGCTCCGGCCGGGACGTGCCAATCGCCGCGCCCTGCAGCGTATTTCCATTTTCGTCGGCGGGCTCTTTGTGCTTGTCGGTGTTGCCGCGCTGGTCGGAGACCCTGGTGCGGCTGCCAGCTCGCGGCGAACCGGGCTATATGTCCGCGCGCTTCGCGGCCTGCGCGAAGCATTTGGCGACCCGGGCGGGGGAATTGCGATGATTATTACTGGCCTGCTGCTCGGCGGCTTCCTGTACTGGGCAGCGGGCCGGCGGGGATAGGCTATGGATTGGAAAACTTATCGTTTCTTCCTGAAATTCCTGGCGATAATCATGGGCGGTTCGCTGTTTGCGCTGGGCGTCGTTGTCATTATTGGCGACCCACTGAACCCCAAAGCCACGAGACTTAGCGGCGACCCGGTCTATGACGCAGTCTCTGATCTGGTATCGGTGTTTGGGAATACGGGGACTGGGGTCGGGATCGCGGTCTTCGGTTTGTTTATTGGCGTTGTTTGCTACCGGGCGGCCAAGCGCTAACCTATCTGGCCCCGGTGGCGCAGCTTTGCATCTGCGAGTACACAGGCGAGCATCGCTTCGGCAACGGGCACGGCGCGGATACCGACGCATGGGTCATGCCGGCCCTTGGTGCGGACATCGACGTCTTCACCGTCGCGGGTCACTGACTGGGTGACGGACAGGATGGAGGAGGTCGGTTTGATCGCGACACGGACAATCACGTCCTGCCCGGTCGAGATGCCGCCTGCCACGCCGCCATTATTGTTCGACAGGAAGCGCACGCCATCATTGCCCATGCGCATCTCATCGGCATTCTGCTCGCCTGAGAAGGCAGCCGCGGCGAAGCCTGCGCCGATCTCGACACCCTTGGCGGCATTGATGCTCATCATCGCGCCAGCAAGCTCTGCGTCGAGTTTGCCATAGACAGGCGCGCCCCATCCGGCCGGAACGCCAGAGGCGTGCACTTCGACAATGGCACCGGCGCTGGAGCCGGATTTGCGTGTCTCGTCCAGGAAGTTTTCCCAGCGCTCAGCCATGTTGGCATCCGGGCACCAGAACGGGTTGTTGCCCGTCTCATCCCAGTTCCACGCCTCGCGGTCGATGGTGTGCGGGCCGATCTGGACCACAGCGCCGCGAAGGGTGATCCCGTCGCCGAGAACACGCCGGGCAACAGCGCCTGCAGCGACCCGCGATGCGGTTTCGCGGGCCGAGCTGCGCCCGCCGCCGCGATAGTCCCGCACGCCATATTTCTGGTCATAGGCATAGTCGGCATGGCCGGGCCGGTAGCGGTCGCGGATTTCCGAATAGTCCTTTGAGCGCTGGTCGACATTCTCGATCATCATCGAGATTGGCGTGCCGGTGGTCACTTGCCCATCCGTGCGGTCATCCTCGAAGACGCCGGACAGGATCTTCACCTGGTCCGGCTCCTTGCGCTGGGTCACGAACCGGCTGGTGCCGGGCTTGCGTTTGTCGAGGAAGTCCTGGACGAACGCCTCGTCAAGTCTGAGGCCGGGCGGGCAGCCATCGATCACGCAACCGAGCGCAGCCCCGTGGCTTTCGCCCCAGGTCGTCACGCGGAAGAGATGGCCGAACGTATTGTGTGACATTTAGTCGATATCCTTCGGACGAACGCGAAAGACGCCCTTAATGCATTTCGGGTTCCGTATTGCAATCTGGATATGGGTTTTGTGGTGAAACCCAGAGCTCGGATAGAGTTCTTTGCCTTCAATAAAAACGCCTCGGACACTATCGAACGGCCGTTCTTCGGTTGCCTCGCGTATTTTGTGCAGATGATTGATCACGGCACAATCCAAGTAACGTCGTAGCAAGTCTGGATGATTTGCGGGAAGCTTGTGGCTCTCGCCAGCCGCTTCGACGGTCTTTCTTAGCTGTTCATAGGTCGATTGGACTGTATCGAGGCCCGCCTTGGTCGTGAGATCTAGACAATAGCCCAGACTAACAACAGACCCGACTAAGCTTGGCTTTGAAACGGTGCTCGATTGTCGTTTTAATTGCTCTTTCGCAAAATCTAAAGCCCGTTTGGGGTTGGCTTCCCAAAAGTATATTCCATGTCCGAGCCAGTCAAAGTCGTTCTGGCTCTCCCGAAAACCTTCGCCAGACACTAAGCGGCTGGCAACGGCTTCATCGCAACCATGATAACCAAGCAGCAAGCCCGGAGCGAGATCGTGCAATTATTCAGCCACCGTATTTGCGGGTCAGCTTGCCAGAGGATGTATGTGTACCGAGTTCGACGAGATATTTGCGAGCGGCTTCAGGAGATGCGGTGACAGTTTTTGTGAACTCCACAGCCTGCTTCTCAAACCGTTGCGCGTCCGCAGTAGTCCAACGTCCGGTTGAAGCTGAACGGGCTATTTTCGTGTAATATTTGGCCATTCGCGACTCCATCCTTGTAACGTACAATATCGTATATCTCACGGAAAGTTCCAACAAGGAATTATGCGTTGCGGATAAAGTCGCGAATTTCGGCCTGACAAAATCAGCCGAGCAGGTCGGCCACCGCTTCGCGCTCTTCGCGCAGTTCTTTCTCCGTCGCGTCCATTCTTGCGCGTGAGAACTCGCCAATATCGAGGCCCTGCACGATCGTGTACTTGCCGTCCTTGCAGGTCACGGGATAGCCATAGATAACGCCCGGCTCGATGCCGTAGGAACCGTCGGACGGAATACCCATCGAGACCCAGTCACCATCTTCTGTGCCAAGGGCCCAGCTTTTCATATGGTCGATGGCGGCTGATGCAGCGGAAGCGGCAGAGGAAGCCCCGCGCGCCTTGATGATCGCCGCGCCGCGCTGCTGGACATCCGGGATGAAGGTGCCTTCATACCAGTCCTGGTCGATTTTCGACATCGCGTCCTCGCCCTTGACGGTTGCGTGGTGCAGGTCCGGATACTGGGTCGCCGAATGGTTGCCCCAGATGATCATCTTCTTGATGTCGGTATTGTGCGTGCCGGTCTTCTCGGCCAGCTGGCTCATCGCGCGATTATGGTCGAGGCGCACCATGGCGGTGAAGCAGTTCGGGTCGAGGTCAGGCGCGGCCTGCTGTGCGATCAGCGCATTGGTGTTGGCCGGGTTGCCAACGACGAGCACTTTCACGTCGCGCTTGGCATTGTCGTTGATGGCCTTGCCTTGCGGGCCGAAGATCGACCCATTGGCCGACAGGAGGTCCTTGCGTTCCATACCCTGCTTGCGCGGCATGGCGCCAACGAGAAGGGCAAAGTCGACATCCTTGAAAGCAACATTGGCGTCGTCGGTCGCGACGATCTTGTTGAGAAGCGGGAAGGCGCAGTCATTGAGCTCCATCACGACGCCCTCAAGCGCGCCAAGCGCCGGGGTGATTTCAAGCAGGTGAAGGTCGACTGGCTGGTCCGGGCCGAGCATGTCGCCGGCAGCAATACGGAAAAGGAGGGCGTAACCGATCTGGCCGGCGGCTCCGGTGACGGCAACTTTCACAGGCTGTTTCATGGGAGTATCCTTCTTGAAGTACGGAATTTGGCCGCATCAATGGCGAATTTGTCGGCGAAGGGCAAGCAGGCGTCGCGACGATGCCGCAGTCGAGTGGCGGTCAATCGTCCGAAGCGACTTCGGGATAGTACCAGATGCGCCGGATCAGCCCGTCAGCCGTGACCTCGTAAACCGCCAGTGACGACTGGGATTTATCCTTGTTGTCATCGCCCATCCAGGATGCCGTCTCGATCGTGCTGACAAAGCCGCCCGTCTGGCCAATGCCGGACAGCGTGCTCGTGGCGGTTGACTCGCCCTGGAAGAAAACCCGCATCTCTTCAGTCAGCTTTTCGCGGCCCGCCGACACAAGTTCGACCCTGGAGCCGCTGATCGAGAGCCATTCTATGTCCGGATGCATGAGGGCTGACATGGCAGCGGCGTCATCGCCATTATAGGCATCGACATAGGCTTTCACGATGGCGACATGATCCTCGACCGGGGCGGCGGGCGTTGCAGTCTCGCCTTCCTGGCAAGCTGAGAGCGCAAGGGCCAAAATGCCCAGCAGGAGATATGGAAACCCCTGAAAACTTCGACGTCGCTTCATGTCTGTCTGGCCTCGCTCTGCCCTGAAGGCTTAGTCTGTATCCGCCGTCCGGGCAAACATTGCCAATAGCGACAATCGGAATAGGGTCTCGCTCAAACAGAAACGAAGGGCAGGACAATGACATACGACTTTTCCGGCAAGAATGCCGTGGTAACTGGTGCCAGCCGCGGGATCGGCGAAGCCATCGCCCGCACGCTGGCAGAAGGCGGTGCGCGCGTGGCCCTCGTTGCCCGCAGCCTTGATGACCTGGAACGCCTGGCGAAGACGTTGCCGAACGACCCGGTGATCATCCATGCAGACCTTGGCAGCAGCGATGGCTGGAAGCCGACAGCGGAAGCCATCGTCGAACAGCTCGGCCCGGTCGATATCCTCGTCAACAATGCGGGCGTCAGTGTCCATGAACCGGCCGGCAAGGTTACGGAAGAGGGCCTCGACAATACGCTCAATGTGAATGTCCGCAACCTGATCCTGCTGACTGATGCGCTGACCGACAGCCTCAAGTCGCGCAAGGGCAATATTGTGAATATCTCGTCTGTCTCGGCCAGTACGGGCAGTGTCGGCCAGATTGCCTATTCGGCCTCCAAGGGCGCGGTAAATTCGATGACGCGGAACATGTCGATTGATCTTGGCCGTGCCGGTGTTCGCGTGAACGCCGTCGCGCCGGGCGTCATCGATGACGGGATGTGGAAGACAGCTTTCGCCAGTGGCGCGGTCGACCGTGAAAAGACCATGGCGCGGATGGCGAAGATCCTGCCGCTCGAAGGGCGCTGGGGCAGTGCGCAGAATATTGCCGATGCGGTGGCCTTCCTGGCGTCCGACAAGGCTGATTACATTACCGGCCAGGTGCTGCGCGTCGATGGCGGTATCCTGGCCTAAGCTTCATCCCTATATAGCCGTCGCAAGACAATCAGGAGTGCGAACGCAAGATGAGTGAAGACCCCCGGGCGAATGTCATTCCGCCGAGCCCAAGCGATGCCGACTACCAGAAGGACAGCGCGGGAAACCCGCTCATCGCTGATGCGTCAGACCCGATCGCCCTGTTCGGACAATGGATGGCGCAGGCCCGCGAAAGTGAGCTGAACGACCCGAATGCCATGTCACTTGCAACTGTCGACCAGAAAGGCCGGCCTGATGTGAGGGTCGTGCTGCTCAAGGGCGTCTCGGAGGACGGCTTCACCTTCTACACCAATTTTGACAGTGCCAAGGGCAATCAGATCGCGGCGCATCCAGTGGCGGCGCTTGGCTTTCACTGGAAGTCGCTGCGTCGGCAGGTCCGCGTGCGCGGCGTCATCAAGGCAGTTTCGGATGAAGAGGCGGACACCTACTTTGCATCACGGGCGCGCTCGAGCCGCATCAGCGCCATCGCGTCAGACCAGTCACGGCCCTTGGCATCACGCGCCGTTTTCGAGACGCGTATCCGCGCGGTCGAAGCCGAGTTTGAAGGGCAGGAAGAAATCCCGCGACCGGAAGACTGGGGTGGGTTTCGCGTCGTGCCGGACAGCATCGAGTTCTGGCAGGACCAGGCCTTCCGCATGCATGACCGGCTACAGTTCACCCGCAAGGATGGCGCGTGGTTAAGCGGGCGGTTG
Organism: uncultured Hyphomonas sp.; assembly: GCA_964556825.1. Lineage (GTDB taxonomy): Bacteria > Pseudomonadota > Alphaproteobacteria > Caulobacterales > Hyphomonadaceae > Henriciella. The sequence goes on along the minus strand of CAZKXJ010000003.1, from coordinate 236,575 downwards.
TATCCCTGACCGGTATTTTCGGTACGGCAAGTGCCCGGGCGTCAGAAGTTGACGCCCGGAGACGAATGGTCAGGGCCGCTGAGGATAGGTTCCGGCAATCTGTACGCAGTAGGTAATACCCAGATAAGGGTCGCGATTGTAGAAAGGCTGGCCGTTGCCGGACGTGCCAAATTCGGTCGTGCCTTCGCTTCGGGGGACAAGTATTTGTGACCCCTTGCTGGCGTCCTTGTTGATCTGAAGACCTTCGACGGCTGCGACACCGATACCATGATTATGCGGGGGAAATTGCAGCTGCGTCTGCGTCAGGTGCTCGATCCCGCCCTGTTGCCCGAGGTTGACCTGGTCCAGGCTACGTCCGTTGCCGGTGCCAATGGGTGAACGGCCCCGCAGGTCCGGCAAGCCGAATGTGGTCCGCCCGTCGCCGCCATAATTGGTGCCAAGCAGAGAGAATACGGCCTGGTATTCCTGCACCGCCAGCAGGCGGCCATCCGCCATCATGCTGCCCTTTGGGCAGAACGGTGCTGCGGTCATGAATATTTCGGCCATCTGCTTTTCCTGCGCGTGGGCTGAAAGACCTGATACCGAGATCAGGGCCACGCCAGCTGCGAGCGGCAATGCAAGTTTCTTTTTCATGGAGTCCCTTTACCTGAGCTTATCCCCGATCGCCAAAGCAGATCGCGGTGTGTGAGACGATGCGTCCCCGCAAAATTGTTAGGGGCGATTCAGGGGACGCGCAACAGGCTTGTAATACGCTTGCGGGGCGCGCCAAATGTCGCAATCATGATTGATCTCATGGGCGTTCGCCGCATGGCGGCAGCACGCCGGTTCCGTTCCTGATTATTTACGTGACGCCAGCGTCATTATTTTATGCTACGCCTCCCGGAGGGACACTGGAAAAGCGCCGTGGGAGGGCATAATGAAACTTGGTCTACAGATCGTGCTAAGCGTCTTGTCGCTCATTCCGCTGGCATTCGCCGTGCTGGGGATCTGGTTCGGCGCGTCGTATTTCATGCCTGATGGCGGTTATCCAGCGGGCCTCGACAATCAGCTACGCTATTTATCTGGCGTGTACTTTCTCGTGTCGGTGTTGATCTGGTCGGCAATCCCGAATGTCGAGCGGCAGGCAATACTGCTCGGCTTCATCTGTCTTGCGCTTGTCATTGGCGGGCTTGGCCGGCTTGTTTCATGGATGACGATTGGACCGGGTGACACAGCGCAGCTTATTGGCATGGGGCTGGAGCTTGGCTCGCCACTCCTTTTGCTCTGGCAGCGATTGCTCGCGCGACGTAGCCCGGCCTAGAGGTCGATCCGGGCACCGCGTGCGGCGAGAACGGGCTTCAGCTCCCAATAGGCCGCAGGTGTCCGGTAAAGCGGTATGCGCGGATGCAGGTGGTGAACGATATGATACTGCATCCCAAGCGAGATATAATTGCCAAACGCGGCGCGAAAGCTGCGTGTCGAGCGATAGCGCGATGTCTCGTTGGCCGGATGGTGCGGTGCCCAGCTCAGATAATACTGGATGTAGGTATAGCCGAGATGATGTGGCAGCCACATCAGGACAGCCGCCTCAACGGCATAGCCTGACCAGGCCAGCGTGATGAGGATTCCGAAAAATACAAAACGGTGCAACGCAGCTTCCCGGTACACGTCATAGCGCTTCAGACGTAGCAGGGTGCGCCCATAGGCGTTGAAGGCGCCGTTGCCGCGCGGCTGACGGTTCTGGATTGAGCGCCAGATCGCGTGCAGCGGGCCGCGTGCGCGTGAAGTGTAGTCGGGATCAAACTTCGGATTGTTTGTGTGACGGTGATGCTGAAGATGCGTCAGCTTGGCGACGCGGTAGGGCAGCGCAAGCGGGATAGTCGAGAGGTGGCCGACCAGCTCATTCAGCCAATAAAGTTTCGAACCGGGCCGCGCGATGATGTCGTGCTGGGCCTCATGTGAAGGCAGATAGCTGAGCGTGGCGTTGATACTTGCGATGATCAGGCCGACCCAGACCGAGATCGTGCCGGTGATGACCAGCGGCCAGAGCGAGATCCAGATCGCCAGGTTCACAAAAGCAAACACCACAGCGAACCATGGAAATTTGCCAATGTGCTTGCGCGCAATATCGCGCTCGAGCCGCGTGAGCTCAGCAGGTGAAAGGAGGCTGAGATCACGGTCGCTCATTATATCCAGCGCCCCCTTAACTGTGCCGGTACGCCAAGCAGGGCAGCGACGATAAAACCTGTGGCAAATGGGGTAAGCCCGAAAGGCGGGGTCCATCCAGCGCGCTGGATGACCTGTATTGTCAGTGGCGCAAGAAAGCCGACCGCGAAGATCAGTGGCCCGAAATAGAATATGGTTTTCACCAATGCGACCAATGTCACTGTCCCCCAGCCTGACAACCCCAGCATGATGAAGATAGGCAAGTATTCAACCTGACCGCCATCAATCCTGATGCTGCTTAAACAGTAATAGCCGTAAACAACCGGTTTAAATCCGTCACTTTTTCACGTTACACGCGAGCTGCTTAGCCACAATTCAATGCGATTTCAGAAAGGGTGGCAGGCGCGCCCGCCCTCTGTCAGACCAGATGCGCCGAATCGCGTTGCACGGTCAGATGCGGGACGCCATCGCTTGTCTTGTTCCATGAAATGCCATCTTCGGAAATCATGCAGTGAACCCGTTGGCGCAGGCCTGAAAAGCTTTCAAACTCAACGACGTCGACGGGCGTATCGAAGTGAAGGGTCACTTCGTAGCCCATTCCGCCGGCAAGCTCGCGGACAGCATGAACCCGCCCGGTAAAGGCCTGTTTCAAATACCTGCCTGAGACGCGTTCACCAACCTGCAGGGGAATTTCCGGCTGGTTGGAGAGGCGCCCGGACGCGGTATTCCAGTCGCGGTAGCCAAGTTCGGCTGCGACAAGCTCAAGGGCCCGGGCATGGCTGATGGGCGTGCCGGAGCGGGCCTGTTCGACGCGGATTTCGCGCGCGCGGGCCTTGGCCTGTGCACGTGTGGCGGGCGGTGACTGTGTCATGATCTGACCTTTGCAATTCTGGCCGGTCATAAAGTGCGGGGTTCGCCTTGCCGCAGACCGGAAGATTGCTCTGGGTCTGGTCTTCGAGCGCAGGCATCAGATGCTTGCGGAGATCTTCACCTTCAGATTTTTGTCTGGCGAACGGCAGGCGTCTCAGGCCTTCGGCGCGGCTGATACGTCCGGGTCCGCCAGCTGTCAAGCCGGGTCAGCGCGGGCACTTCGCCTGTGCGGTGTCGACAGCCCGCTTCAATGCGCCAGTCGTGCTGGTGAGCTTGTACGGCACATCGGTCGCCAGCATGACAAGTCCGCCCGTCGCAAGCGCGTCAAACTCGGATGGATTGCCATCGGCCCAGTACTGGTCGTCAAGCCTTTCACCAGGCCGGCCAAGCGTGCCGAAGGCGCTTTCGATCCCCTTGCTGGCGAGGCCTTTCCATTTGCCGGGGCTTGGCCGGTTCGTGCCGGTCCAGGCAATCAGCCGTTCGGGATTGAGCCCCGCTTCGATCAACCCGGCTTCGTGCTGGCGGTCGCCAATCCCGGCCGTCATCATCATATCCGGCGCAAGGCGCGAGACCTGAAGGGCCTCATCGTCATTATAGGTGATGATGATGACATTGTTTTCGGCGCCTGCGGCCCGGACCGCATCAATGATGTTTCGAAAGCTGGTGGTTGGCTTACGGTCGAGTTCGATGATCGCGCCGCTTTCGACGGCCCATTCCAGCGCAGTGTCGAGAGTTGGAGGGGCATACGAGGTCACCTTGCCGTCATTGTCGACGAGGCGCAGTGCGGAAATCTCTGACCAGTCGGCATCCGCCACGGCGCCAGAGCCGGTCGTGGTACGGCCGAGCGAGCGGTCATGCATCAGGAACAAGACCCCGTCGCGGCTTTCAGCAACATCGACTTCCATGATGAAGATGTCATTGGCGAGGGCGTGGGCGAGGGTCTCGACGGCGTTTTCAGGAAAGCCGGGGGCTGGCCCGCCGCGGTGGCTGGCGATGAGAAGGCCGCCATTTTCACGGACGCAGTCAAACATGTCGGGCAGCGTGTTCGTGGATGTCGACTGAGCGGGCTCAACACTGGCGGTTGGCCTGGCCACAGGCTCTGCTGCCTCAGCGGTTTGCGCGCTATCGATCGCGGCCTGCTGCTCGCATCCGATGAGGAAAGCCAGGCTAAGCACTGGTATTGATAGAAATTTGAGACAATTCATCGCGTTTGACCTCATCGGCTTGCTTGCTGCCAGTGAAAACGGGTCATAGAAGAAACTGAACGTAGCGGAAACCGCATAACCGCAATTCATTTGGAGGAAGCAAGATGCAAGGCTTGATGCAGGACTGGCAGCTCACTGTCGACAAGGTGCTCGACCACGCCGCGACGAATCACGGGGACCGCGAGATCGTCACCCGTTCGGTCGAGGGCGAGATTGTCCGGACCACTTACCGTGAGATGCGCGAGCGTGCCAAACAGGTTTCGACCGCCCTCCTCGATGAAGGCATTGGTCTTGGTGACCGCGTGGCGACGCTGGCCTGGAATACGAGCCGGCACATGGAAGCCTGGTTCGGCACGATGGGCATTGGCGCGGTCCTGCACACGGTGAACCCGCGCCTCCACCCTGACCAGATCGCCTGGATTGCCAATCACGCCGAAGACCGCATCCTGATTTTTGACATTACCTTCCTGCCGCTCGTCGAGGCGGCCAAGCCGCTCTTCAAGACAATCGAGAAATTCATCATCCTGACCGACCCTGAGCACATGCCGGAAAACTCGCTCAACGCAGTCTCGTTCGAGCTCTGGATCGATGGCCGTTCGACCGAGGTGGAGTGGGGCAATTTCGATGAGAATACCGCCTGTGGCCTCTGCTATACGTCTGGCACGACCGGTAACCCGAAGGGCGTGCTCTATTCGCACCGTTCCAATGTCCTGCACACGATGATCACCATGGGAGTCGACACGATCGGCATGGGCGCCAATGACGTCCTGCTGCCTGTGGTGCCGATGTTCCATGCCAATGCGTGGGGCCTTGCCTTCTCGTGTCCTGCGACCGGTGCGAAGATGGTCATGCCGGGCGCGGACATGTCCGGTGCGGCGATCTATGAATTACTCGACAAGGAAAAGGTCACGATCACGGCGGCAGTGCCGACGGTCTGGCTGATGTTGCTGACCTATCTTGAAGAAAACAACCTCAAGCTGCCGTACCTGCGCAAGGTCGTTATCGGGGGCTCTGCGGTGCCCGAACGTATCCTGCGGGCATTCGAGGAAAATTACGATGTCGAAGTGTTCCACGCCTGGGGCATGACCGAGCTTTCGCCCATGGGGACGCTTGGCGCGCTGCCACCGGCGCTGGCAGATGCCAGCCACGAAGAGAAAATTGCCTACAAGCTGACACAGGGCCGTCCGCCATTCGGCATTGAGCTCAAGATCCTCGATGACGACGGCAATGAGCTGCCGCGTGATGGCAAGACGTCGGGCCGTCTCGTTTGCCGAGGCCCGGCCGTTTCGAAGGCCTATTTCAAGGGGGACGGCAATGATGCCTTTGCCGATGACGGGTTCTTCGATACCGGCGATGTCGCAACCCTCGACAAGAACTCCACCATGCACATCACCGACCGCGCGAAGGATGTGATCAAATCGGGCGGCGAGTGGATTTCATCCATTGATATCGAGAATTTCGCGGTTGGCCACCCGAAGGTCGCCAATGCAGCCGCCATCGGGATATATCATCCGAAATGGGATGAGCGGCCATTGCTCATCGTGCAGTCCGCACCGGGCGAAACGCCAACCAAGGAAGAAGTGCTCAGCCAGCTCGAAGGCAAGATCGCCAAATGGTGGACACCTGATGATGTGCAGTTCGTTGATGAAATTCCGCTCGGCGCGACGGGCAAGATCAACAAGCTGAAGCTTCGCGAAATGTTCAAGGATTACAAACTTCCAACGGCCTGATCGCCGCAACACTTTCGTGTGACACGGTTGACCCACTCTTGCAGATTGGGCTCAGCGCGATATGGCTCTGCCCGTTAACGGGTATGGATCCGGGGAGACAGGGATGAGTGAACAGGCAGCGTCAGCAGGTTGGCGCCTGAAAGTGGCGGGCGGGGCACTGGCCCTCTCGATTTTCGCAGTGTTGTGGTTTGCCGTTGCTGCGCTCGGCACGAAATACGGCGTCTGGGGCTGGCAGTTCGGCCTTGGCCAGATGACGATCGCCTGGGGCAAGTATGTCACCTTCCTGGCTGCTGGCGTGGCCCTGATTGCGCTGGTCATCGCGTTCATCAAGGCGCCGCGGACCAAGCCGGTGATCCTGGCGCTTGGGGCCGTCCTGATCGCGGCAATGCTGCTTTTCCGGCTGGTCGGTTTCGGGGCGCAGGCTGCAAGCCTGCCGCCGATCCACGACATCCAGACTGACTGGTCTGACCCGGTCCGCTTCTCGGAAGCCCTGCTGGCCCAACGCAAGACCGATGAAGCGACCAACCCTGTTGAGGATGCCCCTGTCATCCCGCAAGCGCCTGGCATTGAAGACCGGTGGCCCGGCTTTGGCGGCATGCTTGTATCTGACGCGCAGGAGCAGGCCGAGAATGAGCGCACGATTGAGGGTGAAACCGTCCCGCCGGCCTATGACCGGCCAATCCAGCCGCTCTATTTCGATCAGTCCCCCGGTGAGATCGCGGGATATGCCCAGCGCATTGCCGAGTCGAAAGGCTGGACAATTTTCTCCAAGCCTCAGACCGGCGAAGACGTTGAGCAGACCGTCATGGAAGCGACGGTCTCGTCCGGCTGGTTCGGCTTCAAGGATGATGTCGCCGTGCGTGTGCGAGCCGTGGATGGCGCGACCCGAGTCGATATGCGGTCCATCAGCCGGGTCGGCCTGTCGGACCTTGGTGAAAATGCCAAACGCGTATCGGCGTTCATGAGCGAGCTGACCGACCGCGCGGACGGACGTCTCGAACCCTGATCGACGCAGACGGGGTTTGGTGGTAAAACGCGGACGCTGCGTAACTGGCGCATGAGGTGGATCACCACCGGGGAGCGCAGCGTATCGAGGCCGGGCGCCTGGGCATGAACCTCTGATGAAGGAGGGCTGCTCATGCCCGAACTGTCTCCGATTTCCGTCGCATTCCTCGTCTTTCCGAATGTCACCCAGCTTGACCTGACAGGCCCGGCGCAAGTCCTCTCGCGCCTTGGCAACACCACGGTGGACCTTGTCTGGAAGACGCGCGACCCGGTGTCGACCGATTCAGGATTTCCGCTCCTGCCGACCAGAACGTTTGATGAGGTCACCCATACAGACATCCTCTGCATCCCGGGCGGCTTCGGCACGGTAGACGTGATGCAGGATGAAGCTACGCTGTCATGGGTCCGGCAGGTTGCTGAAAATGCTGACTGGGTCACCAGCGTGTGCACCGGGTCGCTCGTGCTAGGGGCGGCCGGCCTGCTTCAGGGCTACCGCGCCACGACGCATTGGGCCTCGCACGAGCAACTGGCCTTTTTCGGCGCGGTCCCGGAGACGGGCAGGGTGGTGATCGACCGTAACCGCGTTACAGGCGGCGGCGTCACCTCCGGCATCGATTTCGGCTTGCAGCTCGTCTCGGAAATCCGCGGCGAGGCGCATGCCCGCTTCGTGCAGCTGTCGATCGAGTATGACCCGCAGCCGCCATTTGATTCAGGTACGCCGGCCAAGGCGGATGCGGCAACGCTCGAGCGCTACTGGAGCCTTGTGAACACGGCCGCGCCGGGCCGGGTCGACAAGGTCAGGAATATTGCAAAAGGACTGGGCTTCTAGCGCTTAGGCTGTCTTGCGTTCGGCTTTCCAGGTGAAGGCCGAACGGACTGTCGGATTGGCATCCGGTGTCTCGACATAGCCTTCCTCGACCAGCTTCAGCATATGGCCAAGCACAGATAGCGCCGCAGCGGGATGCAGGCGCTTTTCAACAGCGGCATACATCGTCTCGACCATGCGCGGAATATTCGTTTCGCCCGTCTTGAGGTGAGCAATGATTGCGTTTTCGCGGTCGAGGCGGTGAGCGCGGTAAGCCTGGATGAAGCCCTTCGCATCCTCGCGTACGGGCGAACCATGCGTCGGCCAGAGAATGTCGAAATTGCGTGCCTCGATCTTGTCGAGCGAGCGCATATAGTCGGCCATGTTGCCGTCAGGCGGCGCGACGATTGTCGTGGACCAGCCCATGATGTGGTCGCCCGTCAGGCAGGCATTCTCTTCGCGCAGGCCGAAGCAGATATGGTTGCAGGTATGACCCGGCGTTTCGATAACGTCGATGGTCCAGCCGGGGCCGGAAATGACATCGCCATCGCCGATCTTCACATCGGGTTCGAAGCCAAGATCGTCGGCAGAGCCAAGCTCGCCCTTGGCTGTCGGTACACCGCAATTCTTCGCGTAAGTCTTGCAGCCGGCCCATTCAGCAAGCGGCTGGGCCAGCGGGGAGTGGTCAGAGTGGCCATGCGTGACCAGCACATGCGTGATTGTCTCACCCTTGAGGATGTCTTTCAGCGCCTCGAAATGCTCGGGCTGCTCCGGGCCGGGATCGACAACGGCAACTTCGCCATGACCAATGATGTAGACACCGGTGCCGACATAGGTGAACGGGCCGGGATTATTCGCGACCACGCGCCGAATGAGCGGCGAGACCTGTTCGACCTTACCGTATTCAAACTCTATTTCGCGTACGAATGGGATTCCCATGGGACCTCTTCGGCAGTTCTCAGCTCGCCATAATAGGCGATTCTAGGCTGACCGTTTCGGTGCGAATGCGGTGACAAAAGCGCGCGCCATGCGACGGGTCGATTTGAGCTTGTGACCAAGCCCAAGAGCAACTGGCGGGCCCATATCGGTCTTGTTTGCATCCACGATAAAAATACGGCCTGAAGCGCGATCGCGTAGCACATCTACGCCGCCCCAATCCAGACCAAGCTCTGCAGCAAAGCGCTTTATCACGGCAATTTCATCGCTCGTGTAGCATTTGCGAGGTTCGTCGAGCAAAACTTCAGCATTCTCGTTCAGGAAGCGCCGGAGAATCGGGCGGCGCTTGCGGAAGACGAGGGTCGGCTCACCGCCCACGATGCAGCAGCGCAGGTCCTCGACGAGGCCACCATCGATTTCATTGTCGATCAGGCGCTGATAGGTCTTGCCCTCGACCGGCTCCATAGGGCCTTCGATAATGCGTCCGTCATGACAGGCATTCTTCTCTGACTTCTCGACCATCGGGCCTTCATAGGTCCGCGGATTGACCTTCAGATTATACCCAGCCGCCGCTTCAAAGGCTTCTGCGACTTTCGATTTGGAAATGTCTTTGCAGTTGAAATTGACCAGTTTTGCGCCGGGCTTGGTCACCGGCACTGAGTGATCCGCATGCGTCGAATCATCGAACTGGAATACGATATCGGCCCGGGATACGTCCGATATCAGTTTGGCGCCGGACGCATGCATCACGGGCCAGACAAAGTACCATGGACGAGGCTTGTCAGGATGGAAGGCGATGGTTGGCCGCTTATGGCCCGTGAGCCGGCGCCAGGTGCGCCATGACTGGGCCATCGTATAGAATGTCAGCCAGGTGAAGATATCGTTGGCAAGCTGGAAATTGGCCGGCACGCGATGCCCGGTCTTCTTCACGAGCCAGGCACCGTCTTCATATTTGAAATCTGTCAGCCAGTTGCGCGACATGCATTCACTCCCTCACAGCCCCCGCCGTTTGAGCGGCGTGAATCGCACGCCATTCCAAGAGTTTCAACTCTTTCTAGCCACGAGTCATGTGATCATTTGTTTACGGGATCACAAGTCATCGTGATCAGAGGAGGCCTTTCATGCCTGAGAGATCATAGCCTGCACCTGCAGCAGCATCTACGATTTCGCCCGCCTGGCCTTGGCCACCATGGGTTAGCGCCCAGGCTGTGATCGATCGCGTGCCAGTGCGGCAATAGGCCAGAACCGGGGACGGCGCTTCGGCGAGAATCGATTGCATCCGCTCAATAATTTCCGGTGTTGGAGCGCCAGAAAACGGCAAGGCGACGAATGTCAGGCCTTTTTCCTCGGCTTTCGTGCGAATCGCACCCATGCGCGGCTGGTCGACGCCGCCCTCACCATCGGGGCGATTGGCAACGATTGTCTTGAAGCCGGCCGCCGCAATCTCGTCGATATCCTCCTCACTGATCTGTGGAGCAACGGAGAAATGGTCAGTGACGTTTCGAATGTCGGCCATCGATTTACCTCGGTGTCATGTAGCGTTGACAAGCAGTCTTCTGGCGTGAACCTAGGGAGCCTTGAGCGGACTTCCAAGGTCCGATAGCCGCTTCCGGTGAAACGAAAAAGAGAAAAGCCGCACGTGTCAGCGTTCCAGCGAAGCCTTTCCCGCATTCCGTGGGCCTACGTCATTCGGCGGCTCCTTTTCGCAATCCCGACATTGCTGGTCATTGTTGCGTTCGCCTTCTTCATGATGCGCCTCGCGCCGGGCGGCCCGTTTGATGGCGAGCGCAAGCTGAACGCCGCAACCGAAGCCGCCATCAACGCGAAATTCGGTCTCGACCAGCCCTTGCTCAAACAGTTCTGGGATTATCTCGTCGGCGTGTTGCAGGGCGATTTCGGCCCATCGATGAAAACCCTCGGCAAGAGCGTGAATGACCTGATCGCTGACGGCCTCCCGGTCAGCCTTGCCATCGGCTCACTGGCCATGCTGATTGCCCTTATTGTCGGCACGGCGCTCGGCGTGTTTGCCGGTCTGCGGCAGAATACAGCCGGCGACTATACGGTCATGGGGATCGCGATGGCCGGGATATCGATACCGACCTTCGTCACCGGACCATTGCTGATCCTGACGCTCGCTCTGGGGGCAGGGCTGTTCGCGGTCGGTGGCCTCGGTGAGTACCCGCATATCGGGATGAGCTTTCACAATATGACGCTGCCGGTCCTGACGCTGGCGCTGCCGCAGATTGCCATCATTTCGCGGCTCATGCGTGCCTCGACAATCGAGACCATGCACTCGCCGCATGTGCGCACGGCCCGCGCCAAGGGCCTGCCGGAGCGCACGGTGATTGGCCGCCACGTCCTGCCTGCTGCGATCCTGCCGCTTGTTTCCTATGCTGGCCCTGCCATGGCAAGGGTGATGACCGGCTCACTGGTGATTGAGCGCATTTTCGGCCTGCCGGGCATGGGGTCATACTTTGTCGATGGCGCGATCAACCGGGACTATACGCTCGTGATGGGCGCGCTGATCATTTATGCGACGCTGATCGTGCTGTTCAATTTGCTCGCGGACATCCTTTACGCGTTGCTTGACCCAAAAGTGAAGTACGACTGATGGTTGATACGCTCGACATGACAGGCCGGAAGGATCCGGTGGAAGTTGCCCTCGCTGGCGGACGCTCGCTCTGGGATGATGCCAAGCGGCGTCTGTTCAACAACCGGGCGGCCGTTGTCTCGATGTGGGTGCTGGGCCTGCTGATTGTGCTTGCTGTTTTCGGGCCGATGTTCTGGGTGCACTCCTACCGCTCGATTTCGGCCGATACCGAACTTGCGCCAACCATGCAGAACTGGCACTGGCTCGGCACTGACGAGCAGGGCCGGGACCTTGTCGCGCGCAACCTGCTTGGGCTGCGCATCTCCATGGCGGTCGGCCTTGTTGCGACCATCGTGTCGCTGATCATCGGCGTGACCTGGGGTGCGATTGCCGGCTTTGTCGGCGGACGTGTCGACAATCTCATGATGCGTTTCGTAGACGTGCTCTACGCCATGCCCTTCATCTTCTTCGTGATCCTGCTGCTGACCGTGTTCGGCCGTAACATCATCCTGATCTTTGCCGCCATCGGCGCGGTCGAATGGCTGACCATGAGCCGTATCGTCCGCGGCCAGACTCTCGCCATCAAGGGCAAGGAATTCATTGAAGCGGCCCGCGCCGCCGGTGTGCCGGGCTCAGCCATCATCCGCCGCCACATCCTGCCGAACGTGGTCGGGCCTGTGGCGGTCTATGTGACACTGACCATACCGGTCGTGATCATGGCTGAAAGCTTCCTGTCCTTCCTCGGTCTCGGCGTGAACGAGCCGTTGACCTCACTCGGCGTGCTGATCTCGCAGGGCGCGAAGGAAATGCAGGACAAGCCATGGTTGCTCATGGCGCCGGCCGTCCTGATGGCGGTGACGCTGCTCTGCCTCAACTTTATCGGCGACGGCCTGAGGGATGCCCTCGACCCGAAAGAGCGCTAGGCCCTTCCGCCCATGACGACCGCGCCCTTCATCGACCTCAAGTCGACGCACAATCCGCATCGCTGGCACATCAAGGTCGAGCCGCGCCTTTGTGTCGGCCCGCCCGGACACAAATTCCTGTTCGGCGGCGTCGGCCTGGCCACGGCGATAACCGCACTTGAACGGACCACCGGTCGGCCCTGCATCTGGGCAACGGCGCAATACCTGTCTTTCGCCAATCCGCCGGACATCATGGACGTGGATGTGAAAGTGCCGATGGCCGGCAAGAATATCACGCAGGCCCGTGTGCGCGCGCATATAAATGAGCGTGAGATCTTTACGGTGAACGCGGCTGTTGGTGCGCGCGATTCAGAGCATTCGCACCAGTGGCTCACCATGCCTGATGTTCCGCCTCCTGCCGACTGCCCCCGCATGCCACGCTTTGACGAGAATAATGTCGACCTGCATCATTATGTCGACATGCGCGTGGCTCAGGGGCGTTATGCACCCAGGCTTGCGATTGAAGGCGGGCGCAGCGAAGATGGCCGGGTTGTCCTCTGGGGCCGTTCCACAACAGGTGAACCGATCAATTCGATGATGCTGGCCATCATCAATGATTTCGTGCCGTCAGCGACGTCTCACGCGATGGGCCTATCGGCAGGGGCCAACTCGCTCGACAATACATTGCGGATCCGCCGCATCGTCGATACCGAATGGGTCTGTTGCGACATCCAGGTTGAGGGTGTGCACAATGGCTTTATCCATGGACGTATCGCGATGTTCGCAGATGATGGCACGCTGATGGCGACTGGCAGCCAGTCCGGCATCATCCGGATTCACGATTCAGAATCCTTCCGGAAACGGTTTCCCAGAGCGAAGCCGGCCAAGGATTAGTCCAGCGCTGCGTGGGCCGCAGCTGTATTGACCGGGCAGGAAACGGCGATGCCGGTCGGCGCGGCAGGCGCATCATGATCTGAAGCGTGCATCGCTGCGGCAGCAATGATCTCTGCATCCGAGAACATGGCCGCGAGGCGGATCAGGCTGGAACGGGTCTCGCGCGGCGAGTCCGCCTCATAAAGCGCCATGAGCTGGACTTCGCCTTCCTCGGCCATGCCGCGGAAGATGCAGCCAAGGTCTGACGGGCCACCATCACCATCGACCCAATGCCCGAGATTGCTGGCCGTCATCGCAAAGCGTTCGATAGCGACTTCGTAGTCGCGCGGGATTGCGGTCTCGCCCGAAGTTTCGACATCTGCAATCAGGCTCACTGTGTCCTGGTAGAGCCCGGATGCCTTCACGCCCCAATCGCCAGCCAGTTCAGGTGAAGCGGAGGCGCAAAAGGGCAGGGCGGCAGCAGCGATGGCAAGGACAAGGCGTTTCATGACGGGACGTCTCCGGTTTTCTCCTGAGACGCGAAGCAAGCGGTGTGCCGTTAAGGCCGCAGCGCTGCCTTTACAGCTTCGCCTGCGGGTTTTGCCTCGCCTGCGCGCCAGCCCTCTTCCTCGCTGCCTTCCATACGGTAGAGCCCCATCCGCGCCTCGGCGTCCGTGCCCCAGTAAGGTTCATCGAAGAGTTCGTAGACGAAAGCAGCCTCGACCCTATAAGGCCCGCTAATCTTGCGATACCATTCGATACGTTCGGTCAGCTGGCGGGCATTGTCTTCTTCGGACTTGGCGTTCCATGCGCCCGCATTGAATTCGGTGATCCAGATCGGCTTTCCAAACGCAGACAGTCTTTTCAGGTACTCTTCGGAGATGCCGTCATAATCGTGCCAGACCGATATTTCCCATTCGAGGCCGTCCTCCAGCATCCGGTCAAAGGCGCCGATATGGCCAAAGCCGGCCGTGCCGATGGCGCGGCGGGCGTACGGGTCACCCTCGGCGACGCCGTCCAGCAACCCCCGCAGAGCGGCACTCACTTTCTTCCAGCGCGCGCCGAAATATTCCAGCGGGCCAACGCCGCCTGCCGGGCCCCATTCACACGGATACTGCGTGCCATCGTCGCGCATTTCACAGGGCTGGATGATGGCGAAATTTTCCAGCTCATTGCCAAGCTCCCAGACCGGGAAGCGACCACGATGCTGGGTCGACACTGCACGCGCCTTCTCAAATGATCCGCTATAGAGCGCATCGGCGTCGGTTTCCTCAAGGCTGCCCGCCGGATCGATCACCGGTAGCAGCGACACGCCCATTTCACGGGCCAGTGGATAAAGCCGCTCCAGCCCGTCATTGCGGTTGCCGACGCGGTAGTGGCTTATGCCAAGCTCGCCTATGAGGCGAAGCTGGGTCTCGAAGGGAATGCCCGGATAGGCCTGGAATGGATGTCCGTTGACGCCCCAGATCAGGCCCTGTTTCGCCTGCAACTGGGCCGATGCCACAGGCGCCGCGCAAGCCGTCAGGCCAGCAGCGCCGAGTCCCGCCAGGAAGTCTCGTCTGTTGTGATCCACCATGGCCTTCATTCTTCCATATGCACGCCCCATGCTTAAGAGTAGCGCGAATATTCGACAGGCAAGTGACCCTGACTGATTGTTTTATAGGCGCGCCTCTGGCTGTACCCGTGCGTTTGGCTCAGACTTCAGGCGGTCGGCCATCAACTGACCAGTTTGTTCTGGACGGCCAGTGCGGCTGGTTTTGGCGTTCCGACGCGCCATCCTGCCGCGTTGCTGCCCTCGACATGGTACAAGCCCATCTTCGATTCCGGCCCGGACCAGTAGGGCTCATCGAGCAGCTCATAGATGAAAACCGCATCGAGGCCATAGCGCCCGCCAACCTCGCGATAGTAGGCAATCCGGTCGGCCAGCTGACGCGCATTGTCTTCTTCGGAGACGGCGTTCCATGCCCCGGCATTGCATTCAGTGATCCAGATCGGTTTGCCGTACCCTGACAGCGTTTGGAGGAAGTCTTCGCTGATCTGTTCATAGTCATGCCAGACGGTAATATCCCACTCGACGCCATCATCGCGCCAGCGTTCGAACGCGCCGATATGGCCAAAGCCGGATGTGCCGATTGCGCGTTTTGCATCCGGGTCGCCTTCGCCAACACCGTCTACGAGGCCGCGGACAACCGCACTGACTTTCTCCCAGCGCTCGCCAACATAATCCAGCGGATCGACGCCGCCGCCCGGCCCCCATTCGCAAGGGTATTGGGAGTTGTCGTCACGGTACTCGCACGGCTGGATGATGGCGTAATTCTCAAGCTCGTTGCCGCATTCCCAGACCGGGAACTGCCCGCGATGCGCGCGTGAGATCGTCCGCGCCTTGTTGAAGGATTCATTATAGAGCGCATCAGTGCCGCGATTTTCCCAACCACTCTCGGCATGGATGATCGGCAGGAGCGTGATGCCTCTTTGTTGCGCGAGTGGACGCAGGCGATTGAGGCCGTCTGACCTGGCGGCGACCCGGTACTGGGTCATGCCAAGTTCCCTGACGAGGTCGAGCTGCTTTTCGTAGGCGATATCGGGATAGGCGGTAAAGGGATGGCCGTTCACGCCCCAGATCATGCCGCCTGAAGCAGCTGCATTGTTTGGCGGTGGCGGCGGGGGCGGCGGCGCAGGAGGAGGAGGTGGCGGCGGCGATGGCGGCGGCCCGGAAATGGGGTTCGCACTCGGTGTGGCTTCCTCGCCTCCGCCAGAGCAGGCGGCAAAGCCGAGGCCACCCAGTCCCGCAATCACATTGCGCCGGTTCAGTTCTTTCATAAAAAATCTACTTCAGTCGTGACGCCCTCCCGACCGACTCAGATTCTAGGCGCGCGATTCTCCAATGTGACGTTACGATTCTGAAGGGTTTGGACCCGCGATTTTAAGCGCTTGGTTCCATGGGGCTTTCTTGACATTACGATCACTTCACCATATCGGCCTTCTGCAATGAACATGAGAACGCACCACCATCACCACCACGCGTGACGCGCCAATCGAGGCGTGAACCGGTCCGGCTGCGCCTCTTAAAAGTGTTCTTTCCCAGATATTGAACCGCTCGAGGCAGACAGGCTGAACCTGGTCTCGCGCCTGGTTGTCCGTGTCCTGCTTCACACCTTGACCGGTTTCGCCTAAGCGGAGCCACAAGCGACGAGAGACCGAGACCAGACATGAGCAAGAAGAAACAGGATCCAGACGCCCCGAAATCCGGCAAGGACCTCGCCCGCAGCCCGCGCGGCTTTCCTGACAAGCGCGAGGCCCTTATCCATGCGCAGGCCGAGATGATCGACCGGGTGACTTCCGTCTATCGCCGCTGGGGCTTCGAGGCGCTGGACACGAGCGCCTTCGAATATGCCGACGCCCTGGGCAAGTTCCTGCCTGATGATGACCGTCCGAATGCGGGTGTTTTCTCCCTCATCGATGATGACGAGCAGTGGATCTCGCTGCGCTATGACCTGACCGCGCCGCTGGCGCGCTTTGCTGCCGAGAACTGGCAGACCCTGCCCAAGCCCTTCCGCCGCTATGCGGCCGGGCCAGTCTGGCGAAATGAGAAGCCGGGGCCGGGCCGCTTCCGCGAATTCCTGCAATGTGACGCCGATACGGTTGGCGCGGCCGGCGCGCATGCCGATGCCGAGATGATCGCCATGGCCGCAGAAGCGATGCGCGCCGCTGGGGCCGGTGATGGCGAATTTGTCGTCCGGGTGAACACACGGCGCCTCCTGAACGCGGTGCTTGAAGGTGTCGGTGCCAATACCGATGCCGCGCGCCTGACCATCCTGCGTGCGCTCGACAAGCTCGACCGTCTCGGTGAAGACGGCGTGGCAGACCTGCTCGGCAAGGGCCGCATGGACGAAAGCGGTGACTTTACCAAGGGCGCAGAGCTTGGCCCGGACGAAGTGAAACGCGTCCTCGCTTTCGCAAAGGCAGGGCGCGAGACCCGCAGCGAGACGCTGGACGCGCTCGGCCAGTCGGTCGGTACAGGCGAGGAAGGCCGCGCCGGCCTCGATGAACTGTCGGCCATTGCGCGCGGTCTTGAAGCTTTCGATTGCCCTGAAGGCGATGTCCTGTTCGACCCGTCCGTCGTGCGTGGCCTTGAATATTATACCGGCCCGGTCTTCGAAGCAGAGTTGTTGAAAGAGACGCTGGACGAGGACGGCAATAGCGTCCGCATCGGGTCGGTCGGCGGAGGCGGGCGATATGATGATCTCGTTGCGCGCTTCACCGGAGAAAAAGTCCCGGCGACCGGCTTCTCGGTCGGCATTTCGCGGCTTGCCGCCGCCTTCGCGATCAGCGGCGACATCGAAGCCCTGAACGGCCCGGTTGTCGTGCTCAACCTCAATCGTGAAGACCCGACAGAGGCGTTGAAACTTGCAACGGAGCTTCGCGCTGCCGGCATCCGCGCAGAAGCCTATATGGGCAGTTCAGGCATGCGGCCGCAGATGAAATACGCAGACCGGCGCGGGGCGCCCGTTGCGGTCATGGTGGGCGAGGACGAGATTGCAAAGGGGGTCGTCACCATCAAGGATCTCAAGGTCGGCGCACAACAGGCCAAGGCGATCAAGTCCAATGAGGAGTACCGCGAAGCCCGGCCCGGCCAGTTCGAAGCGCCGCGTGCCGAAATGGTCGCGAAAATCCGCGAGATCGTTGAGGCCGCCGAATGACATCCCCAACCGAAATCTTTGCCCGCCTCGGCGGTGAGCTGACGGACCCGCCGATCATCATGCCGGCCAACCAGCCGCTTGAACTGTCCGGTGAAGCGGTGCGCGCGCGCCTCTGTGTCTTTGTGGGAGAGAATGGCGAAGAATGCGCGCTTCGCCCCGACCTGACACTGCCTGTTGCCCTCGCTCAGGCGTCGGCTGGCATGAGCGGCGAGACAGTGAAGCGCTATGCGGCCCGTGCTTTCCGCCTGCCGGTCGTGCCCGGCGATGTGATGGAGTTCACGCAGGTCGGGTTCGAACGCTATGGCGCGCCATCCACCGCAGATGTGGATGCCGAAAGTTTTGCGCTCGTCTGTGAAGCGGCAGCTTCCACCGGTGTCCGCGATAGCGAAACCCGCATGGGGGATCTCTCCATCTTCCCGGCCTTTGTCGATGCGCTGGAACTTGCGCCAGGCCTCGCAGAGGGCCTGAAGCGTGCTTTCCGCCAAGCGGGCGGGGTGTCGGCGCTTCTGGCATCGAAGCCGGGCAAGCCGGTGCATGGCCTTGCCGCCCGGCTGAAAGGGGCAAGTCCGGCTGAGGCCAAGGCCATCGTCTCTGACATCTTCGCCCTGTCCGGCATCCAGCCGCAGGGCCATCGCACACTCGACGAGATTGTCGAAGGTCTGCTGGCCCAGGCCGCTGACGCTGAACATGGCGGCGCGCCCGACCTTGCGCGCCAGACCCTCGAAGCGGTGATGGCGGTGGACTGCCCGCCAGAGCAGGCCGCAGATGCGCTACTGGCAATTGCACGCCAGGCGGGGGTCAGCGGTGTTGAGCCTGTGCTCGAGCGGCTCGACCAGCGCGCGACAAGCATGAAATCAATGGCTCCGGACTTCATGAAGGCGGCCCGGTTCGGTACGCCGTTCGGGCGGCGTTTCAATTATTATGACGGCTTCCTGTTCGAGCTCTTTCATGTCGGCCAATCGTCTGGCCGGCGGCCATTCGGATCCGGCGGGCGCTATGACACGCTGCTTTCGCGGCTATCGAACGGTGCTGTGGATGCCACGGCCATTGGCGGCGTCGTGAGACCAGACAGGCTGAAGACGGGAGGCGCATCATGACGCGGCTGACAATTGCGATCCCGTCCAAGGGGCGGCTGAAGGACAATGCCGAGAGCTGGCTGGCGAAAGCCGGCTTCAAGCTGAAACAGGCAGGCGGTGAGCGCGGCTATACAGCTGAGCTGAAGGGGCTTGCAGAAGCTGATGTATTGCTGCTCTCGGCGCGTGAAATCGCGCAAGGGCTGATCGATGGCGCATTCCATGTCGGCGTGACGGGCGAAGACCTGCTGAACGATCTCTCGCCCAGCCTCGAAACCGATGCGCAGGTGATCCGGCGTCTGGAGTTTGGCGGGGCCGATGTCGTCGTTGCCGTTCCGGCTGCATGGCTCGATGTGAACACGATGAGCGAGCTGGAAGCGGCGGGCGTGCTCTTCCGCCAGCGCCATGGCCGGCGCATGAAAGTCGCCACCAAATACCTTCGCCTGACGCGCAATTTCTTCGCATCGAAATCGGTCGGCGAATACCGGCTTGTCGAGAGCGCGGGGGCGACCGAAGCGGCGCCGAGTTCCGGCCAGGCCGAAGTCATCGTCGAT
Source organism: uncultured Hyphomonas sp. (assembly GCA_964556825.1). Taxonomy (GTDB): domain Bacteria; phylum Pseudomonadota; class Alphaproteobacteria; order Caulobacterales; family Hyphomonadaceae; genus Henriciella. The sequence continues at coordinate 217,187 of CAZKXJ010000003.1, read as the reverse complement.
ATCACGTCGACAGGCGCGACGCTGAAGGCCAATGGCCTCAAGGTGCTTGATGATGGCGTCATCCTTGAAAGCCGCGCGGCCCTCACCGGTTCGTTGAAAGCGGCATGGGACGAGGAGGCGCTGGACGCGCTCAGGAAGCTGCTTGCCTCGATCGAGGCGGTTGAGTCGGCCGATGCGCAAAAAGTGCTGATGGCGGCAAAAACGATTCCCGAATCTGCGCTGAAGGGGCAAGGAATGACCCTGATTTCGGCAAGTTCTGTTCTGTCGCCATCCTATGCGGCGGTAGAAAATGCCCGGAAAATCGCTGAATCGGGGGCGGGTCCCGTCTCAATCCTTAGCGCGGGGTTCATTTTTGATCGGGAAACGCCGTCCTTTAAGAAGTTTGTTACCAATCTGAAAAGCCCCGCTTGACAATGTGACAGAAAAACGGCGATACAGGTCTTGCAAGTTTCTGGGAGGAAACGCTGCAAGAACTCTTACAGGCGCGGCTCGATAGCCGCGCCATTTTTTTGTCCATTCTTCCCGCAGGGATGCCCTTCAGGGTGTGGCTCGTTTCATGAGATATTGTGAGCACGGCCCCGTTCACAAGTCAGCCAATCCAGAAAAGCCGCCGGGCGATTAAATGGAGGCGATGCGGCAAACCCTCGCCAGCGATTGCCAACAAGAAAAAGGCCCCTTGCGGGGCCAGAAATTGAAGTTTCTCAGAGTGTGCGAACCCGGTTAGTGGCTCAGGGTCAGGGCGTCAGGGAATACACCAACCGGGTTCGTCTTGTTATTATTGTTTTTCAATATAATACTTATCGATAAACGTCAACATCATATCGAAAAACAATTATTACAAACGTGAGAGGCGTCTTGCGTCTGCAATCAGTGAGGGGCAGGTAGGGCTTATGACACTGCATGGCCACCCCGCTTATGGCATGTCGCCCATGCATAATTGCATTTGAAACTAAATTCCGGCCGGGCACCAGGATGCCATTTGTTCGGGCTGTGTTGACTTTGCCCCGCGCGCCAGCCATGCGAAAGGCCATTCGCAAACCCAACCACCGGAGCCGTCAAATGTCTGACCCTCGCGCCCATATCATGCCTGTTTACGCACCGCCGGAAGAAGCGTTCGTGCGAGGTGAGGGTGTGCGCCTCTACACCGAGGGCGGAGACGAGTATCTGGACTTCATTGCCGGTATCGCGGTCAACGCGCTCGGCCATGCTCATCCGCAGCTTGTCGAGACACTGCAGGACCAGGCCGGCAAACTCTGGCACCTGTCCAACATGTTCCGCGTCAAGGCTGGCGAGGAGCTCGCCGACAAGATGTGCGCGCGCACGTTTGCTGATCGGGTTTTCTTCACCAATTCCGGTACTGAGGCCGTCGAGTGCGCCCTGAAAGCCGCGCGGAAGTATCACTGGTCCAAGGGTGACCCGGAGCGCATTGGCTTCGTCACTTTTACTGGTGCGTTCCATGGCCGCTCGCTCGGCGCGATCAATGCCGGCGGCAACCCGAAATACCTCGAAGGCTTCGGCCCGCCGCTCGAAGGCTTCCACCAGATTGAGTGGGGCGACATGGACGCACTCGATGCCGCCGTGACCGACAAGACGGCCGCGGTCTTCATCGAGCCGGTCCAGGGTGAGGGCGGCGTGCGGGCCTTGCCAGAGGAAGACCTGACCGCCATCCGCAAGCTCTGCGATGAGCGCGGCGCGCTGCTCATCTATGACGAGGTCCAGTGCGGTATGGGCCGGACCGGCAAGCTTTTCGCGCATGAATGGGCAGAGCATGCAGAGCCGGACATCATGTGTCTTGCCAAGGGGGTCGGCGCTGGTTTCCCGTTTGGCGCCTGCCTGATGACCGAAGAGGTCGGCCTGCCGATGCAGCCCGGCTCGCACGGCTCGACCTATGGCGGCAATCCGCTGGCCATGGCGGTGGGCAATGTCGTCTGGGATATCATCTCGGACGAAGAGTTCCTTGCCGAAGTGCGCCGCGTCTCTGGCACGGTGGCGCAGGGGCTGAAATCACTCGCCGACAGTCATGCCGACAAGGTCGAGGGCGTCACCGGCAAGGGCCTGCTGACCGGCCTCAAGCTGAAGGCGCTGCCAAAGCCTGTCCAGAATGCCTGCCGCGACAAGGGCCTGCTCGTCGGCGTCGCCGGCGCCAACGTCCTGCGTCTCGCGCCGCCGCTGATCATCAAGGATGAAGACGTGCGCCAGGCCGTCTCCGTCATCGATGAAGCACTGAGTGAATGGAAGATGGAGGGCTGAGATGACGTGGCACAGCGGCTCCTGTCATTGCGGCGCTGTGACCTTTCGCATCGAGGCTGAGATCAGCGACCTCTATCAGTGTGACTGCTCGCTCTGCCGCATGAAGAATGCGCGGATGACGACGGTGCATGAGTCGAAGTTCGAACTGCTGACAGGTGCCGACAAGCTGTCGGAGTATAACTGGAACACCGGGGTTGCGCGTCACTTCTTCTGTTCGGTCTGCGGGATCTATCCTTTCCACAGGAAGCGGGCGATGCCTGACAGCTATGGCATCAACGTGATGTGCCTCGACGGCTTCGATCCAACTGGCATTCCGGTTCGCGCTGCAGAGGGCAAGGGGATGAGCGTAGTGCCGGAAGGCGCCCGCGAAACTTGGCCTGGTCCACGAGATGCGAAAGCAGAAAAGCCCTCATCCTGAGCGAGGTCGAAGGATGAGGGCCCTTGAATTGGGTTGAAAGTTCTGGCGCCTTACTTCGGCACACGCCCTTCATAGATATTGTTGAGCTTTTCGAACTCCGCCCAGAATGAGCCGCGCTTGGTGCCCGCGACGTCGGCGACGAGCAGGTCAAGATGCGCATGCCAGCCAGTCGAGATACCGACCTTGCCGGAGCGGGTTTCGATGCCCGTATGGGTGAGCGTCAGCAGCGTTTTCTCGCCCTTTTGCTCAAGCACGAAGGTCACCGTGCCCTTGCCCCATGTGAATTCCAGCCTTTTCGGCGGATCGAACGTCACGATCTCGCTGTCCATGCTGTGATTGCCACTTTTTCCTTCTGGAGCGGACGCATCGGGGCTAAGATCGTCATTGCGCCAGGTCAGCGTGAACTTATGGCCGGGGGTCGGCAGCATGTCGCCCGAGGCGAGCCATTTGCGGCGAAGGTCACTGTCGGCGAGATAGTCCCAGACGCGCTCGCGCTTGCCGGGCAGCCAGCGCTTGATCACGAGGGTCGTCGGCTCTGTCAGCGTTGCGAAATCGTCTTCGTTCGGTTGGTAGCTCATCTGGAAGTCCTTGAGAGGTTGGGTGAATGAAACTTGTGAGGCGGCCTGCATGTCAATGCGCCTCCGAGCAGAGCACGTCGCGATAGGCGCAGAGGCTTTCGAGGAGGGCCTGGTTCTGGTCGTGGATCTCGGCCTGCTGGTCGGTGCTCGCGACATGCACCATGTAGCTCTGCGCGGCATGGCCTTCCTTGAAGATGAAGGGGTAGCGCATGTCGCCGGCCATGTTCGCGGCGATGTCGGCGTCGGTGGAGTAGGGCGCATAATACATGAGGTGCGGCATCGGCATGGCGTGGACGTCCATGTCGGGCAGCATCCAGGTCCGCATGATCGGCGCGACCATATAGGAGAGACCAGCCTTGTCCGGCGCCGTGTAGGTGCCATTGTCGTAGCGGGCGTCGACTTCATCGCGCAGCGCCTCAGGGCTCATGCCGGCAATGCGCAGGTCGGCCACTTCGCGAAGCACTTTGAGATAGGTCGCAGCGCCTGCCGCGTCATAGCAGAGCGGGACGTAGATATCGTTGCGGAAGTCGGCCTGTTCATAGGCTGTGCGCGAAACGAGGCATTCGACGCCATTGGTGCCTTCTTCGGCGAGGGAGTAGCCCTTGGCCGGATCGAGCAGCCAGACGGAAACGCCGTCCCTGATGTGCGCCGGGGCGGCACTCTTTGCGAACTCGGTTTCGAGCGCTACCGGCATCTGTTCGAGGACCGGCTGGGCCGCCTCCGTTGCGTGAGTGGCAGGCAGCAGCCCGCATCCCGCAACGCTGAACAGCGAAGCGGCAAGATATTTTCTGTAGGTCATTCTAGGCGTCCTTGGGTGGGTCTTTTTTCGAAGGTTTGGCGTCCGCCTGGTTCTTCTGCGCGGCCTCTTCGCGCAGCAGGCGGTCAAGTTCATTGAGGCTGGAGGTCCAGAACTGCTCGTAGAAGCCGAGCTCGTCATGGGCGGCCGCGAGCGGGGCCGCTTCGAGGTGGCAGCGATGCGTGCGCCCCTCGACTTCGCGCCGGATCAGCCCGGCATTCTCGAGCACCCTGATATGTTTCGAAGCCGCGGCGAGCGACATCGGGTGCGGCGCGGCGAGTTCGCTGACGGTGCGATCATTCATGGCGAGGTCGCGCAGCATCTGTCTGCGGGTGCCATCGCTTAGCGCCTGAAAAACTTCGTCCATTGGAAGGGCCTTATGTTCAACCATATGGTTTAATAACTTGGTGCATTTTATTAGTCAACCAATTGGTTGAATAAAAATGCAACCGGCAATCCGCGCCAAAGAAAAAGGCCGCCTCCTCAGGGGGAGACGGCCTCTCATCATTCGAACAGTCCGAAGCCTATTTCTTCGTCATGCCCTTCATGCCCATGCGACCGATTTCGGCGCGGCCGACGACCATGTGGTGCACTTCGTCCGGACCATCGGCGAGACGCAGGGTCCGCTGCTGCGTGTACATGTTGGCGAGCGGGGTCCACTGGGACACACCTGTCGCGCCATGCATCTGAATCGCATCGTCGATGATCTTGCAGACGCGTTCCGGCACCATCGCCTTGACCATGGAAATCCAGACGCGGGCTTCCTTGTTGCCGAGCACGTCCATCGCCTTGGCAGCTTTCAACACCATCAGGCGCATGGCTTCAATCTCGATGCGGGCGCGGGAGACTTTCTCCTGGTTGCCGCCGAGCTTGATGAGTGGCTGGCCGAAGGCATCCCGGCTCATGCCGCGTTCGAGCATCAGGTCGAGGGCTTTTTCTGCGGCGCCGATGGAGCGCATGCAGTGGTGAATGCGGCCTGGCCCGAGGCGCAGCTGGGAGATTTCAAAGCCGCGGCCAACGCCGAGCAGGATGTTTTCTTCCGGCACTTTCACATCCGTAAAGCGGATATGCATGTGGCCGTGCGGGGCGTCATCCTCACCGAAGACATGCATCGGGCCGAGCACGTTGACTCCGGGCGTATCCATCGGCACGAGGATCTGGGACTGCTGCTCGTGGCTCTGGCCGTCCGGGTCTGTCTGGACCATGACGATCATGATCTTGCAGCGCGGGTCGCCTGCACCTGAGGCGTAGTATTTCTCGCCATTGATGACCCACTCACCATTCTTGAGTACGGCCTGGCAACGCACATTGCGGGCATCCGAACAGGCGGTGTGCGGCTCTGTCATCGCGAAGGCGGAACGGATTTCGCCGGACAGCAGCGGCTTCAGCCACTTCTCTTTCTGGGCGGGCGTACCGACCCGTTCCAGCACTTCCATATTGCCCGTATCCGGCGCGGCGCAGTTCATGCTTTCCGAGGCAAGGCGGTTCTTGCCGAGTTCGCTGGCGATGTAGGCATAGTCGAGATTCTTCAGGCCTTCACCGGTTTCGGCGTCAGGCAGGAAGAAATTCCAGAGGCCCTGGTCCTTGGCCTTCTGCTTGACGGCGTCGAGCAGCTCCAGCTGGCCGGGCACATAGGCAAAGCGCTCAGCACGCCCCTCGCCAAGTTCGTGAAACTTCACGCTCATCGGCTCGACTTCTTCCTTGATGAATTTCTTCACATGCTCGTAAAGCGGGACGGCCGCCTCTGACATGCGAAGGTCGTTCATATCGTCGCGAACCGTCATTGATCCGAGTGTAGATGTATCCATGGTTTTCTTCTCCTCCCGTGGGGGTTAGCTTAATCCTTTGACAGACGGTTCGGCCAGTGGTTGGTGACCAATTTGTCATTTATTTCACTAGTGAAGTATATCTTCAGGTGACCATGAATGCAAGGGTAGGCGATGACGACAGAGACAAAAAATCCGCGGGTCTATTCACGCATGCAGATCGCCGCCCAGGTGTTTCGCAAGGTGACTGACCGGCAGCTGGTCGAGGTTGCCGGGATCACGGCGGCGCAGCTTGGTGTGCTGAGCCGTGTCGGCGCGGCGCATGAACTGAACCAGACGAGCCTTGCGCGGGATTTGCGCCTCAACGACTCCGCGATCACGGCAATGGTCAAACGTCTGATGACGCTCGGAATGCTGGAAAAGACACGCAGCGAAAGCGACAGCCGGGCCTGGGCCCTGAAGCTCAGCGCGAAGGGCGAAAAAGCGATAGAGAAGGCCAATGCCCAGCCACTCCCGATCAATCGCAGGATCGACGCGGAATTTGGCGCAGGCAGCCTCACGGATTTTGTCGACAAGCTGAACCGCATCATCGACCTCTGCGAGGAAGAGCAGAGCGCCGACGCGGACGCCTAGCTCATATGAATTCGCCCATCACCCTCGCGCATCGGTCTGAGGGGCATATTCAACGCTTGCTATGCAGCTTGACGGTTCAGCTCACGCTGCGACGCTGTCGCGCGCGGCAACCTTGTCGTACCAGGCGCTGACGTTTTTAAGTTCAGCCTTGTGTGGCTGGCCGACCTGGGCACCAAAGGCAAGGAAGCAGAACAACAGAATGTCGGCGAGGCTGAACGTGTCGCCTGCAAGCCATGTGCGTCCGTTCCAGTTCTTGTCCAGCCAGGAGAGGCGGTCCTGAACATAGGCTTTCAGCCCGCCTGCGCCTTCGGGCACGCAGACAACCCGGTCCTTGAACATCGGCAGGCCTTCTGACCCCCGGAACGCTACGGTCAAAGGATCGGCGACGTTAAGGTCGGCCCAGCGAGTCCAGCGCCGCGTCTGGGCGCGTTGCTCAGGCGTCGCACCGATCAGGCTGTCACCGGGTTGTGTCTCGTCGAGATATTCGCAGATCGCGGTGATCTCAGTGATCAGCGACCCGTCATCGAGGACAAGCGCAGGCGCCTGGCCGTGCGGGTTCTTCGACAGGTAATCCGGTTGGCGATTGTCGCCCTTCATGATGTCGATGTCTTCCAGCGGCAGGGTGATGCCGCGCTCTGCCAAAAACATGCGAACGACATGCGGGTTCGGGCCAACGGAATTGTAGAGTTTCATGGGGCATCCTCCTCAAGGCTTTTATCTGCCGGGCACTCTTATGCCTGAAGCGGGGGGCAGCAAGCCATGACGTAGCGAAATGGCGCGCCGGACCATCATCGGCGCGCTATTGCGGACTGTCAGCTTCGGTGTCCTCGACCACTTCAGTTGCCACTTTTTTTTTAAGGCCGCGCTCTGACCGGCTGATAACGCCGTTAAGTTCCGCGCCGACGCAGATCGCGAAGGCTGAAAGCCACAGCCACATCATCAGCGCTGCGACTGCGCCAAGCGAGCCGAACGTCTCATTATAGTCCGCGAAGGAGGCGAGATAAAATGAGAAGGCAACCGATGCAAAGAGCCAGATCACCCCGGAGAGCAGTGCACCTGGCAGGACGGGGCGGGTCGCTTCTTCATGGCGGCGCACGCGATGGGGCCGGGCCATCTTCAGGAAGGTGTATATGCCGAGCAGGAACAGACCGATCAGGCCGAGCCAGCGTAGTATCCTGAGTGCGGCATCAGCAAAAGCGCCGAGTTGCAAGGCTTCGATGATGGGCGGCACAGCCCCGATCGCGGCCAGCGAAACGATCGCAAACACAATAGCCCCACCGGTAAAGCCGAGCGCCAGTCCGTTCTGTAGGATGAAGCCGCGCTTCTTGGGCTGGTCATAGGTGAACTGAATGGCTGAAAGCAGCGCATTCGCCCCGCGGGAGGCCGACCAGAGCGCAATGACCAGGGAAAACAGTGCGCCCCATGAAAGGCCCGCCGACTGCGACTGGGCAATCCGGATCATCTGTTCGGTCAAAAGCGTATAGGCATCGCCCGGCAGGAGTGGGCGCAGCACCTCGAAATATTCGCGCAGGTCAGCCGATGTCGTGAACAGCCCCCACACCATCAGCGCGCAGGCCGTGGCCGGAAAGATTGAAAGGAAGGCGTAGAATGCAACGCCGCCAGAAACGAGGGCGACATCATCCTGGCCGATGCGCGCTGCCGTGCGCTTCGAAACGCTCAAAGTAGGCTGAACCCTTCGCTGCCACAATCCTGATCGGGTCAGGGCCCGGAGCCGCTGCTTGATGTCCATGACATGTAAACGGAACAAGGCAGCGGCGTGTTCCGGTCGGGGTTGACCCGGACGCTCATCCACGCAGCATGAAGACCGAATTGAAATTCAGGAGATCCGACATGAAACACGCCAAGACATGGCTCGCGCTGGTCCTGCTTGCCGCCCTCGCAATCTTCGCGGTCCAGAACATGGCGGTGATCCAGGTCAATTTTCTCGGGCTCGGTTTTGAGACGCGTCGCATCTTCCTGATTCTCGTTTCGGTGCTTGTCGGGTTTGCGCTCGGCAAGGCGATCAGGTTCAGGCGGTAGGCGTGGGCAGGCCTGTCGGGAGGGCGGGGACGTTGAACAAATCGAAGCGGCGTTTGCGTCCTGCCGGTCTCGGCCTGGCATCTGTCCTCTGGTGTACTGTTAGTGTACCGCTACTGCACTGTGGGTGGACTCTGACAGCAGGACCTGCATCCGCGCAAACCGTGGAAACATCCATCGGAAATTTGTCCTCGGTCCAGCAGGATGTGGAGGCCGTATGTGAGCTTGTGCGTACGCATTATGCCTATTTTGAATCGCGGCGCGCCGTGTGGGATGAAGCGTGTGAAACGGCGCGGGAGGAAAGCAGCACGACGCTGGCGCAAACCAGGTCTGGCCACCTTGCCCTGCTCGAGCGATTGCTCGACCAACTCTACGATAATCACGTGTCCCTGAACACCAATTCGGCCTTCTCGCCGCGCCTTGTGCCGTCGGGCAGCGACTACTGGCTCGACTATGTCAGCGGGGTTTCCGTCGTAACGGCTGTGAGGCCGAGATCTGGTGCTGCGGCAGCAGGGCTGGCGGTTGGGGATGTCATGCTGGAGATGAATGACATGCCGGTGCTCGACGCAGCACTCAGCCGCATCAGGGCGGGCCGAAATGTCATCACGCAAGACCGGCTGGAATGGGCGCTGAATGCGCAAGGCGCTGGCTATCGCGGGTCGGAGCGACGTGTGAGGGTCAAGCGGGATGACGAGAGTCTTGAGCTGGACCTGGGGGATCCGGTGGCGGAAATAGGGGCGGATAAACCGGTCACCTGGAAACGGCTTTCCGGCAATGTCGGCTATATCCGTTTTGAGGACTCGCTCGGTAATCGCGATGTAACGGTCGAGGCCTTCGATGCGGCCCTCGAAGCGCTGCGCGGATCAGACGGATGGATCGTGGATCTGCGCAACACCCCCGGCGGGGGCAACACGGAAACTGCCGAACCCATCCTCGCCCGTTTCATCCGAGGCGTGCGCGCCTACCAGGCCGCCGGGCCTCGCTGGGAAGGCGAGCATAAACGCTATGTCGCCTCACGTGGGCCATGGCGTGTGCGCGGCCGCGTCGCTGTCCTTGCAGGCCGCTGGACGGGCAGTATGGGCGAAGGGATGGCTGTGGGATTCGATGGCCTGCGCCGGGGCCGTGTCTTCGGCGGTGAAATGGCGGGACTCGCTGGTGGAATCGAGAGTTTCGAGCTGCCCGGCAGCGGCATGCAGGTGCGTTTCCCGACCTATAATCTGTTGCATGTGAAAGGGATAAATCGCCATGACTGGCGCCCGCCCGAAACCGTCACCGCAGACAATGGCAACGGCCCTGACCTTGCCCTGAACGCTGCGCTTGACTGGGTGAGGCGTTAGCCCTCTTCGCCGTCGTCGCGTGAGAGAACCCTGAAATTGCCAGCATTCCGGAAATTGATATCGCGCTGCGGGAACGGGATTTCGATTTCGTACTTGTAGAGTGCAGTGTGCAATTCCCAATAATAGTCGGCCTTCACGCGGGAAGGTTTCTTCACCGCTTCTTCCGTCAGCCAGACAACGAGTTCGAAATCGAGACTGGAATCGCCAAAGCCGGTGAGCCAGACCTGTGGCTCACGGCCTGGTATGCCGCTGAAGGTCCAATCCACCGCGTCCGCCGCTTCGAGTGCAGCTTTCTTGACCAGCTCCTTGTCAGTGCCATAGGCGACACCGAATTCGACACGCATCCGGCGCCGCGCATCGCGCAGCGTCCAGTTGATCACCTGCGCCTTGATGAACTCTTCATTGGGGACGAGGATGTCCACATTATCGTTGGTCGTAACGAGGGTGGAGCGGATATTGATCTCCTTCACAAGCCCCGTCACACCGGACTGCAGCTCGATGAAATCCCCGACTTTGATCGAGCGCTCGAACAGGATGATGATGCCGGAAATGAAGTTCGAAAAGATCGCCTGAAGGCCAAAACCGATACCGACACCAAGCGCGCCGGAGAAGACGGCGAGGGCTGTCAGGTCCACGCCAAGGGTCGATATCGCAAACAGGATGGCGACGGCCATGAAGCCGATCTTCAGCACCTGGCCGAGCAGGCCGGCTATCGACGGGTTGAGAGTCTTGGTTGACTTGAGCTGAGACTGCGCCGCGTCCCCAGCGATACGGCCAATCCACAGGGCAACCACGGCAATGAAGATGCTGGTGATGACCCGCAAGGCCGTGACCTTGACGCCGCCGACCGAGAATGCTGCGGCGTTCAGGGCGTCGGTGACGGGGTCCAGCAGGTGAAGAATGTAGAGTGCGGCAATCGCCCATGCCAGCACGGCCATCGCAGTCTGCCAGAAGCCGGGTTTCATGTTCGATGTGAGGAAGCGCACAACGATCCACGCATTCATCAGACTGGCGGCAACCCGCAGGCCGGTATTCGGCAAGTTGAGTGCTCCGAAAACCGACGTTGCTATCCACAGGAACAGGACGATGAAAGCGGGCCAGACAATGCTTGCGCCGGACAGCGACAGCCGCTTCAGAATGTCGTTGCTCTCGCGTGTTTCGGCATAGGCGCGCAGGCGGGCCGCAGGATATCTTGAACACAGGAAGCCAAGCGCGATGGCGCCCAGGATCGCCAGTGCCTGCCACAGCGACCCCCAGGAGATGAAGTTCTCCTGGAAGTTGTGGAATGTGTCGATTGCCTGCTGTTTCACCGTGTCCCAGTCGAGATGGTTCTGCACGATATCGCCATCGCCTCCGGCTTCGCTGCTGCCGGACCCGGCATCGCCTTCTGTCTCGCCGGACTCGGCGCCCGAACCGGCCTCACTGCCGTCGCCGCTTTCGTCGCCAAGACCAAGGTCAGCCGGTTCGATCTGCTGCTGTTGCGAGAATATGAGTTTCCAGGACGCTAGAGCCATTTGAGCTTTCTGAAGATGAGGAATTGAATGCCCATGAGAATGGCGAGCATGCCGACCGTGATCCAGAAGGCATTGCCGGACTCAACGCCCGGCATACCGCCGACATTGATGCCGAGCAGCCCGGTCACAAAGCCCAGGGGCAGGAATACCGCGGCGACAATCGAGAGCATATACATGGTCTGGTTCATCTTGGCCGCGGCGCGGTTGTTCAGGTCATCCTGCAGGACGAGGGCGCTTTCCTTGGACACATCGAGGTCGTCCAGATAGCGGCGCAGGCGCTCACCGGTTTCACGAATGTCCGTCAAATTGTCCTCAGACAACCATGAAGGGGGCGCTCGCTGAATGATGAGCAGGGCCTCATGTTGTGGCGACATATAGCGTTTGAGGGCGAGGCAGTTGCGACGGATGTCTGCGATTTCGGACAGCAACTTGTCTACTTCGCTATCCTTGTCCTCTTCCATCTCGTCGATCCGTTCATTCATCTCGACGATGGCGCGGTTCATCTTGACGACCATCTGCTCGACAAGGGCGGTAAAAAGATCACCTGCGGTCTCGGCTCCGTTGCCGGACTGGAGCTCCGCATAGACATCGCGGGGCGTCTGCAGCCGCCGCCGGCGCAGCGTGAACAGGCGATTGCCGTCGCACCACATCTGCATGGCGATCATGTCTTCAGGTTCTGCGCCCGGATTGAAGTTTATGCCGCGCAGCACCGTTATCAGGCTTTCGCCTTCCTTGAAGGCGCGCGGCCGCGTCTCGTTTGACAGCAGCACATCTGCCGTCGCTTCATTGAGGTCGAGCGTTTCGGTCAGCCAGTCATCAAGGCCCGGACTGACGCGGTCCAGATGCAGCCACAGCGTCTCACCGGCATGACTGGCCGTCCAGTTGCGGGCTTCGTCCCAGCCAATCGCCGTGCAGCCACCGGTTCCATCGAGGACCGACCCGAACAGCAGGGGACCGTCCGGAAGGGCGTCGGGCGGTGGGGTCGCATCGTCCAGCAGAGTTTCGCTCATGATGCTAACCTAAAGGTATAGCGGGCGCAGGCAAGCGAACAGCACGGTGTTTGCGCTGATTGCTCCCGTACGGTCAATTTCGTGACATTCGACCTCCGGTCTATGCAGGGCGGTCATTTTCCATTAAGGCGCGCCCTTTGGTTTTCCTGAGGGAACAGGAGGATAGAGTATGGCGGTCCGTCACTTTCTCGATCTCTGGCAGCTTGAGTCAGCAGAGCTGCGCGCAATGCTCGATGAAGCGCATGCGATGAAAAAGGCACGCGCCGGCTGGCCGAAAGGCAAGGTCGATGCCGATGCGCCGCTCGATGGTCATATCCTCGCGATGATCTTCGAAAAATCCTCGACCCGGACACGAACCAGCTTCGATGTCGGCATCCGCCAGCTCGGCGGAACCTCAATCGTGCTGAATGCCAATGACATGCAGCTTGGCCGCGGTGAAAGCATTGGCGATACAGCCCGCGTCCTGTCGCGATATGTCGACATGATCATGATCCGCGCGAATGATCATGGCGATGTCGAGGACTTCGCCGATGCGGCAACCGTGCCGGTTATCAACGGGCTGACCGACCGGTCCCACCCGTGCCAGATCATGGCGGACCTGATGACGCTGGAAGAACATGGGCTGGAGTTGCGCGGAGCGCGCCTCGCCTGGGTCGGGGATGGCAACAATGTCTGCTCATCCTTCATTCATGCGGCGGCAAAGTTCGGCTTCACACTCGCCATTGGCACGCCGGACCGGTATGCGCCGGAAGAAGACGATGTCGAGCTCGCCCGTGAAATGCAGGGCCGGATCGAGCTTTACGATACCGCTGAGGACGCTGTGGCGGGCGCTGATGTCGTGATCGCGGATACGTTCATTTCCATGGGCGACACTGATGCCGATGAACGCCTTGAAGAGCTTGAGCCGTTTGCTGTCACAGAAGAGCTCATGGAAGTTGCCCAGCCGGGGGCGAAATTCCTGCACTGCCTGCCTGCACACCGGGGCGAGGAAGTTGACAGTGAAGTTATCGACGGGCCGAACTCGCTAATCTTCGATGAGGCAGAGAATCGTCTGCACGCGCAGAAAGCTATTATGCGGTGGTGCGCCGACAAGTAAGGTAGCCTTGTCCCTGTATGCCGGCGGCTGTTCAATGCGTGCCGCGCATGTTCTTTCCCGCAAGCCCCGGACCTGTGCCTTCATTGCTTTGCACGTTCCTTTCGGAGCCAGCTTCGTCGTGGCTGGCGGCTGGAGAATTCTGTTGAGACCATTATCGAAATCGGTCGACGTTCTGATTGGCTAACCCAATTTTCGGGTGCCGACTTCCCTCGCGTCCGTCATGACAGCGCAAAACAGTCATGTTACCGAAAAAGTATAGCGAATAGAGGCTGCGCCAAAGCCAGCCCGGTCAAAAACGGAGGAAGTCCCATGAAAGCTGCCGTTATGCGGGAGGCGAACAAGCCCCTGTCCATCGAAGATGTCACGATCGCGAAGCCCGGCCCGCGCGAAGTGCTGGTACGGCTCAAGGCCGTCGGGGTTTGCCATTCGGACGTTCATTTCTGGGATGGTGCCTTCCCGGCAGAACTACCGGTGATCCTCGGTCATGAGAGCGCTGGCGTGGTCGAGCAGGTCGGCTCCATGGTGAGTGCGGTGAAACCCGGTGACCATGTCATTTCCATCCTTTCGCCCTTCTGCGGCACATGTGAGTTCTGTCTCACGGGCCACATGTCGGTCTGCCACACGGTCAACGGCGAGCAATTTGTCCGCAAGCCAACCGAGGCGCCGCGCCTCGCGATCGGCAAGGAAAAGGTCAATCAGTTCCTCAACCTCTCCTCCTTTGCAGAACAGATCCTCGTGCATGAAAATACATTGTGCGCAATCGATCCGGAAATGCCGATGGACCGCGCCGCCCTGATTGGTTGCGGTGTGATCACGGGCGTCGGGTCGGTCTTCCATGCCGCGAAAGTCGAACCCGGTTCGACAGTTGCGGTTGTCGGTTGCGGCGGTGTCGGACTGGCGGCAATCAACGGGGCTGCAATTGCCGGGGCGTCCCGCATCATTGCGGTTGACCTGTCTGACGAGAAGCTCGCCCTGGCGAAGAAATTTGGCGCGACAGACGTCGTGAACCCCAAGAATGGTGATCCGATCGAGCAGGTCAAAGCGCTGACCAGTGGCGGCGTGCATTATTCCTTTGAGTGCATCGGCCTGAAACAGACGGCTGAGCAGTGTTACATGATGCTGCGGCCTCGCGGTGTCGCGACGGTGATCGGGATGATCCCGCCGGGCGTGAACATTGAAGTGCCCGGCATCGAGCTTCTGGTCACGGAAAAGCGTTTGCAGGGCGCGGTGATGGGGTCGAACCGGTTTCGGGTCGACTTCCCGCGGCTGATCGAACTCTACAAGCAGGGCAAGCTGCACCTTGATGAACTCGTCTCCGACCGGATAGGCCTCGACGGTATCACCGGGGCCTTGCAGAACCTGAAAGACAATAAGGGGTCTGTGGCGCGGCAGGTCGTGTTGTTCGAATAGGCTTTGTCCGCCTTGCGAGAAGTTACGATGCAGGCGTGACCGCTTATTGGTCATTTGCTGTAATATTGACGGCGCTAACCGCCGCGGACTGGAGATGCTGCGCCCGCGAAGGCTAGCCTGAGCTTGTAATAAGCAAGGGGTAGCTCATGGCTGGAAGTGTTTCGCGCCGCGATCTTATCTGGAATTTCTCCCGCGTCGCTGGCGTCTCGGGCGCCTATGCGGCGATGGAAGCGCTTGGACTGGTCGCTGAAGCGGGCCCCTATAGCGGTCCGCCCATTTCGGCGCCCATGTCGGGGGCAGGGCGACGGGTTGTCGTACTGGGAGCCGGGATAGCAGGGCTGGTCTCAGCCTATCAACTCAAGCAGGCAGGCTTCGCGGTCACTGTTCTGGAGGTGCGTGACCGCCCGGGCGGCAGGGTGTGGACGGTGCGCGGCGGCAGCGTGATGGAGCACGACCATCTGCCACCCCAACGCTCCGGCTTCGGAACGGGGCAGTATTTCAACGTCGGTGCGGCCCGGATCCCGGCCGTACACTATGGCGTGCATGCCTATTGCAAGGAATTTGGCATCCCGCTCGAAACGCATGTAAATGTCAGCGGCAGCTCGAAATTTGCCGATTCTGGCTTGCGAAACGGTCAGCCGATTGAGCGCCGTCGCATTGAGAATGATGTTCGCGGCGGCGTTTCGGAATTGCTGACAAAAGCGGTTAATCGCGGCGCGCTGGACCAGGAATTGACGGCGCAGGACAAAGAGCGGTTGCTTGATTATCTCAGCACCTATGGCGCCCTCAGTGACGATGGCGTGTATCGCGGCTCAGACCGTAGCGGCTTTGCCGATGAGCCGACTGTGCTGAATGCGCCGTATGGGCCAGTCAAACCCATTCCACTGACAGAGCTGATCGGTGATGAACGCGGTGCGTCCAACCTGACTTTTGGCGAAACATTGTTTCAGCAGTCGACCATGATGCAGCCCGTCGGCGGCATGGACCAGATCCCGTACGCTTTCGCGGCCAAGCTGCGCCGGGAGATCCAGTATGGCGTACAGGTGAGCTATCTCGCCCGGTCCGGGAATGGTGTACGCGTCCTGTTTGACAAGAAGGACGGCACGGCTGGCGTTATCGATGCAGACTATTGCGTCTGCACCCTGCCATTCTCCGTCATGAAGAATGTCCGAAACGACCTGTCGGCACCGGTCAAGACCGGCATCAACGATATGGAGTATTCTTCGGCCGGGAAGGTCGCGTGGGAATCGCCGCGCTTCTGGGAGACCGAAGAGCATATTTATGGCGGTATCTCCTATACCGACACCGATTCCAATCTTGCCTGGTATCCAAGCAACGACTTCAACGCAGCGCGCGGCATCCTTGTCGGGACATATAACTTTGCCGACCAGGCCGAGCGCTTTGCCGCGATGAACTGGCAGGAACAGTTTGCTGCCTCCCGCGCATCGGTTGAACGCATCCATCCGGGCAAATCAGTCCTGCTCGGCAAGCCCGTCGCCGTAAACTGGAAACATGTACCCTATTCGATGGGGGCATGGTCAGCTGAAGGCCCCGGCGTTCACCACGACACACCCGAAATCAAGGCCATTCTCGAAGGTGATGGCCCGATTGTATTTGCAGGTCAGCACTTGAGCCCTATCGGTGCATGGATGGAAGCGGCCATCCGGTCGGCACACCAAGCTGTCGGGCTGATCTATTCCCGCGTTAAAGCCACATGATGAGGACAGTATGTCATTTAAATCAAAGCTGAAGGCAGCCACTTTTCCGTTGCTCGCCATTTCAATAGCAGCCTGCAATGCCCAGACGACGACGGCCGAAACGACTGAGCCCGGTACGCCCGGCGTGATCAATCGTATCGGTACGCCAGGTTCGGATTTTCCCATCTCCATGGGTGTCCAGATTTCTTCGGATGCTGAAATTCTCTATGTCAGCGGAATTGTGCCGCAGGTGGTCGATCCCGATGCCGACCCGAACAGCCGGGAAGCGTATGGCGACACCAAGACCCAGACAGAAACCGTACTGACAGAGATGAAGTCGCGCATGGAAAGCGCAGGCTGGTCACTCGGGGATATCGTCATGATGCGGGTCTATCTCGTCGGTGACGAGGCGACGGGTGGCCGGCTCGATTTTGCCGGCTTCATGGAAGGCTACACACAGTTCTTCGCCACGCCGGAGCAGCCGAACAAGCCAGCCCGCGCCGTCGTCGAGGTGGCCGGGCTTATCCGTCCGGGTTGGCGGGTTGAAATCGAGGCGCAGGCTGCGCGTATCCCGGACTAGCAGCTGACGCAGGTTTCAGCGGCGAAGGGCTGTGACGAGCTGGCGTGTGGCTGGTTGTTTCATTTGCGGTTGTGCCGCGATCAGGGCAGCCAGCCTGCCGCGTTCTTCCCGCGTAAGGCCAAGATCATAGAGCTGGGCAGCGAGGGCCATGCCGTGGCACTGGTCATTGGTCGGGAGAGAAGCTCCTGTCTGGCTGCTGTCCCATCTGCCTTCGTGGAATGGGCGCGTCACTTTCTGCTCTGAGCCAGCAAGCATGATCATGAATCCAGCTTCCGAGCTGTTCGCGTTTGCTGAAACGCCATCTGAATTGGGGTGGCGTTACAGCTCTCGATATTGCATCGAAACCACCTCATCAGAGCCGTCCTTCACAGGCAAATCAAGTGGTCAGGGAACGCCTGAAGGGATGGGCCGTTAGGTCAACACTTACTGATCGGTAATGGCGACCAATGTGAGCCTTGAAACTTACCGGGCGAGACAAATGGGGAAAAATTGAAAAAAGGCTTTCTTTCGGTCCAGCCTGAGGACGCATATACGCATTGGGCGATCATCGGCCTTTTCGTTATGGCCGCGATCGGTGCACTTTCATTTGCGCAGGCTTTCTTCATCCCGGTCGTCTTCGCGCTGTTGCTGGCCCTCATCCTTAGTCCGATCCGGCGTTTTCTCGGTACACTTGGTATCGGGCCGGGCGTTTCAGCTGCCCTGATCATGGCGCTGGTTTGCCTGGCAGGTGTAGTGGTGCTGTTCCTCATATCCAGTTCGCTCGCGACCATTGTCAGCGACGAGCCGCAACTGATGAACAAGGTCCAGGATCGTATTGAAGAGCTGACCGGAATGCTTGAACCGATGCGCCAGGCCGGGGAGCAGCTCAACGAAATGCAGAACTCGTCCGGCGGCCCGGACCGGGTGGTTGTGCGCGAACAGGGCATCTTCAGCCTCTGGGCAGAGACAACACCCTATGTGGCGGGCCAGGTCATGCTTTCGATCGTGCTGGCGACCTTCCTCATCGCATCAGGCGACATGTTCTATGAAAAGCTTGTTCAGGTGATGCCGAACCTGTCGATGAAGCGCAAATCCCTGATTATTGCCCGTGATGTGGAAAACCAGCTCTCGACCTATTTCCTGACAATTACCGCCATCAACATTGCGCTCGGAACGGTGGTCGGAGCAGCGATGTGGCTGCTCGGCATGCCAGACCCGGTCTTCTTTGGCGTTGTCGCTTTTGCCCTCAACTACATTCCCTATGTCGGGTCGATCATCGGCATTATCTTTGCCTTCGTCATGGGCATCGTAACTTATGATAATGTCTGGATGTCGCTGGCGCCGCCCTTTGCCTACTGGATTATCAATACGGCCGAAGGCCAGTTCATTACGCCCGTGTCGGTCGGAAAACGTTTGCGGCTAAACGCGGTTGCCGTCTTCCTGTCACTCGCATTCTGGGCATGGCTCTGGTCATTCGTGGGAATGTTCCTGTCGACGCCAATCCTGATCGCGCTGAAGGCCTTCTCGCTGCGCACGCCTGAGCTGGCCTGGCTAAACACTTTCCTTGAAGGGCGTCGTCCTTGTGATGATGAGGACACAGACATAGTGCATGAGGTCATGGACCCGGGCACGGACGCCTGTTCCCCCGATGAGCTGTCGCCGGAAGAAGCAGACGAGCAGGACAAGTCACCATCCGTGAGCGACGATGGAGACCGGGACGCGCCGGCCCTGACCTGACAATCGCGGGTTCAGTCGGAGGTTCCGCGCTGCAGCGTTTCAATGAAGGCGATCAGGGCATCAGCCTGTTCCGCGGAAAACGTGAACTCCGGCATGTCTGGATGGCCAACCATGATGCCTTCGGCCAATGCTTCGGAAAGGTCGGCCACGGGATACTTCTCGGACAAGGTGCGGAAGGCTGGTGCGTCCGGGTGAGGGTTGTCCGACCCTGCGTCTATGGCATGGCAGCTCGCGCAATTGGCTTCTGCGATAGATTTTCCCTCGTCGACGCGCGACGATGAAGCGGCCTCTGTTTCGCCGGAATTGCAGGCAGTAAGGCCGAGACAGGCCAGAACGAGAATCATGCGTTTCATAGGGCCGGATCATGCCCCTCATGGGAGGCTGGAACAAGTTCCAACCGATGCGCGACCGATCGGCCAGTATAACGCGTAGTGCGTCCTTACGGCAGGATGACAGTTGCAATTACAGCGTCCGGCAGGGGCGTATTCGTTGCAAAGGCGCCGCCTTCCTCATTCCTCGAAACCGAATAGTCGCCGCCAAACAAGCCATTCGGCCAGTGGATATGCTGGTCCTGGTCATCTGAAGGCGCAGATGCCTTGCCTTCGGCTGTGGCGGATGAGGCCCGAAAGCTCATTCCTTCCGGTGCCTTGCTGAAACCCAGATACTCGCGGCCTTCATTGTCATAGTTGAACTGGAAATCCGGCTCGCCGTAAAGCTTGCCGGCATCCGCGACGGGCGTGCCAGGCCCGATACCGTCGGCGGTCATGCAGGCCGGGCTGCTGGTGAAGAGGCCCGTGGCCTCAACATCCGGGTCCCATGTTTCTGTATCGTAGACAAAGAACCATGTGCAGACTTTCTCGGCACCATCCTCGATGAGGCAAAGCGATCCGAGGTCCACCATGTAGAAAGGCTCGAACGCCAGTTGCGAACCAGCCGGGAAGGAAGCGGCGAACGCCCCAAGGGTGGACGGGGAGGGTACGCCTGCAATCGAATTCTCGGTGATGAGGCAGGCGTCAGAATAGGTGGCGGCGCCGTCTGGCGGGCCTTCAGTTGTGATCATGCGTCCCGCGGCCGAGAGCGTGCCTGTAGTGTCGCCCACGGGCTCTGCTGTGGTTATGGGCGCAGGTGTCGTTTCGCCAGGCTGAGCAGCTCCGTCCTGGGATGCGAAGGTCTCAGATGAGGGCGGTTCTTGCGTGCAGGATGACGCGAATGCCGCGGCGATCATGGTTACGGAAAAATATGAGAGTTTCACTTGAATACCTCCAGTGCGGTCGGGCAGAAACTCAAGTCGCCAGCAGAGGCCGCGAGGAAAGTCCCCATGAGCAATTCATACAAGAAAATCAGCAAGTTGTGTCTTTTGCTTGGTGCTGGTCTGGCGTTTTTTGTACCAATTGCGGCCGCGCAGAACACAGGCGGTGTCATTGGGCCGGTCATCAATGAAGGCTATAAGGAAGTTCAGTACCGGCTTGCCTTTGTACCGGAAGAGGACGGATCGGGCGACCGGTATGCCCAACGCGTGCATGGCGCTGTGGCCCTCGATAAGCGACGGATGGCGCGCCTCGTCATACAGGGCAGCGACCGTGGCGGGCCCGACGGGTTCGATTTCCAGTATGTGCAGGCGGAACTGTTCTGGGAATTGAGTGATGAGCAGGCGACCCAATGGAATAGTGGCCTCAGATTTGATGCGAGGATCAGTGATGGCGATGCGCCCGATCAGCTCGGCTTGAACTGGAGTAACCAGTTCCGTCTTACAGACCGGCTCAGTGCCCGCGCAGTCGCCCTGACAGCTGTCCAGTTCGGGGACAATGCGGCCGACGGTGTTCTGCTGTCGGCACGGTCAGGGCTGTTCTACAAGGTTTCGCCTCGATACAATCTCGCACTGGAATCCTACAATTCGCTGGGAAGCAGTGACGATTTCGGCGTCAAGGGGCGCAGCCAGCAAATTGGTCCTGTTTTCACGGTCAGACTCGATGATGGGTGGACTTGGTCACTAGGCAATCTTTTTGGTCTGAATGATGCGACCCCGGACAATGACATCCGCTTCTGGTTCGGGCGGTCTTTCTAACGGCGACTGCCAGGGAACGCCATCGCAGGCCGGCTCGTTCAGTCATCATGTCAGAGGCGAGCCAGACGACCAGGATCAGTGTGCGGCAGAGAGTGTCGAACTGGGGCAAAGGCCCTTGGGCTCTGCCCGTTTCCGTGATGATCGGCTTCATCGAGAATACGATTGTTGTCGTACCGGCTGAACCTATTTTCCTGCCCATTATGGCACTTCGGCGCAAACAGGCCTGGCTGGTTGCCGCCGCCCTGTTGCTTGGCAATGTGCTGGGCGGGCTTGTGATGTACTGGCTTGGCGCGGCTTTCGCGGAAGATGCCATACAACCACTCGTGTCGATGCTGGACGCCGAGCAGGCCTATGCAGATACGATGACGCAATTGCGCGAAGACGGGTTTGCAACCCTGTTCATGATCGGGGTGACACCGTTCCCGTTCCAGGTCGGCGTCGCGGCGGCAGGGGCGGCCGGCTATCCGATCGTGCTGTTCATCATCGCCGTCACCCTGTCTCGTTCGATCCGGTATTTTGCGCTCGCCGCCCTCGTCATGGTGGTGGGCGAGAAGGCTGAAGAGATGATCAAGCGGCACGAACTGGAACTCCTCATCGTCGGCGCAATCCTGTTCGTCGCCTTCGCGGTATATTTCCTCTATTTCTGACACTTGCCGCAACGGCCCGGCTTGAAGTGTGGTCTAGGTTCGCGTTTCTTCGCTCTCAACAGACAAGAAAAAGAGGGAGGAGAGTCGATGTCCAGCACGGTACAGGGAACCTGCGATCCAAAATTTGCCGAACTCAAGGAAGAGTTCGAGCGCAACTTTGCCGAGCGCGGCGAAAAGGGGGCTTCGGTCTGCCTCAGCGTGAATGGCGAAACGCAGGTTGATCTGTGGGGCGGTGTTGCCGATGTCGGCTCAGGTGACCCGTGGCGTGAAGACACCGTCTCAATCATCTTCTCCTGCACTAAAGCAGCGACAGCCCTCTGTGCGCACATGCTGATCGATCGCGGTCAGCTGGAATTGCAGGCCCCGGTCTCAAAATACTGGCCGGAGTTTGCAAAGAACGGCAAGGAAAACACCACCGTCCAGATGATGCTGAACCATGAGAGCGCCATTCCTGCGCTCCGCGAACCGGTCAAGCCGGGCGGGTTTCTCGACTGGGATTACATGATCTCGCGCATGGAAGACGAAGAGGCCTTCTGGGAGCCGGGCACGCGCAATGGCTACCATATGGTCAATTTCGGCTGGACGGTGGGCGAGCTTGTGCGGCGGGTTTCAGGCAGGTCGCTAGGTACATTTTTCGCAGAGGAAGTTGCCGGTCCGACCGGGGCACAATACTGGATCGGCCTGCCCGATGGCGTCGAGCCACATATTGCCGACATTCTTCCCTATGCGCCGCAGCCGGGCGATCCGCTATCGGATTTCATGCAGCAGCTCCTGTCGAAACCGGACAGTATCCAGGCGCTGTCTTTCATCAACAATGGCGGCTGGAGCTTCAATGACCCTGCCGCCCACAAAGCAGAGATTGGCGGGGCTGGCGGGCTATCCAATGCGCGCGGGCAGGTGGCCATGTATACGCCGCTTGCGTGCAATGATGGATCGCTGGTTTCGAGTGAAAGGCTGGCCGCTATGGGCATGGTGTCGACTGCGACGCAGCAGGACGCGACGCTGCTCGTGCCGACACGGTTTGCATCAGGCTTCATGAAATCGATGGATAACCGGGCGCTGCGCAAAGGCCAGGACCAGTCAGCGATCATCGGCGACAAGGCATTTGGCCATGTCGGCGCGGGTGGCCATATAGGCTTTGCAGACCCCGAATGCGGGCTGGCATTCAGCTATACGATGACGCAAATGGGCAATGGCCTGCTGATGAATGAGCGTGGCCAATCTCTTATCGATGCGGCGTACAGGGCGATCGGTTACAAGACCGATGCGCCGGGGGCCTGGATCCGCTAGGCGTTCAGTTTACTGCGCGGCGCAATATGGCCGGGCTTTCGCATTCGAACTCGATCTGGAGGACCATGTGCGTGTCGCCGGCCGAGAGGGGTTTGCTGTAGTAATAGCCCTGAATGTACTGCCCGCCGATATCGCTGACGAGATCGAACTGTTCCTGCGTTTCGACACCTTCGATGACGCACCCGATGTTCAGGTTTTCACAGAGACCGAGGATCGAGCGTAGTACATTGGCGCTCTTGTCGTTCTGGGCCAGGTCGCGGATGAAGCTGCGGTCAACTTTCAGGATATCGATGGGCAGCCTGTGGACATAGGCGAGGCTTGAGAAGCCTGTGCCGAAATCATCGATGGCAACATGGCTGCCGGTGCCGCGAATGTAGTTGAGCACTTCCATGGCCCGGTCGAAGTCTTTCATCACAGCAGATTCCGTGATCTCGAAAACGATCCGGCTGGCTGGAAACCCGACTTTTTCCGCCATCGACATCAGGCGCATGACCGGTCGTTTGGATGTCAGGCTGATGGCGGAGAGGTTGAAGGTCAGCAGGAGATGCTCCGGCCAGTGGGTCGCTTCAGCCAGCGCCTTGCGGAACAGGACTTCAGTGAGGCGGCCAATCATCCCGATATTTTCGGCTGACTTGATGAACAGGTCAGGGCGGACAGGGCCAAGCGTGGGAGAATACCAGCGCGCAAGCGCCTCAAGGCTTTTGGTGCGTCCGCATGACAGGTCGAGGACTGGCTGGAATTCAACCGACATTTCCTTTTCGAGATCTGCGTCCCGAAGCGCCTGTTCCATGGCGCTGTTGGCAAAAATCAGCCGTTCATGTTCGTGCGAGAAGAAGACCGGTTCAGACTTGGCGTTCTGCTTGGCAAAGTACAGCGCATAGTCGGCACGATCGAAGAGCAGGCTGCGTGTATTGGCTGAAGTCGGGAAACGCGCCATGCCGAGCGTTGCGGACAGGTTGGCTGAGCCTTCATCGAAGTGGAAGGATTTGCGAAGCGCCATGCACGCTTGAAGGGCTTTCGATCTAACAACCTCGTCCGGACCGGGATTGCGGAACAGGAGACCGAATTCATCGCCACCGAGGCGCGCAATGGTCACGTCTTCCGTGGTAAAAGTCTTGCGGAGCCGTGCGGCGGTTTCGATCAGAACCTGATCGCCCGCCGGATGACCGAACACATCGTTGATCGGCTTGAACCCGTCGAGATCCAGCAGGGCAACGACAAAGTCCGCTTCGTGAAGGTCGTGCTCTTCAACGAGCCCGTCGATCTCGGCGAGAAACTGGCGGCGGTTTGCGAGCCCGGTGAGGCTGTCAGTATTTGCGAGGCGGTGGTTTTCTTCGTTGAGGGACTGAAGACGGATGTTCTGCCGGCGCTGTTCACGCTTCTGGATAATCATCTGTGTGAAATCCCGCTCGCTGTTGGACAGAACGGTACACAGGACGGCCGAAACAAGCGCGAGGTTGATCGCAGCATTCGAAAAGGCGAGCGAACCCTGAAGGAACAGGCCGACGCAAGTCACTGGAATAACAGCGACAATCAGGAGTGTGAAAGCTTGCCGGAGCTGCAGCAGGCAGAAGGCACAAGCCAGCGTCGTGACGCCGTTGAAGAACAGCGCCCCCGCATTTTGTTCGGCTGTCCCAAATGGCAGGAAGGAAACACCCCAGGCCGCAAATACAGCCCCGGCTGGCCCGATCGTTATAATTGTCCATTCAAGCTTCCGGCGGATCACCTCGTCGGCAAAATGTTGTCCTCTTGCGCGAACGAAATGAATAGTTCGCGTGACCATGTAGACCATGAGCACTGCTGGTATGATTAGCGTCAGGAGTGCAGGAGCGACGTGCATGTGCGTTGCGGACAGGCCAACCATGTTGATGGTCAGAATGCCGTACATGAGCGGCATCTGCTGGGTCATCGCACGGAATCGCGCCCGATTCAGTTCGGGTTTCTCCGTTTGGACGGACACGTATTCACGCAGGAATTTAAGCAATTGGAATACTCTCAGCACAGCGATTGAGTATTTGGCATAATGGAGTGTGCTTAAATCGCCCTTTCGACGATAGATTGGATTTCATCTATCGTACTGATCATTGCAGTATAGAGGGTTACAAGCTCCTGGCTTCCGGCGGGCGTGACGAAGAACCTGCAAGCTATTCCTTGCTCTGCGCCCACGTCGCGACCAAATGGGCGGAACACCAGCCAACCGGACCATTCTTGTGACACAGCCAACTTTAAGCCCTTTTGATTTTGTTGCCGGCTTTTCGTCCGACACCCTGCCCATATCCGGTCGCATTGTAAGAATGGGGCCGCAATCCCTGTCACCAATCCTCAGGCGCCATGCCTATCCCGACCATCTCGGCGAGATTCTGGGCGAAGGGTTGATCCTGGCGACGCTGGTCGGGGCAGGCATGAAGTTTGAGGGGCGTGTGATGACGCAGGCCGAAGGCGATGGCCCTGTCTCCATGCTGGTTGGCGATTATCGCAGCGATGGAAGCGTTCGCGCCTATGCGAAATTCGAACAGGAACGCTGGGCGTACCTGGAAAAGGTCAATCGGGGTGAGAAGCCTCACATGCCTCAGCTCTTCGGTCCGCAGGGGGCACTCGCGCTTATCCTGATGGAAGACCGCGTCGGAGCGCAGCCCTATCAGGGTGTTGTGCCGCTGATGAAAGGCTCGCTTGCAGACTGTGCGCAGGATTACTTCCGCGATTCCCAGCAGGTGGACACGTGTCTTGCCCTGTCTGTCAGGCGTGACCTGGCTGGTGACTGGCATGGCGGCGGCCTGATGATCCAGCGTATCGCAGCGGACGAAGCACGCGGCGAAACCCGGGAAGGGTGGCGTGAAGCGCAGGCACTTTTCCAGACGCTCACGCCAGAAGAACTGACATCGGAGACGCTACCGGCGCAGGATCTTCTTTTCCGTCTTTTCCATGAGGGCGGCGTGCGGATGGAGGACCCGAAAGCGCTTGAGGACCGGTGCACCTGTAATGAGGCACGGCTGCGCGACACCCTGACCGGAATGCCTGACGAGTCCCTTCGCGAGATGGTTGAACCTGATGGTATGCTGAAGATCGACTGCCAGTTCTGCGCCCGGCATTACGACATTCCCATCGACGCCGTCACCGGTGCCACGAACTGAAGCGGGTTAATGTGCCTGCGTCGTCCGACGCCATTGGGAAATCGTGTAGTTAGCGCCTGAGACGCCGCGACGTGATGGCTCGCCAGTACCGGCCCGATTGCGTAAGGTCGGATAAAATACGATCGGGAGAGACAAGATGGCACTGACAAACAAGACCTGGATCCTGCGCAATCGCCCCGTCGGCGATATTGGTGAGGGCGACCTGGAATTGGTGGACGCGCCCGTCCGCGAGCTGGAAGATGGCGAAGTACGTATTCGAACGATTTACCTGTCGCTTGATCCGACCAATCGTATCTGGATGTCTGACCGCGACCAGTACATGCCGCCCGTCGAGATAGGTGACCCGATGCGTGGCGGGGGGATCGCGATGGTTGAGGAAAGTCGGTTCGACGGGCTTGAGCCCGGTGATATTGTCAATTCCGGCATTGGCCAGTGGTCACTTTACCAGGTTAAGCCCGGCACTGAGGTCAACAAGCTCCCACAGCTTCCGGGGGTGCCGCTGACAGCCTATATGGGGCCGATCGGCATGACCGGTATG
This sequence comes from uncultured Hyphomonas sp., assembly GCA_964556825.1. GTDB lineage: Bacteria > Pseudomonadota > Alphaproteobacteria > Caulobacterales > Hyphomonadaceae > Henriciella. The sequence goes on along the minus strand of CAZKXJ010000003.1, from coordinate 190,678 downwards.
ACCGCGTATTTCGGGCTCATGGACATTGGCAAACCGAAGCCCGGCGAAACGGTTGTCGTGTCAGCTGCAGCAGGGGCTGTCGGGTCGATGGTCGGACAGATTGCGAAGATACAGGGTTGCCGGGTCGTTGGCATTGCCGGGTCGGATGCCAAGTGCAAATGGCTGATCGAGACTGCAGGTTTCGATGCCGCGATCAACTACAAGACCGAGGACGTCGGCGGGGCGCTCGACAAGCATTGCCCGGACGGCATCGACATTAATTTCGAGAATGTTGGCGGGGAGATCATGGATACGATCCTTACCCGCCTGAATGATTTTGCACGTATGCCGCTCTGTGGCTTGATATCATCCTACAATGCAACTGAGCCAGTGCCGGGGCCCTACAATTTCTCCATGCTCCTAATGCGACACGTGACCCTCAAGGGGTTCATCGTGACCGATTATATTGATCGCTTTGCAGAAGGCATGCAGGCGATGGCCGGCTGGTTGATGCAGGGGAAACTCAAGTTCGAGACCGATGTTGTCGACGGACTCGAAAATGCGCCTGGATCGCTGGATCGCCTTTTTACCGGAAAGAACCTTGGCAAACTGGTGGTGAAAGTGTCTGATCCGGAATGACAAGACTTCTGCGAATTGGCTGGCTGGCGGGGTTCCTGATAGGTTTTGCCTTTCTCGTCAGCCTGCAATTCATGTGGTTGCCGCCCGGACCGGAACTCGAATTCCTGCGCGTATGGCTCGCACTGTCCGGGGGGATCATCTTCGCGCTAGGTTTTTTTCTTCCCAGAGAACCGGCCGTCTGGGCTGCGCCACTGGTTTGTTACCTGGTGCCGGCCGCTTGGTTCAGGCGTGCGGAATACGTTGATCCGTTTGCGATTATCGTGCTCATCGCAGCTTCGGCGCTGTCGGCCTATGTCTTTCGCAAATGGCTATCGGCCTGACCTTTCATCCCCGATCAATATCGAATTGCTCTCGATGGCGCCCATGCGCGCCAGCGTAGAATGATTTGATTTTCGCCAGGTCTGTTTCGTAGTTGTCCGTTGGTTTTACCAGGCCTGCAATCCGGACGGTGCGGGAGCCATAATCCAGAACACTGATGATCATGGGAACGTCGGCCCGCCGGGCAATCCGGTGGAAGCCGCTCTTCCAGTCGGCCGTCGCAGACCGTGTGCCCTCTGGCGCTACCGCGAGTGTGAGGAGGTCTGCTTTGGCAAAAGCGTCTGCCATCTGATCGACGAGGTCGCTGGCGGCCTTCCGGTCAACCGGGATGCAGCCAAGCCAGCGCACAAGCCAGCCCAAAGGGTGAGAGACAAGCGATCGCTTGCCCATCCAGCGTAACTTGATGCCATAATAACCCGCCGCCGCGAGCATCCACACACCATCCCAGTTTGACGTATGGGGCGCCGCAATAAGCACGGCTTTTGGTGCATCGGGCCAGTCACCTTCAACTTTCCAGCCGCCAATACCAAGCACAAGTGCACAGACCTGCCGCCAGACAGAAGCGACGATGCCGGCATGTGCCGAAGGACGTGGACGTCCCGCTGTCAGAGGTGAATGTCCCGCCATCAGGACATGGTGAGGCGAACCGGTATCGCGCGCCAGCAATCAGAGCGGGAATTACCTTGCATTACGCCTGCTGGGTGAATTTGGCGTGGCCTGTTTAGCCGAGGTGTCGTCAATTTTTGCGTTTTACAGCGCCCTGCAAGGTAAAGCTGAAGGCGAATGACAGGATGAGCGGCACCCATAGTGGCAAGCTGCCGAGACCGGGCGTCTCCAGCGCGGCCGCAAGATGATCATCGACACACCACCATAGTAGTAACAGGAACATGGCATCTCTCCCCTGTGGCCTCGCCAGACTTGTCGTGTCTGATGCCCTCGGCCGTGGCGCGGCAGCGGATTCCGTCCGCCGCTCTTATGTACCAGCTAACAAACAGGGCAATGATCCGTCTACCCGCTTTCGGCCATGTCTGAACACGTGGCGCATTCCTTTGCACTGACGGCGCGCGCGTCACAGCGCATGCCGGAGGGCGATTGGCGAACCTGGCTGATGATGGGCGGGCGAGGCTCCGGCAAGACACGCGCTGGCGCTGAGTGGGTGAGGCTATGTGTGATGGCTGGAGGGTGCCGGCGGATTGCGCTTGTCGCGCCGACGATTGGCGATGCCCGTGAGGTGATGATTGAGGGTGTTTCCGGCCTACGCAGCATCTGTCGGCCAGGAGAGACGCCGCCTCATTTCGAAGTGTCCCGCCGGCGTCTTGTCTGGCCGAATGGTGCTGAAGCGCATGTCTTCTCCGCCGAAGACCCTGACAGTCTTCGTGGGCCGCAATTCGATGCTGCATGGTGCGACGAGGCGGCCGCGTGGCCGCGCGGCACTGCGGTCTGGGACATGTTGCAGATGGCCCTGCGACTGGGGGATATGCCGCGCGCCGTTGTGACGACGACGCCGCGGCCGGTGACCCTCATCCGCAAGATGGTTGAGGACAGAAGCGTGGTGATCACGCGGTCAACGACGATGGACAATGCTGACTACCTGTCGGCGGCCTTTCTTGAACATGTCCATGAAACCTATGCCGGAAGCCAGATCGGCCAGCAGGAACTTGAGGGCATGCTGCTGGATGATCTGGAGGGCGCCCTGTGGACACGTAGCCTGATAGAACAGGCAAGGCGGGACGCATCAGACCTGAACCTGCATGATATTATCGTCGCCGTTGACCCGCCAGTCAGCATTGGCCCGAATGCGGATGCGTGCGGTATTGTCGCTGTTGGGACAGGGACAATCCCGACCGGTGAACGGGCCTGTCTGGTGCTCAATGATGCGACGGTCCGCGGGCTTTCTCCACTGGACTGGGCCGGCCGGGTGCTGGCACTGGCGCGTACCGTCGGTGCAAGCAGGGTCCTTGCTGAAGCGAACCAGGGCGGGGAGATGGTGCGATCCATCCTGCAGTCTGCTGGCTGTGACCTGCCAATTATCCTCAAGCACGCCCACCTTTCCAAACGTGCGCGGGCGATGCCTGTGGCGGTGCTCTATGAGCAGGGCAGGATTCTTCACGCTGATGGGCTGATGGAGCTGGAAGACGAGATGCTGAGATTCGGGACGGCCGGACTCAGTCATTCGCCGGACCGGGTCGATGCACTCGTCTGGGCGATCGGTGCACTAATGGTACAGCCGCAGTACACCCCGCGCATCCAGCGCCTCTGATGCGGACGGTTGGGCGTCTCCCCGCCATCTGCCCCATGCGGGACCGGACAGTTCAGGAAAAAATCAGACCGTACAGGCCCGCCGCATAGGGTGTCTTCATCGAACGAAGCGGGCAAGGCCGGGTCAGACCCGTGCGCCGTCCGACCAGCAAGCGGAGCATATGCATGAAGTGGCCATGGCAAACAGCTGAGACCCGGTCGGTGTCTTCCTCGATCGTGGCACTGGCCAATCTGCCGGAAGGCCAGTGGGGCCGGATGGATGCCGGTGCCCTGATGCGGGATGGCTATATCGGTAATGCTGTCGTGCATCGCTGCGTTCGCATGATCGCTGAAGCTGCCGCATCCATTCCGCTGCAGTGCGATGACGAGACTGCGAGCCTGCTGCTGGCGCATCCGTCGCCGGATGAAGCCGGACGCGTCTTGCTGGAACGCTTGTATGGCGACCTGCAGATCACCGGCAATGCTTGGGCAGAGGCCGTAACACTCGCTGGCGACGACACGCCGAAAGGCCTGTTTGCCCTGCGTCCGGATACCGTCCGGGCCGAGACAAATGTGCAGGGCGGCCTGCTCGGCTGGGCTGTTCGCCAGCGCAAGGGTGAGCGCCTGATCCACCGTGAAGCGGACGGCTGGTGTCCTGTGCTTCACCTGAAGCTCTATCATCCCGGTGACAGTGTCTACGGCCTGTCGCCGCTGGCGGCGGCCCGAAAAGCTCTGGACCTGCACAATGGCGCGGCGGCCTGGGCGAAAGCCCTGCTGGACAACGCCGCCCGGCCATCTGGCGCGCTGATTTATGGGCAGAATGGCGCGACGTTGACGCCTGAGCAGTTTGACCGCCTGAAGGAAGAACTCGAGACGGCCCATACCGGTAAGTTCAATGCAGGACGGCCATTGCTGCTTGATGGCGGGTTGGACTGGAAGCCGATGTCGCTGTCGCCAGCCGAGATGGACTTTGCGGCGACGCGCCATGCCGCCGCCCGTGAGATTGCGCTCGCTTTCGGTGTGCCGCCCATGCTGCTCGGTATTCCGGGTGACAACACCTACGCGACCTACAAGGAAGCCAATCTCGCCTTCTGGAGGCTGACGGTCCTGCCGCTGGTGCACAAGCTGGCTGACGCGCTGTCTGTCTGGCTCTCGGGCCGTTTTGACGGGGTCAGCATCAAACCAGACGTAGACCATGTGCCAGCTTTCGCAGCTGAACGCGAAGCGCTCTGGGCGCGCCTTGAAGCGGCAAGCTTCCTGACAGGCGACGAGAAAAGGAAGCTTGCGGGAGTGGGCCAATGATCGAGCGCAAGATCACAGCCGGCTTCGTGCTTGCGCTCGCTCTGCAGACAGGCGGGGCCTTGTTCTGGGCCGGAGCGGCAGCTGAACGGATTTCGACGCTGGAGCGGCGCGCCGATATTGCGCGGCCTGTTGCTGAAAGGCTCGCCCGCGTGGAGGCCCGCCTTGAGGCAATCGGTGACCAGCTCAGCCGGATTGAGGACAAGCTGGAGCTGGCCAATGACTGAGCCTGTGCTGATTGAAGGCTATGCCGCCTTGTTCGCCATTGCGGACTTGTCTGGCGATGTTGTCCGGCCCGGAGCCTTTGCGCGCAGTCTTGCGGCCGGACCGGTCCCGATGCTGTTGCAACACAGGAGTGGCGCCATAGCCGGAAGGTGGACGAGGCTCGTGGAAGACGGGCGAGGCCTTTTCGTCCGTGGGCTGATTGAGAGTGGCCCAGCTCAAACCATGCTGCGGGCCGGGCTCGATGGCCTGTCCATCGGCTTCCGGGCGAAACTCTGGAAGCCGCGCGTAGAGGGTGGCCGCGAACTTGTTGAGGTCGAGCTTGTCGAGATCTCGCTGGTCGCAGAGCCGATGCAGCCTGCCGCAAGATTTTCAATTGTTGGAGACGTCGCACGGGCGGCGTGAATGAGGAGAAGCATGACCAAGGAAACCAAGATGGCTGGCACTGACATGAAGTCAGTCGCCGCCGACATGATGGCCGCATTCGAGGCGTACAAACAAGCCAATGATGCACGCCTGAGCGAGATCGAAGCGAAAGGCAGCGCCGATACGCTGATTGACGAGAAGCTGCGGAAGCTGGATCGGCGGTTCGACACGCTTAGCCTCAAGGCGGCGCGACCGGGCGGTGAGGCGCCGGTGGGCCAAGCCGAGGGAGAGCGCTCGCAGGCCTGGTCACGCTATCTGCGCTCTGGTGATGATAGCGGCCTGTCGCGGCTCGATGTGAAGGCGCTTTCGGCCGGGACGGACGAGCAGGGCGGCTACACCGCGCCTCCAGAACTCGACCGGATGATCGAGGCGCGGCTGATGCAGGCCTCACCGATGCGGCAGATTGCGAGCGTTCGACAGACGTCTGCAGGGGTGTATCGCAAGCCGGTGAGCCTGGGTGTCGGTGCGGCATGGGCCGGCGAAACCGATGCGCGCAGCCAAACCACCACGGCGGGCCTTAGTCTGCTGGAATTCCCGGCAGGTGAACTCTACGCCATGCCTGCGGCAACGCAAACACTGCTCGAGGACAGCTATGCGGATGTCGATGAGTGGCTGGCCGATGAAGTCGAGGCAGCATTTTCGATCCAGGAGAGTGCGGCATTCGTCAGCGGCGACGGGTCAGGTAAGCCGAAGGGGTTTCTTGATTACGACGTGGTGGCCGAAGCGAGCCATGCCTGGGGCAAGATTGGTTCGGTCGCCGGCGATTTCACGGCAGAGGATGCAGGCGATCAGATCATCGACCTGATCCAGACGCCAAAAAGCCAGTTTCGTACGAATGGCCGCTTTGCCATGAACCGCCGTACAGTCGCATCCGTCCGTAAACTGAAGGATGGCGACGGACGTTATCTCTGGCGCCCCGGAATGAACGGCGAGGCGCAGACCATTTTCGGCTATCCGGTGACGGAGCTGGAAGACATGCCGGACATTGGCGAGGGCAATGCGGCGATTGCCTTCGGAGACTTCCGGCGCGGCTATCTCATCGCTGACCGGCAGGGTGCCCGCGTGCTCCGCGATCCGTATTCGGCCAAACCCTACGTCCTGTTCTATACGACAAAGCGTGTCGGCGGCGGTGTCCAGAATTTCGATGCCATCAAGGTGATGGTGTTCTGATCTCATTGCCTGTTCCGGACGCCGACTGGGCGCGGCGTCCGACTACCACCCCCTCATTTCAAACCAAGGAAACCGACATGTTTGAATCCATCATTGTTACACTCGTTCGCCAGGCTTCGCTGCTCACCAAACCACAGCAGGAGGAATTCACGACCAGGCTTGCCGAAGCTGTGGCAGCCCTCATCAATTCCTCGGAAACGCAGATCGATGACGAGATGCTCCGCTCCATCGGCTTGCCGATTGGTGCCTCCATCATCGAGAAGCTTCAGGCGCTCGTCTAGGCGCCGACCCCGTCCGTAGGGGGCGACCAGACTCCTTTAAAATCTGAGAGATAATCATGACACTGACGGTGATTTCACCGCCGGGCGAGGAGGCTTTGTCCCTTGCTGCGGCCAAGGCTTTCCTGCGGGTTGGCCATGAAGGCGAAGATATGCTCGTGGCGAGCCTCGTGACGAGTGCGCAGGCACGACTGGAAGCGGCGGCGGGCATTGCACTGGTGACGCGTACACTGCGAAAGAGCTGGGCGGGCTGGCCCGGGACGATTGGAGGGCGGGGCTTCAGGCTTCGTCCCGGCCCGGTCACCCAGATCATGTCCGTGAAGACCATTGATGCGGAAGGCCTTGAGACAGACGTCACCAGCCAGTTCGAGCTTTCCTGTGGCCGGCTGAAGGTGCGTGCCGCTAGCTGGTGTCCAACCGTGCCGGTAGGCGGCCGCAGCCAGGTCGATTACGTGGCCGGTTATGGTGAAGCGAGTGACATACCAGCTGATCTGCTGCTTGCCCTGAAATACATGATCGCTTCGGCGTATCGACGCGATGGGTCGGACGCCATACCGGCCGAGGCGCAGGCCATCATCACTTCGCGCCGGGAGGTCCGGATATGAGTGCCGATGGCATGATCTGGCCTGCCGAAGCGGCCCTGGAGCGCGCTTTCCTTACGGCTTTGCGCACTGATGGCGACGTTCAGGCCCTGCTTGGGAGCCCGGCCCGCATCTTCGATGACGAGACACAGGAGCCGGCCTTTCCGTGCGCCTTCCTTGACCGCCATGAAGTGTCAGAGCGGAGCGTGTCTGGCATGGCGGGGCAAAGCCACACGATCACGCTGTCTGTGCGGTCCCGCGACGGGGGACGCGCGGCCGCCAAGGAGGTCATCGGCGCGCTCAGGCAGGCAGCTGACAATGCAGGGATCACACTTGCCAGCCAGCGTGTCGTGATGGTGCAGACGATTTATTCGGATGTGATGCGCACGCCGGACCTTCGGGAATTCAGAGGGATCATCAGGGTCCGGATCATCACAGAGGAGGCGGGCTGATGGCCGGACAAAAGGGGCGCGATGTCCTGATCAAGATAGCCAGCGGCGATACGCCTGAAAGTTTCGTGACGCTGGCGGGCATCCGGACAAGCGAGCTGGAGCTCAACCAGCAAGCTGTCGATGCGACCAGTGCCGAAAGCCCTGAAGGCTGGCGCGAATTGCTGTCAGGTGCGGGCGTGAAATCAATGCGCGTGCGCGGGCGTGGCCTGTTCAAGGATGCGGCGAGCGATGAGCGGATGCGACTTGCCTTCTTTCGGGGCGCAATCGAACGCTGGCAGCTTGTCGTGCCGGGACTTGGGAGCGTGACGGGCGCTTTTCAGATTGCCCGGCTCAACTGGAGCGGTACGCACGACGCTGAAGCGACGTTCGCAATCGAACTCCTGTCTGCTGGCCAGCTGTCATTTGAGGCGGCGGCATGAACGGCGTCAGGGGAGAAGTTTCAATCAGCATTGAAGGTGAGCCGCACCGGCTTTGCCTGACGCTTGGGGCCCTGGCGGACATCGAAACAGCGTTCGGCTGTAAGTCGCTCGCTGAGTTGCAGGCCCGCATGAGGGCGCTGTCAGCCAGTGAACTGATGCTGGTGCTCGGCGCACTCCTGAAAGGCGGGTGCGGGACGGATGCGGCCATGCCGACCGCCATGCACGTTAATGCCGCAGATGCGGCCCGCGCCGTGGCGGAGGCGTTCCATGCTGCCCTGGGCTGAAATGATGCGCTTCGCCGTCAGCATCGGGCTTCAGCCGCAGGATGTGTGGTCCTTGTCGCTGAAGGAATGGCGATGGCTGACGAATGAGCAGGCCAGCGAGATTCCGCAGGTTGAGTTTGAGCGGCTGATGGCCCGCTACCCAGACATGGAGACGAAGTGATGGACACACTCGAATCGAATCTTGACCGCGCTGGTGAGGCGGTTCGCGCGCTGGCCGATGGGCCGGGACGGGAGGCTGCAGAGGCGCTGGAGCAGGCGTTCGGCAGGGCGGGACTCAATATAGAAGCGGCGCTCTCACAGGCGGCGCGAAGTGGTGAGTTGGATTTTGCGCGTATGGCGCAGTCGGTTCTGGCGGATCTTGCCCGCATTGCAGCGGAGGCGGCGATTGCCAATGCCGGGCTGGGCCAGGGCGGCCAGACTGTCAATCTGAATGTCGCCGGCGGGGCAGGCAGCGGGCCAGTGGCCGGCACCAGAACCGAAATTGCCAAGGCGATCACTAAAGCCGCAGCGCTGGGGGCGCGGTACCGATGAGTGATGCAGGATTTGACGATGTGAGCTTCCCGCTGGCGCTCGGGCTGGGCGGGAGTGGCGGCCCGGTCTGGCAGACCGAGATTGTCCGTCTGGCAAGCGGTGCTGAAGTGCGCAACAGCCGATGGGTCGGGCCGCGTCGGCGCTGGGACCTCGCAAGCGCGGTGTCTTCTTTGGCCGAGCTTGCTCTCCTGACGGCGTTCTTTGATGCGCGGCGGGGGCGTTTGCGATCATTCCGGTTTCGCGATCCGACAGACTTTTCGAGCGGGATGTTTGGCACTGAACCCACGCCGCAAGATCAGGCGATTGGGACGGGCGATGGCGACAGGACACAGTTCCAGTTGGTGAAGACTTACGCAAATGGCGCGCGGGTGATCACCAAACCCGTTGATGCCAGCGTGGTCATCTCGCTGGACGGTGCGCCTGTATCAGAGGGCTGGCAGGTGTCGACGCTCACCGGTGAGGTGACTTTTGACACGCCCCCGGGGACGGGCGTGGCTGTGACCGCCGGCTTCGACTTCGATTGCGCTGTGCGCTTTGATACCGACGCGCTGGATTTGAGCTTCGATACGTTCGGAGCAGGGCGTGTCGTCAGCCTCCCCATCATTGAAGTCGGCTGAGGAGATTTCTCATGAAAGTTATGAACTCAGCTTTTCGGGCCCGGCTTGAGACAGGCGTGCTTTCAACCTGCCTGTGCTGGAAACTGGTCCGCCGCGACGGTGAGCTTGTCGCACTGACGGATCACGATGAGACCGTTGTGCATGATGGCGTGATCTTCGAACCGGGGGCCGCGCTGGAGGCTGGCCGGTTTGAAACGGCAGGGGGCTTTCGGCCGGGCCGCGCGGCTGCCATGGGTGCCCTGTCAACCGAAGCAATCAAGGATGAAGACCTCGGTGCGGGGCTTTGGGATGGCGCGAGGGTGCATGTCTACAGGGTTGACTGGTCAGCGCCGGAGCATGGCCTTCTGGTCTGGACGGGGTATCTGAGCGAAATCTCCGAGAGCGATGCCGGTTTTGAAGCGAACCTGATTTCCCTGAAAGCCGATCTCGAACGTCCGCTGGGCCGGACATATTCCCGGCAGTGCGACGCGGCGCTCGGCGATGCGCATTGCGGTCTCAGCGGCGTCGATGGTCTGTCCTGCGACAAGCGCTTCGCCACATGCCGGGACGATTTTTCAAACACGGAGAACTTTAGGGGTTTCCCGCATATACCAGGCCCGGACTTTGTCCTGGCCGGGCCGGCGGCTACTGGAAATGATGGAGGCAAGCGTTGACGCGCGCCGAGATCGTCGGTGCGGCGATGGAATGGCTGAATACGCCTTACCAGCATCAGGCCAGCTGCAAGGGCGTGGGGGCTGACTGCCTCGGCCTTTTGCGAGGCGTCTGGCGTCAGACGGTCGGGCCGGAACCGGAAGCGCCGCCAGCCTATCGCCCCGACTGGGCGGAGTTTGTTGGTGACGATACGTTCCTGATCGCGGCCCGGCGGCATTTTGATGAAATACCCGTTGGCGCGGCGCGGGCTGGTGACGTGTTGCTGTTCAGGATGGGGCTGGGCTGTTCAGCAAAGCATTGCGCCATCGTGACTGAACCGGGCCGGATCATCCATGCATACTGGGCGCGGCGGGTCTGCATCACACGGATGGTGCCCTGGTGGACGCGGCGGATTGCCGGTGCGTTTTCTTTTCCCGGTGTGGAGGACTAGAATAGATGGGACAGATCATTCTTTCACAGGTCGGCAGCGCGATCGGTTCAGCCGCCCTTCCGAATGGCGTGAACGTGTTTGGCGCTCAAGTCTCTGGCGCGGCCATTGGTTCGACGATTGGCAGCTTTGCGGGCCGTGCCATCGATACGGCGCTAGCCCCACCGATTGATGGTCCGCGCGTGCATGCATTGCACGTCATGGAAAGCCGGGAAGGGGCGGGGGTTCCGTCTGTTTATGGGCGCATGCGGGTTGGAGGGCAGCTGATCTGGGCGTCACGGTTTCGCGAGAGGCGCAGGGAGCAATCGGCCGGGAAGGGTGGACCGAAGATTGCAAACTACACCTATACGGTCAGTATTGCCGTTGCGATCGCAGAGGGGCCTATAAGCCGTGTTGACCGTGTCTGGGCAAATGGTGAAGCATTGCGGCTCGCTGACTATAATTGGCGGCTGTACCGCGGTGACGACAACCAGTCTGCAGACCCCCTCATCGAAGCAGTTGAGGGCGCGGGGAACGTTCCAGCCTATCGTGGACTGGCCTATATCGTGTTCGAAGACCTGCCACTCGACCGGTTCGGCAATCGACTGCCACAACTGAATTTCGAAGTCGTCAGGGCGAGCCAAGAGGATGGCGGCCTCCGGGACATTGTGCGCGGCGTGAATATCATTCCGGCGTCAGGGGAGTTCGTGTACGGCCAGCAGATCGTCCGGGAGCGGCACTTTCCGGGGATTGAGCGTGCGTTGAACATGAACAATGGCGCTGGCGATGCGAACTTCATGCGCTCACTTGACCAGTTGCGGAATGATCTGCCCGCTGCGACTTCAGCGGCTCTGACCGTTGGCTGGTTTGGCAATGATCTGAGAGCAGGCGAATGCGTGATCCGTCCGGGTGTGGAGACGCGTGAGCGCCATACGGTGCCTTATGAATGGAGCGTCGCGGGGCAGGACCGGTCGGCGGCCAGAATTGTTAGCCAGGATGGCGGAGCGGCCAATTATGGCGGCACGCCAGCCGACAGGGCTGTCGTCGAAGGTATTCAGGCGATGAAAGCGCAGGGGATTGCGGTGACGCTTTCTCCTTTCCTCCTGATGGATGTTCCGGCTGGCAATGAACTGCCCGATCCATATGGTGCAGCTGAGCAGGCCGCCTTTCCGTGGCGGGGCCGTATCACGGTCAGCACAGACGGGTCGCCTGAGGCGCGCGAGGACATCAATGCGTTTCTCGGGACTGATCATGATTACGGCTTCAGGCACTTCATCCTTCATCATGCGCGTCTTGCTGTCGAAGCGGGCGGGGTCGATACGCTGCTGATCGGCAGTGAGATGATCGGACTGACACGAGTGCGCGACCAGCTGGGTGCATTCCCATTCGTGGAGGGGCTTATCCAGCTGGCAGCGGATGTTCGGGAAATTGTCGGGGCCGGAACTGCAGTTTCGTATGCCGCTGACTGGACGGAATATGGGGCCTATGCGCCGGGTGACGGTTCGGGCGACGTGTTGTTTCCCCTCGATCCGCTATGGACCTCAGACGATATCGATTTTGTGGGCGTCGACTGGTACCCGCCCGCCGGTGACTGGCGGGATGGCGCAGAGCATCTCGACGCGCTGGCGGGCTATCAGGGGGCGGATGACCCGGCCTATCTGGAAAGTCAGATGGCGGGCGGCGAAGCCTATGACTGGTACTATGCCAGCCCGGCCGATCGCGACGCGCAGGTGCGCACGCCGATTGCGGATACTGCGCATGGGGAGCACTGGGTTTTCCGGCAGAAGGATCTCGCGGGCTGGTGGGCAAGCGATCACCATGCCCGGCCGGGCGGGGTACGTAACGGGTCGACAACCGGATGGACTGGAGGGTTGAAGCCCGTGCGGCTGATGGAGATCGGCTTTCCGGCCGTCGACAAGGGCGGCAATGCACCCAACCTGTTCTATGATCCCAAGAGCGCAGAGAGCGGCCTGCCGCCTTATTCAAGCGGGGCTCGCAATGATGTTTACCAGAGGCGCGCTCTCGAGGCCGCACTGTTATGGTGGCAATCTCAGGATTTCGTCGAGCGCGCCTTTGTGTGGGCCTGGGATGCACGGCCATGGCCTGATTTTCCGTCACGGCAGGACATATGGAGTGATGGGCCTAACTGGGCATATGGGCATTGGCTGAATGGCCGGACGGGCCTCATAACAATGGCTGAAGTGGCCCAGCACCTCGGGCAGCGGGCCGGGGTTGCGCTAAATGCAGCAGGCCTGCCGGGGCTAGTCGAAGGAATGGCGCTGGACGGGCCGATGAGCCTGCGCAGGGCGCTGGAGCCGCTGAATGTGCTGCAACCAATGGCCTGCCACGAGCGAGAAGGCGGTCTCGTGCTGGGACCGGTACCGGGCAAGGCGTCCATATCAGTCGGTCCGGATCAGCTGGCGGAGCCGCTTCCTGTCCTGACACGGCCGTTGCTGGACAAACAGCCGGGCCGGCTATCTCTCGGTTTTGTCAGTCCCGCCGGAAACTATGCGCCTGCCAGCGTTGACGCGCGTTCGGATGCCGGCGACCCCCGCTATACGGTTCAGGCATCGATCCCGCTGGTCTTGTCTGAGGCGGTGGCAATTGAGCTGGCGCAAGGCATGCTCGACAGTTTTCTTGAGGGTGAAACGGCTGAAATCACTCTGCCGCCAGCTTTTTTGACGCTGGAGCCGGGCGACATGATCGAGGTTGCGGGTCTGGATGGCACATGGCTGATCGGCGACGCCACGGATGACAGGATCAGCCGGCGCCTTACACTGGCCCGGCCGACGGGGGCCATGTCCCTGCTTGCCGGTACCACGCCTCGCGCTGGGTCGACAGCGCCCGGTTTCGCGGCAGCTGAACTTGTGCTGATCGATGGGCCGACACTGCCGGGGGCTGCCGGAACTGGCCCGATGCTTGCCGTATCGGGAAATCCGTGGCCGGGCCGCGTCGGCATCCTCGCAGGTCCCGATGCATCAAGCCTGGCGCCTCGAGCGGACGTGACGATGCCTGCGCGAATTGGACGGCTTGCTGCGCCGCTCGGCGCCGGAGTGGCCGGTCGTTGGGACAGGGCAAATGGTCTGATTGTGGAAATGCATGATGCTGACCTGTCGAGCGCGACTGAACTTGCCGCCCTGGCTGGCGAAAACCTGGCATTGGTACAGGTAGCGGACGGTTGGGAACTGGTCGCGTTTCGGACCGCAGAACTCCTGTCCGGTAATCAATGGCTATTGTCTGATCTGCTCAGGGGGCTGAAGGGTAGCGATCCGGCCGGAACCCCCGCCGGAGCGATTGTCGTGATCGTGGACCGGTCGCTTGTTTTTGCCGAATTCCAGGCAGATGAAACGGGCCTTCCCCTTGTCTGGCAGGCGGGCGATGGCGAGATGCAGACCTTTGTGCACTCGGACAAGGCTGGCCTGCCATGGCCGATTGCTCACCTGAAAGCGCTTTCGATGCCGGGTGGATCGGTGAAACTCAGCTGGATGCCGCGCGGGGCAGACATTCCAGACAGCTGGGACCGTCCCGATCCGCTGACGGCGCGGATCTATTCTGTCGAGGCGGAAACGTCTGGAGAAATCACGCACACCGAATTGGTCACAACGGCCTCGATTTTGGTGCCGGATGGAGTGGAACTGGTGCGTGTCGCCGAAGTTGGCACTGATGGACGGCGTGGTCCTTGGGTTTCAATCACGCTAGGAGCATCCTAACTATTCGGCAGCCCCAACAGAAAAGTGAAATTCGCGAGTTGAACCGAGACCTCTATCAAATCCTTGGCGTGTCGAAGACAGCGTCTGCGGATGAAATCCGCAAGGCTTATCGCCGCAAGGCGAAAGAGCTTCATCCTGACTTGCATCCGGATGACCAGGCAAAGGCCGATGGGTTCAAGGAAGCGTCAGCTGCGTTTGAAATTCTCGGCGATGAAGACAAGCGCGCCCGTTATGATCGCGGCGAGATTGATGCGGACGGCAACCAGACAGGCTATGGTGCTGCCGGCGGATTTGGTGGGGCCTACGGCAATCACGGGCAAGGCGGCGCGTCGTTTCAGGGTGATCCGTTCGAGGATATCCTCGCAGGCATGTTCGGTGGCCAGCGCAGTCGCCCGGGCCCGCGCAAGGGTGCAGACCTGCGCTACCGTGTAGATATCTCGTTTGAAGACTCGGTGCAGGGCGCAAAGCGTCAGATGACAATGGGTGACGGCAAGGCCCTGAACGTCTCGATCCCGCCCGGTATTGAGACTGGACAAACACTGCGCCTCAAAAGCCAGGGGCAGCCATCGCGGAGTGGTGGCCCCCCCGGCGATGCCCTGCTGGAAATCCAGATTCGCCCAAGCAACACCTGGCAGCGTGACGGAAACGACCTGCGCATGACGGTGCCGGTCTCGCTTGAAACCGCCATTGCCGGCGGCACAGTTGATGTGAAAACGCCTGGCGGGAATGTGACGCTCAAAGTGCCTGAAGGCTCGAACACCGGAACCGTCCTTCGGCTCCGGGGCAAGGGCGTCCAGTTCAAGGACAAGCCGGGCCATCTCTATACGCGGCTGGAAATCGTGCTTGATGATCCAAGCGATGCCGGGCTTAAGGAATGGGCCTCGAAGCGTTGATCTGTCACGGTTTCCTGTCAGATTTCCTCGAGTTTTATTCAGGGTCCGTTCAGAGCTGTTAAGTCATAACGCAATTCATGAAACGGATGATTCTCGCTCTCGTGCTTGGTGCACTGCCTTTGACCCCGGCTGCAATGGCCCAGGACAATTGGGGCAGTTCCTTTACGGCTGACGATGCCCGCAACGCACGCCAGAACGGCGAGATCAAGCCGCTCAAGGAAATCCTTACCCCCATACGCAACCAGTATGGGGGAAATATGCGCGACTTTGTCGGCCTCTATGAACAGGGCGGGCGAAAGGTATATATCATCGACTGGGTTACCGGCCGTGGCGAACTCGTGAAATTCACGATAGATGCCAAGACTGGACGGGTGATCAGCGTCAGCTAGGTTAGACATATGAGAATTCTTGTTGTTGAAGACGATGCAGACCTGCGCCGGCAGCTAGCCGATGCGCTCACACAGTCTGGATACGCGGTTGATCTCGCCGCAGATGGCGAAGATGGCCACTTCCTTGGTGATACCGAACCCTATGACGCGGTGATCCTTGATCTCGGTCTGCCCAAGATGGACGGTGTAACCATACTTGAACGCTGGCGCGATGACGGGAAGGACTTCCCTGTAATGATCCTCACCGCGCGGGACCGCTGGAGTGAAAAGGTCGCTGGCTTCGATGCCGGGGCCGACGATTACCTTACCAAGCCATTTTATACCGAAGAATTACTGGCCCGCCTGCGTGCATTGCTGCGCCGTGCGACAGGGCACTCGGCGGCTGCAATCGAAGCTGGCAGCCTGCGCGTCGACACACGCGCAGCGCGCGCCACTGTCAATGGCCGCCCGATCAAACTGACGGCGCATGAGTATCGCGTATTGTCCTATCTGATGCATCATCAGGGCCGGGTCGTGCCGCGTACGGAACTGGTCGAGCACATCTATGATCAGGACTTTGACCGGGATTCGAATACGATTGAAGTCTTCATCGGCCGCCTGCGCAAGAAGATCGGCACAGAGCGTATCCAGACCGAGCGCGGGCTCGGCTATCGCCTGATCGTGCCGGAAGGTGAAACGGCCGGGCTTGCCGACTAGCGCCGGTTCGTTCCACTCTTCCAACGGATGACCGAACCCGCCCCCGAAATCAGTCGAACCAGATTGTCGCTGTCCCGGCGCATGTTGATCGGCGGTATTGTCTGGAGCCTGATTGCGGTTCTGGGCGGCGTGATCGCGATGACCGTTTCCTATCGTGCGCAGACAATTGAGCTTCTCGAGGAGGAACTTGATTCAACACTTGTTACTCTGCCGCGCGCGCTCGAAATCCTGCCGGATGGCCGGGTTGTCGACATCGAGGAAAAATTACCGAGCGACGTGAGATATGACCTGCCATTGTCAGGTCGCTACTGGGTCATGATTGCCATTCAGGAGAATGGTGAGTTCGGCGATGATATCCGCTCCCAGAGCCTGTGGGACGGCCCACTTCCCGTCACGGAGGGGCTAGCGCAGGCCGCCCTCGCAAATCCCGGCATCATCCGACATGCGAATATTCGCGGCCCCGCCGATGAGCGTTTGAGGGTCGCGGCCCAGGCAATCCTGGTCCCGAATCGTGCGCAACCTATCCTGCTCGTTTCGGCAGCAGACCGCGAAACAACAGATGAAGGGGCGAACCGCCTGCGCCTGTTATTGCTGATTACGATGACTGTGCTGGCGGCCGGGACCCTGATCTCGCTCTGGGTCGGCGTGCGGGTTGCGTTGCGGCCCTTCAGCCGGGTCCAGTCCGACATTGCGGACATCCGCGAAGGTACGCGATCCAAGCTCGACGGGACCTATCCGGTCGAGGTTTTGCCGCTGACCGAAGAGCTAAACAAGCTGCTAGACAATAACCGCGCCATTGTAGAGCGTTCACAGACGCATGTTGGCAATCTCGCCCATGCGCTGAAGACGCCGCTTGCCGTGTTGCGTAATGAGGCGACAGGCAACACGTCGCTCGATGATGTCGTCCGGCGTCAGACTGAATCCATGCGCTCGAATGTCGAACACTATCTCAAACGTGCGCAGGCTGCAGCGCGCGCAGAGGCGATGGGCGTGCGAACAGAGATCAAACCGGTCGTGGACGGCCTCGTCAGGCTGCTGAACCGGCTGTTCGGGAAGGGCGGTATTTCCGTCGTTTCGGATATTGAGCCGGGCAGTTTTGTGCGTGTTGAACAGCAGGATCTTGAAGAGATGCTGGGCAATGTGATGGAGAATGCCTGCAAGTGGACGAAATCACGCGTTGAAGTTTCTGCAGCGCGGGGGGACAACGGCCTGATGTTGATCCATGTTGATGATAATGGCGACGGGCTGAACCCGGACGAGATGGCGGCAGCCGTCAAACGGGGAGTGCGCCTTGATGAAACCGCGCCCGGCACCGGGCTTGGCCTGTCCATTGTCGCAGACATCTCTGAAATGAATGGCGGCAAGCTCAGCCTCTCCGATAGCCCGCTTGGCGGCCTTCGTGTGACCATTGCGCTACGAAAATCATGACGCGGCAAACCTTTATCTTCCTGGCGGGCGGCGTGCTGGCGGCAATCGGGCTCTACCTTCTCAAAGGCAGTCCGCTGCTTGCCGAGCAGCCTTATGCGCACCGGGAGGCAGAGCTTGCGAGCCGTGACGCTGCCGAGCTGTCGCCGCCCGAAATGCTTGCCCGGCTTCAACTCGCCGCGCGCGAGCAGCCCGATGCGCCCGAGCCGCAATATTTCATCGGTGTCCTGCTGCGCTCACAAGGGCAGACAGACGACGCGCTTCGCGCTTTCCAGTCTGCGCTTCGCCGGGATCCCAACCACGTCGATTCGCTGGTTGCACTCGCTGATTCTGTCATGTTGCGTGATGGTGGACGCGTCACCGCGCCGTCGGCAAAGCTTTATAACCGGGCCTGGCGGCTTGACGGCACACAAATTCGGGCGGGCCTGCTATCAGCCCTGCCAGCCTATGAAGCAGGCGATTTCGAGGCGGCCGAAGCCCATTGGGCCAAGATCACTGCAGAGCTGGACCCGGGGGATCCTCGCCTCGGAATGCTCGAGGCTTTCAAGGCAAATATTGACGAGGCCCGGCCGGACGAGACGCCGCAGGACTAGCTGTTTCGGTCGCAGTGTCTTTTTGTGGGGTGTCAGGTATAAGATCGCCGCATGAGAGCGAGGACAAAAAGACTTTGGGGCGTCGGCGTAGCAGCCTTGCTTCTGGCCAGTGCGGCGGCGCTTGCGTCCGTTGCCCTCAGGCAGCATGCCGATCTTTTCTACACGCCCGGCCTGATCGCTGAAAAAGGCCTGCCCGATGAAGGCAAGCGGGTGCGTATTGGCGGCTGGGTCCAGACGGGTTCGCTCGCCTATGGCGATGCCGCTGACATGAGTTTCCTGATCGAGGACAATACAGGTGAGACGGTGATGGTGAGCTATACCGGTATCGCACCTGACCTTTTCCGGGAAGGTGAAGGCGTTGTCGCAACCGGTGTGTTTGATTCAGACGGGGCTTTCACGGCCGAAAATATTCTCGCAAAGCATGATGAAAATTATGAACCCCGCGAATTGAAGAAGGCGGGACCGGCGGCTTCATGATCGAAGCCGGGCATTTTGCTGCTTTCATCGCGCTCGTCTTCAGTGCGATCCAGGCCGGTTTTGGCCTGTCGGGGCGGCGCGCCGAAGCGGGCCTGTTCGCGAAAATCGCTTTTGTCACGATGGCGTTCGCATTTGCCACGCTGGTCTATGCATTCGCCCGATCGGATTTCTCGGTCGAGCTGGTGGCCAATCATTCCCATACGCTGAAGCCCTTCGTGTACAAGCTCGCCGGGACGTGGGGCAATCATGAAGGGTCGATGGCGCTCTGGTGTCTTGTGGGTCTCGGATTCGGGGCGGCAGCAGCGTGGTGGATGAAGACAGACCGCCCGGTGTTCGAAGCGCGCGCCCTCGGTGTGCAGGGCTTGCTCAGCCTTGGGTCGCTGATGTATCTGTTGCTGGCATCGTCGCCATTCACACGTCTCGATCCTGCGCCCTTGCAAGGGGCTGGTCTCAATCCGCTGCTACAGGATCCGGCGCTCGCGATCCATCCGCCCATGCTGTATCTTGGCTATGTCGGCTATTCATTCGTGTTTGCACTTGCGGCGGCGGGCCTGATCGAAGGACGGATTGACCGCCAGTGGGCGCGGATTGTCCGCGTCTGGGCACTGGCCGCCTTCGTTCCGCTCACGCTTGGTATCGCGCTAGGAAGTTACTGGGCCTATTACGAACTTGGCTGGGGCGGCTGGTGGTTCTGGG
The DNA here is from genome assembly GCA_964556825.1 of uncultured Hyphomonas sp. Classification (GTDB taxonomy): domain Bacteria; phylum Pseudomonadota; class Alphaproteobacteria; order Caulobacterales; family Hyphomonadaceae; genus Henriciella. The sequence goes on along the minus strand of CAZKXJ010000003.1, from coordinate 171,289 downwards.
ACCCGGTTGAAAACGCGTCCTTCATGCCCTGGCTGATCGGTGCAGCCCTTATGCATTCGTTAATTGTCACGGAGAAGCGGGGCAGTTTTTCGGCCTGGACGGCGCTGTTGGCCGTGCTGGCGTTCTGTTTTTCCATGCTTGGCGCGTTTATCGTCCGGTCCGGCGTGCTGACATCGGTTCATGCCTTTGCTGTGGATCCGCTGCGGGGGTCCCTGTTGCTGGGCGGGCTACTGGTGTTTGGTGGTTCGGCATTGCTGTTATTCGCCGTGCGTGCGCCAAAGTTGCAATCTGGGCCGGCCTGGTTACCCGCTAGCCGGGAAGGTGCGTTGATGGGCAACAATCTCGTCCTCACCGTTGCAACGGCGACCGTTTTGCTTGGCACACTGTTTCCGCTCATCGCGGAGGCGACCGGCAATACGATTTCGGTCGGCGAACCCTACTTCAATCTTACTTTTACGCCGATCATGTCCGTTGCACTGATTGCCTTGCCGATTGTGCAGGCCTGGAGCTGGGGACGTGCGGATATCACGTCGGTCTGGAAGTGGGCGCTCGGCTTTGCGGGTCTGGTTGGTCTGTTCTGGCTCGCAGGTGTCGGGCCTTTTGACATCCCGTTGCTGGCCGGCGTGGGGCTCGCCATCGGTGTCTGGCTGATATTCGGCGCGGGGCAGGAGATATGGCGTCGTGCGAAGACTTTCAAACGCTTGCCGAGGATGCCAATCCGTGTGTGGGGCATGACGATTGCGCATGCCGGGCTTGGACTGTTCATGATTGGCGCGGTCCTTCAGACGTCTGGCCGCACGCAAACGACGCTTGCGCTCCAGGAAGGGCAAAGTGGCACTGTGGCAGGGTGGACGATGACCCTGGACGATGTGCGCAGCATTGAAGGCCCGAACTGGTATGCCGAGCGGGCAACGCTGACGGCAACGCGGCCCGGCGCGCGAACGGTAATGGAGCCCCAGAAACGCTATTACCCGGCCGCGCGGATGCCGACGACGGAGACTGCCATCCACAAGACTGGAACGTCCGACCTGTACGTCGCCTTTGGAGATGGCCGACGGACCGAGGCGGGGACACGCTGGACCTTTGAAGTTTTCGTCAATCCGTTGATCGACCTCGTCTATCTTGGTGTTATCCTCATTGCGCTCGGGGCCGGGCTCAGCTTCGTTGGTAAGCGATCGGTCCCCTCAAGGGAGGCAGATGCATGAAGGCTATTTTCCTGGCGTTTCTGCTCGCTCTGTCTGCCGAAGGCCAACTCGCCAACCCTGACGAGGAGGCGCGGGCGCAGGACCTCATGCGTGAAATCCGTTGCGTCGCCTGTGAGAATGAACCGATTTCAAATTCCGGTTCAGAGATCGCGGCCGATATGCGCGAGCGGGTTCGTACGATGGTTGAGGCCGGGGCGTCCGATGGAGACGTTCGGGACTGGTTTGCCGAACGCTATGGTGACTTCGTCCTGTTCCGTCCGCCGTCACGCGGGTTTGGTGGGCTGCTGCTCTGGGGCACGCCCTTCGTGCTGTTGCTGGCAGGTGCTGTGGTGGCTTTTGCAGTGCGGCGCAGGCAAGCCAGAACGCCTGCCGACATTCGCCCCATCGAGCCGGAAGAGACAAGCTGAACCCATCTCTCCCTGAAACGTGATGGAAGCCCCGCCTTCAACGCCCTATCTCAATAGGAACTGGTGTTGAAAAGGACGGGCTCTGATGCAGACAGAAACGGTAAGGTTTCCCGGTGCCAACGGCCAGGAACTGGTCGGGCGGCTGGATCACCCGCAGGGTGAACAGCGCGGATGGGGGGTCTTCGCGCACTGTTTCACCTGTTCGAAACAGTCACGCGCGGCGGTTCGTGTTTCGAAGGGGCTGGCGGAACGCGGTATCGGCATGCTGCGGTTCGACTTTACCGGCCTTGGGGAATCAGACGGCGATTTCACGGGTACGAATTTTTCATCAAATGTATCTGACCTGATTGCGGCGACGCGCTGGATGGCTTCAGAGGACCGGCCCGTGAAACTCCTGGTCGGGCATTCGCTCGGCGGCGCCGCCGTGATTGTAGCGGGCGCGCAGGTAAAAGGCCTGGAAGCTGTCGCGACTATCAATGCGCCATCCGATGCTGGTCATGTGATCCATAATTTCGCTGAACATGTCGCGGCGATCGAACAGGAAGGGCAGGCGGAAGTCGATCTCGCCGGGCGGCCATTCACCATCACCCGGCAATTTGTGGAAGATGTTCGCGATTCAAAAGTGACAGATGCGGTAAGACGTCTCCGATTGCCGACACTTTTCCTGCACGGGCCGGGCGATAACACGGTGGGTATCGAGAATGCGAGCGGCCTTTTCCTTGCGGCCCGTCATCCGAAGAGTTTCATCAGTCTCGACGATGCGGACCATTTCCTCACTGCGCCTGAAGACGGTGAATATGCGGCCAGCCTGATTGCTGCCTGGTCGAGTAAATACTTAAATGGGCCAACGGGTGACGGCGACCGGATCAGCCAGACGCATGACGTCGTTGTCCGTGAGACGCTGAAATCCGGGCCATACCAGAATGAAGTTTTCATCGACGGACGTAGCTTCGTCATTGATGAGCCGGAGAGTATTGGTGGAACCGATACGGGCCCCGATCCTTATGCGCTTGTCTCTGCCGGCCTCGCGGGCTGCACGTCCATAACGCTAAGAATGTACGCAAGCAGGAAACAATGGCCGCTTGAGCGCGTTACGGTGCGGATCAATCATGCCAAGGCTCACTCAGAAGACTGCAAGAGCTGCGGCCCGGACGACAAGGTGGACGTATTTGCCCGGCTCATCGAACTGGAGGGCGCGCTCAATGCGCAGCAAGTCAAGCGGTTGGCGGAAATCGCCGATCGTTGCCCGGTACACCGAACGCTGGAAACAGAAGCTGTCGTCAGTACACAAATCACGGGTTCGGAAACAGAAAAATTCAATGAAAACGCCTGATTGCCTCACTCATGTCTAAATGATGTTTAATTCACATGGGGGCTGGCACTGTTCTAGCAACGAACACAATATCCGTACGAGACAAGACTGTAGGAGGTTGAGTGAACAAGATGAAATCGTTTGGTATTTCAAGACAGGCCCTGGTCGCCGCGGTAGCTGGCGCAGGTCTGACAGGGGCGCTGGTCTATGCTCCCCAGACGTTCCAACAGGCCGACGCCAAACAACCGATCACAATCGAGGCGCCTGCGGGTGCCCCTCTCAGTTTCGCCGACCTGATCGACGAGGTCAGCCCGGCTGTTGTCAGTGTGAACGTCGTCTCAGAGCGTGAAATCAGCAGCATGGGCGATATGGAAGAGTTCTTCGAGCGCTTCCGTGGCCTGCCTGGTTTTGACGATTATATGCGCGAACGCCAGCAGGATGAAGGCGAAGGCAGCGATGAGCCGCAAACGCGTGAGGCGCGTTCGCTCGGCTCAGGTTTCTTCATTTCCGAAGAGGGTTATATCGTCACCAATAATCACGTGATTGACCAGGCGACCGAGATTGAAGTCGTGCTGGCCGATGGCCGTGAACTGGCTGCCACGCTGATCGGGACAGATCCACAGACCGACCTGGCTGTCATCAAGGTCGATGATCCAGGCACCTATCCCTATGTCGAATTTGAATCGGACACAGCATTGCGGCGCGGTGACTGGGTCGTCGCCCTCGGTAACCCGTTCGGCCTTGGCGGGACGGCAACGGCCGGTATCCTGTCAGCCGATGGACGTGAGCTCGGCGGTGATAGCCCGTATACTGATTTCCTTCAGATCGATGCAGCCATCAACCGGGGCAATTCCGGCGGTCCGACCTTTGACCTTCAGGGACGCGTTGTGGGTGTGAATACAGCGATCTTTTCGCCGACAGGCGGCTCGGTCGGGATCGGGTTTGCCATTCCGGCTGATCTCGCGATTGATGTGACGAACGCCCTTATCAAGGACGGCAAGGTGTCTCGCGGCTGGCTGGGTGTGACCATTCAGGATGTCACCAAGGACATGGCCGAAGCACAGGGCCTCGATGAAGCCAAAGGCGCCATCATCGCTGACGTCAACGATCAGAGCCCGGCCCGCAAGGCAGGCCTTCGCCGTGGCGACGTGATCCTGTCGGTCAATGGCAAGGACGCAACAGATGCAACGTCTGTGACGCGCATGGTGGGCGGCCTGCTTGCCGGATCGAAGAATGACTTCATGGTCCTGCGCGACGGTGCGGCTACCAAGATCGAAGTCACTGTTGGCGAACGCCCGTCGAATCCGGGTGCCTTGATCCCTGCATCGTCGGCATCCCCTGACTCGTCCGACAAGGCGACTGAGGAAGGCCCGCTTGGCGTCACGCTTCGTCCACTCGACGAGAAAGCGCGTACCTCAATGGGGCTTGATGCTGATGAAGCCGGTCTCGTCATTGGTGAACTCGACACTGACAGCCCGCTTCGCGACATCGGTGTTCGTCCCGGTATGGCGATCCTGTCTGCGGCGAGCATGCCCGTGAATTCGGTAGAAGACCTCGAAGCGGCCATTGCCGATGTGAAGGCAAAAGGCCGGGACAAACTCCTGCTCGCTGTACGGATTGGTCAGCAGACCAATTTCGTGACCGCGGATCTGAGTGAAAATCAGGACGATTGATAGCAAAGACTGAGAGTAAGGGAGTAACACCTATGCGGGTCTTGGTAATAGAGGACGATCGCGAGCATGCGACGTTTATAAACAAGGTGCTTTCCGAAGCCGGTCATGAGGTCCAGACGGCCTATGACGGTGCGGAAGGCCTGGCGGAGGCTCGCAATGGTGAGTTCGATGCCCTTGTTGTTGACCGGATGCTTCCGGAAAAGGACGGCCTGAAGCTCGTCGAGGAATACAGGAATGGTGGCGGTCAGACGCCAGCGCTCTTCCTGTCAGCCCTCTCGGATGTGGATAATCGCGTCGAAGGCCTGAAGGTTGGCGCCGACGATTATCTCGCCAAACCCTTCGCCCCTGCGGAATTGGCTGCGCGTGTCGAAGCGCTGGGCCGGCGTCAGATGAAGGAAGAGCCGCCGGTAACGGAGCTCAAGGTCGGCGATCTCGAGATGAACCTGCTCACGCGCAAGGTGTGGCGGGAGGGTCAGAAGATCGACCTGCAGCCCAGAGAGTTCCGCCTGCTTGAGTTTCTCATGCGTCATGCCGGCCAGGTGGTCACGCGCACAATGTTGCTGGAGAAGGTGTGGGACTACCATTTTGACCCCCAGACCAATGTGATTGACGTGCACGTTTCGCGCCTTCGCGCCAAAATTGATAAAGATTTTGACGAACCCCTACTTCAAACGGTGCGCGGGGCGGGTTACTGCCTTCAGGCATGAAATCTGGACCCTTTGCGTTTGTTCGGACGACAACGTTCCGGCTGGCGCTAATCTACTCAGTCCTTTTCGGGCTGTTTTCCTTCTTGCTGCTCGCCTACTTGTTCCAGGCGACAGTCGGGTCTTTGCGCGCGGAAGCTGACCAGAGACTCGATGCTGAAATGAGAGCGCTCGGGCTCGCCTATAATGCAGGCGGGCTCGAGCGGCTCGAACAGTCCGTGATTGAGCGGGCGCTCGTACCGGGCGCCCCTTTTCGTTATCAGCTGGAAACACCTGACGGCGAACGGATCATTGGTGACTTCCCCTACCTGCCTGTCTCTCCGCCGGAAACGGTAGGTGAGGTCAGCATGGTCAGCCTGTCCATCGAGATGCCGCGCGGCGAAGGCACGCCCGTCGTAACAGAGGCGGAAGGCCGGATCGTACGGCTGGCCAATGGCAATGTGCTGCTTGTCGCGATTGAGACGGGTGAACGTGGCCGGATCGTGAGGCGGATCACGCAGGCTGTGACCACCGCGGCCCCGATCGGTATTCTGCTGGCGCTTATCGGAGGCATATTTATCTCGCGTTATGCAGCCCGGCGGGCTGAACAGCTGACGCGCACGACAGAAGAAATTGTCGCGGGCAATCTTTCGATCCGCGCGCCCGTCGCCGGGTCTGGAGATGAGTTTGACCGGCTGGCCACCCATCTCAATACGATGCTGGAAAAGCTGGAGCGCCTGATGGCCTCAAGCCGCCACGCCGGCGACGCAATCGCGCATGATTTGCGCTCACCCCTCTCGCGGTTGCGCAACCGGCTCGAGGGGGCGCTGATCAGCCCGATGAGTGAAGAAACGGCGCGGGAAACACTGGAAAGCACGGTCGAGGAAGTTGACCGTGTGCTGCTGACCTTCAATGCCATCCTTCGCCTGTCGCGCCTGGATGCGGGCGCTGAAGGCCGAATGGTAAAGTTTGACCTGCATGAGCTGCTGTCTGAACTGGCGGAACTTTATGAACCGGCCTGCGAAGATGAAGGTCTCAGCTTCGCCAGTGAGATCGCAAAGCCGATCAACATATTGGGGGACAAGGAACTGATTGCCCAGGCGGTATCAAACCTGCTCGACAATGCGGTCAAATACACACCGGAAGGTGGCACGATCCAGTTCAACGCCCGGCGGACATCTGATAAGATCGAGATTCGTGTCAGCGATGATGGACCGGGCATTCCCGAACATATGCGAGACCGCGCCAAGGAGCGCTTCTTCCGGCTCGATTCAGCACGTACCCAGTCAGGCTCGGGGCTTGGACTGGCACTCGCAGACGCGGTCGCCGAGCTCCACAAGGGGCACCTGGAATTGTTGTGGACGCACGGTCCGCCCGAGCAAAAAGGGCTGCAGGCTGTATTGTCCCTGCCGCGCGACAAATAAGGCTGGTTTTCATGAGTATCACGATTTCCCCCCTTGCCGAGAGCGAGGCCAGCGCGTTTGAGGCTGGTCGTCGCCTGGCGCCGTATCTCGATCGTGCCGGACGGCGGGCGCCGGAAGCGACCGAAATGCTCGGAACGGATGGGGCGCTTGCCCTGATCAAGAAGTCCCGCTTGGACGCCGAAGCCGCTGGAAAGCTTGCCACGCTGGACGAGACGATGGCCGTGTTGCGTCAGGCGAAGCTCGCCAATCACATCGGTGTGGCAGCGCTCGATCTTGCGGGCGGAGCAGGGGTCACCGCGATCACCGGTCATCTGACGGATTTTGCGAACACCGCTGTGGAAGCGGCGCTGGAAAGCGTGTTGCGGGAGCGGGGGCTGAAGGCGGACGGCCTGTTTGTGATCGCGCTCGGCAAGATGGGGGCGTTCGAGCTCAATTATTCGTCTGATATCGACATGGCCGCCTTTTATGATCCGAGCGTGTTCGACGGGGGTGAACGGTCGGCAGGTGATGCTGCCAGCCGGGTCATCCGTGACACGATGCGCGTGCTCGAGGACGTTACAGGTGATGGGTATGTTTTCCGCACAGACCTGCGCCTGCGGCCGGACCCGAGTTCCACACCGATCGCTGTTTCCACCCAGATGGCTGAAATCTACTATGAGAGCGTCGGCCAGAACTGGGAGCGGATGGTCTGGATCAAGGCGCGCCACACCGCGGGCGACAAGACAGCGGCTGATCGCTTCCTGCAGATGATGGAGCCCTTCATCTGGCGTCGGCATATGGACTATTGGGCGATCGCAGATGTCCAGGCGATCAAGCGGATGATCAACGCCAGGGCTGGCGCGACCGACATTGCCGAACCGTCGCCGGATGTGAAGCTCGGCCCAGGGGGCATCCGGGAGATCGAGTTTTTCGTCCAGACCCAGCAGATTATCATGGGCGGGCGCAATGATTTCCTGCGGGATCGCAAGACACTGCGAAGCATGGAGGCGCTGGTTGCGGCCGATGCTGTCGATGCGGCTGTGGGCGAGCAGCTATCAGAGGCGTACCGCGCCTTGCGAAGCGTTGAGCACCGGATACAGATGCTCGAGGACGAGCAGACGCACCGCCTGCCTGCAGATGAAGAGACACGGCTGCAGGTTGCGCGTCTATGCGGCATTGATTCACTCGAAGCGTTTGACACCGCGATCCTTGAGACCCGCAGAATGGTCAATGCGCATTACCGTGACCTCTTTGCGGAAGAAGAGCGCAAGGCAGAAAGCGCTTCGAAGGGCAATCTTGTCTTTACGGGGGTGGATGAAGATCCGGGGACCGTCGAAACATTGAAAGCGCTCGGGTTTTCAGACCCGTCACGGGTGATTGCCTCCATATCCAACTGGCATCGCGGCAAGACACCAGCGACCCGGACCGAACGTGGCCGGGGCCTTTTGACATCGCTTCTGCCTGACCTGCTTGATGCGATGAGTGCCACAGGCGAACCGGACATGGCATTCAGCCGCTTCAGCCGCTTTTTTGAGGGGCTGCGCTCAGGCATTCAGACGCTTTCCATGCTGATTGCGGAGCAGGCCCTGCTGGAAGACCTCGTCACCAGCCTCGCCATCGCACCGCGCCTGTCGGATATGCTGGCGAGGCGTCCGGGCCTGCTGGAAGCGCTGGTGTCGTCGGATGGACGGGAATATCCGCCCGTCTTCAGTCCCGAAGACGATTTTGAAGGCCAGATGGACCTTGTGCGCCTGTGGCAGAATGAGCGCTCCTTCCTGATCGGTCACCGGCTTTTGCATGCAAGGCTTCCCGCAGCGCAGGCAGCCCTGGCGTGGAGCGATCTTGCCGATGCCTGTATCAGCCTCATGGCCGATGCCGCAGCGATCGAAACGGCGAGAAAATATGGGCCGCAACCGGGCCAGTGGGCGGTTGGCGCGCTCGGCAAGCTCGGCGGCAAGGAGTTGACGGCAGGCTCCGACCTCGACCTGATCATCGTCTATGAAGCAGATGAGGGCGTTGCATCCGAAGCTGGCCACTGGTTCACCAAATTCGCGCAACGCCTGATCACGGCCCTTTCGGCGGAGACAGCTGAAGGCAGCCTTTATGATGTCGACATGCGCCTGCGTCCCTCGGGGCGGTCTGGTCCGGTGGCCGTTTCTGTCACTGCGTTTGACCGCTACCAGCATGAGGAAGCCTGGACCTGGGAACTGATGGCGCTGACGCGCCTGCGCACCGTGGCTGGTGATGACGCCCTGTGTGTGCGGATGAGTACAATCGCGAAAGATGCCATCGCGCACGGTCATATTGTGCCCGATCAGCGCAAGCTGGACATTCTTGATATGCGCCAGCGTTTGTGGCGTGAGCGGCCTCCACGCGGGCCTTGGGACCTGAAGCTGGCGGATGGCGGGTTGATCGACCTGGAATTCATCCTCCAGCAGGAGATGCTGCTGGCCGCAGACCCGTCCCTCATTGAGGCAACAGTGATCGACTGTATTGAGGGCCTTTTCAAGCGAGGGCTGCTATCACCCGATGAGGCAGAGACGCTGTCATCGGGGTTCACATTCCTGCAGTCCATTCAGCAGATACAGCGTCTTGCGGTCGGTGCGGAAGTAACGTCTGAAGCTTTCTCGAACGGCTTGAAGAGCCGGTTTGCCCTGGCCGCAGACTGCAAGGGTTTTGACGCGGTGGCCGCGACATACGACGCTGTTTGCAAAGAGATTTCTTCTATCAGGTGTAAAAAAATAGGTCCGCTCGCGACGGAAAGCTGAGGGTGGTCCGTTCCACTATGTGGGGTAACGATAAGAGGAACACCCAAAATGAAGAAACTTGCACTCGCAGCGATTATTGCCGGCACTACAACGATCGGCATCGCTGGATACGCTGTCGCCGAAAGTCATGGCGGCAAAGGTCAGATGATCCAGAAAATGGACACAGACGGTGATGGCAACATCACGAAAGCAGAAGTCGACGCACTGAAAGCGGCCCGCTTTGGCGAAGCTGATGCAAATGGTGATGGCGGCCTGAGTATGGCTGAGCTGGAAACGTTTCGCGAAGCTGAAAAGGCCCGTCGCATGGCAGAGCACAAACAGCGTATGTTCGACCGCCTCGACAAGGACGATAATGGCGTCATTTCCGTCGATGAGTTCGACAGTCGCGGTGGCTCAATGTTCGACCGGGTCGATGCCAATGATGATGACGTCATCTCCGCCGACGAGATTGAAGCGATGAAAGAACATCGCGGCAAGCGTGGCGGCTGGCGCCATCGCGGCGATCGCGACTAGTCGGTTCACTTAGTGGTTCGCCGGTGCAGGATATGCGGTATTCCGACCTCGCTTCCTGCGCCGGCCTCGCTAGTATGATGTGGTGTCAGGCATCAGTGAACGAGATCAGATTGCGCGAGCGGCGGGCGGCGACAAGTCGGCGCAGGCCGCACTCGTCAACCGCCACATGCCGGTCGTCTGGCGTGTGGCCTATCGCATGCTCAAGGATCGCCAGGAGGCTGAAGACGTGACGCAGGAGACTTTTCTCAGGGCCTGGAAAATCCTTCCGGACTGGGAAGACCGGGCGAAATTCTCGACCTGGGCCTGCACGGTGGCGATCAATCTCTGCCGCGATCGTCTGAAGAAGAAGGCGCCCGTCCTGATGGATGAGCTGCCTGACCAGTCTGACCCGGCCATGCGGCCGGACCAGGCCCTACACCAGAAGCAGGCCACCGGCCGAATTACCGGCCTGGTTGACCTGCTACCAGAGCGCCAGAAAGAAGCGCTGACCCTGTGTGCCTTTGAGGGCATGGGAAATATCGAGGCCGCCGACGCGATGGGTATCAGCGTGGAGGCATTGGAGAGCCTGCTCTCACGGGCGCGCCGCAAATTGCGGCTTGAACTGGCAGAGCAGCACGAGGCATGAACGGACGACGATGATGACCAATGAACGTCTTCTTGAACTGATTGAGGCTTATGGAGCCGAACCGGGCGCTTGGCCGGAAGACGAACGCGCATCAGCCGAGGCGCGACTCGCTGCCGATCCCGGCCGCTTTGCGGGCGCATTGTCCGAAGCGCGCGAGCTCGATATGATGTTCGAAGCTGCGCCTTATGCCGACGTGCCGGCGGGGCTGGCGGAGCGAATCCTGAGTGACGCGCCTGTTGCTCAAGCCCGGAAAAGTGGGCTGGCGGCTCGTCTCGGCAGGCTCATCGCGCCAAATGGCATGCGCTGGCCGGCCGGAGCAGCCCTTGCCAGCCTGATGATGGGGCTGGTCGCTGGATATGCCAGTGCCCCAGCCGTCGCAGACAATACCTACCAGACCGAACAGGATGAGCTCGTTTATGCGGCGCTCGGCTATGACGGGTTTGAAACCTATCTCAGTGAGGATGACGGATGAGCCGCGCACGCGCCCTGCCACCACTTGCTATTGTGCTGGTCATCTCACTTGCGGTGAACGCCCTTCTGATCGGGCTGTTTGCCGGCAATCTGCTTGGCCGGCCAGATCACCCCGGCGACCGTGGCCCGCGTGGGGGTAATAGTGACTTCATGATGGCCCGCAGCATTGAGGATGTCGTGCCGGAAGCGGACCGGGACCAGATCCGCCAGGCCTTTCGTCAGGCCTTTCGAGATTCGCGTGACATCTGGACCGAAAAACGCGCCGCGCGCACAGCGTTGAGCGAGGCCCTCGCGGCAGAACCTTTCGATGCGGCTGCGGTCGATCAGGCATTCGCCGACATGCGCGCCGCCGATCAGGCGCTGACGGCCCGGTTCCAGTCGGTGCTTTCGCAGGAACTGGCTGATCTTTCTGTCGAGCAGCGCGCGACGCTGGTCGAGCGCCTCAACGAGATCAATCGCCGGCGTATGGAAAGGGTCGATCGCCACAAGGATCGCCGCGGCCCACCGGATGACGGAGATGGCCCACCCGGTGATGGGCCGCCGCCACCGCCGCGCTAGCTCCTGGACTTGTGCGCCAGTCTTTCGGCATTGGCTTCCCAGTTCTGCCCGTCAAACTTGCTGATGTCGGCCTCCAGGGACTGCCAGTCATCGAGACAGCGCCATGTGATCGCGTAGCCGTCAGGGTTCGAGCGTGGAATGTAGAAGCTCTTGACCCCGCATACTGCGCAGAACAGGTGCCGTGCCACACCGGTATTGAAGCGGTATTCCGTAAGCTGGTCCTCACCCTTCAACAGGCGAAACCGGCTCGCCGGGACGATGATGTGATCATTGCCGGACATGTTGCAGATCGAACAATTGCAGTCTTCCACCTCGACATGGGCTGGCAGGTCCGCCTCGTAGCGTACGGCACCGCAATGGCAGCCACCTTTGCAGGATTTCAGATCTTCCGGCATGCGATCAGCCATACCAGACAGGTGGGCGCCTGTGGGCCCAGGGCGCAGCGCGTTCGATCTGGCCTGCCAGCGCATAGAGCAGGTCTTCGCGGCCATAGCGGGCGCCAAACATCATACCGAGTGGCAGGCCGTCGCTGGTCCAGTGGAGGGGCAGGGAGATGGCCGGACAGCCTGTCTGGTTGAACACCGGGCACCATGGCGCAAAGCCAGTCACCGCAGCCCCATACGCGTCGAAATCCTCAGGGGCGAGGCTCAACACGCCGAGATCCACAGGCGGTCGGGCGAGGGTCGGTGCGAGGATGAGGTCATAGCCGCCTTCATCCATGAAGGTTTCGAATGTGTAGGCCGCCTGCAGGAAGGCATTATTGGTTTTCACCAGCTCGGCCATCGGAATCGTCCGGCCAAGTTCGATAAAGCGGAGCGATACAGGTTCGAAGTCTTCAGGGCCGATCTTGCGGCCGAAAGCCTGTTCCCGCTCATCGGCGACCGACGCCATGAATGACGAGACGATCATCATCATGCCCTTGCCGAGCGCATCACCGTCTAGGACGGGGCCAGCCTCTTCGACATGGTGGCCGAGTGCTTCAAGCTGCAAACGGGTCGCCTGAAGTCCTGCGGTCGCTTCTGCATCTGGGCGGACACCGTTCGGGGCGGTTGTCCATAGCGCGATTTTCAGCGGCTTCGGGTCTTCCCTCGAGGCCTGCAGGAAGCTCGATTGGGGTGCCGGGACACCATAGCGGGCTCCGGCTTCCGCGCCATGCGTGGCATCGAGCAGGGCGGCGCTGTCGCGGACACTGTGAGAGACGCAGTGATTGGTCGACAGGCCAAACCAGTTCTCGCTGAAGGGCGGTCCCATTGGCACACGGCCACGCGAAGGCTTGAGACCGACCAGGCCAGTACAGGCTGCCGGAATGCGGATTGAGCCGCCACCATCGCTGGCATGCGCCATCGGAATCACGCCGGACGCTACTGTTGAAGATGCGCCGCCCGATGAGCCACCAGAGGTGCGCCCGGTATTCCATGGATTGCGTGTCTTGCCGTAGAGCGCGCTTTCAGTGGAGGTGGTCAGTCCAAATTCCGGACTTGTCGTCTGCGCGAAGATGACAAGTCCCGCCTTGCGATAGCGGACCGCCAGCTCGGCGTCATCAGTGGCGACCGTGTCGCGGAACGCGCGCGATCCGCTCGTCATCGGCAGGCCCCTCAGCCGGACGCCGAGATCCTTGGTCGCAAACGGAACGCCGGAAAACGGGCCCTCGGGAAGCCCGGCCTTCAGCTGTTCGCGGGCCGGGCCTTCGAAGATTTGCGAGAAGCAATTGAGCTCGGCTTTCGCCTTTTCCGCGCTCTCGAGGGCTGCATCGAGCAACTCCTCCGCCGAAACGTCCCTTGAGCGCACCAGAGCAGCGAGCCCCGTTGCGTCGTAATCGCCAAAGCCCTGCATACTCATCTCCCTTTCTCCGGCTTGCCCGGAGCATAGCGTGTTCTCAGCACTATCAGCATTGGGCCGGTTAAGCTCAAGAGCTGCGTCAGGCACGGCGCCGCGGTCCAGTCACTCAATCGTCGAGTAGCTCGTGCATTTCATCATCTGACCAGCCAAAATGATGGCCGAGTTCATGAATGACCACATGCTCTATCAGCTCATCGAGCGTCACGTCGGGGCGGGTTTCGAGCTCTGCCAGGAGGGGGCGTCGATAGAGAAATATCCGGGCATGTTCCAACGCCGGGAAAGTCACACTATCATGGATCAGCGGAATACCGTGATAGAGACCCGTCAGCTGCATCGGATCAGCAATGCCCATTTCAGCGAGCACGTCCGGGTCAGCAAAGTCCTGAACATGAATGGTGATGCGCCCGGCTGCCTGGCGAAAATTCGCCGGCAGGCGGGCATAGGCGGCCTCGGCAAGTTCCTGAAAACGGTCAAGATCGGGATGCGTTGTCATGCCGAGTGCAACGCGCAGGCTTATTCTTCGGTCGTCCAGTGCGCGATATAGCTTTTGAGAACCTGTTCGAATTGCGCGATATCGCCAGCATCAAGCTCGGCTTCGCCCGACAGGTCTATCACATAATCGATGCCGACCAGATCGCCGCCCTCATCTTCCGACGGGACTACGAAGGCCCGTCCGAATGGATAGCTGTCATTGTACGAGTTTGACTTCGCCAACGTGTTGGCATCGGCTGCCTGTCCGAGGTCGAAGGTTGAGAACATCATCGCATAACCGCACGTGTCGTCTTCGGCGCAATTGCCAAGCCTCACAGTGATGTTCACTTCGCCGAGGCTGGCATCAATCGTATGGGAGCCTTCTCCGGCAGGCTGGCTTCCTGTCAGTGTGGCACCGGCAGATTCGATGACATCTTCTGCCTGGCTGGGGGAGATTGGCGTCGCATGCGCGGCGAAGGATACACTGGCCGCAGCAGCGATGGCGAGAAGAGTGGTTTTCATGTTGCGTCCCGAATGTTGCTCAACAAACGAAGCAGAGTCTGGCACGCGTCGCCTCTACCTGCAAGAAAGTGTTACTGCGGGCGAGGAAGGTGTACGTCAAAGCGTACGGCGCGGTGATCCGAACCATGTGTGCCGCCGACTTGATGGTTCCGACACGTGAGTGCGGCGCTGCAGAACGACATGTCTATCGGGATTGCTGCGCGCCGTGGCCAGCTCAGCGTGTTCGCTTTCCCAGCGTCCGGGAGCCTGCCCGGCCATGTGCCCAGGGCCGGATGATTGACAAGATGGAGGTCATACTCCCGCTGCAGCGGGCGGGCGAGGCGTCCCCACGGCGCAGAGTTGAAATCACCGACCAGCACAATTGCCTCGTCCTGATGCTCGTTGAGAAGGGCCTTCAAGCCAGCGAGCTGATCCATCTGGGCGCGCGGCCTCTCGAACGGCCATGGCCGCGTGAAGTGAACCACGATGAAGGTCAGGTCGTCGGACGGCGTGCGGATGCGGGCGCGCAACATGGCTGGCGACTGATCCGGATAGAAGATGTCGCTGTCGAGAATCTCGTATTTCGACAACAGCCTGAGGCGGGCATAGACGCCCGGCGGTGTCTTGCCGCTGGCTTCGTAAGGCCATTGCAGGGAGAGCGGCTGTTCGAAGGGGGTGAGTTTTGCGGGCATCGCCTCGACGATCGCGACAATGTCGGCATCCGCTGCCTTGATTGCGTCCACCGCAGCACCTGTATCTGGATTCTGGATCCAGATATTGTGCTGATAGACACTGAGCGCGGGGGGAGTGCCAGCGGGTATTGGAGGCTCAGTGTGATGCAGGCTCAGCTGGATGGTGAGGAAGAGGGCAAGACCCGCCCCTGCGAGCAAGGCCGTCAAGCGGCGTCCACGGTGATGAAACAATAGCAGGCCGACACAGGCGAGACTGATCAGCAGCGCACCATATGCCGCCGGCAACAGGAATTGCGCGGCCAGGTCAAAAGCCCAGAACGCACCAGCGAAGACGGCGCTCAACCCGATCAGGCCGCATAGGCATAGCAGGCCCGTCAGCCCGCGGTGAAGCCAGCTGGGTGTCGTTGCCAGTTTCTATTCCGCCGCGTTTGTGACCGGGTCGCTATCCATGGCTTCCAGCATGGCGCGGGCCGCCTCGGCGATGACCGTGCCTGGCGGGAAGATCGCTGTCGCGCCTGCGGTGCGAAGCGCATCGAAATCGCCGGGCGGGATAACGCCGCCAACCATGATCTGCGTATTGACCGCGCCTTCATTGCCCAGCGCGCGTTTCAGTTCCGGCACCAGCGTCAGGTGACCGGCTGCGAGCGAGGATGCTGCGACGATATCGACATTTGCCGCGCGGGCGCTCTTGGCCGCCTCTTCTGGCGTCTGGAAAAGTGGGCCGATCTCGACATCCCAGCCAAGGTCCATCAGCGCGGAAGCAACAACTTTCTGGCCGCGATCATGGCCGTCCTGACCCATTTTGGCGATGTAGATTTTCGGTTTGCGACCTTTCTGTTTCTCGAAGGCATCGGCCAGCGAGCGTGCTGTTTCGGCTTTGTCATCCTTGCCGATTGAGCCGCCATAGACGCCTTTGATCGAACGGATAACGGCCTGATGGCGACCTTGGCTGCGCTCAACCGCTTCGGAGATTTCTCCCACTGTTGCCTTGGCGCGGGCCGCGTCGACGGCGAGTGCGAGGAGGTTACCCTCTGTTCCAGCGGCGGCTTTGGCAATCGCGTCCAGCTTGGCATCGACTTCGCCCTGGTTGCGGTCTGATTTCAGGCGCGCCAGCTTGTCCAGCTGCATCCGGCGCACGGTCGCATTGTCGACCTTGAGCACGGGCACGTCTTCATCCTGGTCGAGATGGAATTTGTTGACGCCGACAACGGTCTGCTTGCCGCTGTCGATGCGGGCCTGCGTATTGGCAGCTGCTTCTTCGATGCGAAGCTTTGGCACACCTTCCTCGATGGCCTTGCGCATGCCGCCGAGCTTCTCGACTTCCTCGATATGCTCCAGCGCCTTGGCGGCGAGATCATGGGTCAGGCGCTCGACATAGTAGGAGCCGCCCCACGGGTCGATGGTCTGCGCTGCGCCGCCTTCCTGCTGCAGGAAGAGCTGCGTATTACGCGAGATACGGGCCGAGAAGTCGGTGGGCAGGGCAAGCGCTTCATCGAAACTGTTGGTGTGCAGCGACTGGGTCTGTCCGCCGACAGCGGCGATGCCTTCAAGGCAGGTGCGGATGACATTGTTGTAGACGTCCTGGGCTGTAAGAGACCAGCCGGATGTCTGGCTGTGCGTGCGCAGGGACAGGGATTTAGGGTTCTTTGGCGAGAATTCTTTCTCGACGAGTTTCGCCCAGAGCAGGCGCGCGGCGCGCATCTTGGCGACTTCCATGAAGGTGTTCATGCCAATCGCCCAGAAGAAAGAGAGGCGCGGCGCGAATTTATCGACATCAAGGCCCGCCGCGATGCCGGCGCGGATATATTCGATGCCGTCGGCCAGCGTGTAGGCGAGCTCGAGGTCTGCTGTCGCGCCGGCTTCCTGCATGTGGTAGCCGGAGATCGAGATGGAGTTATATTTCGGCATGTTTTCAGACGTGTAGGCAAAGATATCTGAAATGATCCGCATGCTCGGCTTGGGCGGATATATATAGGTGTTCCGCACCATGAACTCTTTCAGGATGTCGTTCTGGATGGTCCCGGCGAGCTTGTCGGGGCTGACACCCTGTTCCTCGGCGGCGGCGATATAGAGCGCGAGGATGGGCAGTACCGCGCCGTTCATCGTCATCGACACAGACATCTGGTCCAGCGGAATGCCGGAGAAGAGCGTGCGCATGTCGTAAATGCTGTCGATCGCAACACCCGCCATGCCAACATCGCCTGTTACGCGAACATGGTCTGAGTCATATCCTCTGTGGGTTGCAAGATCGAAGGCGACCGAAAGGCCTTTCTGACCCGCCGCGAGGTTACGCCGGTAGAAGGCGTTGGAGTCTTCTGCCGTCGAGAAACCCGCATACTGGCGGACGGTCCAGGGCCGCTGGGTATACATGGTCGGGTACGGGCCACGACCGAACGGTGCGAGGCCGGGGAAATCATCGAGATAGTCGAGCCCCTTGGTGTCAGCCGCAGAGTAGGCTGGCGCGAGGTCGATGCCTTCCGGGGTTTCAAGCGTGCGCTCACGCGGGCTGTCCGGCGCTTTTGTATCCGGCGTGCCGAGGTCGAGCTTGGTGAAATCGGGAAAGGTCGTCATTTGGCAACTCCCAGTTCGGCTTGGGCAAGTTCGAGGACGTGAATGGTGTCACAGCCCATGAAGAGATTTGTGTCGATTGCGGGGGCGTCAAATTTGCCGGCAAGGAAAACGCGCTGGGCGCCGGCCTGCTTCAGGGCTTTCGCAGCCGCTTCAGCTTCGTCATCATAACGCTTGTCAGCGCCGCAGATGACGGCAATCCGGCAATTGCTTGCCTTGAAGCCCGCGACAATATCTTCCGGCGAGTCTGGCGGCACGGGCGGCTCATTGGCCTCGATCCCGCCTGCCGCGAACAGGTTGCGGGCAAAATCGACACGCGCATTGTGTTCGGCGAGGGGCCCGAGCGTTGCGACGAAAATACTCGCACGCACGCCCTTTGCCGCTTCATGGGCGACAGCGCGGTCGCGCAGCGTCTCGAAGTCACGCGCAAGATGGATGGGCTCAAGCGGTGTGCAGCTTGTCGTCTCTCCAGCATTGTCTGGCAGGTCTTTCAGGAAGGAGCGAAGGCCTTCACCGGATACGCGGGCGGCATCGCTCGTATAGTCAAAATCGGCCACTGGCGCGTCCTCGCCGTCGATCAGTGGGAATTCGCTGACGCCCGTGACAGGCACCTTGCGTTTCGCGATCGCCTTGAAACGTGTGTCGCGGGTTTCGGAGATGCGGGCCTGGAATTTCCCGGCTTCGAGGCTTTGGACGAGGCCGCCTTCGCTTTCGATATCCTGGAAGACTTTCCATGCCGCCTCTGCCATGTCGGTGGCGACGGTTTCCTCGAACCATGAGCCGCCAGCCGGATCCGCGATCCGGCCAAGGCCGGACTCTTCCATGGCGATGATCTGCGTGTTGCGTGCGGTGCGCCGGCCCAGTTCTTCCGGTACGCCGAGCGCTTCATTGAAGGCCCGCACAGTGACAATGTCTGCGCCGCCGACTGCACCGGCAAAGCAGGCAGAGGTATTGCGCAACATGTTCACCCATGGGTCATAGCGCGTCAGCATCCGGGCCGAGGACACAGACTGGAGTCGCATGGGTTCACTATCGAGACCCATGGCGTCCAGCACACGGGCCCAGAGGCGACGGGCGGCGCGCAATTTAGCGATCTCAAGACCATAATTCGCACCCGTTGCGACCGTGAACACGGTCTGTCCGGGAAACGCCTTGATGTCATAGCCTGTCTCAGCCATCCGCCGCATCGTATCGACAGCGTGGGCCATCAGCGCGCCAAGTTCCTGCGCCTCGGAGCCACCAGCCTCATGGACGGGCCGGGCATCGACACGCAGCGTGGTCGACATTGGATATCGCAGGCACAGCAGGCGTGACAGTTCAGCAGTCCGCACGAAAGCGGCGTCGATACCGCCCTCGATTGCCCCCATGCGCATCAGCAGGCCGACCGGGTCGATGTTGAACGCGAATTTCAGCTTGTCTGCCGTGCCGCTTTCCTCGCCCCAGAGCGCGAGAAGCGCAGCGACAGACGTGCCGGACCCCTTGCCGCGATGGTCGAGCGCGATGGTTGCAATGTCTGCACGGACACCGTTCAGGGCCATGGCGAGGGTCGCAGCATCCTTGATGGCGCAACCGTCTTCGCCGGTGCAATCAACAGCAAGCTCTACAGAAGACACGCCGCGATCAAGGTCGCGCAGGATCTCGATATTGGTCTGTTCCGGGTCTGGATGGGTAAAGGCCTGGCGTATGTCCCAGGGCAGGAAGGCATCAGGCTGGGCGAGGGCGCCGCGCAGATAGGGGGCTGCGCCGGGCGCGCCCAGTGGATCTGCAGCGCTCTGGAAATCATTTTCGCGGTAGAGCGGGCGGATCGCCAGCCCATCGTCGGTCTTGCGGGTAATGCGGTCGATACCGCCGCCCTTCAGAGCCTTTTCAACAGCATCCAGCCATTGGGCTTCGGTCGCGGTCTCGAATTCCGCGCTCAGAGAAAGGAAATCGTCTGCCATCATCTATCCGTACATCGCTACTCTGTGTGCGTATAGGGTTAGAGCCGCGCGCGAGGTCAAGCCATTCCATAGGGTCAGGACCTGCGGTCTATTGCAGCGGGCTGGCCAAAACGTCACTTGACGTGGCGATCAAACTGTTTGCAAATGAGAATGACTCGCAACAATGGAGGCATCTCATGGCATATGCGCAACCGGACCATCCGGCCATTCCTGCACACGAAGCTGGCGCTGGTCCCAAGGTCCGAATACTGGACTGGGTCGATAGCCAGGCCCGCGTGACCCGCATCTGGCTCGACGAGTTGATTGCAGAAGGCGACCCGCAAGACCTGGTCAGCCTGATCCACAGGCAGGCCGCATGGCTCGACATGATGAAAGTCCGCCTGCGGGAAAACTGAAAAGTATCCCACACCGCTGCTGTTGGATATTTCCTGCCCTGTCCCGAGGATGGATAGGTGCACTGACGGTGCAGTAGCAGTACACTGGCGGTGCACCAGCGGTACAGTTGCGGTGCCCTCCACACCAAAGCGGCGCATTCACCGCGCCAGGCCCTAAAATATCCAACAGGGGCAGTGCCCGGCCATAGTCCCCGCCGTCAATGTCTGTACCGCTCTCTTCCCTTGCCGCCATCCCGCATGGCCGGATGGCATCTGTCCGCCAGCTCGAAGCAGCGCTCCTGCGCGGCGAGACGTATGAGTGCGCCTCGGCCAGGGCCGGTGTGTCAGCGAGCGCGGCCAAGCAGTGGGCGAGCACATTGTCCATCCTGAAGCGGCACCTGAACGCCGAAACGGCAGAGGACAGGATCGTGCGC
This sequence comes from uncultured Hyphomonas sp., assembly GCA_964556825.1. Taxonomy (GTDB): domain Bacteria; phylum Pseudomonadota; class Alphaproteobacteria; order Caulobacterales; family Hyphomonadaceae; genus Henriciella. Next base: position 150,852 of record CAZKXJ010000003.1, on the reverse strand, counting down.
TATACTGGCTGGGTGATCGGGCTGACGCAGCTGAAGCGTTATGAAGAGGCGGCCCTGTTCGAAACTGAAGCGCGCAAGCTCGAGACATTGCTCGGGCGTGTGGACAAGCGCGTGGCTTCCAGCGCTGGCACAGAGGCTGCCGGTCCGCGCGATGACAGGTTTGCACCTGCGAGGGTGCTGCTGGACCGGGTCGCCGCAACGATTGGCCCGCAGGCCAGCCGCTGGGAGGCCTGGAATGCAATCTCTGTCTATTATGGTGCGCTGCGGGATCTTGGCGCTGAACTGTCGGCGGACGGGCGCGCGCACTTTGCGGACGGCCTGCCAGCCACCGGCCTGCCGGACTGCCCGGCCTGGCTGCCTGGCCATCCCTGGGCCGTATCGGATGAAGCGGCTTGGACCGACAGGGTCGGGGCGGGGCTGATGGCCTTGTGATGGGGGGCTGGATCAGGCGTCCTGTCCGCAGGCGCGGCGAAAGCGGCGAACCGTCTCGGCCATGCCATGAACCAGTGCGTCAGCTGTCAGGCCGTGGCCGATGGACACTTCGGCGAGCTGCGGGATGCGCGCGGTGAGTGCCGGCAGGTTTGCCACTGTCAGGTCATGGCCTGCATTGACCCCGAGCCCGAGCGCCAGCGCGGCGTCTGCTGTCTCGCCGAGTTTCGCGATCTCGCGGGAGGCGGCCCCGTCATCATCATGCGTCGCGCCATATGGCCCGGTGTAAAGCTCGATCCGGTCCGTGCCGGTCGCGGCAGCAGCAGGGGCTTGCGACGGGTCGGGGTCGGCAAAGAGAGAGACGCGCGCGCCGCCCGCCTTGAGACGGGCCACGATGAGTTTCAGGCGTTCGCCCTCAGCCTGGAAATCCCAGCCATGGTCGGACGTCGCCTGGCCCGGATCATCCGGCACAAGTGTCACCTGCGCCGGGGCGATCTCCTCGACCAGATTCAGAAAGTCGCCGGTCGGGTAGCCCTCGATGTTGAATTCACGGTCCGGGAATTCGCGCGCGATCAGCGCCTTCAGGGCTGGCAGGTCAGAGCGACGCGTGTGCCGTTCGTCCGGGCGTGGATGGACGGTCAGGCCCGATGCGCCCGCCTCCAGCGCGATCCGGCCAATCTCGATCACGTCCGGCCAGGGCAGGTCGCGCCGGTTGCGTAATAGCGCCACGGCATTGAGGTTCACGGAGAGGTCGGTCATGGGCGGGCGTCCGAAGGGTCAAGTCATCTCAAGGCGCCGATGTAGGCGGTTTCCGCCGTCACCGCCAGAGCTTGCGCAAATGCCCCGCCAGATGGGCCTTGTCGCGACGATGCCAAAATTGAGGCTTCTCAACCCGGGGTAATGGCCGTACACATCATTACGCAGGCGTAACGAGAGTGGGGCGGACGTGGCGGAGGCGACAGGTCAGGGCAAGGCTGTGAGGACATGGGACAGCCCGCATATGCTGAATATCCTGGCCGGATGGTGCGTCATCGGAGCCGCGATCATCGCGCTGATTGGTCTGGCCAGGACGCCGCAACCCAATCAGCTGCAGGGCGGTTTTGTCTGGTCCGTGATGTTGTCGCTGTTCGGACTGTTCTGGCTGGGCGCGCAAATGCTGCGACTGTCATCTGTATGGCAGTCATTGAAGCCCGCGCTGGCGATGCAGGCTCGACAACGGTCAGAAGAGGACATGCTGCGGATCGAGCATGGCTTGATCGAGTTCTTTGTTTACCTCGCCATGAGTCTCGTGACGCTGGCGGTAGTCGCCTATGGTGCATCTGGCGGCGGTCATCTCGGAGCTATGCCTGTGCATATCGTGGGCGAAGACACCAGGACGCTTCACCTGACCGTGTTTCTCATCTTCTTCGGGATGTCCTTTCTGCCCCTTCTGATCGGCTTCTGGCGGCAGGCCCATCTGGATGCGCACCTTAGAAGCGACGGCACCCGAAAAGTGCAGGTCTTGCGCACGGACGTGGTCAGCGATGCGAGTTTCTGGATGTCGGCGATCCTGATCGCCAGTCTTGTCCTGCTGGCATGGGCTGCGGCGGGCGAAATGTTTACCATGGAGGAGGACTTTGGCGTCTTCATCACGCTGCTCGTCCTCCTGTTATTCTTTGTGATCATCCTCGCACCGCATGTGATGCGCTTTCATAATACGTGGAGTGAGGAACGAGACATCGCGAGGGACAAAATGCATTTTGCTGGTTTGAGCCTCGTTAGCCCGGGGGCGTGGGTGAGCCGGCTTGATTCGGTACTTGTCCGGTTTGTCGCGCCGCTATCTGGCGCGACGCAGCATGGCCCGGTCTGGTTCATACCGCATCTGCTGGGCTTGATGGTGATCCTGCCACTTAGCGCGCTTGGATATGTGCTTGCCGCGCCGTGGGGCCTCATTCCGATCCTGACGGCGATGCTGATTGCTGTTTCGCTCGGACGTCGCTGGGCATGGGTCGAGGAAGATCGCGAAACGGCCTCGCGCCTGCGGTCCACGCGAAGTGACGAAATCTCGATTGGCTTCGACAATGACCTGAAGGACGAGGCGCTGCTGGGCTATGCGTCGCTCTTCATCCTTGTGCCACTCGCCCTTCATCAGCTGCAGGGATGGACGCATTCCTTCGTGGAGGTCGAACAATGGTCGTCTGGCAACAAATTTCTCGACTGGCTCCGTTTCTTCGGGGCCGAACTCGCCAAGGCTGTGCCCTTTGTTGACTGGTGGGAAATCTACAATGTCGACATTCAGACACCTTTTGATGCGGCGAACAGCGACAACCCGCTGGCAAAGCACCTGACTTTTGCGGCGCGGGCCATGGTGGACCTCGTCATCATGGCGGCACTCTTTCAGGCGATTGGCCTGTGGCAACGCTCACGCACCCAGAACCGTCTTTACGATAGCGGGCAGCTCGACACCTTCGACCCGTTCACGGAAGTCGCGTTCTTCGAAAATGGGATGCGATGGCATTCCGATGAAAAGGCCATGAAGCCGAAGCGACGGTTTGCAATACGTGTCCGCGAACACGTTTCCCACCGCACGCGTCTGAAGATGGAGCCAATGCCCTATAGTCAGGAACGGCTGAGCGAATTGATGAATTCACCCAACCGGGATGTCAGTTCAGGGGCGCGATGGATGATACGGGAGTTCAACGTCCTTGCGGGAACCCCTCGCGATCAGCTTGAACAGATTTCGGAGCGGCTTGCCAACGAAGCGGCCGAGACGTTGCATCATTCGATCAAGGACAGATCCTATGCGCGGACGTACAAGAACGAGCTGGAGCGCATTCTTCAGGAACTGATCGATGACTACCGCAGCTTTCAGGCGGGCGACGTTCGGCATCTGGTGTTGATATTGATGTCGGTGCAGGGCGTGCCGGAATTTTCCTATGCGCAACTACTGGCCGTGGAACTGCTGATGATGCGCCCGTCGCGTCGCTCATATCTGGCGCTGGCGATGCTCGTCCTTGATGGCCAGCATTTCAAAGCCCCGCTGGGCGAACGGTACAAGGCGCAATTCGAGACCTATTTCGACGCGTATAACTCCGCTTACCTGGAACAGCTACAGATGCGGAACGACGTCTATTCCGCGATGGAATTCCACGCTTCTTCAATGATCAAGCAGGAAACCCTGTTCAACGATATTCGCGTCTTCCTCGAATGGATGAGTGAGCCGGATAACAGTCAGCCAGGGAGGCGCGGCGACAAATCCAAGAAATCGCGCGAAGTGGCTTATGCCTGCGCCAACCGACTTGGGCGCCTCAAGGATGCGGCAGGCCGTCTCGTTTAGACCCCACGACAGGCTTGCCCCTCATGCTTTCGCGCCCTTAAGTGCAGCGCGAAAGCATGGAGGAATGGCCGATGAGATTGTCAGCTGCGCGGATTACGCCGCTCAAGGATACCGATATGGACGCCGAACAGCGCGAGACGCTGGAGAAGACGTTCAACGGGCGGCCGGTCTACAATATCTTCCGCACGCTGGCGCACGCGCCGAAGGCTTTCAAATCCTTCATGCGCTGGGGCGGCTATATCCTGTCGGACTATAACAGCCTCCCCCCGCGTGAGCGTGAGCTTGTCATCCTGCGGGCCGGCTATAACTGGAAGTCCGGTTATGAGTGGGCCCAGCATGTGCGGATCGGGCTCGAATGCGGGCTGAGCGAAGACGAGATCGAGCGTATCAAGGCGGGGCCGTCCGCGCCGGGCTGGAGCGAGGTGGATGCGGCGATGCTGCAGGCGACCGATGAGCTGACATCTGATGCCTTTGTGACCGATGGGACCTGGGCGCGGCTGTCCGGCCTCAGCGAGAAGCAGCGCATGGATCTCGTCATGACGGTCGGCCAGTACACGCAGGTGTCGATGATGCTGAACTCGTTCGGCGTGCAGCTCGACCCTGACCTGACGCTCGATCCGGACCTTGCAAAATAGGCGTCCATACGCTTCCCCCGGCTGTTGGCGGCCGTGGGTGCGTACACATCAGAGCGCCAGCGTCCGCGTGATGCCGATGGCATCAAGAAATGCCTCATCGTGGCTGATGGCGATGATCGCGCCATCATAGGATTTGAGGGTCGCTTCCAGTAGCTCCATGGAAGAAAGATCAAGATGGTTGGTCGGCTCATCGAGCAGGAGAAGTTCCGGCGGGTCAGCGGCGGCAAAGGCAGCCGCAAGGCCTGCACGCAGGCGTTCGCCGCCTGACAGTGTGCCGGCGTTTTGCAGGGCCGCATCGCCGCGAAAGGCGAACCGGGCCAGCACAGCGCGGGCGTCATGACCAGTCAGCCCGGGGACCAGCACCCGGATATTGTCGAGCACCGAAAGCGCCGGGTCCAGCGTGCCGACGTGCTGGTCGAGCATGGCGAAACGGGATGTGCGCGTGTCGACCTTACCGGACGCTGGCAGCATTTGCCCTGCAATGAGCTTCAGCAATGTGGTCTTGCCACAGCCATTCGGCCCTGCAATGGCAAACCGCTCCGGCCCGCGCAGCTCAAGGGATAGCGGGCCAAACAGGTGCCGCTGGTCATAGGTCATGCCGATATCATCCAGCTTCAGCACGGTGCGGGATGCTGGAAGGTGGCAGGCTGGCAGATCGATATGGAGCGGGGTCACAATTTCCAGCCGGGCTTCAGCTTCGGCATGGGCCGCCGTCTTGTCGTCGACGAGCCGCGAGGAAACCTGCCCGATACGTGCGCCGGTTTTCTCGGCCCGCTGCGCGCGGGCATCCAGCACGATTTTCGGCTCGTCGCGGCGGGCACGTTTGGCTCGCCCCTGTTTGTCTGACTTCGCCTTGCGTTCCCGCAGCTGCTGCATCTTCCTTTCAGTTCGGTTGAGGTCAGCGGCCGTGCGCTCGGCTTCGTTCAGGGCGCGGGTGTGGGCGGCCTCACGTGCCTCGGCAAATCCCGACCAGCCGCCACCGAAGATCGTGATCTCGGTCGGCGACAGCTCGACAATCCGGTCGACCTGTTCCAGCAGGGCGCGATCATGGCTGGCCACGACGATGCCGCCCGGCCAGCTATCCAGCAAACCCATGACGGCAGCGCGGCCATCGGCATCTAGATTGTTGGTCGGTTCATCCAGCAGGAGCAGGTCAGGTGCGTCGAGCAAGAGCCGGGCGAGGGCCATGCGGGTCCGTTCGCCGCCACTGAACGAGGCAAGCTGGCGGGACATGTCGATACCGGACAGGCCGGTTTCGCGGAGGGCTCTGGCGAGACGCGTCTCGAGCGTCCAGTCCGCCTCGGCGAGATCATGTTCTGTGCCTTTCCCAGCCTCAATTCGGGCGAGGCATTCAAGACCGGACGCAATGCCCAGCACGCCAGCAACAGTGAGGGATTCGTCAAAGCTTTGCTGCAGGCGGCCAATGCGCCCGGCCGTGTGGATGCTTCCGCGTAAGGGAGCGGTTCTGCCCTCCATGATGTCAAGCAGGGTGGATTTGCCAGACCCGTTACGGCCAACAAGGCCGGTACGTTCCCGGCCGATCGACAGTGTCAGATTATCGAAAAGTGGCCGGCCGTCAGGCGTGGCGAGCGAGATTGAATCGAGTGTTAGAAAGGCAGACATGGAAGACCTCCTGGGCCGGATGGATGGGCAGCGCGATTGATGTGCGTGCGAAATCCATCTGTCTGTCTCCAGTCTGTCTCGTTTGCCGGTATGGTCCTGTTGCCAGCCGGATGGAAGATTTAGGCGGACGTGAAATGAAGTGCAAGCCTGGCCCGCCATTCCGGCCATCCCGATCAAATTTTTGTTACAGGTCGAGAAACGACACGAGCGTCCCGATCCATCGTTTGCGCAGAATAAAAGCCTGTAAACACAGGGGAAGGACGCCAGAAAATTGACGGCACAGGCTTGATCACTTTGTCTTGCAGGCGAACAATGCTCATTGACCAATTCGGGGGGTAGCCTAGCATTCCATCAACGATCCAGGTGGGGAGGAGACCGCATTGGACCTTTCAGATTATGTACGTGCCGTCAGCAGCACGAAGATGGTGCCCGCGCTGAACGCAATCCTGTTGCAGGCCATGGACACGTTCGGCGCTGCCGCCATTTCGGGATATGAATTTCCCTATGGCGGCGATGTGTCGACGGGCCGAGAGCCGATCATCACGACCTGGCCGGAAGAAGTCAGCAAGGCTTACCGCGCCCAGATGGCTGGCGAAGACCCGCTAATGTATGCCGCGATGACGCTGGGTACGCCTGTCCATTTCCTCAGTATCAATGAAAGCCTTCACTTCAGTGAGAATTCGAGCGCCGTCATCGACATCATGCGGGCGAACGGTTTCAAGGACGGGGTGACAACACCTGTCTTTGCCAAGCCCGGCGCATTCGCCTATTTTGCGGCGGCCTTCCGCGAAGAGCGTCACGACATGACGGAAGCTGAAATGCGGCTCATCAAGATCGTCTTTTCCGAATATTATTTCCGCTACCGTGAGCTGACCCGCATCCAGCAGTCTGTGCTCTCGAACCGGGAGCGGCAGGTGCTCGTCGCGATCGTCAACAACAAGTCGAACTCAGAGATCGCGACGCTAATGAATGTCTCCGAACACACGGTGGGAACCTATGTCCGGCGCTGTTTCGACAAGCTGGACGTAAACAGCCGGACGCAGGCCGTCCTGCGATATATTGGCGGCGGGGCGTCTGACATCCCGGCTGACTGATCCTGCCGCTGCGCCGAAGTGCAGATGATGGCGCAACGTCACGGCTTGCCGCGCGCGACGGCACCGTTAGGTAACGTCCAGAGGAATTTGTCCAAGAGGGAAGACACGCCATGGCCCTGCCGTCCGTACTCCAGAATATGCGCCTGCCGGTCATCGGCTCACCGCTTTTCATCATCTCCGGTCCTGAGCTTGTGATCGCCCAGTGCAAGGCGGGTGTCATCGGCTCGTTCCCGTCGCTCAATGCACGTCCGATTTCGCAGCTTGATGAGTGGCTGGACCAGATCACATCTGAACTGGCGAGCTATAACAAGGCCAATCCGGACAAGCCGGCTGCCCCGTTTGCCGTCAACCAGATCGTCCACAAGACGAATAACCGGCTCGACGAGGATCTTGAGCTTTGCGTGAAATACAAGGTGCCGCTGGTCATCACCTCGCTCGGTGCGCGCACGGAGGTGAATGACGCGATCCACTCCTATGGCGGTATCGTCATGCATGACATCATCAATGTCGTCTTTGCCCACAAGGCGCTTGAGAAAGGCGCCGATGGCCTGATCGCTGTGTGCTCAGGAGCTGGCGGACATGCCGGAACGCTGTCGCCTTTCGCCCTGATCCAGGAAATCCGCCAGTTCTTCGACGGGCCGCTTGCCCTGTCAGGCTCGATTGCAAATGGCGGCGCGATTGCCGCTGCACAGGCCATGGGCGCGGACTTTGCCTATATCGGTTCGGCCTTCATCGCCTGCGACGAAGCCCGGGCGGTCGACGGCTACAAGGACATGATTGTCGAGAGCAAAGCTGGCGACATCGTCTATTCGAACCTGTTTACCGGAGTGCACGGCAATTACCTGGCCCCGTCCATCGCGCGGGCCGGCATGGACGTGAACAACTTGCCTGAAAGCGATCCGAGCAAGATGAACTTCGGCTCTGGTGGCAATCAGGAAGCCAAGGCCTGGAAGGATATCTGGGGCTGCGGGCAGGGCATCGGCGCGATCAAGGAGCGTGTGTCGACGGCTGAGTTTGTCGCGCGTCTCGGGCGTGAATATGACGATGCCATCAAGGCGCTAGGCAGTCGGAAGGCTTTCGTCGCGGCGGAATAGACTGACGCAATCCTTTCTGGTTTGCGCTCTAGCGTGCTGAATTAAAACAGCTTTTGACGGGCGGGCAGGCGGTTTGTCCGACCTGAGGCCCGATTGAGTGATGCTGTCACCTGTCGAAGGAGATGGCATGCTTTATTCCAGTCGTCGTCGCGCCAACAAAGCCCTGGTGGCCGGTTGGTGCTGGCCGCATTTCAGTGTGCACGAACTGTCCTGCCGGTGTGGCGGGCGGTTTTGCGATGGCGAGTACTGGCATGCGCCAGCCTTTCTCGATGGGCTCGAAGCCATTCGTGAGCGGATGAAGAAGCCGCTCATCCTGACATCGGCGCACAGGTGTCCGGCCTGGAATGCGATGGTCGGCGGCGCGCCGCTTTCACAGCACAAGCAGATTGCGGCCGACATCCAGACCATCGGCCATGACCGCCACGCCCTGCTGACGGCAGCGAAGGGCGCTGGCTTTACCGGGTTCGGCCTTGCACGGAGCTTTCTCCATATCGACAGGCGGGCGCGGCCGACGCGCTGGTTCTATCCGGAAAGTGAGGCAATATGGATGACATAGCGGGACTGGCGGCGAGCGCGGCAGGCGGGGGCCTGTTCGGCCTGGTCGGAACAGCGCTGGGCCGCATCACGGGCCTGTTCGAAACGCGTCAGAAACAGGCACACGAAGTTGCGCGCTGGAGACATGAGACCGCCTTGCTGGAGCTGCAGCAGAGGGCGCGCGCCGAAGAGACAGAAGCCGAACTCGCCCTGGCGGAGACAAGCGGGCGCTGGGACGGGCTGGCGGCGTCGATGCAGGCTGAAGCGTCGATTGGCGAGAGCTATAAGTGGGTCAATGCGGTGCGCGGCATCACGCGGCCCGCACTGACACTGCTCTTGTGGCTCATCGCTGGCGGAATCTGGCTCGGCGCGGGCGAGGCGGCACGCACCTCCATCACCGACACGGCCACATTCGCCGCGACCGCCGCGACACTCTGGTGGTTCGGAGACCGGGGACCGAAGCGGGATGTCCTGCCTTGAGCAGGTTCACCAAAAGAGAAAGGCGGGCACATGGGCCCGCCTTTCCAACCTGGATATACTGTCTGGCGCTTTACAGCCCACCTTCACCGCAATCGTTTTGCAGGAAGTCTCTCATCGAGCTGTAGAGCTTCAGCTGGTGATCATAGAATAGCGTGCTGTAGAAGTGATCGGCACCCTTGAGCACGACGGATTTGTATTCAACGCCAGCCTTGTCGAGCGCTCTGGTATATTTCTCGAAATGCTCGAACGGAACGCGCTGGTCCACGTCACCGTGGATAATCATCAGCGGGATGTTGACCTTCTCAACCTCATCAAGCGGCTGTATGCCTTCGCGGCGTTGCAGCTCCCAGTATTCCGATGCGGGTAGAAGCCCGTCGCGGTAGTAGTTGAGCTGCATGTTGCCGTCGACAACAGCGGCGCCGGCGATCGTGCACTGGTAGATGTTTGGATCGCGGGAAGCGGCGACGGCGGCTGCATAGCCCCCATAGGACCAGCCGAACATGGCGAGACGATCCGGATCGGCGAGACCTTCCTCGACGAGGTAGAGCGCGCCATCATCCTTGTCGTCCTGCATCTTCAGGCCGCCCTGGCCGTAGGCACTTTTCCAGTGGTCGAGGCCATAGCCGAGCGTACCGCGATATTCCGGCTGGAGGACGGCATAGCCATTATTCGCAAGAAATTGGCCCCACTCATCATAGGTTACGATTTCCGGCACGAACGGGCCGCCATGCGGCATCACGACGAGCGGATAGGGCGCTTCGCCCCTGTTCGGCACGGTCAGGTATCCAGCGACTTCGCGTCCGTCTCTTGCCTTGTATTTGATATAACGGACATCGCTGAGATCTTCGGGTTTCAGAAGCGGGTTCTTGGTCCCGACGAAGCTGAGCTGGCCATCCTGCAGCAGGTAATAAGAGCCGGGATCCCGCGGCCCCACATTGTAGATAACCATGGTCTGGCCGTCGCGTGAGCGCGAGGTGATCGAGATCTGGTGGGCCTGCGGGACAACGCCTTCCAGCATGTCGAACAGGGCTTTTTCATCGGCGTCGAACCAGCCGGTTTCGAGCTTTTCGCCGAAATAGGTCACGCCAACCGGCTTGCTGCCTTCAGCCCAGAAATTCGAGGCGGTGCGAACACCAGCGACATCGACATCTTCACGAAGATAGATCGTGTCACCGAACTCGCCCTTGCGGATGTCGAATTCCCAAAGACCAACCTTGTCATTGCCGTTATTGGCGGTGACGTAGGCAATGTCCGGATTGGTCGGAGAAAATCCCTCTACGCTGAAATTGGAGCTTTCCAGGCTGTAGCTGTCGAGCCTTGCAACTTCGCGCCAGTCAGTTTCGCCCGGATTGCGCGCGTAGAAGACGTATTCCTTCGATGCTGCATCATAGCCGGAGGAGAAACGTGGATTGCCATCATCATCGAAGATTGCCGTGGCGGTCCGGTTGTTGCCCTTCAGGATAAGGCTTTTCTGCCCTGTGCTGAGGTTGAGCCGGTAATAGGTGCGTGGGCGGAAAGCGGCGAATGGATCATCCTCGATGTTGAGGCCAAACCGGGAGTTTGGCTGCGAGATGATCACCGTGTTCGGTTCTTCTGGAAGCATCGATGCGATCGAGAAATTGTTGCCGAGTTCAGTGAACTTGTTCGAGTCCGTATCGAACATGGCGAGTTTGTTCTCGTAGACGCCCTGGTTGAACCCCTCAATGCGGCGGCGGACTTTCTGGCGGAAGGCGACGATCATCTTGGTATCGGTGACCCAGGAATACTGCTGGATCTCCATCGTGTCGGCGCCGACATTGGTCGGCTTTTCGTCAAACTTTCCGGTTTCGTATATCTGGATGATCGGATTGCCTTCACGTGCGGTGTTCGACATCCAGGCGATGTGGGACCCGCTCGGATTGATCGCGACGTTCTGCATGACTTCACGGATCGCCCAGGCTTCCAGCGGAACCGGCTCAGTTTGTGCGCTAGCTGTCAGGACAGGGGTCGTCAGGCCGAGCGCGGGAATTGCGAGCGCAAACGCGTAAAGGGTTTTCTTCAGACTGCGGAACATTCGGTGCCTCCTTCGAACCATTCGATCCATGGTTACTATTATTACAGAAAAAAAAGAGGCGGCAGGCAATCGGATATAACACCCTGCCTGCCGCCTCCTCAGGCGTTTATGTCAGATCACAAGCTTTAGAATTGCTTGCCGACCCGGATGAATGCCGTGCGGCCGAAGAAGCCTGGCGTGTAACCAGCACCGAGTGGGGCGTTGCCCCCATTCGTCGTGTACTCGTCATAGTTGACCAGTGGTGGCTCTTCGTCGAGCACGTTGCGGACACCGACGGTGAAGTCGAACGTGTCACCACGGTAGCCGAGGGCTACATCGTGGCTGAACCAGTCGTCCGCGAAGTCGACGTCACGGCAACCTTCGCCGTTATCGCAGGTTTCGCCGCTGTTTGGCTCATCAGTGAATGGCTGCTGGGCGTCGCCGATGAAGCGGGTCGACCATGTCAGACGGAAGTCTGCATATTCTGCAGCGATTGAAGCGTTCGCAGTCCACTTCTGGTAACCGAAGCGGCCAAGCAGATCGGTGACTGTTTCGATGCCGTTATCGTCGATTTGCGACACGTCACGCTCGAGTTTGTGGTTCGCATCAAGGTCAGCATAGATGCCGACATTGCGGCCACCGACCGTGAAGTCCTGAGAGTAGTTCAGGTTGATGTCGAGACCCTTGGCGGTTTCGCTGTTGATATTGATTGGCGAAGCCGAAATGAAGGTCAGCGACTGGTCAGACGGGTCACGGGTGATCCGGCTACAGAACGCGCTCGAGAAGTTAGGCTGGATCGTGTAGCAGTCATTGATGATGAACTGCGCACTTGGTTCCGCGATCGAGTCGTTGATCTCGATATCGTAGTAAGTGACACGAGCACTGAAGTCGAAATCGTCGAACCATGGCTGTTCGAAAGTCAGGCCAGCTGTCCAGGAATCAGATGTTTCTTCCTGCAGGTTGACGTTACCTTCACTGGCGATCTCCGTGGAGAAGCTATTGTTGCCAGCGCCGTTCGGAGCGAACGTTGTCGGATCAATACCAGCCGCAACACAGTTGGCGAGGGTCTGGGCATCGCGGTTGTCTTGCGATGCGTCATAACCACCACCGATGGTGAAGGCAGCTTCTGGAACCACGCATGGGTCAGCCAGTGTATTGAAGCCGGTTTGTGGCTTCAGGAACTGCTCACGTACGTTCGGCGCCCGGAAGGACGTACCGATCGTGCCGGAAGCCTGCAGCCATTCGACCGGGCGGTAGCCGACCTTGCCGGAATACGTCCAGGCCGCACCATAGAACTGCTCTTCAGTCCAGCGACCGGAGAGGTTGGTTGTCAGTTCGTAGATACCAGGAACGTTGGCAATGACCGGAATTTCGATTTCCGCGAAGGCTTCGTACAGGTCTTTCGAACCTGTTGCGCCGCCATCGGAGAAGAAGCCGAAGAACAGGCCGTCTTCAGCAACATCGTCTGGGCGCGATTCGATCGAGTCCTGACGATATTCGACGCCAAGAGCTGCGGAGACCGTACCAGCTGGAAGTTCCACCACGTCGCCGGTGACAACACCGCTGAGAATGGTTTGCTCATAGGTCGTATTGAAGCTGCGGACACCGAACAGGTAATCGCGTTCTTCCTGCGTTGCGAAATCGCCGAAGCCGGTTTCGTACAGGGATGGTGCGAACAGGTTGACCGGCACACAGCCGCCTGGTGTCGAGTTCGGATCAGGGATGCCGTCGCCATCAGCGTCGATACCGCAGATGAACTGACCCGCATTGTTCGGATCTTCAATCGTGGTCGTCAGCGAAAGCTGAAGACGGTCGTCACGGATGCCGCGGCGAACCGAGCTACCGTCCGAACGGGAGTAGGATGCATAGACATCATAGTCCCAGGTCGAGCCAGTGATCGGGTTGGCGAATGGCAGGTCACCCTTGAAGCCGCCGACAAGACGGTACTGGGAGACATCGACGTCGGCCGTGGAACGGTCGCCGATGACAGTGACGATTGGCTGGACATTGTAGTTGATGCCCGGAACCGGATCCACACCGCCAGCCTGAGCCAGGGTGACACCATAGGTGTTGACATAGTAGTTCGTGACAGCCGCACCACAGTCTGTACCACCGGCGTCGATGTTACATGGGTTGAACGGGTTGTCGCCTGGAACGGTCGGGAAAAGCTGGGCTTCGCCTGAGTTGATGAAGGTTTCGCGCTGGGCGTAGGACGCTTCGTAATAAGCGGTCACGTCACTTGCGAGTGTGTATTCACCATAGGAGAAGAAGGACAGCTGCTCCGAGCCTGCAAGCAGGTCAGTTGCGCGGTCACGCGGCAGGCCGTTCGTCGTGTAGTCGAGGAACGAGAAGTCAGCGAGGCCGTCGCCATTGCCGTCGGCTGGAAGGCCGAAGGCATCGGAGCTCTCGGAGAAGTTCGGAATGCCGACGTTTGACGTGCCCGGCGTGTAATAGACGCTACCGAAGCCGAATGGGCCGCCTGGCGTACCTGGTACACCGGAAGCCGTGTTGAGGATCGACATACGACGTGCGAGCGGGAAGTAGTCACAAGGCGTCGTGCCCATGCCCGGAAGCAGGGTCAGGTCGTCATTATGGATGGTACCATCGTCCCAGATTTCGATGTTCTTCGAGCAATCTGCGGAGAATTCACGATCCGAAAGCTTGATGGTCTTGCGGTCGAAATATTCGACACCAAAACCGGCAAAGCCACGGTCGCCATTGACACCCCAGGTCAGGTTGAGCTGGGTCTCTTCGCCGCTGCCTTGCTCAGGCTGCGTACGGAAGAAGTCGATTTCGAGACCGTCAAAGTCCTTGCGGAGCGTGGCGTTGATAACACCGGCCACAGCATCGGAACCATAGATCGAGGACGCGCCGTCGAGCAGCAGGTCATAGCTTTCCACGAGACCTGAAGGAACGAGGCTGAGGTCAGGCGACGAAGGCGCGCCTTCAACACCAGCAGGTGCGAGGCGGCGACCGTTGACGAGAACCAGCGTCCGGCCGGCACCGAGACCGCGAAGGTCAGCCGTGGTTGCGCCCGGGCCGTTATCGAGAACAAAGCCGGCGAAAGAGGCATCGATCTGCTGACCTGCGGAAACAGGTGAGCTTTGCAGGATGGATGTCGCGTCAACGAGACCCTTGTCACGCTGCACATCAGCCTGGATCACCTGGACCGGTGAAATGGATGTGTATTCGTCGCGCCCGAGCAGCGACCCGACAACCACGACTTTTTCCTGACGTGCTTCGTCGTTGTCTTCGACTTCTTCGATGACGGTTGGTGAATCATCTTCATCGGCTTCCTGGGCGACCGCGAGGCCTCCCCAGAGGCTGCCGCCAGCTACGCCCGCAAAAAGCGTCGTGGCAAGAAGCTTCTTCTTCCAGATATCTTGGGTCAAAATGACCTCCTCCATAAGCGCTCGCCCGGGAAGTTGCCTTCCCGAGTGAGCTATCCTGACAAGTTTTGAGACTGGTCGACGCCCGAGCAGCCCTGCGAACCACGCTAGGCAATGGCGCTAAAAGGGGTCAACGCCTTTGTGAAGGATTTGTCATGCTTTTGTGTAAAAGAGGCGAAAGTGTGTCGCAAGGGACACATGTTTCCTTGTTGAGCTGGTTGGCGCAACGTTTGACCCGCTTTTTGATCAGGCGTGAAATGCACGGCCCATGTGCGGGTTCTGGATAGTCGCATAAACGTCAATGAATTGAGGGCGGCACATAAAATCCGCCTCCGCTTCTGCAAGGCCGGGCGCGATCTTTATTTTCGAGAAGGCCGCTGCACGAGCATGGAAGCGCCAGGTCATGGCTTCGGATGTACCTGTTTATCGGGGAATGGGCTGGTGCCGCGAGACAGAATTGAACTGTCGACCTCGTCATTACCAATGACGCGCTCTACCACTGAGCTACCGCGGCATTTGAACCTCGTGTGGGTGGGCCTTAGCTTAAGCTGCGAATTATGAAAAGACCGTTTCAGGAGGTTGGCTGAACAAATGGCAGCTAAAGACGAGAGCAACGCGCGAGACGCACGCCGCAAGGCCGCCCTGCGGGACAATCTCAAGCGCCGCAAGCAGGCTGCCCGGAAGTCTCGTGAGGAGGCGCAGCCGGGACAGGGTCAGGGCACGGCAGAATCAAAAGACTGAACACCAGCTTCATGCTTTGGGCAGGATGGCCGCAATCGCGCCTTTCCCGCGCCGAGAAGCTCAGTATAAGTGCGCGCCATGGACAAACTGAAGATCACTGGCGGTAAACCGCTTTCCGGCACGATCCCGATTTCCGGGGCGAAGAACTCAGCCTTGAAACTGATGGCGGCGTGCCTTTTGACGCCGGACCCGGTGACGCTGACCAATATGCCAAACCTGGCCGATACACGCTTCCTGTCGCAATTGCTGTCGACGCTCGGGGTCGAGGTGTACTGGCCGAAAGGCGATTCGACCTGCCACCTGAACGCGGCTGAGCTGACATCGACAATCGCGCCTTATGAACAGGTGCGGAAAATGCGCGCGAGCTTCAACGTGCTTGGCCCGCTTCTGGCGCGTTATGGCCATGCGACAGTCTCACTGCCGGGCGGGTGTGCGATCGGCGCACGGCCTGTAGACCTGCACCTGAAAGCCTTCGAAGCCATGGGCGCAGATCTCCTTGTGGAGGAAGGCTATGTCAAAGCGGCCGCGATCCACGGATTGAAGGGCGCACACATCAACTTTCCATTTGTGTCTGTGGGGGCGACCGAGCACGCCATGCTGGCTGCGACGCTTGCCAGGGGCGAGACCGTGCTGGAAAATGCCGCGCGTGAACCGGAAATCGCTGACCTCGCCGACTGCCTCAATGCCATGGGCGCAAAGGTGACAGGCGCAGGCACGGCGACCATCACCATACAGGGCGTCGAGAAACTGCACGGTGTGACCCATGATGTCATGGCGGACCGGATCGAGGCTGGCACTTATGCCATGGCCGTCGCTGCTGCTGGTGGTGATGTGACACTTACCAACGCGCCGGTCGGTGCCCTCAGTGCGCTGACAGGTGCGCTGCGCGATGCCGGTGTCATGGTTGAAACCGACAAGGCCGCGATGACGATGCGAATCGGCCGCAATGGCTCGAAGCTGAAATCGGTCAGCGTCGATACCGCGCCGCACCCCGGCTTTCCGACAGACCTGCAGGCGCAGTTCATGGCATTGATGGCGCTTGCCGACGGTACGTCCATCATCCGCGAGAACATCTTCGAGAATCGCTTCATGCATGCGCCAGAACTCTCACGTCTGGGAGCGAACATCGCTGTGCGCGGACATGAGGCAATCGTGAAGGGCGTTGACGCGCTGAAAGGCGCGCCTGTCATGGCGACTGACCTGCGAGCTTCGGTCTCCCTTGTCATTGCCGGGCTTGCCGCCCAAGGTGAAACGGAAGTGAACCGCATCTATCATCTCGATCGCGGCTTTGAGCGGCTGGAAGACAAGCTGACAGGTGTTGGAGCCGATGTGCGCCGCGCCAGCGACGCAGACGAGTGATGCTGACGAACAGGGGCTAAATGACATGGCCGATTTCAAGCCACTGAGGCTGATCGCCGAAGACGCCGAGGACCTCACCGTTATTTCGGCGGGCATCCAGGACTCCGTCACCAAGGCGGAGAACCTGAAATACGAAGCGCGCCAGCGCCGCTTCGCGATCGAGCTGAACCGGTTTCGCTGGGAAGAGGCGATCGGCAGCCGCAAGTCAGCGCCGAAATCGCGCGTGCGCTCCCTTCTGGCGATCGATAGCGTCCTGTCGGTAAAGACGCGCGGCGTAACCAAATCAGACCCGGACATGGTCTATTCCCTGCTCAGCATCACATTCGAGCCGGCCAATGAGCCGCCGGGCGGTATCGTGACACTGCTCTTTGCTGGTGACGGCGAACTTGCGCTTGAGGTTGAAGCGCTGGATGTCACGCTGCTGGACAGCGATTATGAGTGGGCGACACGCCACACGCCGAGCCACGAGCGGAGAAAGCGCTGATGGCGCGCTGGATCGATGCTTCCGGTCCCGGATTTGAAGAAACCTTCCGGGCCTTCCTGAACGAGCCGCGGGGCGCCGTGGAGAATGTCGCCGAGACCGTGAAAACGGTCATTGAGGACGTGCGCAGCGCGGGCGGCGAGGCAGTGGCGCGCTATACCTCGAAATTTGACCAGCTGACCCTCGACCCGGTGACACTGCAATCTGATAATGTCGACCTGCATGCGCTGGCGGCAGCCTGTCCTGCGGAGTTGAGAGAGGCG
Organism: uncultured Hyphomonas sp.; assembly: GCA_964556825.1. Lineage (GTDB taxonomy): Bacteria > Pseudomonadota > Alphaproteobacteria > Caulobacterales > Hyphomonadaceae > Henriciella. Next base: position 133,382 of record CAZKXJ010000003.1, on the reverse strand, counting down.
ATTAATTTCGCCGCATCTCGCATCGCGGCGTATCATGAAAAGCAGCGCCCGGACGATCACCAGTTTACCGATGCGTCTGGTGTCGAACTGGGCTGGCGCTGGACAGCGCTGGACAGTGTTGGCGTCTATGTGCCTGGCGGACTTGCGTCCTATCCAAGCTCGGTCCTGATGAATACGGTGCCAGCGAAGATTGCTGGTGTGAAGCGTGTGGTGATGACCGCGCCTGCGCCCGGCGGGCAGCTGGCCCCGGCTGTGGCTTATGCGGCGCTCAAGGCGGGCGTTGATGAATTCTACCCGATTGGCGGGGCGCAGGCAGTTGCCGCGCTCGCTTTCGGGGCAGGGCATCTCAAGCCCGTCGACAAGATTGTCGGGCCGGGCAATGCCTATGTGGCTGAAGCCAAGCGGCAGGTTTTCGGCAAGGTGGGGATCGACACGATTGCCGGCCCTTCGGAGATTCTCGTGATCGCGGACGAGACCGCCAATCCTGACTGGATTGCTGCAGATCTGCTCAGCCAGTCGGAACATGACGCCTCTTCCCAGTCGATCCTGATCACTGTGAACAAGTCTGTGGGCAAGTCTGTGGAAGCATCTGTGGAAAAGCAGTTGAAATCCCTGTCGACGGAAGTTCGCGCGCGTGCTGCCTGGGACACACATGGGGCGATCATCCTTGCCGCGTCCCTGGAGCAGGCGAGCGCTGTCGCAAACGAGATTGCGGCCGAGCATCTTGAGCTCGCAATAGCCGACCCTGACGCGCTGCTGCCGCAGATCCGGCATGCCGGGGCTGTCTTTCTCGGACATCACACACCCGAAGCGCTGGGCGATTATGTGACCGGGTCCAATCACGTCCTGCCGACGAGCCGCGCCGCGCGCTTCAGTTCGGGCCTTGGCCTCATGGATTTCCTCAAGCGGATGAGTGTGCAGCGCGCCAGCGCCGAAGGGTTTGCCGCGCTTGCCCCGGCCGCTCTAGCCCTCGCGGAGGCCGAAGGACTGCCAGCCCATGCGCGCTCGGTTTCAATCCGTACAAATACTGGCGGAGGTCATGACGGATAATCGCCTCATCTCCGTCGAGATCGACGAGGAGACGCTGTCTTCCAGCGGCCCCGATGCCGAGCATGAGCGGCGCGTGGCGATATTCGACCTGATTGAGGAAAACCAGTTCGGCGTGATCGACCATGAAGGCGGGCCATATGTGCTTCACCTGTCGATGATGGAGCGCAAGCTGGTTTTCGATATCCGGCTCGAAGACGGCACCAATGTGCACACCTTCATCCTGTCGATTTCCCCGTTCAGGGGAATTATTCGCGACTATTTCATGATCTGCGAGAGTTATTACAGCGCGATCAAGACGCAATCCCCGCACCAGATCGAGGCGATCGACATGGCGCGGCGGGGCATCCACAATGAAGGCTCAACGCTGTTCGCAGAGCGCCTCGAAGGCAAGATCGATGTCGACTTTGATACGTCGCGGCGCCTGTTCACGCTGATCTGCGCGCTCCATGCTGGCACGGCCCGCTCACCCGGAAACTAGGCTCGCTGCGCGTCCATGTCGAACGTCTTGGGCTGGCGCACGGCAGGCAGGTCCATGCTGGCGCGCACGACAAGCCCCTCAGGACGATAGATGCGCTCGACTGATACAGTCGGCATGAAATTGGTGAGCTGGCTGCCAAAGCCGAGTTCGACCGGTTCAGTAATCCCGCTCATGCCGGATTCGGCCCACTCGATCTCGAGTTTGTTGGCGGCCCTGTCGATGTGCCATGAAATGTCGAGCCGGCCCGTCGCCGTGCTGAAGCAGCCATATTTGGCGGCATTGGTCGCCAGTTCATGAAACACCATCGAGGCATCCTGGCTCGCACGTGGGCCAAAGCGGATATCAGGTCCGCTGAGGCCGATGCGGGTGGACGGCGCACCGCCATACTGGTCAAGCTCGGCCCTGAAGATTTCGCTGAGTTGCAACCCGTTCCAGTCTGCGCTGGAGAGGGCATCATAGGTGCGGCTCATTGCGGCAAGGCGGGCGATGAAATCCTCGCGGAAATCGTCTGCGGTCTCGGCGCGCTGGCTGGATAGGGCGGCGACCGACTGAACGACGGCAAACATGTTCTTCACGCGATGGTCGAGCTCGCGCGCTACCATGTCGTTCTTCTGCTCCAGGGCGACGGCGGCGGTGACATCTTCGGCGTGCTGGATGATGTAGATAACGTCGCCGTCTGGGCCGTAATAGGGCGTCTGCACGCACTGCCAGCATTTGGTGCTGCTGGTGCCATCGGCGTGTTCGAATTCGAAGAACTGGCGCTCCAGCTTTGTCGGCTGACCGTCCAGCGTTTCGAGGAATGTGGCGCGGACCTCGGCCACCCGCTCGTCGCTGTCAGGGAAACTGTCGAAAATATACCGGCCGACAATATCGTTCAGCGAACGTTCAACCGTCTGGAGGTAGGCATCATTGGCGTAGATGATGATGAGCTCGGTATCCATCACCATGTACGGCGTCAGTATATTATCGAGCAGCTTGCGGAAATTCAGGAAAACCGATTCCGCCGGCAAGCCTTTATGCGTCCATAATTGATCGAGCATCGGAGAAACAGTCCCTGATTTTGAAGTATATAGCCCTCAAAAACCTATCCAACAGGTTACTTGTTGTGTGCCGGACTGGCGGGTGACGGTGCAATCTGCTTGCTCTTGAAGGTGACGAAAGATACGAAGCCCCCCATATCAGGCGGTGCGGAGACGATTCCGCGGAAACAGATGGAGTGCCAATGGCAAAGGAAGAACTTATTGAATTTAACGGAACCATCGTGGAACTGTTGCCCAACGCCACCTTCCGGGTGAAGCTGGAAAACGACCACGAGATCATCGGCTATACGGCCGGCAAGATGCGCAAAAACCGCATCCGGATCCTCACGGGTGACAAAGTGCTCGTCGAGATGACCCCCTACGACCTGACCAAGGGTCGGATTACCTATCGTTTCAAATAAGCATGAGTAGCGCGCGCGCGCCCTTGGTGCTGGCAAGCGCGAGTCCGCGGCGCCTCGATCTGCTGGCCCTTGCCGGCATCCGACCTGACGACGTTCGCCCGGCCGACATCGACGAAACCCCCGCAAAAGACGAAGCTCCCGCGCAACTGGCTGACAGGCTGGCGCGCGAAAAGGCGTTGCATGTCCATGCGCCCGGCCAGTTCACGCTTGGCGGTGACACGATCGTCGCAATGGGCCGGCGGATGCTGCCCAAGGCCGAAACGCCAGATGAAGTTGGGGAATGCCTCAGACTATTATCCGGCCGCGCACATCAGGTGCTGACGGGTGTCTCGGTCATCGCGCCAGACGGTCGCCAGTCGGTGCGCGTTGTGAAGACGCGTGTCGTGCTGAAGCGGCTGACCGATACGGACATCGAAGCCTACAAGGCGTGTGGAGAAGGTGTTGGCAAGGCTGGCGGCTATGCGATCCAGGGCCGGGCTGCGCCGTTCATCCGCCAGATCAATGGCTCCTATACCGGTATCGTCGGCCTGCCGCTCTACGAGACAGTATCCCTGCTCACCGGTCTTGGCTGGTCTCCTGCCGGCTGATCACTTCCCCGAAACCCGGTTTAGCGGCGCACTGAAAATCCTGACGGGTGCGCGGCCTGTGTCTGATTGCGGCGCGAAGGTGTTTTCGAACATGACCGTCACGCGCGGATCCGCCGGGAGCGGAAGGTCCAGCGGCGCCGAAAACCTGCGTTCGCTATCGCCCAGGACGACGAGGTTGGAGATCGGGACAAGGAAGCTGTCGCCGTCTCCCTCAATCAGCACACTACCTTCAAGCCGCGCATGGGCGTTACCGGAATTTGCCAGCATCAGGTCGATGGAAGCGAGGCCGGCATCGGAAACAGTCAGGCGGGCATCGCTGATGGATGGGTCGCTACTGGCTGGATCGGTCGTCAGGTAGAACAGGCTCGCGACCTGGAGTTTGCGCGAGAGACCGGATTGTCCGCCGCGCGCATCGGGCATGATGGTCGAAGCGAGCAGGGCGAAACGGTAGTCACCGGAGCGTTCGAGCCGCGCAGGCGTGATCATGTCGACGATCAGGTGCCGGCGCTCTCCCGGTCCAAGTGTGACGAAGGACGGGCTGAACCGCACCCAGTCTGCCGCCGAGCTGGCGGTTTCGCCCGGTGGAGACAGCCGGATCTTTCCCTCCCGGTCGAGGGTCCAGTCCGCGAGGCCGATGGTCATTTCGACTGTCGTTTCCTCGTCAGTATTTGTGATGATGACGACCTGCCGGTCGCGATTGCCAGGGGTGGCGTCCATCTCCACAGTCGTAGGTTCGAGGCTGATTTCGGCGCCATGCACTGGAAGGGCGGCCATCAATGCAGCCGAGAGGGCGACGGCGCCAACACGGCATTTGGCAGGGAGTAGCATGGCAGGACACCTGGAACGCAAGGCGGCGTTGAATTTGGTCTTGGTCCTTAACCGGATGTGGTTACTCCTTGGTTTAGACTGCCGTCATGGCGGGCGTGTGACTTGCCTTGAGACGCAGGCTTGGATAGGCGGCATGGCATGAGTGACGACGCACCCAAACAGCCGAGGAAAAAGCGCAAGAAGCGCAAGCCTCCACATGTGGCCGCTGACCTGTCGACCCATGCCGGGCGCACACGCGCTGAACGAGAACTCATCCTGGGCGATCACGGGTTCCTGCGCGAAAGCTTCCAGAACCTGCATCAGATCAGTCATGAAATGTGGCGTTCGAACCAGCCCAATCCCCGCCAGGTGGCGATGCATGCTGCAGATCGTGGTATCCGCACGATCATCAACCTGCGCGGCGAGAGCACAAAAGGGTATTACCTGCTGGAGAAGGAAGCCTGCGACGCGGCGGGCATCACGCTGGTCGATTTCCAGGTCTTCTCGCGTGATACGCCCAAGGTCGAAACCATCCTGGCGGCGCGGGACCTCTTCGAGACAATCGAGTACCCGGCGCTGATGCATTGCAAGTCAGGCGCAGACCGGGCCGGCCTGATGAGCGTGCTCTACATGATTTTCCGCCGCGGCATGCCTGTAGCCAAGGCGATGCAGCAACTGTCCGGCAGATACCTGCATGTGAAGTCCGGCAAGACGGGCATGCTCGACGCCTTCTTCGAGGCGTATCTTGAGGCGGCCAACGCGTCCGGCAAACCTTTCCTCGACTGGGTCGAGCAGGACTATGACCCGGCGGCCGTAAAGGCCGAGTTCCTGAAGCAACGCGGCAACAGGTTTGAGCTGGATCGCCTGCTGCGGCGCGAATAACTCGCTTTTTGCTGGCCAGCCCTGAAAAATCATGAAACCTTTTCGCCTGATTTAATCGGACAAGGGATGAACACCATGAGATTATTCGTACTCGCCTCTGCGAGTTTGCTCGTGCTGGCAGCTTGCGGTGGCGGCGGTGACCATGCCGCGATTGTCGATGCCTGCATGGCTGAAAACGGCGCGGACCAGAAAACCTGTGACTGCATGGCAGACACCGCTGAGAAAGAGCTGAGTGGGCCGCTGTTCTCGAAACTCGCCAAGGCCGCGCGCGAAGGCGGAGAAGGTGCGAATGACGTGATGGCCGAACTCTCAGGCGACGATCAGGCCGAGTTCGTGGCCTTCGCCATGAAAGCAGCGATGACGTGCAGCCCAAGCTGATATATGACGGAGCATGTCGCCGCGCTATTTCGATTTTACGGGCGGCAGATTGAGTTCAAGAGGGGACCAGAATGAAGTTCTTTATTATCAACAGTTTCCGCACGATGGTGTATGTCGCGTACATCGCCATCATCGTCGCCGGCATCGGCATGGGCTATTATAACGGCTTCGTCGAGGAGATCAGCAGCGCAGAGCTCGCGCTGGGTGTGGGGGGAACAGCCGGGCAGGTCCTGACACTGGTCATGTTCACGCTCGCGGGCTGGATCGCAGCCAGCCTTGTCTGCGGCCTGATCGTGACACTTCTCGACATTCGCGACGACATCAATGACCGCCTGCCAGACGCGCGCCGCGACGACTGACGCAAGGCTGACTTACATTTCAGGCCGGGGTGGGGCGTAACGTCCTGCGCCGGTCTTTTCATTCCCGGTATCGCTTTGAGTGAAACTGGATCGCCCTACACCTGACCGACCCATGACTGTATCTTCGCTTTCCACATCTTCGATCACGGCAGACACTTTGCAAAATGCAAAGACGGTGGCTGTTCCGACACTGCCGGGCCTGTTGCTCTATTGCATGGCGATTGCGGGCCAGAGCTATTTCAACACGCTCGCCGACCAGGGCGGACGTTTCGTGTTCCTGTGGGCTTGCGTCGGGATGGTGACGGTATTCGTTGGCTGCTTCTGGTCTGCGGACATGTACCGCAAACTCCTGCCGGAAGCGGGGACCGGCCCGGTGACGCGTGATGCGATCCGGCTGTTTCTCGCCAATCTCGCTGTTTATAGCCTGTTCGGGCTTATAGGCTTCCTGTTGATGCTGTTCTTCATGCTGCTCGCCGGGTCTCTTATCGGCGCGAGCGGGTTCGACCCGTCAGAAGCTTCGCCAGGGCAGGACGCCGTCTGGCAGTCCATTTCAGCGCTGTCGGCATCCGGTGGGGCCGTCGTGCTCTATGTCTTGCTGTTCGTGGCAGCCGCCAGCCTTGCCTGGCTCGGGCTGAGGCTGATCCTGTTCGGTGTGGCAACCGTTGCCGAGCGCCACGTGACCATCTTCCGCAGCTGGCCGTGGACCTCCCGGCATGTCGCGCGGATCGCGCTTCTTTGGCTGTTCCTGCAGGTCTTGCCCTGGCTTGTACTAACGCTGGTCGCGTCGGCCCTGATGCACGCTGCGGGCATGTCGACCATCTTTTCCTTCTATGGTGACACCGGCTCGCCGCCGTCTGAATGGCTCGCGGCGATTATCATGGCCGCTGCAACATTGGTCAGTGCGCCGTTTTACTGGCTGGGCCACGGGCTTGCTGTCGCCCTTTACCAGAGACTTTCGCCCAATAGAGTTGACGCCGACACAACATTCGGCTGATTAGAACCGGGTGTAGAGTTGGGAAAAGCGCGATGGCGCAACGATTTACTTTTGAAAATGCATTTTTGCATTTCGCAAGAACGGATGGTCCAAGAGGATTTATCTGGAAGTACTTGGCGTCGTATCTCCTGCTTGCGATCTGCATTGCGGCACTTGGGTATTACCTGTTCAGACCTTTGATTGATGTCGGCTTCAGCGTCTTCATGGATGCGATAGGTGCCGGAAGCGAGGCGCAGGCGGAACGCATTGTCGCGCGCCGATTGACCGAGATCGCGGGCTGGATCGTGTCCGGCTATGTCCTGCTGCTGGTCGTCGGTGTGTTCTTCTGGGCGGCCTTCGAAGCGGCTGTCCAGCGCCGCTATGTGCGCGATGAGGGCTTCCGGCTCGGCTTGGGTGGTGACGAGTTGCGGCTCATCCTGCTGGCGCTGATCTGGTTTGCGGTCTCGGTCGGCATCTATATTCTCAGTGCATTTGCAATCGGGGCCGGCACGGCGTCAGTGATCATGGCGCTGGATGATGAGCGTCTGGGACTGCTCGTCCTGCTGGTATCCGTCATCTTTGTTGCCTGCACCTGGCTTTGGGTCGCTGTGCGTCTTGCGCCGGCTTCTGCCATGACGATCCGCGACAGGCGCCTGAAATTCTTTGACGCCTGGGGCGCCTCACGGGGCCGGTTCTGGTCGCTCTTCGGGGCTTATATTGTCCTCGCCATCATCATATTTTTTGCGTCGGTGATTGCATGGTTTGTCATGGGCACGGTCGTCGTCAACGCCCTTATGGCGAACGCGCACGCGCTGGAGCAGGCCATGGACAATCCGGTGCAGCTCGTCTCGGCCCTGATGCGTATCGACATATTGGGACCGATCGCGGCGGCCTATCTGACCGGCCTGATCCTGCAGGGCTTCTGTGGATACATGTGGGCCGGGCCGGCCGCGCTGGCCGCCAAGACGGACCGGCGCGGCGGTGGTATCACTCAAGCCCCTGACGTTTTCGCCTGAGGCTACTCGGCCGCTTCGGTCTGCCTGGATGACTTGCGCTTGACCTTGTTGCGCGCGGCGCGCCTTTCATCCTGTCGACGGAAGGTTTCAGCGAGGAATTTGCCGGTCCAGCTTTCCTTGTCTGCAGCGACGTGTTCCGGGGTGCCGGTCGCGACCACGCGGCCGCCGCCATCGCCGCCTTCCGGACCAATGTCGATAATGTGGTCGGCTGTCTTGATGACGTCGAGATTGTGCTCAATCACAACGACCGTGTTGCCGTGATCGACCAGCTCGTGAAGCACTTCAAGCAGCTTGCGGACATCCTCGAAATGCAGACCGGTCGTCGGCTCATCCAGGATGTAGAGCGTGCGGCCGGTGGCGCGTTTCGACAGTTCCTTGGCGAGTTTTACGCGCTGGGCCTCGCCGCCTGACAGGGTCGTGGCCTGCTGTCCGACCTTGATATAGGTCAAGCCGACACGGCTGAGCGTTTCCATTTTTGACTGGATGCTCGGGACTGCCGAGAAGAACCTTTCAGCCTCCTCGACCGTCATGTCGAGCACGTCTGCGATGGACTTGCCCTTGTAGAGCACTTCCAGCGTTTCGCGATTATAGCGTTTACCGTCGCAGGTCTCGCAGGTGACATAAACGTCCGGCAGGAAGTGCATCTCGATTTTTATGACGCCGTCGCCCTGACAGGCTTCGCAGCGCCCGCCTTTTACGTTGAACGAAAAGCGGCCCGGCTTGTAGCCACGTGCCTTGGCTTCCGGCAGGCCGGCAAACCAGTCACGGATCGGCCCGAATGCGCCGGTATAGGTTGCCGGGTTGGAGCGAGGCGTCCGGCCAATGGGCGACTGGTCGATATCAATGACCTTGTCGAGATGATTGAGGCCCTCAAGGCTCTGATAGGGGGACGGCGCAGAAGATGCACCGTTCAGCTTGCGCGCGAGCGCCTTGTATAACGTCTCGATAATCAGGGTCGACTTGCCACCGCCGGAGACGCCTGTGATAGCGGTAAAGGTGCCGAGAGGAATGCTCGCGTCGACATTTTTGAGATTGTTGCCGGTCGCACCTTTGACGGTCAGTGTGCGATTCTTTTTCGACAGCCGGCGCTTGGCTGGAATAGCGATTTCCTCACGGCCCGACAGGAATGCACCTGTGAGGCTGTCTGGATGTGCGACGACTTCTTCAGGTGTGCCCTGTGCGATGATCTTGCCGCCATGAATGCCGGCCCGTGGGCCCATGTCGATGACGTGGTCAGCCGTCAGGATCGCGTCTTCGTCATGCTCAACCACGAGCACTGAATTGCCAAGATCACGCAGGCGTTTGAGCGTTTCCAGCAGGCGGGCATTGTCGCGCTGGTGCAGGCCGATGGAAGGTTCATCGAGAACATAGAGAACGCCCTGGAGACCCGATCCGATCTGGCTGGCGAGGCGTATGCGCTGGCTTTCGCCGCCTGACAATGTGCCGGATGCGCGCGACAGGGAGAGGTATTCAAGGCCAACCGAATTGAGGAAGACCAGCCGGTCATTGATTTCCTTCAGGATACGGGCACCGATCTCATTCTGTTGGCTGGTCAGCGTGCTGCCGACCCGGCCAAACCAGTCGCCAGCCTCTTTGATCGAGAATTCGGCACTGTCCGAGATGTCGAGACCGTCAATCTTGACGGCGAGGGCTTCGGGTTTGAGGCGTTTGCCGCCGCAGGCCGGGCAGGGCGCAGCTGACTGGAATTTGGCGATCTCGTCGCGTGACCACTGACTGTCGGTTTCGCGGTAACGCCGGTTGAGATTGGGGATCACGCCTTCAAACGTTTTCTTCACTTCATAGCGGCGCAGGCCGTCATCATAGACGAAGTCGATCTCTTCATCGCCTGTACCATGAAGGATGATTTCGCGGACAGTCTCATTGAGCTTGTTCCACGGCGTATCGAGGTCAAAATCATAATGGTCGGCAAGCGCCTGCAGCGTTTGCGTCTGGTAGGGAGAGGCCGCACGCGCCCACGGCGCAATCGCGCCTTTCGCCAGGGTGAGGTCCTTGTCCGGCACAACGCGTTCGGGGTCGACCTTGGATTGCTCGCCAAGGCCGTCACAAGTCGGGCAGGCGCCGAAGGGATTGTTGAACGAAAACAGGCGCGGTTCGATTTCAGGGATGGTGAAACCGGAAACGGGGCACGCGAAATTGGCAGAGTATGTGATGCGCCTTGGTTCGGTTTCGCCGTCTGCCACGTCGGCATATTCGAGGACAGCGATCCCGTTGGCGAGGCCAAGCGCGGTCTCGAAGCTTTCGGCGAGGCGCTGTTCCATGCCTTCGCGAATAACGATCCGGTCAACCACGACGTCGATGTCGTGCTTGTACTTCTTGTCGAGGGTAGGCGGGCTTTCCAGCTCGTGGAACTCGCCGTCGACCTTTACACGCTGGAAGCCGTTCTTGAGAAGCTCTGCAAATTCCTTGCGATACTCGCCCTTGCGACCGCGGATCATCGGCGCCAGCAGGTAAAGCCTCGTCTTCTCTTCCAGCTCCATCGTCCGGTCGACCATTTCTGAAACGGTCTGGCTCTGGATTGGCAAGCCGGTCGCGGGTGAATAGGGAATGCCGACGCGCGCCCATAAAAGGCGCATATAGTCATAGATCTCGGTGACTGTGCCGACGGTCGAGCGCGGATTCTTGCTGGTTGTCTTCTGCTCGATGGAAATGGCAGGAGAGAGACCCTCGATGCTCTCGACATCGGGCTTCTGCATCAGCTCAAGGAACTGGCGGGCATAGGCCGACAGGCTTTCGACATAGCGGCGCTGGCCCTCGGCATAGATCGTATCGAAGGCGAGCGACGACTTGCCGGAGCCGGACAGGCCCGTCATCACGACCAGCTGGTCACGCGGAATATCGATATCGACATTCTTGAGATTGTGTTCTTTCGCGCCGCGCACGCGGATCATGCGAAGATCGGGAGCAGTCATCGGCAGGGCCTCTGGCTATGGGGACTTCAGTTTCACTCTACATGTGTGCCCGGAGTCCAGCTTGACGACAAGAACATAAAATGAACATTATGCCCTAAGCTGGTGTTTGAGCGTCGACTTGTGGAAATATGGGGTGCGAGGGCGACATGCGCCAAGTCACGCGTTACATCGAGTGCAGTTGATTCAATATCGAAATGAATGGAGCGAGACATGGCAGGCTCGGTAAACAAGGTAATCCTCGTCGGCAATCTGGGCGCCGACCCGGAAGTGCGGCAGTTCCAGAATGGTGGCCAGGTCTGCAATCTGCGGGTCGCAACGTCTGAAACCTGGAAAGACAAGAATACCGGTGAACGCCGCGAGAAGACTGAATGGCATACGGTGGCAATCTTCAATGAAGGCCTTGTGCGGATTGCGCAGAGCTATCTGAAGAAAGGCTCCAAGATTTATCTGGAGGGGAAGCTTCAGACGCGCAAATGGCAGGACCAGAGCGGCGCAGACCGTTATTCAACTGAAGTCGTGCTTCAGGGCTTTGATTCCAATCTCACCATGCTGGACAGCGCCGGCGGCGGGCAGGGCGGTGGACGCTCTGGCGGCGGCGGCAATTATGGCGGTGGTGGTAGCGGTGGTTCGGGCGGCGCACGCCAGCTCGATGGTCCGCCGCAGGAGTTCAACCAGGACTTCGATGACGAGATCCCGTTCTAGGATAGATGTTGATGTCCGGCACCAGACTGTTTCTGTTACCGGTCCTTTTCATGATCGCGGCGTGCGCAAGCGCGCCGCTTTCCAGGTCTGACGCCTCCCTCGACGGTGTTCTCAAAGCCAATGCTGTGTCACCCGATGCGGCCGCGCTGATGATTGTCCGGCTGGAGGATGAGGCTGTCTGGTCTTCTGGCGGCGCACGCCTCGACCAGCGTTTCTCTCCCGCCTCCACGTCGAAAATCCCGCATACCCTTATCGCGATTGAAACCGGCGCGGTGAGTGGGCCGGATGCCTGGTTCGAATGGGATGGCAAGAAGCGCTTCCTCGACAGCTGGAATGAAAGCCAGAGTTTTGCGGATGCGTTCCGCCGGTCGACCGTGTGGATCTACCAGACAGTGACACCAAGGGTCGGCTCTGAGGCGCTCGCGGGCTGGCTGGACAAATTCGGGTATGGCAATGCGGATACAGGCCCGCCTGAGAAAGTGTCGGAATACTGGCTGACTGGCCCGCTCTCCATTTCGGCCAGCGAACAAGTGCGTTTCCTTGCCCGGCTGGCTAGGCATACGCTGCCCCTGTCAGCGCGAACCTATGAATTGTCCGAGCCTGTGATGATCGAGCGAGAAGGCGAAGGCTGGACGCTGCGCGCCAAGACCGGCTGGTATGCCAGCAAGACGGATCAGGATATTGGCTGGTATGTCGGCTGGCTCGAGCAGGCAGCGGGCGACAGGCCGGGAACCTATGTCTTCGCGTTCAACATGGACATGGATCGTCCGGATATCGAGTTGCAGAAGCGCCGGGATGTGGTGGCCGCCGCGCTGGCGCATATTGGTGCATTGCCGCTGCTCTGACGCTTAGCCCGGAACGCGTTGCCAGTGTGTTCGTTCTTCCTTGAGGACAGAAAAAGGTAATTTTGACATGACGCGTCTTCCCTTCGCACTTCTCGCATTTGCGGCAGTCGCCTGCCAACCTGGACAGGAGGCCAGCGCGCCGGATCCGGTCGCCGCTGAAGAAGCTGCGCAGCCGGATGAATCTGCCGACAGCGCAAGCGAAATGCCCGAGCCGCCAGCAGACACCGCGCCATCGGCATCGGTTTCGTCTGAGGAGCCTGAGCAGGTGCTGGCGGACTGGGCCGCGGCGATTGAAGCACGCGACTGGGATACGGCCCGCGCTGTCTGGGGCGAAAGCGGCGAGGCGAGCGGATTGTCTCCCTCCCAGTTCGCCCGCGCCTATGAAAAGTATGCGACGATCGATGTGGAAATTGGTGAGGCTGTAGTCGAGGGTGCGGCCGGATCGCTGTATTACGAGCCTGTTGTCACGATGTCCGGCGAGCTGCAGAGCGGCGAGCCTTACCTCATGGAGGGCCCTGTAAGGCTGCGCCGCGTCAATGACGTGCCCGGCGCAACGCCGGAGCAGCTGCGCTGGCACATTGAGGATAGCGGACTGCGCCCGAAGCCTGTCGAAGAATAGGTCTCAGCTCATGCCGCGATAGCGGCCTGGCTTGTGGTTTATCGCGACTGTCAGGTTCAGAACGAACGCGCCGACAATGGACAGCGCGACCAGCTTTAGCGGCAGGATGAACAGCGCCACGACGAGAATGGCGAGGTCGATGATCAGCTGGAAAATCCCGGCGCGGATTACGCCTTTGTCCTGCAGGAATTGCGACAGGATGGTGATGCCGCCAATTCCGGCCCGGTGGCGCAGAAGCATGACAAGGCCGACACCCATCATCGCTGCGCCCATGACGGCAGCAAAGGCTTCATTGAGAACTGAAAAATCGACCCAGAACGGCAGAAGGCGCGTCTCGACAGAGATCAATGCGATGGCGACGAAGGTTCGGAGCGTGAAACCCCATCCCATCCGCATGATCGACAGGATGTAGAAGGGCAGATTCAGCACGAAAAAGACGAGGCCGAACGAAAAAGGCGTTGCAAACTCGACCAGGAGGCTGGTGCCGGCAAGGCCGCCGGTGATCAGCATGGCCTGGCTGTAAAGCGTCACACCGAAGGACAATAATAGCGTGCCAAGGATGAGTGCCTGCACATCCTCATACCATTTGTGCTGCTCGAGTGGCTTGTCGTCTGATGGGCTGTCAGTCATGGCCGCGGCTCATCGCGCGGCAGGGGAGGCTGGTCAAGGCGTATAGATCTCGACAGCTGCGCTTGTCTCACTGCCACTCGGACGGCGCGCGCCGCCCAGGATGTGGATACTGTTGCCAATTGTCACGGCACCGAGGCCGTGGCGCGGGCTGGGCATATCGGGAATGCGGCTCCAGCTGTCATGCCACTGGTCATAGGCCCAGGCCTGGCTGTAGACACCGCCGCCTCCGCCGAAATACTCACCGCCAAACGTGTAGAGCTTGTGGCCGACAACCGCAGCTGCGAGCCCGCCTTGGGCCTGCGGCATTGGCGCGACACGTTCCCAGCGGTCTGAGGCCGGGTCATAGACCTCATGCACGGCCGTATTGCTGCGGTCGACGGTGCGGCCGCCCACCACGTGCAGCCAGCCATCGATGACGCCGCCAGCCGCGCTGTTACGGGCGGTCGGCATGGGGGCAACCGTTTGCCAGCCACGGCCGTCAAACATCAGGGTCTGGCCGGTGTCGGTATGATCAGCCCAGTCCAGGTTGCGATCGCCTTTGGGACGGCGCCCACCCACGAGGAACAGCTCCCGGCCGATGACGCCGGCCACGCTTTCGCCGTTCGGGACGGGCAGGTCCGGTGCCCATTCCCATGTGTCGTCGGTGTCATTGTACATCCACATGTCGCCCTGCATCTGCCACGCACCATTCTCGCGCGCTTCGAAGCCGCCAATACAGAAAAGCCGCCCCCTGAAACTGACGAGTTGCGGATGGTGGCGCGCGACTGGCAGCTCTGCGCGAGCTGACCAGCGCCCGCTCGCCGGGTCCATCGCATAATGCGCCCCTGTCGGCCCGGTGATGCTGCCATTCTCAGCGATAAAGCCGCCTGCCAGATGGATAGCACCTCTATGCAGGCACGGATAAATCTCCTGCACCGGTTCAGGCAATGACGGGCCGGTCGTCCAGCCGGTGCGCGCCGTTGCAGTATCGGCATATGCGCCGGGCTGCATGGCGGTGGCCCCGAGGCCCGCAAGGGTCAACAGAAGGGCCGATCTCCTGGTGGGGGAATAGGGGCGCATTGCTGATTCTCCGAACGGCTGTCATGGCAGGTTAGCGCGGTTGCGGATCGCATCAATGACCCTATTCCAGAGCGATGCAGCGCCACATGACCACGCGTAAGCCAGCCCGGTTGGTGCTGTGCAGGGCGGTTGATCGCGATTAACGTGTGGCAAAAGCCAATGCAGGGAGAAAACAGATGTCGATCGATTTTACCATTCCGGACGATGCCAAGAAGGTGCGCGAACGGGTACGCCAGTGGGTGCAGGATGAATGCATTCCGGCCGAAAAGCGCCTCGAGGCGGGCGAAGACTACAAGACCGTCCTGAACGAGCTGCGAGGCAAGGCTCGCAAGCAGGGATTGTGGCTGCCTTTCTTCCCGAAGGAACATGGCGGCATGGGCCTCGGCCCGCTGGCCAATGCGCTGGTCCAGATGGAACTCGGCCAAAGCCATCTCGGCGCGCTGTCTATGAATTCGCAAGGCCCGGATGATGCCACCATGCTGACACTGCTGGCGCATGGCACCGAAGACCAGAAAGAGCGCTTCCTGAAGCCGCTCATCAATGGCGAGAAACGCATCTGCTATTCGATGACGGAGAAAGCTGCCGGGGCCGATGCAACGGGTATGCAGACACGCGCGGAGAAGGACGGCAACAGCCATTATGTCCTGAATGGCGAGAAGTGGTTTTCCAGCGCGGCCAGCGTGGCTGATATTGCTGTCGTCATGGCGAAGACCAATCCGGAGGCGGCGCGCCACGAGCAGTTCTCGACCTTCATCGTCGAACTGCCAAACCCCGGCTACAAGATCATCCGCGATATCCCGACCATGGCCGTCCATGGCCCGCTCTACGAGAAGATGGGCGGCGGTCATGCCGAAGTTCAGATCAAGGATTTGCGCGTACCGGCCGACAATCTGCTGGGCGGCGAGGGCAAGGGGTTTGCCATGGGCCAGCACCGGCTCGCTTATGGCCGGCTGCGCCACGGCATGCACAATGTCGCCATGGCGCAGCGCGCACTCGATCTTGCGACTGCGCATGTCACCAGCCGCTCGACCTTCGGCAAGGGGCTGGAAGACAGGCAGGGCGTCCAGTTCATGCTGGCCGAATGCGCGAGCCAGCTCTACATCGCCCGCCTGATGCTGATGCATATCGCCTACAAGGCGGAAAACGGTCTCGATATCCGTCAGGAGAATGGCATCGCCAAGGTCTTCCTCGCAAACATGGTTCACAAGGTGGTCGATACCGCGATCCAGCTGCATGGCGCGCTTGGCTATAGCCAGGACACGCCGCTGGCCGCCTGGTACACGCATATCCGGTCCCAGCGTCTGGTCGATGGGCCGGATGAAGTCCACAAGTGGATCACCGGCAAGAACGTCATCCGCGCCTACAAGAAGGACGGAACGACGGCCGCCGCAGCGGGCGGCGACCTGCTTTAACGCCGCATCGCGTTTACAGGCTGAAATAACGGACCTCAGCGCTGCTGAAACAGGGGCGCTGAGGTTTGTGTATACGGAGCCCGCCTGCTAGGCTGAAAGCCAGATTTGGCGGGCGATTCGACGTCTGCACCACAAGACAGAGGCAGGGCTTCCGTGAGCGACGAAAATACACCGCCAGAAGAGCCGGAAAATCCACAGCCACCGCGCGAGGATGGCGTCGACCTTATCGATATCGAAGATGAGCTGAAACGCTCCTATCTCGACTATGCGATGAGCGTGATTGTCAGTCGTGCACTGCCGGATGTTCGCGACGGCCTGAAGCCGGTTCACCGCCGCATCCTTTATGCCATGCACGTGAACGGCAATACGCCGGACAAGGCTTACAAGAAATCAGCCAACATCGTTGGTGCCGTGATGGGTAACTTCCACCCGCACGGCGACAGCGCGATCTATGATGCGTTGGTACGAATGGCGCAGCCCTTCTCGATGGGCCTGACACTGGTCGACGGGCAAGGCAATTTCGGCTCGATCGACAATGATCCGCCGGCCGCCATGCGTTACACCGAATCCCGGATGACCAAGGCAGCCCAATACCTGCTTGCCGACATCGACAAGGATACGGTCCAGTTCCAGGACACTTATGACGGCTCGCAGCAGGAGCCGATGGTCCTGCCAGCGCAATACCCCAACCTGCTCGTCAATGGTGGCGGCGGTATCGCAGTAGGTATGGCGACGAATATTCCGCCTCACAATCTTGGTGAAGTGGTTGATGCCACCCTGGCCATGATTGACGATCCCGGTATCGACGACGAAGCGCTGCTGGAAATCGTGCCGGGTCCGGACTTTCCGACAGGCGGCCTGATTCTTGGGTATACCGGATCCCGCAAGGCGCTGCTTGAAGGGCGCGGCTCGGTCCTGATGCGCTCGCGGACTGAAATTGAAGATGTAAAGTCCGGACGCCAGGCCATCATCGTGTCGGAAATTCCGTATCAGGTGAACAAGGCCACCATGGTGCAGAAGATCGCAGAGCTGGTGCGCGACAAGCGTATTGAAGGCATTGCGGACCTGCGCGACGAGTCTGATCGTCAGGGCATTCGCGTGGTGATCGAGATCAAGAAGGATGCCAGCGCGGACGTCGTACTGAACCAGTTGTTCCGCTATTCGCAGCTGCAGACATCCTTCCCGGTGAACATGCTGGCGCTGAATGGCGGGCGGCCAGAGCAGCTCAATCTGCGCGCGGTGCTTCAGGCCTTCATCCAGTTCCGCGAGGAAGTTGTCGCGCGGCGTACGAAATTCGAACTCAACAAGGCCCGCGACCGCGCCCACGTCCTCGTTGGGCTCGCGCTGGCCGTTGCCAACATTGACGAGGTGATCCGCATTATCCGTCATGCGCCCGACCCGAATTCGGCGCGCGAGCAGTTGCTGGCAAAGGCTTGGCCCATCATGGATATGGGGCCGCTCCTGTCGCTCATCGCTGACCGGCGTACGCGATCTGGTGAAGGTGACACGATCTACCTGTCCGACGAACAGGCCCGCGCGATTCTCGCCCTGCAACTCTCCCGCCTCACCGGTCTCGGCCGTGATGAAATCGGCAATGAAGCCAAGGGCTTGTCAGAGAAAATTGCTGAGTACCTGGAAATCCTGCGCTCCCGCCCGCGCATTCTCGATATCATTCGCGGCGAGCTGAATGAGGTAAAGGAAAAGTTCGCGGTACCTCGCCGGTCCGAATTTACGTTCGCGGACGCCGACATGGACGATGAAGACCTCATCGAGCGCGAAGACATGGTGGTGACCGTGACGCACGGCGGCTATGCCAAGCGCGTGCCTCTGTCCACATACCGGACCCAGCATCGCGGCGGCAAGGGTCGCTCCGGTGTCGCGATGAAGGATGAGGATTTCGTCACCCGCCTGTTCACCGCCAATACGCATACGGAGATCCTGTTCTTCAGTTCAGAGGGCATGGTCTACAAGGAAAAGGTCTGGCGCCTGCCAGTCGGCTCGCCGCAATCGCGTGGCAAGGCGCTGGTCAATATCTTCCCGCTGTCCAAGGATGAGCGGATCACCTCGGTGATGCCACTGCCGGACGATGAGGAAAGCCGCAACCAGCTCGACGTGATGTTCGCGACGCGCTCTGGCACCGTACGCCGCAACAAGCTCAGTGATTTCATTCGCGTCAATCGCAATGGCAAGATTGCCATGAAGCTCGACGAGGGTGACGGCATTGTCTCGGTTCGCATCTGTAGCGAAGACAATGACATCATGCTGACCACCGCGCTCGGCAAATGTATCCGTTTCCAGGTCGATGATGTCCGCGTCTTTGCCGGCCGCAATTCGACCGGCGTGCGGGGCATCCGTCTCGACAAGTCCGATGAGGTCATCTCGATGGCCGTGCTGCACCATATCGAAGTGACGTCTGCCGAATCGCGGGCCTACCTGAAGCATGCTGCGGCCATGCGCCGTGCCGCGACGGGTGAAGACGAAGACGATGAAACGGACGCGATCGCTGACGATGAGGGCGATGATGGTGAGGAAGAGGCGGCGCTGAGCCCGGAACGGATTGCGCAAATGGGCGCGGCCGAACAGTTCATCCTGACCATTGCAGATGATGGCCTCGGCAAACGTTCATCTTCCTTTGACTACCGCGTCACAGGCCGCGGCGGCAAAGGCCTCGTCGCGCACAATATCTGGGGCCGCGACAAGAAGAAGGGACCGGTCAAGCAGATTGCGCAATCCTTCACGGTTGATGACAGTGACCAGGTGATGCTTGTCACCAATGCCGGCCAGCTTATCCGGACCGGTGTTGACCAGATCCGCATCGCCGGACGCGCGACTTCGGGTGTCTGGGTGCTTCGCACAAATGACGGCGAACGGGTTGTTTCCGTGGCCCGCCTTGTGGAAGAAAGCGAAGACGATACAGAAGAGTAGCGGGCCGCCCGACCCCAAGTCAGCCAGCGCGGGCCTTGATGGAGGACTGGATGGAACGTAGCGGGCTCTACCCCGGAACCTTTGACCCGATCACCAAGGGTCATCTCGACATTATTGGCCGTGGGATGAAGCTGGTCGACAGGCTGGTTATCGGCGTCGCGGTCAATGAGGCGAAGAAGCCTCTTTTCTCGCTCGATGAACGGGTTGCCATTGTTGAAGATGAGGTCCGGGCCCTGCCGAACCCGCGCAATGTCGTGATTGAGGTCAGGCCTTTCGATAACCTGCTCATGCATTTTGCTGAAGCCTGCGAGGTCCAGGTGATTGTGCGCGGGTTACGGGCCGTGTCTGACTTTGAATACGAATTCCAGATGACGGCCATGAATGAGCAGCTGAACCGCGAGATTGAAACGGTCTTCCTTATGGCGGATGTTCAGCATCAGGCAGTTGCTTCACGCTTGGTGAAGGAAATTGCGAGGTTTGGGGGCGATATCACATCCTTTGTCACGCCAAGTGTCAGGGAAAAGCTTCTGGAGAAATACAAGTGACATTGACGCGTTTGGTATCCGCTACGCTCGCAGGCCTCGGTTTTGTGGGGGCTGCAGCCTGTGCGCAGGAAAGCGCTGCCCCGGCCGCCCCTGCCTTCAGCATGGAAGATGTGTCAGAAACGCCTGATGCGTGGCGCGAAGTCGACGCCGACAATCTGTGGATCCTTGATACAACGAAGGGTCGCATCATCGTCGAGATGTTGCCTGAAGTCGCTCCCAAGCATGTTGAACAATTTCGGGCCATCACACGGTCCGGTGATTTTGACGGCACCAGCTTTCACCGTGTCATCGACGATTTCATGGCCCAGGGCGGCGATATCTTTGCCCTGAAGGGGCGCGAGTCCGGCCTGCCGAATATACCGGGGGAATTTACGTTCCGCCGGGACCCTTCGGAAATGGTTATCCAGCCGGTCGGTGATGCCGAAACGGCGACGCAAGGGCTCTATATGGGCTTTCCCATTGCAACGCAGGGCCGCTTCCTCGCCGAAATGACCGGCGACGGACAGGTCGATAGCTGGATCCCGCACTGTCCCGGCATCGTGTCGACTGCGCGGACGAGCGATCCCAATTCGGCCAATAGCCAGTTCTTCCTGATGCGCCATCAGGCCGAGCATCTCGACAAGCAGTACACCGCCTGGGGCCGTGTTATTGATGGTTTCGAAGTGGTCCGCGCGATCAAGAAGGGCCCGACGCCCGGCGGCACCCCGATCGAAAACCCGGATATTCTCAACAAGGCTGTGATGGCCTCTGACCTGCCGGATGGCGAACGGCCTGCGGCCTATGTCCAGCGTACCGATACGCAAGCCTGGACGGACAAGCTTGCGGCTGCCGCCCAGCTTGAGAACGACATCTGTGAGCTGACCCGGGTGCCGGCTGTCATTCAGGAATAGGGCCGGGGTTTGGACCTTTCCGCCTTTGCATTTGACCTTCCTGAAAACCTGATCGCGCTCAGACCCGTCGAGCCGCAAGACAGTGCCCGGCTGCTTGTTGTGCACGGCGATGGGCGCCTTGAAGATGCCAGCGTACGCGATCTGCCGGACTATCTTTCGGCAGGCGATACGCTGGTTTTCAATGATACGCGCGTCATTCCAGCCGCTTTGAAAGGCCTTCGGCCCGCCCGCGATGAGATGGGCAAGGACGTGGTCGTTGATGCCAATCTCGTTGAGCGGATCGGTCCGTCGACCTGGCGGGCGCTGGCGCGTCCGGGCAAGCGGTTGAAGCCCGGCGATATCGTGAATTTCGGGGACGGCTTCAGCGGCCGGATCACGGACAAGGCGGACACGGGCGAAATCTGCTTTGAGTTCAGCCTGTCCGGCAAGGCGCTGGATGAGGCTCTTGACGCGCATGGCGCGATGCCTCTGCCGCCTTACATTGCGCGCCGCCGGGCTGCTGACGCAGAGGACCGCAAGACCTACCAGACCAGCTTTGCTGGCGAGGAAGCAGAATCAGTGGCTGCGCCGACGGCGGGCCTGCACTTTACGCCCTGCCTGCGGTCCGAGTTGCAGGCCGCCGGGATAGAGAGTGAGACGGTCCGCCTGCATGTTGGCCTCGGCACATTCTCGCCTTTGAAGGAGAGCCAGCTAAAAGCCAGCAGGCTACATGAGGAGTGGCGCCGTATCAGCCCGGAAGCTGCAGAGCGGCTCAACGCCGTACGGGCCGCGGGAAAACGCATCGTGCCGGTTGGCACCACAGCGCTGCGGACGCTGGAAAGCTCGGTTGGGGTGGATGACAAGCTGGTCGCATGCAGCGGGCCGACCGACATTTTTCTGAAGCCGGGCGACAGGTTGCGAGCGACTGATGCGCTGGTCACGAATTTCCACTTGCCGGAAAGTTCGCTCTTCATGCTTGTCTGCGCCCTGATGGGGACTGATGTGATGCAGGCGGCCTATGCCCATGCCATCGCTGGATCATACCGGTTCTACTCTTACGGCGACGCCTGTCTTCTGCTGCCATAAGGCAGGCATGACAGGGCCGCTGGCGGTGCCCTGTGCAACCACTACACCACATCTGCGTTTATCCTGCGTGCGTCCATGCTGAGAAGGCTCGACGCCAGAAGAATTCAAACCCTGTGCAAAAAGCACGCGAGGACAACAAAGATGACCGAACGTACTAACGAGACGACCAGCCCGATCCGGAGCCGTGTAATTGGCGGTTTCCTGGCCATTAGCTGCGCCGTAGCCATGACGCCGGCGACAGCACAAGCCAAAGCCATGGAAGACGATGCAGCCGCCATCGTGAACCAGGCTGTGGAACGGACTGTCAGCGCGCTTGAGGATTCCACCATTTCCGATGCTGAAGCTGACAGCATCCTTGAACTGGTGGACGTTGAACGTGTCGCTCAGTTCTCGCTCGGCAATCATTGGCAGAAGCTCAATGCAGACCAGAAGACAAATTATCTGAGCGCTTTCCGCATCTACGCCAAGGATCAGCTGAAAACGCATCTGTCCGGGCTGTCACAGGCTGAGGTGGAAGTCAGCGATGTGACCTCGCGCGGTGATAAGGACAGCATTGTTGAAACGTTGGTTACAACCGATGGTGAGCGTCAGACCGTTAGCTGGCGTGTGATGGATAATTCTGGCCTCGGTATCGTGGATATCGAAGTCCAGGATGTGTGGTTCGCGATTGAACAGCGTGCCCAGTTTGACGCCATCCTCGACAAGAATGGCGGCGATGTTGATGCTCTGATCAAGCAGATCTCCAGCTAGTCCTGAACAACTGACCCGGAAGAGGGCGTTGACCATGTCGGCGCCCTTTTTCATGCGCGTGGGATGTGTGCCCTGCCTGTCCGCCTTGCGTCTGACGCGTGATTGAGCCAAACGCTCGCCCCATGACGACATTCCCATTCGAGATAAGCGCGCGGTCTGGAGCAGCCCGGACCGGCGTCCTGAAGACCCCGCGCGGCGACATCCGCACGCCCGCCTTCATGCCTGTCGGGACCGCGGCGACCGTCAAGGCAATGTATATGGACCAGGTCGAGCAGGCCGGCGCTGATATCATTCTCAGCAATACCTATCACCTGATGCTGCGGCCCGGTGCCGAGCGCGTAAAGCGCCTGGGCGGGCTGCATGCATTTTCCGGCTGGTCCGGACCGATGCTGACCGATAGCGGCGGCTTCCAGGTCTGGTCTTTGTCGCAACTGCGCAAGCTGGACAGGGATGGTGTGACCTTCCGCAGTCATATTGACGGCTCTGAACACCGCCTCACGCCGGCGCGCAGCATCGAGATACAGGCCGACCTCCTTGGCGCCGACATCTCCATGCAGCTGGATGAATGCACAGATTTCCCGTGTAGCCATGAGGAAGCGCTTCGCAGTCTCGAACTGTCGCTGGACTGGGGCGGGCGCAGCCTTGAGGCGTTTGGGGCGCGCGACACGCAGACACTGTTCGGAATTGTGCAGGGTTCCAACTTCCCGGACCTGCGTGAACGTTCTGCCAAAGGGGTTGTTAGCCAGGGGTTTGGCGGGATCGCGCTCGGTGGCCTTGCCGTGGGTGAGGGCCATGACCAGATGTGCGCGACCATCGACATGACCATGCCCCACCTGCCGGACGCGCTGCCGCGCTACGTCATGGGTGTCGGCAAACCGATCGACCTGGTTGAAAGCGTTGCGCGCGGCATCGACATGTTCGATTGCGTCCTGCCGACCCGCGCCGGACGACACGGGCAGGCCTGGACGTGGGACGGGCCGATAAACCTGAAAAATGCGAAATTCGCTGAGGATCTCTCGCCGCTGGATGTGGCGGTTCCGAGCCCGGCAAGTAACGATTATTCAAAGGCTTACCTGCACCATCTCATCAAGTCTGGCGAGTATCTCGGCTCCATGGTGCTGTCGTGGCACAATACTGCGTTCTTCCAGGCGCTCATGGCCAGGATGCGCGGTGCGATTGCGGATGGTAGCTTTGAGACACTGAGAGAAGATCTCAGTCTTCGATGGGCGGCGACGAAGTCTTCTCCGCGCGCTTGAGATTGCCTTCATAGCTCGGCGCAGAGAGCGGCGCTTCGCGGACTTCTGCAGGCGCAAGATCTGTACGGACAGGCGGCTCAGGTTCAGCAGGCTCGGTCATGGCCGGGGCAGGTGCCGGGTCTTTTGTGTAATACCCTTCCGGTTCATCACCCCGGAATACCATCCGGGCATGATCAGCTTCTGCAACTTCGGCAGGGTCGACAATGCCCTCGCATGATTTCATCAGGCCGAGGCCCTTCAGGTAAGTTCGTCTGTGACGGCCCCGGTCAAAAGCGTTCTTGACCTTTTTCTGGTAACGGCGGGCACCGGTGACGCGCCGCACGAGGCTGCGATAGGGCACGATGGCGCCTGCTTCGGAGGCGACAGCATCGAGCAGGCTGTCAGAGGTTTCTTCGGCGGCAATGTCTGACAGCGTTTCCTCGTCCTCATCGACATTGCCGTCTTTCGGGATGTCCCAATCAGGGCCGAGCACTTCATCAAGCGCGCCGATCTGCGCCTTTATATCGTCGCAGCTGGCATCCTTGTTCACCGCGTACGGATTCTTGATCTCCAGTAGCAGCGCCGGAATGTCCTCGCGCGCAAGGTTCAGATCCTTCAGCGGGGTCATGGCTGCGCCGGTCACCCCAGAGCGTGTTTGCTGCATGATCTTGCTGGTTGTCGAAGGCTCGTTCTTGCTGGCGCAAGCAGCCATTGTGGCCAGGCCGAGCAGGAGAAGAGGAAGCATCTGTTTCATGGTCGCAATACCACCTAATCATGAGGGCGAAAAAATGGCGTCAGCTGATGTGCGTTTCGCACTGCCGGGCGCGTTGACCTTCTCTGCACACTCGACTAGGAAACCGCTTCGGCGCGCCCATAGCTCAGTTGGTAGAGCAACTGACTTTTAATCAGTAGGTCACAGGTTCGAATCCTGTTGGGCGTACCAAACCTTCAGCTTCCGGCGTGATCAAACAGATCACGCACGCCTTCGACAAGCCGTTCTGCCAGGCCGTCTGCGGCGTCTTCGGGATCGCAGAATTCATTTTCTGCCAGCACGCTCTCATCTTCACTGATTTCTTTGCGCGTAAATGGGCGCAGTGAGCGGCCATCGCCGCGCAGGGCCTCGATCGCCGCGATCAGGCTGTCGGATTCTTCCATCCGGGAATCATAAGCCGTCCCGTCGATGCCGAGGTGTTCGCAGACGAGATCGCGCCGCAGGGACAGGATCGTCCGGCTGACCGCCTGCGGATCGTCGCAGATGGATGCATCGACAGCAAGGTCGCATTCGGTGTCAAAACCCATGGACCGGTTATTGAGATTGGAGGAGCCGACGCGCACCAGCCAGTCATCTGCAGTCAGAACCTTGGCATGGACATAGATTGGCTCTCCGCCGTGCGTGACCGGATAATAGGCCGCGAATCGTCCATGCGGGTCATTCGCCCAGAGATAGGCGAGTAGTTTCTCCCGCGCGCCGTCCATGGCTTTCTGGCGTAGCCAGCCTTCAGCCTTTTGCGGCAGGACAATTACGAATTCCGGGCCGTCCGGCTCTGCAAGGCGTTTAGCGATGGCCCGGGCGATATTGGCTGATGCGAGATATTGCGTCTCGACGTAGAGAATATCGCGCACCTCGGCGATGGCTTTGAGGTAGAGCGCCTCAATTTCGCGGACTTCCGGGTAGTCCTTATAGTCTGGATATGTCCGGGCAATCGCCACGGGGACGTTTTCGAATGTCGCCTCAAGGTCTGGCCAGTTTGTATCCGGGCTCGCAGGGGGTGGCTCCAGCGTGTCGCCTGTGGCGCGATGCCAGCGTTCACGGGCAAGATCACCCAGCGAGGCGGCCAGACGTCCGGATACAGCCGTCGTGACATCGTGCCAGGGCTTCGATTGCCCATCATGACCGGGAAGGCCCCGGCGAGGCTCATCATCAAGATGCTGCCGTGTGTCCCACCGTCCGGCCGTCATGTCGATGCCGCCGCAGAAGGCTACAGCATCATCTATAACGATCAGCTTCGAGTGATGTGCGGCGCCAGCGGGATGCGAGGTGTCGAGATGAAACGTGAAATTCCTGGTAAACCGCAAGGGGCGCACGGCGATCGGCACCATGCCGCGCTGGATCGATTGCAAGGTGCCGAGATCCCATTTCAGCATGTAGAGATGGACGCCATTATCGCTCTTGCCCATCCATGACAGGAATTCATTCAGCGTGTTTGGACCGTCGAGCGTTGCACCATCCGGTTCAAATTCTATGCGTGTATCAAAATCCCAACCGATCATCATGATCGTATGCCGGGCAGCCAGCATGGCCCGCTTCACCGCTGTGAAATAATCGGCCCCATCAACAATGATCCGCAGCCGGTCTGCCGGCTCGCATCGCCAGCAGGTCTTACCCGGCACCAGGAAATGGGCATCATTCAATTGGCTGCCTCAACGTGCGACCCTGGATCAGCATCTCAGGCGTGATGCTTGTTGAGCGGAGTGTGCCTAGGGGTAGCAGCCTGACGGGCACCGGGAATTTCGATTGGCTGGAGATGCATGGCACGGCGATAGACTTGCAGTGTTTTTGCGCCCAGCGATTCGCGTGTCCAGGCCTGTGCGTGTTCGAGCCCTGCGCGGCGGCATTCCATCAGGCGTTCGCGGTCGCTGAAGAGTTCAATCGTTGCGGCAGCGATATCATCGGCGGAGCATGTGTCCGCGAGAATGCCGGTCCCGTGGCGGCGCACGAAATCAGTGGCGGTCGCATCTTCGGCGCAGGCGACGAGTGGACGGCCAAGTGCAGCTGCTTCGTGATAGACGGCCCCGAAAGACTGGTAGCGCGACGGTGCAAGCACGCCGTGGCAGCGGGCCAGTACGTGGATCATCGAACTGTCGATCAGGCGGCCATAGTCAAACAGCTGGCCGCGCGTATCGGCATTGAGCCCGAGCTTCGGCAAACGCCGCTCCAGCACACCGGGCTCAATGCCGATCATGTGCAGTTCCGGCAGCGGTTCTCCAGCGCGGCGCGCATGGTCAACGATCTGGTCAAAGGCCTGCAGTGTTTCGGCAAAACCCTTGCGTGCGCTGTCATCGCCGACATAGGCGAGGCGCAAGCGGGCGTGTGCAGGCGGGTAGGGAGCGGACGCACCGGCCTTGCGGATTTCAGGATCCACGGAAAGCGGCGTCACCATGTGGATATTGCCTGGCTTCAGGTCGTACCAGTCCTTGATGGCACCAGCATGGGCGCGGCTGTTGGAGATAAGCGCATCGGATTTTTCGACGCTGCGGGCCTCCAGGCCCATGGCAATATAACTGCGCAGACGGTTAGAGAAGCCCGTGGCCTCAACCGCGTCGAGTGCATACGGCGCTGAAGCGCGCACCACGAATGGAAGGCCACTATCGGCCAGCATCGCAGCCGGGGCGGCCGAATTCGTCGTTTCGATCAGGTCGAAAGGGCGACGCTCATGCTCTTCGTGCACGCGCTCACGGAAGGCGGCGGCGGCAGCAAGGTGGTCGAGGCCCGGCAATTTGCGCATCAGGCGGCGGAGGCCTGTAATGCGGTTGGCGCAACCGATCACTTCAATCCGGGAATGGTCTGTCCGGACTGTGTCGTCGCGGTCCATGGTAAAGACGCGGACGTTCACGCCATGGGCGGCAAGGCCGTGTGCAACTTCACAGGCGGCCCGGCCCTTGGCGGTCGGAATGGGTGGATATTCCCACGTCAACAGGGCGACTTCGAGTGGCGGGCGTTCTTCCTGCCCCTCTACGGGCCTGCTCAAATCTGTATATTGCATCTGTGTCATGAAGGCCGAAACGCCGGACTCCCAGACTGGTTGCATCAATAGTTGCAGGCGCCACAGTGAGATGTTGTGTTTCTGCAACACTGGAAGTGCACGCAGTATGATTAATATGAAGATGAAGCATGGCGGCCGAATGCTGGAAGGGCCGGGGCGGCAAAGGTTAATTGCTACCTCCGCCTAGTTTTTAGGCAAGATGCCGCTTATGCTTTGAAAACTGCAGAAGATTTTTGCCCGGATGCAATTATCCCTGCAGCTTTGATCCAAGAATTAGAGGAGCCCCTTCGCGCCACCCCACATGTCGGACCCTAAAGCGCCTTTTGATGAAATGTTCGCACGTGGCGAGACGCCGCGAGCGCCTTACGAAGACTATTACAACTGGTTTGAAGGTGAGGATTCTGCCCGCCTGAAGAAAAAGGCAAAGGACGCCGAACAGGCGTTCCGCCGCACCGGTATTACATTCAATGTCTATGGCCGCGAGGAAGCGAACGAACGCCTCATCCCGTTTGATATCGTTCCGCACATCCTGTCGAACCGGGAATGGCAGAAGCTTTCTGAAGGCATTGAACAGCGCGTGCGCGCCCTGAATGCCTTCCTGCATGATATTTACCACCGTCAGGAAATCATCAAGGCAGGCCGCATCCCGCGTGAGATGATCAACCAGAATGTCGCCTACCTGTCGAAGATGATTGGCGTCGAACCGCCGGGCAGCATCTACACCCACATCGTTGGCACTGATATTGTGCGCACCGAGGAGAATGAATTCTACGTCCTTGAAGACAATGCCCGCACGCCGTCCGGCGTTTCGTACATGCTGGAAAACCGGGAAACCATGTTCGAGATGTTTCCCGAGCTGTTTATCAAGAACAAGGTCTGCCCGGTATCGACCTATCCGAAACGCCTGCGCCGCTCACTCGCGGCTTGCGCCCCGCCAGCCTGCAAGGACAAGCCTGTCATCGCCGTGCTGACGCCCGGGATCCATAACTCGGCCTATTTCGAGCATTCATTCCTAGCCGATGAAATGGGCGCTGAATTGGTCGAAGGGCATGACCTGCGGGTCGTCAACGGCCGCGTCGCCATGCGCACGACGCAAGGCTATACGCCTGTAGATGTGCTTTACCGCCGGGTGGATGACGACTTCCTCGATCCGATGAACTTCAATCCCGAATCGATGCTCGGCGTCCCTGGCATCCTCGATGTCTATCGCGCTGGCGGGATCACGATTGCGAACGCGCCGGGGACAGGCATCGCCGACGACAAGGCAATTTATTCCTATATGCCGGAGATTGTCGAATTCTATACTGGCGAAAAAGCAAAGCTGCCGAACGTGCCGACCTGGCGGTGTTCGGAACCGGACTCGCTGGCTTATGTGCTGGAGCATCTGGAAGAGCTGGTTGTCAAGGAAGTCCACGGCTCGGGCGGATATGGCATGCTGGTCGGTCCGGCGGCCTCGAAGAAGGAAGTCGCCGCGTTCCGGGCGAAATTGCAGTCCAGGCCCGGTGGTTACATTGCCCAGCCGACGCTGGCTCTCTCGACTGTGCCAATTTTCACGAAGAGCGGCCTTGCGCCCCGTCATGTCGACCTGCGCCCGTTCGTGCTCGTCTCTCCAAACGGTATCGATATTACGCCGGGTGGCCTGACACGCGTTGCGCTCAAGAAGGGGTCGCTCGTGGTCAATTCCAGCCAGGGCGGCGGAACCAAGGATACATGGGTGCTGGAGTCCTGACATGATGCTAGGCAAGACAGCTGGCGGACTTTTCTGGATGTGCCGGTATCTCGAGCGCAGCGCCAATAATGCGCGTCTGATCGAAGCCGGAACGCGTATGACGATGACGCGCGCGTCGGCCGAAGATGCCGAATGGGCGTCCGTGCTTGCGACGGCAAACGTTCGTGAAAGTTATAGCGAGCGCCATGATGAGGTCGAACGCAGCGCCGTCATAGATTACCTGCTGCGCGACAGGACGAACCCGTCTTCTGTCATGTCCGTCGTGGAGGCGGCGCGGCACAATGCACGCATGGTCCGCGTTGCGCTGACCCGCGAAGTCTGGGAGGCCGTGAACGATACATGGATGCGCCTCAAGGACGCGCTCGCGCGGCCGGTCAAGGAAGCAGACCTTCCCGACGCCCTGGAGCTTATACGCCAGCAAAGTGCGCAGGTGCGTGGGGCACTTCATGGCACGATGCTGCGCAATGACATCTTCAATTTCTGCCGGATCGGCACCTTCCTTGAGCGAACCGACAATGTCGCGCGGATCCTTGATGTGAAGTATTATGTGTTGCTGCCATCGGTTTCGATGGTTGGAACGTCGATCGACAACTACCAGTGGGAGGCGATCCTGCGGTCTGCGGCCGCAGAGCGCAGCTTTGCGTGGCTCAACAAGGAATCCGGGCCGCGCGCCATTGCGGAATTCCTAATCCTCGACGAACGCCTGCCGCGCTCGCTGGCTTTCTGCTACCTCAATCTCGCGCGCAATCTTGCCGAGCTTGAAT
The DNA here is from genome assembly GCA_964556825.1 of uncultured Hyphomonas sp. Taxonomy (GTDB): domain Bacteria; phylum Pseudomonadota; class Alphaproteobacteria; order Caulobacterales; family Hyphomonadaceae; genus Henriciella. The sequence continues at coordinate 103,547 of CAZKXJ010000003.1, read as the reverse complement.
CCGAATATGGCGAAGCAAAGCCGAGCCGGGGCATGTGCGATGAAACGCTGAAACGCCTGACAAGCACCGATGTTGAGACCATCTTCGATGGCGGGCTCCACGAGTTCATCCAGTCCATCGTGCGGGCGAACAATGCGCTCGGCCTGCAGATCGAGAAGGATTACCGTTTCAATGAATAAGGCTCATCCATGCGTCTGAAGATCGCTCACCTGACCCGCTACCATTTCTCGGTTCCGGTGAGCTATGCGCTGCAGCAATTGCGGCTCACACCGAAAACGCGGCGGGGCCAGACCGTGCTGGACTGGCGCATAGAAATAGACGGCGGCACCGAGCAGGCGGCGTTTGTCGATGAATTCAACAACCAGACACTGCTGATCAGCCTGACCGAAGGCGCAACCGAACTTGTGGTGCGGGCCGAAGGTGAGCTTGAAACGCATGACCAGGCCGGCATAGTCGGCCAGCATGGCGGGTGGACACCGCTCTGGATCTATCAACGGACCACACCGCTCACTGCACCCGGACCAACAATCCGCAAGCTGGTCAGGTCGCTCGCAACCGATTTTGAGAACGATGTGGCGCGGCTGCATGGCCTGATGCACCTCATAGCGGGTGCGGTCACGTATGAGCAGGGCGCAACCGTAGTCACCACGACAGCGGAAGAAGCTGCTGCCGCTGAGCATGGCGTTTGCCAGGATCATACTCACATCTTCATTGCCTGCGCGCGGCTTCTCGGCTTTCCGGCACGCTATGTCAGCGGCTATCTGATGATGAATGATCGTGTGCAACAGGACGCTTCCCATGCATGGGCGGAGGTATATGCTGATAATCTGGGCTGGGTCGGATTCGACGTTTCAAATGCAATCTCGCCGGATGAACGATATGTCGCGCTCGCGACCGGGCTCGACTATCTTGATGCGGCCCCGGTTTCGGGCTTGATGTTCGGTCAGGGGCCGGAAGGGCTGGATGTCTCGGTTCAGGTGCAACAACAATAGGGTAGGGTGCCCGCAACACTATGACGTACTGTGTGGGTTTGCGCCTCGATAAGGGGCTCGTCTTCATGTCTGACACGCGCACCAATGCGGGCGTCGACAATATCTCGAAGTATCGCAAGATGTTCACCTGGTCCAAGCCGGGTGACCGGACAATCGTCATCATGACGGCGGGCAATCTCGCGACAACGCAAACCCTGATAAGCCTGCTGGAAGAGCGCACCAAGGCACCGGAAGACCGTAATCCCTCAATCTACGAAGTACCCTCCATGTTCGAGGCCGCGCGCCTTGTCGGGAAGACGCTCCGCGAAGTCATCAAGGAAAGTGCACCGGGTCAGGGGCCAGCCGCTGAATCCCGTTTCACCGCGACAATCATCATGGGCGGCCAGATCGCCGGCAGCGAACCGCGCCTTTTCATGATTTACCCTGAAGGCAATTTCGTCGAGGCGAGCGATGAGACCCCGTTCTTCCAGATCGGCGAAACAAAGTATGGCCGGCCAATCCTCGTGAGGGCTTATGAGCCCGAGATGAGCTTTGAGGCGGCGGTGAAGCTGATGATGGTGTCGTTCGACTCGACCCTGAAGGCAAATTTGTCGGTTGGCCTGCCGCTCGATCTGCTGCTGTATGAAACTGACAGTCTCGACATCAAGAGCGAGCGGCGGATTGAAGAAGACGACGAATACTTCAACCTCATCTCCGATAATTGGGGCGAGGCGCTGAAATTCGCTTTCGCGTCCCTGCCGGATTACAAGATATGATGTCGGTGTTTGCCTTTTAGGGTTGAAACGACTACATCGCGCTTTCCCGTAAAATCGGGCGCCTATAGCTCAGTTGGTAGAGCAGCTGACTCTTAATCAGCGGGTCCGAGGTTCGAATCCTCGTGGGCGCACCATTTTCTCCTGGAGCGCGATTAGCGTTTCAGAGTTTCCGCTGTCGGGGCTGTGACGCCATCAGACGGCTGAGCAGCAGGAATTCGCCGACAATGGAAGTTCACAGCGACACGCATCAGGTGGTCGATCACGCTGAGCCTTCAATGTTACACGAATGTTCAGGCGAACAGTTTCTTGCTCAAGAGAATGTCGACTTTCTGCACATGCGCCGGTTTTGACAGAATTGAATTCATGCGTTCGACATCCCTGAAAATCTCGCCGCCGCCGCCAGCGACATGGGCATCGCGACCGGCAATATCCGGGAAGGCCTCATAAATAGCAAAGTTGGTTTCAGAGAGCTGAACGGCATACCAAGGGCCGGTCGCGGGCTCCGCTTCTACGCACTCGCGAATATCTGCCAGCATACGGACCACTTCCTGCCCCTTGCCTGGCTTGGCCTCGATCAAGATGAGGAAGGCTTTCGGACCGTCGACGCCGTCCTTGCCCGTCATCTTCACGCCTTCGTGACGGTCTGCCCCATTCGCGTCAGCCATTTTACATCTCCTCATATCTGTCGTGCCGGATTGCCTCCCCTGATCCTATGCATTCCCGGCATATGTGGGGGACCTTAAGCCCCACAATGTTTGCCTATTCCTCCGGAAATTGTTGTGAAGCCGGGCGCCTTGCAATAGAGGAAGTGGATGAATGCAGCGCTGCCCGCAGCCATAGATCGCTTCACGCGGGTGCATGCCGACGCCGGCGGGATCGCCCGCACAGGCATTCCCGGCATGACGCTCTTGCGCGCGACGGGCACGCGCGATGTCAAATATGCAATCGAGCGTCCGCTGCTCTGCCTGGTGACGCAGGGCGCCAAACATGTAAGCACGAGTGGTAAGTCTTTGACTGTTGCCGCTGGCGATTCGATGATTGTTTCGTCGAACACTCCAACAATTACGCGCATCATCAAGGCGGAGCAGGGCGCGCCGTACCTGTCATTTTCGCTCCGGCTTGACCCGGTTTTGATTGCCGATTGCCTGGCCGAAATGAGAATGTCGACGGGCCTTGCCTGTCCGGCCGCGCCGCAGTGCACCGATGATGAGGTGTCGGATGTTGCGCTGCGCATGATAAACTTGCATGATCATCCTGACTCTCTTCCCGTGCTGCAGGCGTCTTTGGTTCGGGAAATGCATCATTGGCTGCTGGCGGGGCGCCACGGAGAGGCGATTGCCCATCTCGGCTTTCCCGACAACCACACGGCGCGCATTGCCCGCGCGATCAAGGTCATCCGCGCAGAGTTCGCGTCAGCCATTTCGGTCGAGCGGTTGGCCGACGTGGCGGGGATGAGCCCCTCTACTTTCCACCATCATTTCCGGGCACAGACCTCGCTATCGCCGCTCCAGTTTCAGAAGCAGCTGCGCCTGATTGAGGCCCGGCGACTGATGCTGGCCAAGGGCCAGACGTCCAGCGCGGCTGCGTTCACCGTTGGTTATGCGAGCGTACAGCAGTTCACGCGGGAATATCGTCGCCTCTTCGGCCTTCCGCCCGTGCGCGAGACAAAAAGGGCGCGCGGTGTAACCCAGCAGGACGTCTGAAGGAAACACGCAGTCGTGGAGACCGGCACAAAGCCGATGGTCCAGCGAACTTAAGGCCGCGTGACACGCTAATGCCTCGAATACGCTTCCATTGAGATATTAACGGAACATGTGTCGAATCGCGGCTCTTTCTGATGCGCCACTTTTCAGACAGGGGAGCATATTGGGCTCCCGGATTCTGGCAATGAATCCAAGGTTGGCATGGTCTGTTTTGCGAGCTTGGTTAATGGATCGGGGGTCGCCTTTAACCAACTGACATAAAAGCAATTATTTTAATATTGCATATACAATATTGAATTATGGGCATCGCATGTACCAGATTTTCTCTTGTATCCGCGACGATCATAATTTTGCTTATGTTGTGGCTGCGGTCTTAGTCTGCACGACAGGGGCGGCATGTTCGCTCATCGTGTTTCAGCGCGGCCTGCTGAGTGCGACGCCTGTCCGCCAGCGTATCTGGGCAGGATTATCCGGCGTCGTGGTCGGAATAGGGATCTGGGCGACACATTTTATCGCAATGTTAGGCTACCGTCCGGGCTTTGCCGTGAATTTCGATGGAGCGATCACCCTGACCTCGGTCGTGATCGCAATGACGGGCTTTATCCTCGTCAGCCAGATACTGATTGTCGGCATGAGCATGCGGAGGCGGGTGGTCTGTGCGCTGCTCGTGACTCTGACGGTCGCCAGCATGCATTATTATGGTGCGACGGCCCTTAAGTCATCTGCCCTGATCGAATATTCGCCTGTGTACGTCGTGGCGTCGATCCTCGTCAGTCTCACCTTTTTTGGCGTGACTTATTGCTTCGGTCTCAGCAAGGCAAAGCGCTGGCCGAATTTCCTGGCGCTCGCAACGACGCTCATTGCGGTCGCCAGCCTTCACTTTATCGGCATGACCGCAATGAACGTCGTGCCGATGAAGGGCATGCATGATGTCAGCTGGGCGGTGGATACAGCAACGCTGAGCGCCTGGCTCGTGGTTGGCGTGGTGGGGATTATCCTGCTCGCAGCTCTGGCAGCAGGGTTCGATACAGTCGTCGCCGGACTGAAATTCCGTGCGCAGCGCAGGTTTTCGCTTTTGGTCAATGCTGCTTCTGAAGCCATTCTCGTCATCTCACGGAGCGGCATTGTCGTTGAAGTCAATGATGCGGCTGAAGAGTTGCTTGGGCAGAGCCGGAACAGCCTGATGGGGCAGGAGGTCAACAAACTCCTCCGTCATGACGTGTTCGCGGCCCACAAGGACGACAAGGTGGCGACCGGTGAGCAATATATCCGTGTCGACGACGAGGAGCGGCCTGTCGATATTTCTGTCCGGGACCTTGAGGATGACAGCACCGGCCTGAAAGCAGTGACACTGTACGATCTGCGGGAGCGCGTGCGCAATGAAGCCAATATCCGCAAGCTGGCCTATAGCGACCAGCTCACAGAGCTTCCGAACCGCACGGCTTTCCAGAAGGCGCTCGATGGCCTGTGGGATGGGTCTCAGCGCGTCGGAGACCGGTTTAGCGTATACCTTGTCGACCTGGATGAATTCAAGGAAGTGAATGACCAGTTCGGGCACGAGGCGGGTGACGAAGTCCTCCGGGAAACGGCAATCCGGCTTCGCTCAACCTTCGGTGCTGCGGCGCTGGTGGCGCGCCTCGGCGGTGACGAATTTGCGGTATTGTTGCCGGAAGGCGAAGATGAAGCGAAGGTCGTCACCCTCGCGGAAGAATGTGTGGTCTGCCTGGCGCGCCCCATCAAGTATGGCGATGTGACGGTCCGATCAGGCGCAAGTGTGGGGGTCGCCATTGCGAATTCGCATCAGGGCATGACAGACCCTTCAAGCCTGCTCAAGGCCGCTGATCGCGCGCTCTATTCGGCGAAGGAAGCTGGCCGGCGTACATCCCGTCTTTACGATACGGCTCTTCATGAGCGGACCGAGCAGAAGCGGACACTCGAATCCGATCTCGTTCGCGCCGTGCGCAAAAATGAATTCGTCCTGCATTATCAGTCAAAAGTTTGCTCGAGAACCCGTACGATACTTGGCTATGAAGCCCTCATCCGCTGGAACCGGCCGGGACATGGCCTCGTCCTGCCTGGTGAGTTCATCGAAGTTGCAGAGCAAAGCCTGATTATCCAGGATATTGGCCGCTGGTGCATCTATGAAGCCTGCCGGGAAGCTGCCAGCTGGGAAGGCGAGCTGTCTGTCTCGGTGAACCTGTCTGCGCGGCAGTTTATGGATCCGAACCTCTATGCCACGATCCGCGACGCCCTGCGCAAGAGTGGCCTGCCGGCACACAGGCTTGAAATGGAAATCACCGAAACGGCGCTTATCCAGAATACGATGGTGGCTGCACGCATTCTCGGCAAACTCAAGAAACTGGGGATCCAGATTGCGCTTGATGATTTCGGCACCGGCTATTCCTCGATGAGCTTCATCCAGCAATTCCCGTTTGATCGCATCAAGATTGACCGTTCCTTCGTGTCGACCATGGAAACCGATCATAAGGCCTATGCGATTATCGACGCAATCCTGCGGCTGGGCGACAGCCTGTCCATTCCTGTCGTGGCCGAAGGCGTGGAAACGGAAGAGCAGGCCCGCCGACTGATCGAAGCGCGCTGCGGTGAGCTGCAGGGTTTCCTGATCAGCCGTCCGGCGCCGCTGGCTGGGTCCAATTTCAATGTGATTTTGCCCATCGCGGAAGCCTCCTGAATTAGCTTTCTGTAAGGTTGTGAGCCTCATCGCACGAAAATTCCTGCAAAGTCAGGGACGTGCGACTCCGGGCGGATGAGCCCAGAACATGCTTAGCGACTTGTTAAGCCTCTCAGCGCAATTTGCCCGGGTTCGTTAATACCGACGGGGCAATTGTTAAGAAGGTCCGGCATGTTGAAAAAGCAGGTGCGCTGGGGCGCTGATATTGGATACGCCAAACCGGTCAAGCCGATCGATCCAAAAATCGAGCAGAGGGAACATGGGCTGAAAGGATCGCTGAAGGACGGCGAGCTCGGCTATAGCCGCATGATTACGCGCCGCGTTGCCAGGAAAGACGCGCGCGATGCCATCCCGACATCCGAATCCATCACCGAGGATCAATGGTCCGAGCGTGAACAGCAGATTGCGGAAAAGGCCGAGCAGGTGCGCCGTGGTCTCAAGACCTGGATGAGCGCAACATCCGCCTCGGTCCGCAATTTCATTTCCGACTGTACGCCCGCGGATATCTATCCTGACCAGCTGCGCGAAGCCATCAAGGCCGACGAAAGCGAATATCGCCACTATGAGGCCGATGATTCAACTGATGCAAAGGCCCATCACGAAGCGACAGTGGTCGAGCTGGAGAGCTTCAAACAGCGTTTCGATGGCCAGCTCCAGAAGCGCACGCCGGATATCAAGAAGAATGTCGAACAGGCGATTGCGATCCTGATCTTCATCATGATCGTGGAGGGGTGTTTCAACGCGCTCCTGTTCAAGGATGCACAATCGTCAGGCCTACTGGGCGGGATGCTGATTGCGTTCGGCATATCGGCCGTCAATGTCCTTTTCGGGGTCACTGGAGGCTTTGTTGGCCTGCGACACCTCAATCATCCTGAAATGCCGATGAAGGTGCTGGGCGGTATCGTCGCTGCAGTCTGTATCTCTTGCGGCCTGTTCGTCAATTTCTTCGTCGCGCACTTTCGCGATGCGGTCGAGGTCTCGCTCCATGCTGCAATGGCCGAAGGATCGCTCGCCAATTTCTCAATGTTCAACATCGCGCCATCGGATGTGATTGCGGGCATGTTCCCGAACATATTCGGGCTCGACAGCCTCGTCGCCATCGGGCTTTTGCTGATCGGCCTGACAGTCTTCTGCATCGCCCTCTGTGAAGGCTATGATCGCATCTCCGATCGCTTCCCCGGCTATGGGCGGGTCTGGCGCAAGGAACGGGCGGCCTATGAAAAGCGCCAACAAGTCCGCAACGGTGTGCGTGACGACCTGTCTGATTTCTTCTCCCGCTCGCGGCTTTTCTTCGAAACGCAGCAGACGCGTCACATGACGGCGAAGCGCGAAATTGAAAAAGCCGTCAATATGCTTGAGACGCGCCGGGACATTGCTGTCGAGATTGCAGCCCGGGCAGGGGACCAGGAGCGCTCGCTCAAGGTGGCCTATCGCCAGGCCCATCGTCGTGAACGCAATGCGTGCCGGGACAAGCTGGGCGAGCAGGCCGCCGTGCCCGCCTATTTCGACGAGATCGTGACACCGAACCTGCCCGCGTTTGACTACTCCAAGGAACGCGAACAGGCCAACGCCGCGATCAAGGCGATCGAGAACAATATCCAGGCGCTGAACATCACCCGAGAATGGATGGAGCAGCATATCCAGACGGTCCAGAAGGGCCTGTCCTCTATCGAACAGCGCGTGGGGGACCATATCCAGGCGCTGCGTGAAAAGCAGCAACGGCACGACCATGCCAAGAGCGCGTAAAGTCCGGCACAGCAGGAATGAGGAGACAGTCTGATGGCCCGCTCAAGAGAAAAGGGACCATGGTTCTGGCGCGGCATGATCGGTGCCATGCTGGCCAGCGTCTTCGGCCTGTTCGCGTTGGCGGCGTTCACGGCCAGTCCAAGGACTGCGCCGGATACCGGCTGCCGCATGGATCACAGGGACCCGGCGCATACAGTATTGCTGATTGATCAGTCTGACCCGTTCAATCCGAACGATCTTGGCTGGGTCAATGAATTCGTGGACTCAGAAGCACGTACATTACCGCGTTTTGGCCGCCTGACCGTTGTTACGCCAAACTCTGCAGACCCTTATGACGCAAAGATTGTCTATAGCCATTGCTCGCCGGGGAGTGCCGAGCACGCCAATGCCTTCCTGCAGAACCCGCGCATGATCGAAGATACGTGGCGCGAAACATTCTATGAGCCAATGACGGCTGAGATCGAGGCGGCCCTGCTGGATGATCGCCAGCCAAGCTCGCCGCTCTTCGAAGCCGTCTATTCAGTCGCTGACCGGGCTGACTTCCAGGCTTCGCGCGGCGACCGGCGCATCATCCTGATTTCGGACCTGATGCAGCATTCCGATGACTTTTCCATGTACCGGACCGGCACTGACGCCGAAGCATTCCAGACGACGCGCATCGCTGACCAGATTCCCGATATGGCGGGTGTCGAAATTGTCGCCCGCGTTGTGCCACGTCAGGAGTATGACCTGCCGATGAGCGACGTGAAATCCTTCTGGCGTGATTACTTCGCACGGACCGGAGCGGAGTTCAGCTCGGTGAACTAGGCTGCGGAGCAAAGCCTTGGAAGGCCCTTGGCGCGACGCCGAGGGCCTTCTATTTGTGTTTCTTCAACTTGTCGAATTATGAAGCCCTGAGTGCTGTCTGAGCGAAGCTTTGATCGGCTTGCCCCCTAGATATCCAGCACGATTTTCCCGAAGTGCTTCTGGCTCGCCTGATGGGCGAAGGCATCGGCGATCTTGTCCAGCGGAAAGCTGTCACTGATGACCGGCTTTATGCCATTGGCTTCGATGGCTGCGATCATGTCTTCCTGATGCGCGCGTGAGCCGACGGTTATGCCGGAGACGGTTCCATTCTTGCCGAAAAGCGCTGCTGTCGGCACTTCGCCCGAGACGCCTGTCAGGACGCCAATGAGGGAGATGTGCCCACCAACCCGGATGGCCGCGATGGACTGTCCCATCGTGCCGGGTCCGCCGATTTCGACGACTTCATCGACACCGCGTCCGCCCGTCAGTTCAAAGGCTTTCTTTCCCCAGTTCGGGGTGTCCTTGTAATTGATCAGGTGATCCGCGCCGAGCGCCTTGAGCTTTTCGAGCTTGGCATCTGAAGACGAGGTCGCGATGACGCGGGCGCCTGCGGCCTTGGCAAACTGCAGGGCGAAAATCGACACGCCGCCGGTTCCTTGCGTCAGGACCCAGTCGCCCGGCTTGACGCTGTTTTCCACGAACATGCCACGCCAGGCCGTGAGCGCGGCGCAGGTCAAGGTAGCGGCCTCCTGGAACGAATAGCCCTCCGGCATCCGTGTGAAGGCTTCCTGCGATGCTGCGACGAGTTCAGCGCCGAACCCGTCAGCACCGTCACCCGGCACGCTGGCAAAGCCGGCCGCTCCGATCTGCCCTGAGTGCCAGTTCGGAAAGAAGGTCGAGAGCACCTTGTCGCCGGTCTTGAAGCGCGTCACGCCGTCGCCCACCGCGACGACTTCGCCAGCGCCATCCGACATCGGGATACGGCCATCTTCGGTCGGAATTCCGCCAATGACCACGGCGAAGTCATGATAGTTGAGAGAGCTTGCTTTGACCCGGACAAGGATCTGGCCGGGGCCAGCCGTCGGGTCCGGGCGGTCCTCTATCTTCAGGTTCTCGAGGCCACCCGGCTTTCTTACACTCGCTACTTTCATATCCTGTGCTCCCTTTGTGTCAGCTTATAGCGCCTAACAATCATCGCTTCCGCGAGGACAGCCAAGCACGATCTTTTCCGCGGGCAGCCAAAAGAAAAAGGGCGGCAGGTTTCCCCGCCGCCCCATCAATCCGTATTGTCTGCAGACTAGTGCTGGATGGTGAACTCGACACCCAGGACACGGCCCTTCTTGAGCGGCGAGAACGTACCCGCACCCGGGAAGGCCTGGTAAGGCTTCTGCACGCCATCAGACAGCGGGCCCGGGAAAGGCAGCTGCGTGTCGTTACCGACCTGGACCTGATCGAGCAGGTTGTCACCGAACACGGAAACCGAGAAGCCATCATAAGGCGTTTCCCAGGTCACGTTGGCGTCAAGCTGATCGGATTCCTGAACCCAACCGAAATTGCTGTCGGTGTAGGCGATACGGTCACGATACTGATAGTTGGCGCGGGTCACGACCGCCCCGGCATCGCCAAGGTCGAGGTCGTAGATGGCACCAAAGCCGTAGGTGACCTGTGGAACGCGTGGCAGGTCAAGGCGCTGGTCTCTCTCGTCGACCACCGTGTCGCCGCTGATGTCAAAGCGGACATCGTCATACTCGGCGTCGATCATGCCGACATTGAAGTTGAACAGCAGATTGTCCGTAGCAGCCCAGCGACCTTCGACCTCGACGCCTTTGATCGTGGCGTCAGCGGTGTTGAGGATGTTCTGGACGACGCCAGACGGCCCAGCGGTGTTCACTTCACGCTGCATGTCGCCAATTTCCGTATAGAAAGCAGCAGCATTCAGCTGGACGCGACCATCTTCGCTGCCGGCCTTGAAGCCGATTTCGAAGGCATCGACTTCTTCTTCGTCAAAACCAAGATTGCCGCCGCTTGCCGGAACAACCTGGTTCTGGAAAACACCGACATCCGTGATGCGGAAGTTGTAACCGCCCGAGCGGAAGCCCTTGGTATAGTAGCCGTAGGTCTGGAAGTTGTCGCTCCAGAAATACTGGAGACCCAGCTTCGGTGTCCAGTTCGACCACTCATCACCGTCGGAAAAGCCGTTGTCATTGCCGGTGAACGGGTTGGTGCCATCTGTCGGGCAAGTGCCGTCAACCACTGAGCAGGGTGGCCGCGCCTCGATAAAGGTGACGTCAGCGTCTTTCTCTTCTTTCGAGTAGCGAATGCCCACCGTGGCGATGAGGTCTGGCGTGAGGGAGTAATCGACATTCGCAAACGCGCCATAAACCGTATGATCCTGAGCACCGCCACCATAGAAGACCGGCGGGTTCGACGTTATCGACAGCAGGTCGCGCGTCTCTGTATATTCAAGTGTCTGGTTGAAGTAATAGAGACCGGTTGTCAGGTCGACGTTACCAAACGTGCCAGCATAGCGAAGTTCATCCGAGATTTGCTCCTGTTGGAACTCGGTGTTCGAATGGAACAGGTTCAGGGGGCTGGCATCGATATCGCCACTGCTGATGGCATCATAGCTGCGATAGCCAAGAATATTTGTGATCTGGCCGTTGCCGAAATCGACATCGTAATCTGTGCGCAGCGAACCGAACACAGTTTCCGATTCACCCAGGCCCGGATTGTCGATAGCGAAGTCGAATGAGTCCCGATCAAAATAGGCGCGGTTCTGGGCGGTCGGACCGTCAACGCGTGAGTCCGCATATTCTGCTTTGGCAAGGAAGCTCAGACGGTCGGTGGCAAACCATTCCAGGGCACCGCGATAGATCGCAACCTGGGCTTCGCCGTGATTGTCGCCATCATAGAGGTTTTTGAAATAGCCGGCATCGGTGTTGTAATAAGCGCCGATTTTGCCGTTCAGCACGTCTTTGACCAGCGGCCCGGAGACTGTGCCCTGAACCGTTGAGTTGAGACCACCGCGATCATCGTCGATAGGGCCATCAAACGTGGCGCGGGCCTTGTACGAAAACTCGTCAGTCGGATTGCCTGTATTGACGACCAGTGCACCGCCCGTCGTGTTGCGGCCGAAGAGCAGGCCTTGCGGGCCCCGCAGGACTTCGATGCTGTCAATGTCAAACAGGTTGACGACAACGCCGTTGTTCACGCCGAGATATACCCCGTCAATGAACACGCCGACAGCCGGGTCAATGGATGGGATGGATGAGTTTACGCCGAGGCCGCGGATTGCGAAGTTTGCTGTACCGCGTGCCGTGCCAACGTCATCAAGCGAGACGTTTGGGGTGGTGTAGGAGAGGCTTTCCAACGTGGTAACATTCAGCGCGTCGAGTGTGTCTTCATTAAAAGCGGTCACAGAAACCGGCACGGACTGAACATCTTCAACGTCTTTTTTCTTGGTGGCCGAGACCGTCACTTTCTGAAGGACGCGGTCGACAGCTGACTCACGGTCGTCTGTCTCCTGAGCCTGAGCCGGGATATGGCTCAGAATGGCGGCAAACGCGACGCCGGATAAGAGGATTTTGTTGCGCTGCATTAGATACTCCCATGGTGTGTTATGTTTTTTCTCAGTCGAAAGGGGCAGGCCCCGCGCCTTCTGCTGCGCTCGAGGCAGAATCAGGTTTTTGTTCCATAAAATAGAGCGTATCACTTATGCAATGGAGCTATGCTGCTACATTTAAAATCCCTGCGAAGTGATGTGTTATTGCATCACCTTTTCGCGGTGCAATATTCGGGATTACTGCACTTGCGAAGCTTTCCGCCGAAGCGGAGCTGCTTATTTTACGTGATTAGTGAGTCGGAAAGTCAGCAGGGCGTTTTTCGAGGAAGGCTCGGTAGCCTTCACGAAAATCCGGACCTGTCACGCCCTCCACGAATCGGCGAAGGCCGTCTTTCTCCGTCCAGGCGGCCTCACCCTCAAGTGCGCCGATCATTTCCTTGGTGGCGCGCACAGACCACTGTGACACAGAAGCGATTTCAGCTGCCTTGGTCCGTGCAGCGACCAGCGCATTTCCGTCCACCAGCTGGTCAACAAGTCCGATGTTCCGCGCATGGCGGGCGTCGAAAATACGGCCCGTGAACAGGATGTCCTTGGCCTGCGAGGCCCCGACCGTATTCACCAGCCGCCTAGTGTCATCCATCGGGTAGACGAGGCCGAGTTTGGCCGGTGTTATGCCAATACGGGCACCTGCCGAAGCGATACGTAAGTCACAGGCGAGTGCCAATGATACGCCGCCGCCAACGCAGACACCGTCAATCGCGGCGATTACGGGTTTTGAGCAGCGTGCGATTGCGTTCAGTCCATCGGCGATGGTGGTGGCTGATTTCGCGGCGATGGTCTCGTCAGCGTAGATCTCGTCAAACTCGGAAATATCTGCCCCGGCGGCGAAATGGCCCGTAGTGCCGCCATGCAGGATGATGACCTTTGTGCCGGCTGTCGTTTCAGCCTCGTGAATCAGGCCGGGCAGGGCGCCCCACATCGCCATGTTGAACGCGTTGCGGCGTGCCGGGGCATCAAAGATGATCTCGGCAACCGGCGAATTGAACTCGATGTGAATCTGGCCCGTCATCTAACCGGCCCTGCCATGTGCCAGCACATCATCACCAGGTGTGGCGGATGATGTGCGGTCGGGTCGCGTCCGTGCAGCGGCGGGGCAGGTAATCATTGCAGAAACTCCTTGAGCGGAACTGTGACGCTCACCCTGGCTCAGGTGCTCATGGAGAAACAAGATGCTTCGCCTGTGAGCCAGTTTGCTTAACCGAGAATGCCCGGCTTGCGGTTAATCCATGGTTTGGCGGCCTCAAGTTCATAAGCGAGCTGCAAAAGCAAGCCATCATCACCGCGCTTGCCAGAAAACATCGACCCGACAGGCAGGCCGTTATCGGTCCATTGTACCGGCACATTCATCGAAGCTGCGCCAGCCACATTCATCGGTGCTGTAAAGGCTGCAAAATCGAGGACTGACTTGCGGACTTGATCGTATGGCCCGGTCGGGTCCTGAACGCCGATGGCAGGCGGAAGGGTCGCGACAGTCGGGGTCAGGATCACGTCGAAATCATCGAACCAGGAATGGTAGAGTGGCTCAAAGGCCTTGAGATAGGCAATGCCTTCGGCGAACTTGTCCCGCTTGGCGGCAAATTCCTGCGCGAGGCCGAGCGTCCACGGTTCGAGGATATCCTGCGGCGCGGCGTCAGGTTTCATGGATTGCGCCTGCTGGGCAAATTCTGCGGCCCCCGCGGCCCAGAGCAGCAGGAAGTTTTCGGTAAATTCGGTGCCGTCGACCGGCATCGTCCAGTCAAATACCTGGTGGCCGAGCGCACGGCAGAGCGTCGCTGTCTGTTCGATGGCGCCTCGTGTTTCGCTGTCGAGGGCCGCGCCATTTATCGGGTCTGGCGCAAATGCAATGCGCAGGCGGCGTGTACCTGGCCCGGTAATCCGGCCGATTGAGGGCAGATCGCTGGCGCTGTTCTCACTGGCGACAAAGAGGGCCGCGCTGTCGCGCACGGTGAGCGTCACTGCGTGGTTGACAGAGAGGTCCACCATGCCTTCCTCCATCCGGTGCTCGGTCAGCGCGCCGCGTGAGGGTTTGAGGCCGAAAAGGCCACAGCAGGCGGCTGGTATCCGGATAGAGCCGCCGCCATCGCTGGCATGCGCGAATGGTACGACGCGGGCCGCGGTCAACGCAGCGGCCCCGCCGGACGACCCGCCGGGAATGCGGTTGAGGTCCCATGGATTTCGGGTCGGCCCGGTGACCAGCGGTTCCGTCGAAGAGATCAGGCCGATTTCCGGGGACGTGGATTTACCCAGCACGACAACGCCCATCTCACGCCAGCGCGCGGCGAATTCACCATCCTTCTCGGCGACATAATCCTTGAAGGCACGGCTGCCATACATGGTTGGCGCTCCCTTCCAGTTCATCAGGTCTTTAATGAAGGTGGGAACACCGCCGAAACTGCCGACGGGTTCGGCTGCGGCCTGTGCTCGCGCCTCATCGAATAGCGGCGTTGCGATCGCATTGATCTGCGGGTTTACGGCTTCTGCGCGTGCAATCGCCGCTTCGGTCAGCTCCAGGCTGGTGACGTCTCCGCTCGCGATAAGTTCAGCCATGCGCACGCCATCAAGCATGCCAGAGGCTGGTGATGCCGCGTCTGCGATTTCGGGTGAGGCACATGCTCCGGCAAAGGGCAACAAGGCGGCCATTGCGCTTGTCGAGCGAAGAAAGCTCCGGCGTGTGTAATCAGACATGTCCCATATCCTCCCGGGGGCGTGTTCTTATCGTTGGGGCGAACGCTGCACCTACCTTGCCCGGAAGGCAAGCCGTCTCTAGGGCTTGATTGCAACTGAAACCGTTTCCCGCGCACTGGTACCTTATGCTTTCTGTTCTCGATCTTTTTCGTATTGGCCTCGGACCGTCGAGTTCTCACACTGTCGGTCCGATGCGTATCGCGCGGCGGTTCCTGCAAGAGGCCGCCAAGGCTGGCAAACTCAAGACGGTTGACCGTGTCGTGGTTGAGTTGCAGGGCTCGCTGGCCTTGACCGGCATCGGACATGGCACTGACAAAGCAGTGATTCTCGGCCTGATCGGTATGCAACCTGAGAGCGCAGACCCGGTCGAGGCGGAGACGGCTTTTCGGGCGATTGTCCGGCAAAAACGGATCAGGCTGATGGATGGACCTGAGATAGCTTTTAATCCCGTCAAGGACATCGAGTTCTGTACTGAAATTGTACCGTCACTGCACCCCAACGGCATGGCGCTGCACCTCTATTCGAGCGGTGGGGAGCCGGTCTATTCGCGAGAGTATTTCTCAACAGGCGGCGGCTTTATTGCCTCTCGCAAACAGCTTGAAAAGCCGGTCCGGGGGGATCTCGTCGACAGCGCAAAAGGCGCGCCATACCCGTTTGAGTCTGCCGCGCAAATGATCGCCCTCTGCAAGGAGAATGGCTGGTTGATCGACGAGCTGATCCTCAAGAATGAAGATGCAAGAAGATCTCGCGAGAAAACGCTGAAGCGTCTCGACAAGATTGCGGCGACCATGATGGCCTGCATCGACAGAGGGCTCGCGGCGGAAGGCACGCTGCCGGGTGGCCTGGACGTCACGCGCCGTGCGCATGACCTGCATCAGAAACTCGTCAACAATCCGGGCTCGAATGAGCGAGAGCAATTGTTCGACTGGCTGAACGTCTATGCCATGGCTGTGAATGAGGAGAATGCAGCGGGCGGACGTGTTGTAACATCGCCGACCAATGGAGCGGCCGGGATTATTCCGTCGGTGATCCGTCACTATTGCTGCAATGACGGCAAGCTTGAGCCGGAAAAGGCGCGGCGCTTCCTGCTTGTCGCGGGCGGCATTGGCCTCCTCTACAAACAACGTGCCTCGATTTCGGGTGCGGAAATGGGTTGCCAGGGTGAGGTTGGCGTTGCCTGTTCAATGGCAGCCGGCGGACTGGCGGCGGTCTGGGGCGCGGATGCGGACATGGCCTGTGTGGCGGCAGAGATCGGTATGGAGCACAATCTCGGCCTGACCTGTGACCCGGTTGGTGGCCTCGTCCAGATCCCCTGCATTGAACGCAATGCGTTTGGCGCCGTAAAGGCCGTAAATGCCGCGCGTCTCGCCCTGCAAGGGACGGGGCATCACAAGGTGAGCCTCGACCAGGTGATAGAAACCATGCGCCAGACCGGTCTCGACATGTCCTCAAAGTACAAGGAAACCAGTACCGGCGGCCTCGCGGTCAACGTGATCGCCTGCTGATCCTGGCAACCTTGACCCGCCGTCAGGCTTGGAGCCATGAATCCAGCATGCGATGTTGGTGACATGGATGGATTTCAGACAAAAACGCCCGTCAGGGCCCGGCTCGACTATCCCTTGGGCGAAACGACGCCGGAGGTCGGCGATACGATCGAAATCAGGCCCGGCCTGCACTGGGTGCGGATGCCGCTGCCTTTCTCGCTACAGTGGATCAATCTCTGGCTGATCGATGATGGCGATAAGGGCTGGACGATCGTAGATACTGGCATGCCTCTGCCGGATACGAAGGCGGCATGGCGCAAGATCTTCGAGGAGAAACTCGGCGGCAGGCCCGTCTGGCGGATTATCGTCACGCACATGCACCCCGATCATATCGGCAATGCTGGCTGGTTGTCGCGAAAGTTTCCGGGGTCTGAGCTGTGGATCAGCCGTCTGGAATATATCAGCTGCCGGATGTTGGCGGCCGATACCGGGCGTGAGGCACCGGAGGCAGGCATAAAATTCTACCGAGCAGCGGGCTGGAACGAAAAGCAGTTGCAGTCCTACCGTGACCGCTTTGGCGGATTCGGACGCGGTGTGAGCCAGTTGCCGGATGCGTACAGACGCCTGACGGACGGTGAAACGATACACCTAGGCGGGGCAGACTGGCAGGTGGTCATGGGTAATGGCCACTCACCGGAACACTCCTGCCTCTACAGCAAGAGCCTCAACGTCCTGATCTCCGGTGACCAGCTCCTGCCACGCATCTCATCAAACGTGTCTGTCCATCCGACAGAGCCATACGCCAATCCGCTTGATGACTGGATGTCCAGCTGCGCCAGGCTTCGCGATGCCGTGCCCGAAGACGTCCTCGTGCTACCGGCACACAATGCGCCATTCCACGGTGCACATCAGCGCCTCACACACCTGATTGAAGGGCATGAAACCGGGCTGAAGCGGCTGCTTGGGCGTCTCGATGAGGCGCCGCGTCGAGTCATAGATACGTTTCCCGCCCTGTTCGGCCGCAAGATTGGCGACGATGTGGTGTCGATGGCGACCGGCGAAGCCCTTGCCCACCTCAACTGCCTGATCGAGCGTGGGCTGGTTCGTGTCGATATGGATGAGGATGGCGTCAACTGGTATTCGCCGGCCTGAGCAGACGTTGCCCAGACACGATTAAGGTCGCCATGCGGACGCTGACACGCTAGGCTTTCTCAGTGAAACCGGGAGAGGCGCATGTCGGAACGCGGCGGTACGAATATTCTTTTCATTCTCGGTATCGGCCTGATTATCGCTGGCGCGGCGATATATGGCGTGCTGATGCTTCTCGGCGTCAGCTTTGCAATCGGGGAAGTGTCTGCTGAAACCGACACGCCGGTCTATCTTGTCTTCGCGCTGCCTGGCCTCATTTTCCTTGGCCTTCTTCTTCTGTTCATAAAGGTCGTGGCAGACCGTCTGGGCAGCAAGGAAGATGATCACTATTCCCGCACGGTAGACAAGTAGGGACCGCTCTCATGATTGTGACAATGACGGACACGGTGCCTGGCCGTGAGATTGACTCTGTTCTGGGGCTGGTGCGGGGCAACGTTGTCCGCACACGGTTTTTCGGCCGCGATATCATGGCCGGACTTCGCAACCTGGTTGGCGGCGAGGTGCCGGAATATACCAAACTTATGGCAGAAGCACGCGAACAAGCCCTTGACCGCATGCGTGCTGACGCCCAAAGCCTAGGCGCCGATGCGATCGTGACGATCCGCATCACGACTTCAATGATCATGGGCGGATCGGCCGAACTGCTCGCATATGGAACTGCTGTCAGACTGAAATGAGTGATCCCTCCCAGACGCCAGCGCCTTCCGCGCAAGACCGGACGCTGAAGCAAAAAATCCTGCATGAAGTCCGCGAATGGGCCGTCACCCTGGCGATCTTCATTCCTGCCTTCTACATTTTCTCGTTCCTGATCTATGAGCAGCGGGTCATTCCATCCGAGAGCATGGTGCCGAACCTCCAGGTTGGTGACCGTGTTGCCGTGAACAAGTTCGCGTATGGCTATAGCCGCTATAGCCTGCCATGGGGCGCATGGCGTCTCGTACCGGAGGGTGAGGGCAGGGTGCTGGGCAGCAAGCCCAAGCGCGGCGACGTTGCCGTCTTCATGCATCCTCATACCGATCGCGTGATGATTAAGCGTATTATCGGGCTGCCGGGTGACCGCGTGCAGATGATCGACGAGCAGCTTATCCTGAACGGCAAGCCGATCGAACGTGAATTTGTTGGCCGCATCGAATATGTCCCACACGATTATGGCAGCCGCAAAACCGCCCGTGAGTATCGCGAGACGATTGATGGCACCTCCTGGCTGTCGCATCAGTGGGCTCAGGGGCAGGATCAGATCCGCTCGCTTGATACGACCCCCATCTTTGAAGTGCCGGATGGCCACTACCTGTTCATGGGCGACAATCGCGACAATTCCGAAGATGGACGCTCGACCACAGGGCATTGCCCGCCCAATTCAGACGGCGTGATTGACCGTGCTGGCTGTACCCTGCCACGCGGCGTATCGCCGGAAGAGGCGTCGGTGGGCTTCGTGCCAGCTGAAAACCTGATTGGCCGCGCCGATACCGTGCTGTTCTCGACCTATTCGTGTAATAGTGCCCATGCTGAGCCATGCATGAAAAAGCGTCTCTGGAGAGGCCTCTAAATAAAATTCCCTTTCTGCGCGAAACTGGCGCGGTGATTGCACGGACCGTTGGAAATAACGGAACTGTGATCAGGGATGGCACAAATGAAATACCGCCTTCTTCGTCTGCGAGACATGACCAACGACCTTTGGGACGCGTTCGCCGATCTTCGGAATGCGCAGGCCCGCTACGATGATCCGTTCTTCGACCCTGATTATGCGCGGCTCGTCGCGAGCGTGCGTCCCGATACACGGTTCGGTTTTGCGTTCGAAAATGACCAGGTTGCTGGTGTCTGGCCGCTTCATCGGCGCCCCGGTGCCTGGGCCCGTCCGATCGGCGGCCCCTTCTCAGACTGGCACGGGCCTATCCTCGCCCAGGATACGGATTTGCGTCCGCACCGGTTTCTACGTGGTCTCGGCCTTCTCGGCATGTCGACATTCGGCTGGCTGCCCCAGGATGCAGAAAGTGAAACCCGGCTGAATATCAGCGGCGCGAACATGACAGACGTAAGCGGCAATTGGGACGATTTCCTTGCGGGACAGACCGAGCGCTGGCCCAAGCATTTCAAGAAAATGCGCCGCCTGACCCGCAATCTTGAGCGGGACTTCAGCGAGGTCGAGTTTCGGTTCGACGATATCAGCGACGCGACCTTTGACCGTCTTATGCTTTTGAAGCGCGAGCAGTTCAGTCGGACTGGACGCCATGATGTACTCGCGCCAGACTGGACGCGCCAATTGATGCAAGGACTTCGTTCGCTGCAAGGGGACCGTATCCGACTGCGCCTCGTCAGTCTTCATTTTGATGGCAAGCATGCTGCGAGCGAGCTTCTTCTGCAGTCTGACAAGGTGATGCATGGGTGGATCACCGCGTATGAGCACGAGTATGGCCAGTACTCTCCAGGGAACACTCTGGTGCAACACATGCTTGAAAACATGGCACCATCAGGCCCCCAGATTTATGATGCTGGACCGGGGCTAGACCATTACAAGCGTCACTATTCCAATTACCAGGTGCCTATTGGCAGCGGCGTTGTGCGATCGAAATCCTTCGCAATCCGGCCTGACCGACTCCTCGGGCAGGCCTGGCGCACCGGCGAAAGAGTGCTTGTGGGACGTCCGGCCAGCCTGATGACGCAATCGCGTCGCCGCCTTGATCAGATCTGTCTTTCAGAGATTACGCCGATCAGCCGCCTGGCAGGCCTTGGCAAGGCTTTTGGGCGCACGGCAAATGCTCTCGACCTTGCCGGCCAGGACTGAACAGACCGGTTCATATACCGCATACGGTCAATTGAGCTGCGCCGGGAAGACGGCTAAACGCATTACCGGTTGTGATGCCCGTCCGATTCCGCCAAGGTCCGGATCAGGGAAATGGGCTAGGCATTGGTACGTATGGCTGCTGGCAGTTCTAACGGTTTCAAAATGGGGCGAGGCCCAATCATTGTTTCACGTCACGGTCGGCCTGCGCTCGACCGGACGGCTGGCCCACGCCTTGACTGGGAACAGTATCGCGACTGGTGGGGCCAGTATGAAATTGGCAAACTCGCTGATGATCAGAGCGTACCCGACGAGCTGAAACAGGCCGTGGCGGACGCCGATATCGTGTTGAGCTCGCCGGCGCCGCGCGCAATAGAGACGGCCCTGCTCGCCAGTGGCCGTACGCCTGAGGAGGACCGGCTATTCGTTGAAGCGCCGTTGCCGCCGCCGCGCTTCAAGAAGCGCAAATACCTGCCCAAGACATGGAATGTGATTGCGCGGACAGTCTGGCTGTATGGCCATAGTCTCGACGGGGAAAGCAACCGCGAGGCGCGCGAACGCGCAAAGGCGGCCGCGCAGCGTCTGCATGATGCGGCTGAAGGGCAAAAAGTCTACCTGGCGGCGCATGGCTGGTTTAACCGGATGCTGCGGCCAGCGCTCAATAAACTGGGCTGGGTCTGCGTGCGTGATGGTGGCGACAAATACTGGAGCTACCGCATCTATGAGTATCGCGGGAAATCTTGAATAGGTGCCATTGTGGTGATCAGAACACCTGCTTAGGGTGCTGTCACTCATTGCATGATGCGGAGTAAGGGTATGGCCGACAAGGCAGCTGAAGCGATTGGCAAGATGAGCTTCGAAGAGGCGCTCAAGGAGCTTGAGGACATCGTCCGGCGGCTCGAAGGCGGCGACGTCGAGCTTGAGAAGTCTATCGAGATCTATGAACGCGGCGCCAAGCTGAAAGCGCACTGCGAAGCGCGCCTGAAAGCGGCTGAACTCAAGATCGAACAAATCGTCCAGGGCCCGGATGGAAAGCCTGTCACCGAAAGCGCAAGCTTCGACTGAGGAGTCCTGAATGGAGTTTGAAAAGCGCCTTACCGACATAGCCGACAAGGTCACGGTGGCGCTTGATCAGCTCATCCCTCCTGCACAGGGTCCGGAAGCCGACCTGATGCGTGCCATGCGGCATGCCGCACTGGCCAATGGCAAGCGCATGCGCCCGTTCTACGTAATCGAAACCGGCGCCATGTTCGACGCTGAAGAAAAAGCCCTGCTGCGTACGGCGGCAGCGCTTGAGTGCGTGCATACCTATTCGCTGGTGCACGACGACTTGCCATGTATGGACGATGATGACCTGCGCCGCGGGCAACCGACGGTTCACAAGGCATTTGATGAGGCAACAGCAGTTCTTGCGGGCGATGCGCTTCTCACGCTCGCCTTCAAGATCATCGCGAGTGACGAGACCCATTCTGATCCGGCGGTTCGGGTAAAGTTGATTGAGCGCCTCGCCGATGCGTCGGGTGCGCGCGGCATGGTCGGGGGCCAGATGATCGACATGCTCGAATCGCAGAGCCCGCGTGACCTCAATACAATTACACGGATGCAGCGGCTGAAAACCGGCGCATTGATTTCCTATTCCGTCGAGGCTGCAGCCATTCTCGGCAAGGCAAGCGACAGCGCCCGCCACTCACTTGCAGGCTTCGCTCAGGATCTCGGACTTGCCTACCAGATCGCAGATGACCTGCTCGACGCGACGGGCGATCAGGAGGTTGTTGGTAAAACACTTCGCAGCGATCTTGTCGCCGGAAAAGCGAATTTCGTAACCATTCTCGGTGTTGATGGTGCGCGTGAACGTGTGCGGCTGCTTGCCGCGCAGGCCAAGCAGCACCTCGCTTTTTTTGGCGAACAGGCCAATATCTTGCTGCAATCGGTTGATTATGTTCTCGACAGGACGCGCTAAACGTTCAGTCAGAACGAATGTGTCCCCGCGAAAGGACAGAAAATATGACCCTGCCTGCAACGACCCGTCTCCTTGATGATGTCTGTTCACCGGCCGACCTGAAAGGCCGCTCACGCGATGAATTGAAACAGATCGCGGATGAAGTCCGCGGCGAGGTAATTGATGCCGTTTCAGTCACGGGTGGCCATCTTGGCGCAGGACTGGGCGTGGTTGAGCTGACGGTCGCGATCCACTCGGTGTTCGACACGCCGGATGACAAGCTGATCTTTGACGTTGGGCACCAGTGTTATCCGCACAAGATCCTGACCGGCCGCAGGGACCGTATCCGTACCCTGCGTCAGGGCGGAGGGCTTTCCGGTTTCACCAAGCGCGCCGAAAGTGAGTATGACCCGTTCGGCGCGGCGCACGCATCGACGTCGATTTCGGCCGGACAGGGCTTTGCCAAGGCGCGGGACCTGATGGGCAAGGACAACAAGGTTGTCTGCGTAATCGGGGACGGGGCGATGTCGGCTGGCATGGCCTATGAGGCTATGAACAATGCCGGGTCTGACGCCAGCAACATGCTCGTCATTCTGAACGACAATGACATGTCGATTGCGCCGCCTGTCGGGGCGATGAGCCATTACCTTTCGAAACTGGTCTCGTCTCGCTCTTATCGCGGGCTGCGGAAATTCGCGAAGAGTGTCGTCAAGCCGATCGGTCTCGCCAATTCAGCGCGCAAGGCAGAAGAATACCTGCGCGGCTTCGCCATGGGTGGGACGATGTTCGAGGAGCTTGGCTTCTATTATGTCGGGCCGATCGATGGCCACGATCTCGATGTCCTGCTGCCTGTCCTGGAAAATTGCAAGGCAATGGAAACCGGGCCGGTGCTGCTTCATGTCGTGACGCAGAAGGGCAAGGGCTATGAGCCCGCAGAGAATTCCGCAGACAAATATCACGGCGTTGCCAAGTTTAACGTCGTCACTGGCGAGCAGCAGAAGAGTGCGTTGGGGCCGCCCGCCTATACCAAGGTCTTTGCCCGCAGCCTGATCGAACAGGCCCGCATGGATGACCGGATTGTCGGCATCACCGCCGCCATGCCCGGCGGGACAGGAATGGACCTGTTCGAGCAGGAGTTTCCTGACCGCATGTTCGATGTCGGTATCGCCGAACAACATGCTGTGACGTTTGCGGCCGGTCTTGCTGCCGACGGAATGAAGCCATTTGCAGCCATCTATTCGACCTTCCTGCAGCGTGGCTATGACCAGGTTGTACACGATGTTGCTATCCAGCAACTGCCGGTACGTTTCGCGATTGACCGCGCGGGCCTTGTTGGCGCGGATGGACCGACCCATGCAGGCAGCTTTGACATCGGTTATCTTGGTGCGCTGCCGGGCATCGTCTGTATGGCTGCCTCTGATGAAGCAGAGCTGGCGCGTATGGTTCGAACGGCTGTCGAGATTGATGATCGCCCCAGCGCCTTCCGGTATCCGCGAGGCAATGGGATCGGTGTCCAGATTCCGACGAACCCCGACGCACTCGAAATCGGCAAGGGCCGGATTGTCCGCGAGGGCACCAGTATCGCGATCCTGTCTTATGGGGCCCGGCTGCAGGAAGCTCTCAAGGCGGCCGAATTGCTCGCGGGGCAGGGATTGTCCTGCACGGTTGCGGATGCCCGGTTCGCCAAGCCGCTGGATGAAGACCTGGTCAATCGCCTGGCACGCGAACACGAAGTGCTGTTGACGCTGGAAGAAGGCGCCCGCGGTGGATTTGGGTCATTTGTCCTGCACCATCTTGCAGAGGTAGGGGCGCTGGATACCGGACTGAAAGTGCGAACACTTCATTTGCCGGATATATTCCAGGATCAGGACAAGCCCGATCTCATGTATGTTGAAGCCGGGCTCGATGCCCGCAGTATCGCTGCGCGCGCCATCGAAGCACTTGGACGTGGCGACATGAATGAACTCAACCGGCTTGCACGTGCCTGATCGGTCCGTGCGTCACTAGACACCAAACCATTGCACCATGCGACTTTTGCCAGTGCGGCTGTGTACGGAAAATCGCGCTTAGCGCGAAAAAAATTTCCGAACTGTCGTGACCTTGCTCCTCTCAAGTGTTAATGATGTTTAATACTGGGTAGTGGCAAATGGGTGGGCTATGAGACCTTTAATCAGGACGTATGCTTGTGGTATATTGTTTGGAATAGTTGGGTTTTCAGGTGTAATTGATCCGGCATTCGGGCAGGACGGTCAGGCGATCGGCAACGATATGCTTGCCATGGAAGATTTTGAATTGCTGGTAGACGCAGCAATGCTCAGTGAAAATCCTGTCATGTATGATGAAGCGCTCACACTGATTCTTGATCGTCACGATCTGACAAGTTTCATGCGTGGACGCGTGCTGTTTGAGCGAGGAACCCGCCGCTGGAAGGACGGACAGAACAAGTTGGGGGCTATCGCGGATTTTGATGCAATCGTTGCGCTCGACCCCACACACCCTTTTGCGGCTAATGCCATGATTGAGAAAGGGTTCGCCGAGACTGAGATCGGTCATATTGAGGCTGGAATGAACGAACTGCAGACCATCACCGAATGGTTTGATGGTGCGTTCTCAATTGGTAATCATGATAATGCCGTTGCCAGGTACCGGGAGTCCGGGCTTAGCCCGACTCCGGAGCAGGTCGGCGTGATGAAAATGTTCGGCTATGTGTGCGATGATTTGCCGGGCGCTCCCAAACTTCATCATTTCGGCCCTGAGCGGGCAGACCTCCTTAATGTGCACTGGTGCGGCGCTGCAGTGAACATGCCCGGTCCGGATATTGGTAACAAAGCCATGGCCGCGAACGCGCCGATTATCCAGGCCGACAAGAATGCTTCCGTCGCAAAAAGCGAAAGCAAGACGGCAATCGTCGTCTCAGGGCCATAATATCGCCTCCGATCAGGCTTTTACAGAAGGGGTGAATCGCGTACCCCGTATTTCAGATTGGAGCTCATTATGAAGCATTTTGGTATTCTCTGCCTGGCTGCAGCCATGGCGGCCTGTGCGACACCCGCCAGCGATACAGCTGACGTGGACCCCCTTGTCGAAGCCGCGTCTGCCGAAAATCCGACGAATTATGATCTTGCAATGGGGACTGTGGCCAGCCTCGTGGAAGCCGGAAATGAGCAAATTGCGATTGATCGTCTGACCCAGATGCTCGGTGATCCGGGCATGAATGAGGCCCAGATGGCCGAGACATTGTTTCGGCGTGCCGAACTTCGCTATGGCCGCGGAAATGACCTGACGGGCGCGGTCGAAGACCTCCGGGAGATCGTCAACAATCACGGCGCAACAAGCGTGGCTGGCGATGCTCGTGCGCTTCTGGATGATGCAGAAACAGAATACACGATGCTGAGTGATATGCTCAAAAATGGCTCGATCAGCCCGATGGAGCGGTTCGAAATCCTGTTTCGCCTCGGGAGCCACCAGGAAGCCGCTGATTTGATGCTGGCTGGCGCGCTTGAGCCTGAGAATTCCTACCTGCTCGACATGTACCAGATTGGTTATCTGTGTGACGGCGATGAGCTTGCCGGCCCGGTTTACCAGATCGCCGAGCCTGATGGCACGACCCGCTCAGTTCAATTCTGCGAGCTTGGCAAATAAAGCAGCACATCTGGGCAATGACCCCACAGATAATGGCATGACGCTTGCTCTTCTCCGGGTTGTACCTGGAGAGGAGTTTTTGCTTTGAAAGACGTTCTGGCAATCTTGCTGGCAGCTGTGGCCTGCTTTGGTGTGCTCCTGCTCTGGCCGTCGCCTTACAGCGCACATGTTGAAAGCGGTATGATTTCAGCAGATACACCTCTGGTCGCTGATTAAGTCGCTGGCCGTGCCGGCTGGCCAATCGGTGATCGGGCACTGCGGGACCTGACTGAAATCCGGATAGTTCACTCTTTCTTTGCAGCGGCTCTCATGGTTGAGTGCAGTGCAATAAGAGAACACTGAATTCCCGGAGGAAAATATGGCTGCAGATGCTGGCTCGACCTGGCCCGTTCTATCTATTGAAGACGCCAACAAGATGCTGGCTCAGCCGGGGACGCCGCTTGCGGTCGCCGAGGGTGAGATCGATGGCATCCATATGCGCTACTACCCTGAAGCCCCGCCAACGATCCGTTTCCTGATCGAAGCAACGAAAGCACACGGAGACCGGGATTTTGTTATCTATGACGATGAACGCGTTACCTATGACAGCCATTTTCGCGCGGTCAGCCACTTTTCCCGCACACTGAAAGACAAGTTCGGATTACAGGCCGGTGACCGTGTTGCCGTCATCATGCGCAATTTTCCGCAATGGCCGGTCTCGTTCTTTTCGGCGTTGAGCATCGGTGCCATCGCGACGCCGATGAACTCCTGGTGGACAGGCGATGAAATCGAGTACGGCCTGAAGAATGCTGGCGTGAAAGTCGCGATCGTTGACCCTCAGATATATGAACGTATCCGCGTGCATCTGGGAAATCTTCCAGACCTTGAAGCTGTGATTATCGCGCGTGAAACCGAGGAAGAGCGCAACGATCCCCGTGTCCACAATTTTGAGGATTTCATCGGTGAACCGGATGACTGGGCCACGCTCGAAGATGTCGGCTTGCCCGACATCAAGATTGCGCCCGACGACGATGCGACGCTCATGTATACGTCTGGCACGACGGGCAAGCCTAAAGCCGCATTGGCCACTCATCGCGCGATTGTTTCGAATTTTCTGAACTCCATGACCTGCCAGGCAAGGATGTTCCTGCGGCGCGGAGAAGAGGTCCCTGAGCCAGACCCCGGCGAACAGCGTGCGACTTTGCTCGCAATCCCGTTCTTCCACGCGACCGGTGCTTTCGCCGTGCTGATCCCGACTTTGCTGCGCGGCGACAAGATCGTGTCAATGTACAAGTGGGATGCGGGCAAGGCCCTGCCCATCATCGAAAAAGAGAAGATCACGACAATTGGCGGCGTCCCCGCTATTGCGTGGCAGGTCCTCGAGCACCCGGATCGCGACAAATATGATCTCTCGTCTGTAGCGGTGATTTCCTATGGCGGGGCGCCATCGGCCCCGGAGCTCGTCTCCACGATCAAGAAGCGCTTTCCAGACGCCCAGCCTGGTAATGGATGGGGCATGACGGAGACCTGCGCGACGGCGACGCTCAACATTGGCGAGGATTACGTCCACCGGCCGAACAGTGCGGGTGCGCCTCCATTCGCCGTGCAGCTCAAGATCATGAGCCCGGAAGGCAAGGAAGTACCGGCTGGCGAAGTGGGTGAGTTGTGGTGCAAGAGCCCGGCGAATGCCAAACGCTACTGGAACCGGCCGGACGCTACCGCTGAAACATTCCGGGATGGCTGGGTCATCAGCGGAGACCTTGCGCGGCTTGATGAAGACGGTTTTCTGTTCATCGTCGATCGCGCCAAGGACATGCTGATCCGGGGCGGTGAAAACATCTACTGCATTGAGGTGGAGAGCGCGCTCTATGATCATGAGGCCGTGATGGACGCCGCAGTTGTCGGCATTGAACACAAGGTTCTCGGTGAGGAGGTTGGCGCGGTCGTCCAGCTCAAGCCGGGCAAGACAGTTACAGAGGACGAGCTGCGGGCGCATGTTGCGAGCCAGCTTGCTGCCTTCAAGGTGCCTGTGGAAATCCATTTCCAGGAAGACCCTTTGCCGCGCAACGCGAATGGCAAGATCCTGAAGCCTGAGCTGCGCGCACAGTTTAGTCCGCGGAGCTAAGGAGCTGGAGAGGAAGCAATGAGCACGATACGTCGAATAGGCGATACAAACGTACATGCCATCGGGCTGGGCTGCATGAATCTCAGTCATGCCTATGGGCCACCTGCCGATCCTGATGTGGCGGGAAAACTGCTGAACCAGGCGCTGGACCGTGGTTGCAATTTTCTCGACACCGCAACGATTTATGGCGCTGGCGAAAACGAGAAGCTGATCGCAGCCTCGATTGGTCATCGCCGGGACGAATATTTCCTCGCGAGCAAGTGTGTCCTCGGCGTGAAAGATGGCAAACGCGTGCTCGACGCACGCCCGGAATCCATCAAGGCAGCGTGCGACGCCAGCCTTCAGCGCCTGAAGACGGATGTCATCGATCTTTATTACATGCATCGCCCCGATCCGAATGTGCCGATTGAAGAGTCAGTGGGGGCGCTGTCGGAGCTGGTCGAGGCGGGTAAGATCCGCTTCGTGGGCCTCAGCGAAATGGGCAAAGGGCTGCTGGAGCGGGCGCACGCCACGCATCCGATTGCGGCGCTCCAGTCGGAGTATTCGCTCTGGGTTCGCAATCCGGAGATCGCAGTGATCGAGGCCTGCAAGGCGCAAGGCACAGCGCTCGTCGCATTTTCGCCTGTTGGCCGCGGTTTCCTTGCCGATCCCCCCTTCGACAATTCGCACATGCATGAGAAGGACATGCGACGGGTTTTTCCGCGCTTTTCGGAGGAAAACTATCCGGGCAATCTCGCCCTTCTGGGGGAGGCTCGCGCCTGCGCGCGTGAGGCGGGGTGCACCGTTGCGCAGTTAGCGCTCGCCTGGCTGCTGACCAAGGGAGAGCATGTCATTCCCATTCCGGGCACGACGAACCTCTCGCACCTGGACGATAATATCAATGCAGCAAGTGTCAGGCTGGACGCGGCGATTGTGGCGCGACTGGATGCCCATTTTGATCCGCAGTCGGCGGTCGGCCCGCGTTACACGCAAAGGATGCAGGACACGGTCGATACAGAGCAATTCGACTTCGAGACCGAAGGCACCTGAGCGATGGCGGACGACCAGAACGATATTGGAAGTTCCGGAAAGTCTGTCGCGCTTGAGCAGCGTGCCACCAGCGGCGACGGGCGGCGGTATTCACCTTCGGTGGCGCGTAACCAGGAAGCCATTGGCGATGTATTTTCGCGCACAATGCCGATCGAGGGTCAGATCCTGGAGATTGCCTCCGGCACCGGCGAACATGGTGCCTATATGGTGTCGCGGTTTCCGGGGCTTCGCTGGACGTATTCCGACATTGACGAAAATAGCCTGAGAAGCCAGGCGGCGTGGATCGATCACTCAGGAACTGGCGCAGGCCTGATCGGGCCGGTTACACTCGATGCGTCAGCAGATCATTGGGGGAAGGGCGAAGTTGCCGCTCCCTATGACGGCATGTTCTGCACCAACATGATCCATATTGCCCCGTTCAGCGCTTCCAAGGGCCTCCTCAGCGGCGCCGGACGTGTGTTGCGGCCAGGAGGCAGGCTGTTTCTCTACGGTCCCTTCTCCCGGGAGGGAGACATCGCACCATCGAATCTTCGGTTTGATGCGGACTTGAAGCGCCGCGATCCCAGCTGGGGCGTTCGCGATCTTGACCGGGACATCGTCCCTCTGGCCGCCTTGGCCGGCTTGAAACTGGCCGATCTGGTTGAGATGCCTGCCAACAATCTCAGTGTGATCTTTGAATTGGGCTAAGCGTCGTTTTCTGTCACAGCCAGCGCATCCGCCGGAACAGGAGTATCATTCCAAGGCTCAGCCCCAGCATGCCAAGGCATAACAGCGTGAAAGCAACGCCGTTGTTCACTCCGGGCATTCCGCCGACATTCACGCCGAACAGGCCCGTTACGAAACCAAGCGGCAGGAATATCGCCGAAATAATCGAAAGTACGAAAAGGCGCTGGTTCATCCGTTCCGCGCGTTCTTCAACGACCTGCTCCTGAAGTACAATTGACCGCTCACGGATGGTGTCGAGTTCTTCGCCCAGGCGGGTTACGCGGTCGGCGACCTCGCGCAACAGCAGGTTCTCGCGGTTCGTGAACAGGCCTTCGCCCTCGCGGCTCATCTGCGACAGGGCCTCGCGTTGAGGAATGATGTAGCGCCGGAAGGTCAGTACACGGCGGCGGAAGTTTGCGAGGGCCGTCTTCGGCAGGCTCGCCCCCGGCTCGAGCAGGGTATCCTCGAAATCATCCGCTTCGCTATCAAGTTCGGAGATGACGGGTTCGATCCTGTCAGTCAACCGTGCGGCGATGTAGGTTACGATCTCGCCGGTAGAGACCGGTAGCATTTCGCCGGCCATGATCTGGTCGCGAAGGTCCTGCGCCGCCTTGATGTGAAAGGCCCGCAATGAGACGACCACGTCAGCCGTCATCCAGATGCGGATGGCGATCATGTCTTCAGGTTCGGAGCCTTCATTAAGGTTGACGCCCCGCAAATTAATTAGCAGCCCATCGCCGTGGCGGGCCGAACGGGGACGTGTATCTTCCTGCAGCAGCGCGTCATCAATGACGGCATCGATACCGCTCTGCTCGGTCAGCCATGTGCGCACGCTGGGCGACAGTCTGTCCAGATGAAGCCAGCGGCGCACGCCGGGACGATCTGCCGACTCTTTCACCACATCGTCCCAGCTGAGACGTCGTGCCGTGCCATCGCCTTCAAACTCGAACCCGTAGATCAGCGGGTTATCAGCCGTGCCACTCAAAACTGGTTCTGCTCCGCGGCGAGATAGCCGAGCACTTCGATCCATTCGATGACGTCTTCGCCGACACCTTCCTTACGCAGGAACTGCGTGAAAGCCGGGACGAAATGCCGGGGCTGGCTGCACTGCGCTATGGCGCTGTTGAGCTCGGGCAGGACGATGCGTCTGAAGTCACTCGTCAGGTCGTCCACATCGTTTACGGCCATCGCGATCCGCATCGCGAGGAGAGGGCCCGGAGCATCCATGTCTCCGGAAATATCTCTCAATGTCCGGATCGTGCCGGAGTTGGCGTTGGCGAAACGTGTGAGCACTTTGTCTGTGCGCCATTCGACCCATTCAGCCGTGCATGGCTCAGGCGTTACACAGGCGCTGAGACTCGCCAGGCCCAGCGTGGCCAGTGCAACAGAACTGATCAGCGATTTCATGCACGTCACCTCGTCAAAAGACTCAGACTGACCTTACACGGGCCGCCGGGTCAGGCGAAGCGGAATGTCGTCACCTCGTCAGCTGTCTGTGTTGTCACCCTGGCACCAACAGGGCTTTCGTCGCGCCGCAAACGATCAAGTGCTTCAGGTGCGGCGACAGCGATGAAACGCTTGCCAGCTTCGGTGCGTCCGAAAATGACGCCGTGTTGTGGGCCTTTCCTGCCGTGTACCACCGTATAGGTCTCGATTGTTCCACCTTCGGGCGCAGGGTCGAGCTCGACCTTGTCCGTCGGTTTGGCAGCCTTCTCTGCGGGTGTGAATGTCTCTGGTTTTGTCGTTGACCAGATGCCGACGGCTTCCTTGGTCATCCAGCCGCCATTCGCAAGGACGAGACCGAATGAGCCCGGCTCGCTACGCAGCTTTTCGGCCATGCTGGCAATGCCGTGCATCGAATAATTATTGCCGGGTCCGCCGAAGAAGGGCAGGCCGCCTGTGAGCGTGAGCGGTCGCTCGTCAGCAAACGGATCGATATTCAGGGCAGCCGTCGATGAAAAGACAGCGCACGGAAAGCAGGAATACAGATCAAAGTAGCTTATGCCTCCGGATGTCTTGCCGGATTGATCCAGCGCCCGCGATATGGCGGTTTCCATTGCCCATGAGCCATCGAGCTTAGGCCGCTCCGAGATCATGTCATCGCCAGCTTCGCCGCCGCCATGCAGGTAAACCCGCTTGTCCGACGCGATGGCGAGTTCATCTGCCTTTTCCTCCGACATCATGAGAAAGGCGGCACCCTGATTCACCGCATCCTGTGCGATGTGCCATTTAAGGAAAGGGTCAGCGAACTCGTAATTGTCGGGCGAAGGGGTCGCGAGGAAATCGACACTTCGCTCAATCGGGAACTGGGAATAGGGATTGCTGGCAGCGACCTCGGTGAAAGGCTGGAAAAGCCTTGCCATGGCGGTGCGTTGCTGCGAACGGCTGCGGCCTTCACGCGCCGCGATGCTGTTCTCGAACAGGGCGTAGAAGAAAGCCGGGGCGATCAGGCCATGCTTGATTTCGGCGCGGGAAATCATCTTTCCACCCAGGCCGCGATCTACAAATGACAGGTCGCTTGCATCCTCCCAGTCGATGTCCACCTTGTTGCGGACTGCTCCTTTGGATGCGCGATTGGCCTCTGAGCCTGCGACAAGGGCAACGTCAATTTCGCCAGCATGAATGCGAGCGGCCATCTCATTGGCAAGGGATTGCGGGCTTTGTCCTCCCACATCGGAATAAATCAGGCGTTCAGGCGTGGCGGCGATGTCGCGCGCCAGAGTGCCGGGCAGATTTGTATTGTGACCATGCGGATGTTTTGCGCCGCGCACGGAGTCCTCGAAGATGCGAACAAAGGCGAGCGTGTCTACGACGCTACCATCCACGCCGGCATCGGAGAGGGCCGCTCTTGACGCGTCGGCAGCGAGGCTGAGCGGTGACGGTGCGCCGTCTGGGCCATTCTTGCCATCCCACTGGCTCATCGATTGGCCTACGCCAACGAGCACCGGCATCGATCCTTTTGCCATACTGACTTCTCCTTTAAATTTGCTCGCCATTTTCTAGGCCAAGACAGCGCCCGTTCAATAGATGACGCGACGCAAGCTGTCGCAGGAACCGGCGGCCATATCGCGAAGTTTAACCTGCATGGCTTTCTCGCTCGCCCGTACAGATATTGATCCCGCCGATGCGGGACTTGTCTATGTTGATTGCGCCAGCAAAGGCTGGACGCGCAGGCCTCATGGCAAGGGCTTCACCTATGTCGATCATGAGGGCCACCCGCTCGATGAAAACAAGAAGGACCGCGCAAGGGCGCTCGTCCTGCCGCCAGCCTGGACCGACGTCTGGATCTGTCCCGATCCAAAGGGCCATTTGCAGGCGACCGGCGTCGATGAGGCCGGGCGCACACAGTATCGCTACCATCCAGACTGGCGGGCCCATTGCGAGAAGGTCAAGTTTGACGACATGCTGGCTTTCGGTAAGGCCTTGCCGCGCATCCGCCGAAAGGTGCGCGCGATCCTGGAGGCGCCAGCTGACCAGGTTGATCTTGCGACGGCCGCGATCGTCCGATTGCTGGACAGGGGCGCGCTGCGTGTCGGGTCCAAACGTCACGCGCAGAGCGGGGCATTTGGCGCATCCACACTGTTCAAGCGACACGTAAAGACCACCGATGAAGATACCATACGCCTTCGCTTTGTCGGCAAAGGCGGCAAGAAGCAGGACATTTCGATCTGCGATGACAGCCTCGCGCAGGCCGTCGCGGCATTACAGTGCCTGCCCGGACAGGGCCTGTTTGATACACCGGACGGACATGTAAGTTCTTCGCGGGTCAATCACTTCATTCGCGAGGCAGGTGATGGCGCCTTTACGGCCAAGGACTTTCGCACATGGGCCGGTAGTGTCGAAGCCGTTCGGGCATTGAGCCGCGGCGCTGACAGTATCAAGGCAATCTCTGAAGCGGCCGCAGCGCGGCTTGGTAATACGCCCACCATCGCTCGCAATTCGTACATTCACCCGCGCATTGTCGAGATGGCTCGCGATGGCGAAACCCCGACCCGCGAAGCCGGCCCGACGCGATTGCGAAAAAATGAGCGACGCCTGTTCGCCATTCTTGAAAAGGACGCTTGAAACGGCGTTATGGTATCTCAGGCTTTTTTGACGAATTCGGTCTTGAGGCCCATCTGGCCCACACCATCGATCTTGCAGTCGATGTCATGATCGCCGTCAACAAGGCGGATATTCTTCACGCGCGTACCGACTTTCACCACGAAGGACGAGCCTTTTACCTTGAGGTCCTTGATCACGGTGACCGTGTCGCCATCCGCCAGCACCGTGCCGTTGGCATCGCGCCAGACTTTCACATCCGGGTCGAATGCAGGGTCAGCTGGCCATTCATGCGCGCATTCCGGACAGATGAGAAGCGCGCCGTCCTCATAGGTGAAGGCTGAATTGCATTGGGGGCAAGCGGGCAGCTCGTTCAATTGACGAGCTTTGCTTCGGTCTTTTCGTAGATCTCTTCGCGCGTCACGCCTGGTGCGATTTCCCGTATGGAAAGCCCGCCCTCGACAACATCAAACACGCCAAGATCGGTAACGATCATGTTGACGACATTCTTGCCCGTCAGGGGGAGTGTGCATGACTTGAGCAGTTTTGCATCGCCTGATTTGGACGTATGGTCTGTGATCACGATGATGCGCTTGACGCCTGCGACGAGGTCCATTGCGCCGCCCATGCCCTTGACCAGCTTGCCGGGGATCATCCAGTTGGCAAGATCGCCATTCTCGGCAACTTCCATTGCGCCAAGGATGGCCATGTTGATCTTGCCGCCGCGGATCATCGCAAAGCTTGTCGCGCTGTCGAAGAAGGCGGTGTGCGGCAACTCGGTAATCGTCTGCTTGCCGGCATTGATGAGGTCCGGGTCTTCTTCGCCCTCATAAGGGAAAGGCCCCATGCCCAGCATGCCATTCTCAGATTGCAGGGTGACGGTTACGCCTTCCGGAATATAGTTCGCCACCAGCGTCGGAATGCCGATGCCGAGGTTCACATACATGCCGTCTTCAAGTTCCTGTGCGGCGCGGGCTGCCATATCGTCACGTGTCCAGGGCATCAGGCAGTCTCCTTCTTCCGCGTTGTTCGCTGCTCGATACGCTTCTCGAACGTGCCTTGCACCAGCCGGTGCACGAAAACACCAGGCAGGTGGATGTGGTTCGGGTCGAGCTCGCCCGGCTCGACGATCTCTTCGACTTCCATGACGCAGACCTTGCCGCACATGGCGGCTGGCAGGTTGAAGTTCATTGCCGTCTTGCGGAAGACCGCATTTCCGGTCGTGTCTGCCTTCCAGGCTTTGACGATGGCAAGATCAGCGAAGATGCCTTTTTCAAGGATGTAGGTCTCGCCGTCGAAGTCCTTGTGCTCCTTGCCTTCAGCAATGACGGTGCCGACGCCTGTCTTGGTATAGAAGCCCGGAATGCCGGCACCGCCCGCACGCATCCGTTCAGCCAGCGTGCCCTGCGGATTGAATTCCAGCTCCAGCTCGCCGCCGAGATACTGGCGCATGAATTCCTTGTTCTCTCCGACATAGGAGGAACCCATCTTCTTGACCTGCTTGCTCTCAAGCAGCACGCCGAGGCCGAAGCCATCTACACCGGCATTGTTGGAGTAGACGGTCAGGTCTTTCGTGCCTGCTTCGCGTATAGCGGCGATGCTGAGTTCAGGAATACCGCAGAGGCCAAAGCCGCCAGCGGCGATCGTCATGCCGTCAAACAAGGCGCCGTCGAGCGCGTCTGCAGCCGTTTTGTAAATCTTGCTCATGGGCCTGATCCTTAATCTCGGTCCGTTAGTCTTGCAACCCTCAACGCTTGTTGAAATTGACGTTTACTTTTTCCCTGAGCAAAGAAAAAGGGCGGCGCCGAAGCACCGCCCTTGATCTGGTTTTTGGATGTTGGCGTTGGCAGTAAATGTTTATTCCACTGCCGCAGCTTTCCAGACCTGATCTCAGTCCCCAGGACCGAAATCCCTGCTTCGCAGACCGGTCTAGAAGCCCATACCGCCCATGCCACCCATGCCGCCCATGTCAGGCATGCCGCCGCCGGCGCCTTCGCCTTCCTTCTTCGGAGCTTCAGCAATGCCAGCTTCCGTCGTGATCAGGAGGGCAGCGACAGATGCTGCATTCTGAAGGGCCGAACGCACGACTTTCGCCGGGTCGATAATGCCCATCTTATACATGTCGCCATACTCTTCAGTCTGGGCGTTGAAGCCGTAGCCGCGATCCTTTTCCTTGAGGATGTTGGCAACGACGACCGAGCCTTCCAGACCAGCGTTCTGGACGATCTGACGGCAAGGCGCTTCGAGTGCCTTGCGGACGATGTCGATACCGGCTTGCTCGTCGGTATTCTCACCTTTGACGTCGATGTGCTGAGCTGCGCGGAGCAGGGCAACGCCGCCGCCCGGGATCACGCCTTCTTCAACGGCTGCACGGGTTGCGTTGAGCGCATCATCGACGCGGTCCTTGCGTTCCTTCACTTCGACTTCCGTCGCGCCGCCAACCTTGATCACGGCGACGCCGCCAGCGAGCTTGGCAAGACGCTCCTGGAGCTTCTCCTTGTCATAGTCGGAGGACGTGTCTTCGATCTGCTTCTTGATCTGGCCAACACGGCCCTCGATGTCGTCCTTGGAGCCAGCACCATCGACGATCGTGGTGTTGTCCTTGTCGATTTCGACTTTCTTCGCCGTGCCCAGCATATCGACCGTGATGTTCTCAAGCTTGATGCCGAGGTCTTCGGAAATGACCTGGCCGCCGGTGAGAACAGCGATGTCCTGCAGCATGGCCTTGCGGCGATCACCGAAGCCAGGTGCCTTGACGGCAGCAACCTTGAGGCCGCCGCGCAGCTTGTTGACGACGAGGGTTGCAAGCGCTTCGCCATCGACATCTTCAGCGATGATCAGCAGCGGGCGCTGGGACTGAACAACCTGCTCGAGGATCGGCAGCATCGGCTGGAGCGAGGAGAGTTTCTTCTCGTGCAGCAGGATGAACGGGTCTTCGAGTTCAACAGCCATCTTGTCAGGGTTGGTGACGAAGTATGGGGACAGGTAACCGCGATCGAACTGCATGCCTTCAACGACATCGAGTTCGGTTTCGAGGGATTTCGCTTCCTCGACAGTGATCACGCCTTCATTGCCGACCTTTTCCATGGCCTTGGCGATCATGTCGCCGATTTCCTTGTCGCCATTGGCGGAGATGGAACCGACCTGCGAGATCTCGGAGTTTTCCTTCACTTTGCGCGAGTGATGCGCGAGGTCGGAAGTGACTTCGAGGACGGCCTTGTCGATGCCGCGCTTCAGGTCCATCGGGTTCATGCCGGCAGCAACGCGCTTCATGCCTTCGCGAACGATCGACTGAGCCAGAACCGTAGCAGTCGTGGTGCCGTCGCCAGCAACGTCGTTTGCTTTCGAGGCAACTTCGCGCAGCATTTGTGCGCCCATGTTCTCGAACTTGTCTTCAAGCTCGATCTCTTTTGCGACCGTGACGCCGTCCTTGGTGGTGCGAGGGGCACCGAACGATTTTTCGATCACGACGTTGCGGCCTTTAGGGCCGAGCGTGACTTTTACAGCGTTTGCGAGCGTATCGACGCCGCGGAGCATTTTCTCGCGGGCGTCAGAACCGAATTTTACGTGTTTGGCAGCCATATGCTGTGTTCCTTCCAGAATTTCAGGGGAATTTTTTTAAGGGAGGTCTCGCGACTACTCGATGATACCGAGGATATCGCTTTCCTTCATGATCAGCAGGTCCTGACCGTCGACCTTCACTTCCGTGCCGGACCATTTGCCGAACAGGATGCGGTCGCCAGCTTTGACGTCCATCGGGACGATTTCGTTGTCGTCGCCACGTGCGCCGGAACCAACAGCGACAACTTCGCCTTCCTGCGGCTTTTCCTTGGCGGTGTCAGGAATAATGATCCCGCCGGCGGTTTTGGCTTCTTCTTCAACGCGTTTCACAAGAACGCGGTCGTGCAGAGGACGGAATTTCATGTGCTCTCTCTTACCTTTGATGTTCGCCCGAATGGGCAATATGTTCGAAGCGTTAGCACTCACCAAGTGGGACTGCTAGCGGCGTTGAATTAGGAAGGCGGAGCGTCCCCGTCAACAAGCATCATGCTGAATTTTTAAAGACAATCGCAAACGTACTGACCAATCGGGCCATCATCTTGCCTGTGCAGGCGGGCGTGCTTTCTCAACTCATTGATTTGGCAATACTAATTGGCGTGCCGGGGCGCATTTGGCGAGACTCTGGCAGAAACCCACATTACGAAATTAAAACCCCCACGTCACAGAATTGTCGCCAGGCTATCCCGCTGACATCAGGCGTTAAGGGCGCGTCTGAACCATCTGCCTTGAGACACAATCACGCCATCGCGTTGGCCTCAGGGAAAACCATAGTGACGATCAGTCCCGGTGCGCCATCCGAGAGGTGCAGCCCGGCACCGTGGCGAGCGGCAATGGTTGCAGCGAGTGTCAATCCGAGTCCGCTGCCGGTTGTTGAGCGGGCGACGTCGAGGCGGCGGAATGGCTTGAGGACGGTTTGCCTGTCAGGCTCTTCAATGCCCCGGCCGTAGTCTCGGACGCGGATGAAGCGGTGTCCATCTTCCATGCCGCAGGACAGTTCTATTCGGACGCCATCCTGATTGTGCTGGATGGCGTTCTCGATCAGGTTTGCGAGCATCTGTACGCACAGCGCGCGGTCTCCGGTGACGCTGATGGGAGCGGCGTCAGAGATGACGATTTCGCCGCCGCGATTGGCAGCAACGGGGTCATATATCTCGACAAGCTGTTCAAGCAGGGCAGGCACGTCATAGGTTTCTTTTCCGATCTCAGTGACGCCGGTCTCCAGCTCGGCAATCTTCAGCATGGCCGAGAAGGTATTGAGCGTGTCGTCGAGCAGGCTGATCGCATCGTCTGTGCGCGCACGCATTTTATCGCTGGCCTGATGTTCTGAGAGATATTCAAGTCGCTGGCGTAGCCGGCCCAGGGGAGTGCGCAGGTCATGCGCGATATTCGTGGAGACGTGGCGAACATCATGTACGAGCTGTTCAATCCGGTCGAGCATGGTGTTGATCGTGAGAATCAGGCCGTCAAAATCGTCGCCGCTTCCGCTGACTTCCATCCGGGCGGACAAGGCCCCCCTGCCAATACTGTCGGCGGTCTGTTTCAGCCGCTCGACGCGGGACAGGAAGCGGCGGCTGACAATCGCACCCGAGAGAATGGCCAGCGCAATCATCGGCAGCACGACAATCAGGAAGGCGTGTCGAAGAGCATCGGCTGTTTGCGAAACCGATTGTGTGTCGGCCGCGACGCCAAGCGTGTATCCATCTTCGAGCGGAGTTGTGAGCAGGAGCAGTCGCGGGCCGTTACCAACTACCGGGCGGCTCCAGCCGGGCGTGTCGGGCAGGCTCATTCGGTCAAACAGCGACACGCCATCAGGGCTTTGCAACGTATAACGCAGGCGCGTGCCCGGATTGCGCTCAAGGCGCTCGCTTATGTCATGGCGTAATTCGTCGAGGCCATCATCGGCATAGTCGCCAAGCAGTTGCCGGGTTTCAGCGGCGACCTGTCCCTGCAGTTGAGACTCAAGTTCCTGGCGCACATTGAGGTAGATGAACAGGGCAAGCGCGAGCATGCAGAGAACAAAAAGGCCTGCAGCCAGCGCGGCCAGCCTGACGCCAGCCGTCCTGATGAGTTTAGGCGTCGTCATCAATGATGTATCCCGCTCCCCGGACCGTGCGGATCAATTCGCCTTTGAAGTCACGGTCCACTTTCGATCGAAGGCGGCTGATATGTGTCTCGACAATATTGGTCCGTGGGTCGAAGTTGAAATCCCAGACATTCTCCAGCAGCATGGTGCGGGTGACGACCGTGCCCTTGTGCCGCAGGAGGAACTCCAGCAGCCGGAATTCAGTCGGCTGCAGTGCGATCACCTGGCCGGCCCGTTCAACGCGTCGTTTCAGCCGGTCGAGGACGAGTCCGCCAGCCTTATACACAGTATCTTCGATACTTGCAGCGCGTCGGTCACGTGTCATTACGCCGATACGCGCCAATAGCTCAGCAAAGGCGAACGGCTTGACGAGATAGTCTTCAGCGATCTCCAGGCCTTCCACGCGGTCTTCGACGCCGCCAACAGCCGTCAGGAATATGGCTGGAGTGGAATTGCCACCGGCGCGCAGCATGGACAATAGTTTCAGGCCGTCGAGACGTGGGAGCATCCGGTCGATAATCAGGGCATCATACACAGCGTCGGTTGCCATCATGAGACCATCCTGGCCATCCGACGCATGGTCGATGACATGACCAGCCTCGCGGAAGCCCCGGATGATGTAATCTGCCGTTTCCTGATCATCTTCGACAAGCAGCAGGCGCAAGATTGAACTCCTGATAATGGCCCTGCCGCCGTATTAAGCGGGCAGGGCCTTTGTGGGTGGGGGCCAGCGACGGTCTAGTCGTCGTGGTCTTCGCGCGAAGACATGACTTCGCCTGTCTCTCCGTCAATGCGCACTTCGTAAACGACGTTATCTGCGACGACGCCAATCTCAAATTCCGGGGAGAAGGAATCGTCCTCGATCTGGGCTTCAAATGCCTTGCCGTTTGTGTGTGTTTCTGCCGCTTCGATTGCGTCCACCAGGCTAATCTTGGCTTCGGACAGCGAGCGGGCATCTTCAATATCTGCCATGGCAAGGCCAGCAGTCGCGGTGCCGCCGATCAAAAGGGCTGTAAGAGCGGATTTGGCTGCAAGTTTCATTATTTGTCTCCTGTTTGGGTTCACCAGTTCTGATCTGGTGTCGCCGTTTTGCCAGAAGAAAGATGGAGGCAGCTTTTCCCTCACTATACAAAATCACAAGGTTTGAGCCCCAATACAGATTGAGCCGAACCTACAGCACATAATCTTGCGATATCAGCCTTATGAACGCGCGCCGTAAATCTGCTCTGTTGTACGGATCGCCTTCCAGGCCAGCACCTTTACCGCCAGCTTGCCGTCCGGCAGCCACCATTCTGCTTCCACGTAGCCGGTCGAGCGGGAGCGGTTAACGACTCGCGCTTCAATTGAGATTTCGCCCAGAGCAACGGGCCGAAACAGTTTGATCTGAAGGTCCTGTGTCGTGAAGGCTTCGCCGTCCTTCAGGGCTGAGAACATGCAGATTGAGACGATGTGGTCAGACAGGGCGCCGACCCAGCCACCAAAGGTGCGACCCGGCTGGATGTCGTGGCTGCCATCGTTCGGCCAGACATACTGGACATGGCCGGGCTCGATGGTCTTCAGCCACTCTTCCGGCGTTATGCCGAGCTTCTTCAGTCCTTTGGGCTTCTGGGGCCAGTCACCTGAATTGATGCCTGCCAGGAACCCCTGGAAGAGGGGCGAAAAGTCTTTCGGCTCGTATTTTACGCTCATACCAGGCGGGCTCCGTTCGGTACGGGATTGTCAGGTCCGCCGAGGACGATGGCGCCGCCATCATCAGGGAAGCCAAGCGTCAGGACCTCGGACATGAATTTTCCGATCTGACGCGGTGGGAAATTCACCACTGCCATCACCTGCCGCCCGACAATCTGTTCCGGTGTGTAGTGTTCGGTGATCTGCGCCGATGACTTCCTGGCGCCCACGCCGGGGCCAAAGTCGATAATGAGCCGTATGGCTGGCTTGCGGGCACCCTCCAGAGGGGCGGCTTCCAGCACGGTGCCGATGCGGATATCGACCTGCCGGAATGTGTCGAAATCGATCTCGGCTTCGGGGCCATTTCCTGGCAGGTCTACCTTGTGCATGACTAGACGATCACCGAGCCGCCATCGACGACGATCATCTGTCCGGCCATGTATTTGCCAGCATCAGACGCAAGGAAGATCGCCGCGCCTGCAATGTCTTCAGGGTCACCGATCCGGCGCATTGGTGTACCTTTC
The DNA here is from genome assembly GCA_964556825.1 of uncultured Hyphomonas sp. Taxonomy (GTDB): domain Bacteria; phylum Pseudomonadota; class Alphaproteobacteria; order Caulobacterales; family Hyphomonadaceae; genus Henriciella. Next base: position 61,858 of record CAZKXJ010000003.1, on the reverse strand, counting down.
TCGATGCGTTCGGCATTTTCCGGATTATCCCATAGCGCCTTGGCAAAATCGGTCTTGATCAGGCCGGGCGCCACACAGTTCACACGGATATTGTGCGGGCCAAGCTCAATGGCGTAATTGCGGGCCAACTGGAAATCGGCCGCCTTCGAGATGTTGTAAGCGCCAATGACCGGTGAGCCCTTCAGGCCGCCAATGGACGAAATGATGACAATCGCCCCGTCCTTGCGTTCTTTCATTTCCGACGCGACCATCTGGATCAGCCAGTGATTGGAAATGATATTGTTCGACAGGATCTTCTCGAAGGCTTCGTCCTCAATTTTCTCCATCGGGCCATAATAAGGGTTTGATGCAGCATTGCAGACGAGGATGTCGATCTTGCCAAAGGCTTTGCGCGTCTCGTCGATAAGGGTTTGAAGCTCATCCTTGGACGAAATATTGGCGGGAACGGAGATCGCTGTCCCGTCGCCATGTTTTGCGTTGATCTCAGCGGCAACTTCCTGGCAGGGGCCTGGCTTGCGCGACGAGATGACGACCTTCGCGCCTTGTTCGGCCATCTGCTCAGCGATCGATTTGCCGATGCCTCGCGATGAGCCGGTGATGACAGCGACCTTGCCGCTCATATCGAAAAGACTGGCCATGTTTCCTCCGTTTATTTCACGTGTGCAGTATTTGGCCGCACCATATTCAAAGCGCGCGTCTTGCCAATCCCCGACTTTGAGCAGGCGTGGAGAAATTCACGAGCGCCAGGCTGCAAACGCGAAAAGGGCCCATCCTGCGAGCAGTAGAAGGCCCCCGAGCGGCGTGATGGCCCCAAACCAGCGCGGCGCACCGAGTGTCATGGCATACAGCGTTCCGGAGAAAACGATTGCGCCGGCCGCCATCATCCATCCACCTGTGCTGAACAATCCCGTCCGCCCAGACAGTGACGCTGCGAACACCGCGACGGCATGGACGAGGAGGTAGAGCGTTGCGGTCTCCCACCACCCCTTGCTCTCCGGCGTGAAACGCGACGCCATGCCGTGAGCCCCGAATGCGCCGAGCGCGACGCCTATGAAACCAAGAAATGCGGCAAATGGAGTAAGCATGCTGATCAGGCCTCTCGTGGAATGGAATAGGTAACGATCGCGTGGCTGGCGACCTTGTCGGATCCTTCGGCGCGGATTTCAACTTCTGCCACGGCCAGGGTCCGGCCGAGTTTCAGCAGATTTGCTTCGGCGGTGACGGCTTCGCCAATACAGGGGCGCAGGAAATTCATGTTGAGATTGGACGTCACCGTCATCGGCGTGATGCCAAGCTTCGTGAAGATCGCCATATAGGTCACACTGTCTGCCATCGACATTTGCGTTGGCCCCGAAATGTAGCCACCGGGCCGTAAGTGCTCAGGCCCTGCAACAAGCCGCATGATCGCCCGCCCGTCTTCCATCAGAATGACCTGAGACCGGTTCTGCGCGCCGTTAAAGGCTTCGCCCAGAAATGCATTCGCGTGGTCAACGGTGACTTTTGAGGTCATTCTGTTCTCACTTCCCCGGCGTCAGAGATTGAACACCCTGATAGCTTTCGACAATGTACCTGCATCATCAGGCCCGAAAAGAGGTCACGTAAAGGGAGGTACCTGCGACATGCTCACTTGGGGCGACGAATACCCGATCCATCAGACACCTGAACCCGTATGGGTCGCCGGGACTGACCGGAATTTCTATGACCGCTATTTCTTCAATGGCTATTCGCTGGATGGCAGTGTGTTCTTTGGGGCGTCTTTCGGCGTCTATCCGCACCTCAACATCATGGACGGAGCCTTTTCCATCCTGAAGGATGGTGTTCAGAAGTCGATCCACTTGTCGCGGATCATGAACCACGAACGGATGGATACGCGCGTTGGGCCCATGAGCATTGAAGTGCTTTCACCGCTCAAATCTGTGCGCATCAAGTTCGAGGATGCCGAAGGCATTTCGGCTGACCTCACCTTCGAAGGGCGACACTTTCCTGTGGAAGAGCCCCGCTTCACGACCCGTAGCGGTTCCCGCATGATCATGGATGTGACGCGTATGACGCAGAACGGTCGCTGGTCCGGCTGGATCAAGGTTGATGGCGAAAAGATCGAGATCGCCAGCGACAACTTCTTCGGTACGCGTGACCGTAGCTGGGGGGTCCGTCCAATCGGTGCGCAGGACCAACAACCCGTCGTGCCGCAGAAACTGCCGCAATTTTACTGGCTGTGGACGCCGCTCAATTTCGAGAACCTTGCCATGTATTTCCATGTCAACGAGGACAAGGCTGGCGGCCGCTGGAATACAAGATCAGTCCTAGCTATGGACGGGGCTGGTCCGGATGAGTTGATGCATCTGAACAACCCTGAATTCACGGCTGAATACGATGCCGGTACGCGCCGTGTGCGTAAGGGCACGCTCAGCGTCACAGATGGTAAAGGCAGAGAACACAAGGTCTATTACGAACCGCTTGGCGTATTCCAGATGAAAGGCATCGGCTACACCCATCCCGATTGGTCCCACGGTGCATTCAAGGGCGAATACGCGATTGAGCGTGAAGACTTCAAACCCGGGGTCATGGCGTGGAACCAGCCGGACAACCTGCATATTCAGGCGATTTCGAAAGTGCGCCACGAAGGCCCGGATGGTAAATCCTCCGAAGGCATCGGCGCGCTCGAGCAACTTTTCATCGGGCCGCACGATCCAACAGGCTGGAAAGAATTGTTTGATGCCTGAGGGGCAGGTCCAGAATGCGGCACTGGCTGACAAGTTTGCCGACTATGCCGAAGCCCACATGCCGGGCGCCCGCAATTTGCGCGTAACATCAATGAGCCGTATTCATGGAGGTGCCAGCCGGGAAACCTATTCGGTGGATATTGCCTATGAGGATGCTACAGGCCCGAAAGTCAAAGGGGTTATCCTGCGCCGGGACCCGCCGGACAGCCTGATTGATACAGAGCGCCGGATCGAGTTTGCAGCGATACGGACAGCTTTTGGAAAGGCCAGTATTCCCGCGCCTGAAGCTCTTTTCCTTGAGACAGATAGCGGTCCGCTCGGTGCTCCTTTCTTTGTCATGGGGCGGATAGAAGGCGGGAGCCCGCTCAATCCATTCCGTATCGATGACGTCGAGCCGCACCGTGCGGACGTCGGCCGCGCCTTTTTCCGGAACCTCGGTGCCATCGCCTCTCTGGATGTCCAAGACTCACCGATCCTGGCAGAGACGGACGCCCCGGAACTAGATGCCTGCTGGAAACGCGAGCTTGACTACTGGGCCGGTGAAATTCGCGAAAATGCGCGAGAACCCCAGCCTGTCGCCGAAGCGACCATACGTTATCTCCAGGCCAATCCGCCGCCGCCAGCGCAAAAGCTCGCCCTGGTGCACGGTGACTACCGTACAGGTAATTTCCTGCACGACGGCAGTGGCGGTATCAACGCCATTCTCGATTGGGAAATGGCCCATCTAGGCGATCCGCTGGAAGACCTCGCCTGGGCGACCGATCCACTTTGGTGCGGCAGTGATGAAACACGTGCGGCCGGCTTCATTCCTTGGCCGGAAGCAATTGCGGTGTGGCAGGAAGCTTCAGGCTGCGCGTTCGACCCTGCTGCGTTTGAATGGTGGAGCCTTTTTGCCCACCTGAAAGGCCTCGGAATCTGGATCACATCAGCCCGCGCCTTTGCCGATGGAAAGAATGATGATCCCATTCTGGCCTGGTCCGGCTGGTTTACCCATTGCGCACATGAGTTGATGCTTGCGCACCGGCTTGCCGCCAAACATGGAGTTTCCGCATGAGTGATACAGGGATGATCCTGCAGCGGGTCGGCGCCAAGCTCGTAAGCGATGTGGCGCCAAAGCTGGAGGGTGACTATTCGGGCGGTCATGCTTCGATAGCTGGCGTCATGACGGCCATGGCCGGCGAAATGTGGGAAAAGGAAGCCGACAATCTGGTGAACGAGATTGCTGGGTTGCGGGCGCTCGTTTCTGCAGGCGGCGCTGCCGCGACTGTGCCGGAAGCCACCTCGTTCAGGATTTCTGAACTGAAGGCGACGAGAGATGCGCTCGCTGCGCAACTGATCGAGCTGCAGGCTTCTCTGGAATCCCGCGATGACGGGGAAGCAGCTGCGTTGAATACGCAAATCTGGGGGCATTTGCTGGCAACCTGCGTTGCGAGAATGCCGTCACCGCCTGCTTTTGATGCGGGTGAGCCGGACCAGTCTTAACCCCACAATTGCGGAGTGGGCGGCTTTACGAGCCCATTCTCGTAGACAAGACCGTGATCAACATCATTCGACAGCCAGAGGGGGCCGTCGAGATCGACCGCATCAGCCAGGCCGGTCAGCATCATGGCTGGTGCCATGCTGATTGACCCGGCGACCATGCAGCCGACCATGATGCCGAGCCCAGCGTTTCGTGCTTCATGCGTCATCGCGATGGCTTCGGTCAGACCGCCGGCCTTGTCCAGCTTGATATTGATTGCGTCGTAAAGGCGGGCGAGCTGCTGGATATCCGCGCGTGTGTGAACGCTTTCATCCGCGCAGATAGCGACCTCTGGCGGACGGCGCATGAGAAACTGGTCGTCGCCCACAGGGAAGGGTTGTTCGATCAGGACGACACCGAGAGCGGCGGCCTTGCGGGCGATTTCGGGAAAGATACCGCCATCAAGCGCTTCATTGGCATCAAGGATCAGGCGGGCGTCTGGACGGGCCGAATGGACGGCTTCAACGCGTTCCATATCCTCGCGTCCGCCAAGTTTCAACTTCAGCAGTGAGCCTCGCGCATCTTTTGCCGCCGTTGCCATCGCTTCTACCGTATCGAGAACAATTGTAATGGCGGTTTCAACTGGTTTCGGCGCCGGCAGGCCTGCCAGTTTCCACACCGACGTTCCTGCCAGTTTCGCCTCAAGATCCCAGAATGCACAATCCACGGCACAGCGGGCAGCCCCGGCTGGCAAAGCCTCCTGCAGGGCTGCGCGATCCATCCCGTTTTCTATTGCGCTGCGCTGATTTTCAATCTGCTGGATGACGCTGTCGACACTTTCGCCATACCGTCCGTATGGAACGCATTCACCGCGACCGCGCTTTCCTTTGTGTTCCAGCGTTACAAGTACAGTTTCAGCACTGGTCTTTGCGCCGCGGGAAATCGAAAAGCTCCGGGCGAGGGGCGAAGATACGGGGGCTACGGAAAGTTTGCTCATCTTGTTTAAATGTGCCTGATTTCTATTGAATTTCACAGAGCGCCCTGCGGCCTCCTTAAAGGTCGAGTGTTAAGGTAAACGGAAACAGGGTCTCAAGCGAAATATGCCGGTGAAACCAGACTACACTTTTGAAGCCAGCAATGGCCAAGGCCGCCTGACCATTGTCGGCGACTGGCTGGTGCACACGCTGGGCACTATCCAGCCGGCTTTGAGCGAGCTTGAGCCGGGCGAACTCTCGCACTTGTCAGTCGATGCATCGGGGCTTGAGAAGGTCGACACCGCTGGGGCCTTCCTGCTTGACCGGTTCATTTGCAGTGCAGGGCTTGAAGAGGCCGATATAGAAGGCGGCGGCCCACAAGTCGAAGCCCTGCTTGAACAGGCAGGCGCGCTGCGACCCGCGCCAGAAGACGAAACGCCACCGCAGGATACGCACGGGTTCATAGACCTTCTGGAGCGGACCGGGCGCGCAACCATGCATGTCGTCGAAGAAGCGGTAGATACGCTCGCCTTCCTCGGTGAGACCATCATGTCGATGATGGCCGGTTTGGTGCGACCTGCACGCATGCGGTGGACGGCCCTCGTTTCGGTCATGGAAGAGTCCGGGCTCGATGCTGTGCCGATCGTGGCCTTCCTGTCCTTTTTTGTCGGTATGGTGATCGCCTTTATTGGTGCGACCACGCTGGAGGCGTTTGGCGCGACGATCTTTACCGTGGAGCTCGTCGGGATCGCGGTCCTGCGTGAATTCGGCGCCGTTCTCACCGCGATTATCCTTGCAGGCCGGACTAATTCGGCATTCACCGCGCAGATCGGCGCGATGAAAATGCGTCAGGAAGTCGATGCGATGGTGACACTCGGTCTTGATCCGATGGATGTTCTCGTCGTGCCTCGCGCGTTTGCGATGCTGATCATGACACCGGTGCTGACATTGATCGCCATGCTGTTCGGGATTGGCGGCGGCGCCTTTGTCAGCTGGCTGGCACTCGACATCAATCCCACGGTCTTCTTCAACCGTTTGCAGGACTTTGTGCCCTTGCAGCATTTCTGGGTCGGCATGTCGAAAGCTCCCGTTTTCGGCATGATTGTCGCCTTGATCGGCTGCCGTCAGGGCTTGCTGGTCGGCGGGAGTGTCCAGTCGCTCGGTAACTCGACGACGAAGTCGGTCGTGCAGGCGCTTTTCGCAGTCATCGTCATCGACGCACTCTTTGCCATTTTTTACATGGAGCTCGGCGTATGAGCGACAATATCGCTATCCGGGTGAGAGGCCTCAAGACGGCCTATGGCAACCATGTGGTTCATGAGGGCCTCGATCTTGATGTGCAGACAGGCGAAGTGCTCGGCGTTGTCGGACCTTCCGGGACGGGCAAGTCAGTGCTCCTGCGCGCGATTGTCGGCTTGAAAACACCGGAGGAGGGCAGCGTTGAAATCTTCGGTGACGATCTGACGGGATTGCAGGGCGACGCACTGCGCGAGGTTCAGAACCGTTGGGGCGTGATGTTCCAGGATGGCGCCCTGTTCTCGAACCTGACGGTCAGGGAAAATGTCATGGTGCCAATGCGCGAGCATGTGCACCTTACCCGGACGTTCATGCATCAGCTAGCCGACCAGAAACTGAGAATGTCCGGTCTGGAAACGTCCGCTGGCGACAAGTACCCGTCTGATCTCTCCGGGGGAATGCGCAAGCGGGCAGCTTTGGCCCGCGCACTGGCGCTCGACCCGCCCATCCTTTTCCTTGATGAACCGACGGCAGGGCTGGATCCCATCACGGCTGCCGCATTCGACAGGCTGGTGCGCGATTTGCAACGATCGCTGGCATTGACTGTTTTTCTCGTAACCCATGACGTCGACACCTTGGCGGCCACCTGTGACCGCATCGCCGTACTTGGAGAGGGCAAGGTGATCACAATCGGCACCATGGAAGAGCTTCGTGGCGTATCGCACCCATGGGTTCAGGAATATTTCGGTGGCCCGCGTGGCCGTGCAGCTGCGACAGGAGCCAGTTAATGGAAACGAGAGCAAACTACGCGCTGATCGGTGCGTTCGTGATTCTGGCAGTCCTGTCCGGCCTGGGATTTGCGCTTTGGCTGGGCCAGTCGCAGTTCAACAAGGAATACGACGTCTATGACATCGTGTTCGAAGGACCTGTCAGTCTCGAAGACGGGGCATCAGTGCGCTATATCGGGATCAAGGTTGGCGAGGTCGAGAGTATTGGCATCGACCGCGATGACGCATCAATGGTCCGCGCCCGCATCCGCGTTGATTCAGAAACACCGGTGAAGACCGATTCGACGGCCAGTATCGAGTTCGCCGGCATCACCGGGGTGACGTTCGTTCAGATCAATGCCGGCTCGCCCGATGCCAAAGCACTCAGGGGCGAATCTGGCAGAGATGTTCCGGAAATCAAGTCCATAACAAGCCCGGTTGCCGAGCTGTTCTCCAGTGGCACCGAGGTGATGGGCCGCGCCAGCCTCGCCCTTGAGCGTTTCGACGATCTGCTGAGCGAGGAGAATGTGGACTCTGTCAGCCGAACGATCAAAAATCTTGAGGTGATTACTTCTGCCCTCGGGTCCGATGGTGAGTTCGGCGCAGACCTCTCCACGGTGATGGCGTCTGTAAATGACGCGGCCGTGAGTTTCGACAAGGCGTCCCAGGTCTTCGGCGCACTCGGACAGGACGCTGATGGTGAGCTTGCGCGGATCGGCTCTGAAATCTCAACCCTGATCGGCGAACTTGAAGGCATGTCCACCTCGGCCCGCGAAAGCATAGAAAGCAGCCAGCAGGCAATCTCTGCTGCCACCTCCGTCATTGAGGGGCCCGCCACAGATGCCGTAACAGATTTCAGCCTGATTGCTCAGGACCTCAGGGTCCTGATCCGGCGGCTCGACCGGCTCACACGAGAATTGGAGCAGAACCCGCAAGGGCTCTTGCGGAGTGACCCTGTGCCATATGAAGGAGGTCGCAAATGACCCATCGCGCTATTCCAGCCGCCATTGCTGCGCTCATGGCATCGGTGACCACTGCCTGTGTGTCGGTATTGCCCGAGCAGCCGCGACCGGAAGCCGTTTACCAGCTCGCCGAGGCTGAAACCCGCACCGAGATTGAAAGCCTCGTCGTTGTGCGAGAGCCGGATGCGCCACGTCTTCTGGCAAGCCGGTCCATCGTGTCTCAGTCGGCAGATGGCGGCCTTCGCGTTGTGCCAGGGGTTGCATGGGCGGATCGCCTGACGCGCATGCTCCAGGTCGCCCTGATCGATTCAATCTCGCCGTCTGGTGCCGGAATGGCACTCGACGATAGTGCGGGTGTTTCAGGGCAATACGAGCTGCACTGGCGGGTCACGGATTTCGCGCTGAAAGGCTCAGAAGGGGTCTGCACGGTACAGCTGACCCTGCTGGACGGTGCCTCGCGTGAGCCTGTCGCCCAGACGAGAGCATCGGCACAGGCGGCCGTCTCGGGTGAGGGCAACCAGGCACGGGCCCGTGCGCTCGCTGCTGCGGGGAGCGGATGCGCACAACAGGCCGCCGAGTTCCTGCAAACAAGTGCGGTGCCTGCAACGCCTGAAGACCATTAGCCCCCAGGGGGCCTGTCAGGCGACGTTGCGATCTGAACGGATAATATCGGTGCTTACCGGCAGGTAGATGCTGACCATCGTACCCTTGCCCATTTCACTCGCGATCGTGAACCGGCCGCCATGCATCTCGGCAAAGGATTTCGTGAGGGCGAGGCCAAGGCCAGTACCTTCATAGTTGCGCTCGCGGGTTTCCTGCACCTGCTCGAATGGCTGGGCGAGGCGCGGCAGGTGTTCTTTCGGAATGCCGACGCCTGTATCGCGCACAGCGATGCGGACGAAATTGTCCTTTTGCTGAACGGCGACATGAATGCGTCCACCAGCATCCGTGAACTTGATGGCGTTTGAGAGCAGGTTAAGCACCATCTGACGCACAGCGCGGTGGTCGGCATCCACTTCCGGCAGGGCATCTTCCGCTTGCAGGCTCAGCTGGATGCCCTTGTCCTCAGATTTGCGGCGGATCATGCGGACAGCGGCATCTACCGGATCGACAAGGTCTATCGGCTTGGGATCAATCGTCATCTTGCCAGCTTCGATCTTGGCGATGTCGAGGATGTCGTTGATCATGTCCAGCAGGTGTTGTCCGGACGTCAGGATGTCCTGAGCGTATTCGCCATAACGCCTGTCGCCGAGCGGGCCGTACATCTCGTTGACGAGGATTTCGGAAAAGCCATTGATGGCATTGAGCGGCGTGCGCAGCTCATGGCTCATATTGGCCAGGAATGCGCTCTTGGAATCGGCTGAGCGCTCAGCTTTTGCGCGTTCATCATTATATTTGCGGGCGAGCTCTGCATTATGCCCCTCAGAGCGCTCGAGTTCCTGGACAAGGCCTTTAAGCTTCTTCTTCTGCTTGGTCAGCTGGTCTTCGTTCCGCACGTCGTTTGTAACGTCCAGACCGAAAGTGATGAGGCCGCCAGCAGGCGTAGCCCGTTCGACAAGTTTGACCCACTCTCCATTGCGCAGGCCAAGCAGGGTGACGCCGGAATCGTCAGGGCTGGTCCTCTCGCTGATCACCTTGCCACTTCTGGCCAGCATTACGGTCTCGTAGCCGACGCCGGGTCTCAAGACGCTTTCAAGGTCAAAGCTCGTTTCAAAGGCCCTGTTCCAATAGGAAAGGCGTTTGTTGTGGTCCCACAGTGCAAACGGGCAAGGGAAGGATTCGATCGCGTTGCGCAGTCGCGATTCAGCATGTTTCTGTTTTTCACGTGCGCGTACACTTTCTGTCACGTCAAAGATCACGCCGCTGATCACGGCAGTATCGTCATCGTTGCGGTAATTCTGGCTACCGCGCACTTCCATCCAGCTTTCTCCGGCCGAAACCGCGGTCGAGAAGGTGGCAATGAAGGGCTGGCTTGGGCGCGCATCGTCGATGGCGTCCTTCAACAGGTCGCGGTGTTTTGTGTAGATGTGATTGTAGAAGTGTCCAAGCGGGACATCGCCATAATCATTCATTCCGAGCAGGCGCGCGGCTTCTTCATTTACCCAGGCGCTGGCATCAGACGTGCGAACATCCCAAAAACCAACACCGGCGTTTGCCGATGCCAATTCAAACTTTTCATTGGATTGTAACTGCAGCTTTGAGCGCGCGGTGCCTTTGGAGGACTTGCCGGAAAGTGATCCATAAAGGCCAAATATGGCAAGCGTCGGAGCAGCCAGGAGAAGGACGTAAAGCGACAGTTCGATACCGTTCTGCATGGTCAGCAACGGGTTGGGCTTTGACATGCAGAGGCCGAAGTCCGCGCGGCCTATCCCGACACATGCCGACGCTGAACGGTTCAGAAAACCTTGCTGGCTGATGCCCAGTCCGCGGCGAATGACTGTGCGGTCTGGTGGCACGACTGACTTGTCACCGAAACTGGCAGATACCTTGCCCGTCAGGACTAGTCGCGCGCCTGTGTCTATGGGTGGGATCCATTGTCCCGCATCAACGGTCGCGATGACCGAGGTGCCAACGATCGGTACATACACCAATACGAACCGGCCATCATCAAGCAGGCCGAGACGCTGATTGCTGGAGATCAGGTCACTCGCCATAGCACCGAGGCCGGCCATATCCTCATCAGCCGAGCTGACAGCAGCGTTAAGCCCGACCAGTTCGTCCACGCCGACATATTCTGCATTGATTCCTGAGATGCGTGCGCCAGAGCGTAATTCCTGTTCAAGCCTGTCGATTGTGCGATCTGCGCGCTTGTTGAGGCGTTCGCCCGCGAGCAGGGCATCGCGTTGCAGGATGCGTAATTCCTGTTGCTGTGAGGCCTGATGTGTATTCCACGCCATAAGGCCGAGGGCGACAGCGACAATGAGCAGTGTGAGCCCGAGAATGAGCTTGAGCGAACCAGTCGATTCATCGTCCGTCGCGGGCGTCTCGGCCTTTTGATTTTTCGGGCGGTTTCCTGCCAACTTTTTCGCCTCTGACCCAGCTCACAAACTTCCTGACAAAGTCAGCAATAATGTTTGCACTTAAGTTAATGAGCGTGAGTCGAAGCTTAATCCAAAGCCCTCGCAACAATATCCTGCGCGTTTTTGGAAAGGTCTTTTGCCTTCAGCTCTTCAAGAACTCGTTTAGCACTTGCGCGTGCAACGGGTTCCAGCTTCTTCCATTGTTCGAAACTTGTCAGTAACCGGGCCGCAAGTGCAGGGTTACGTGTGTCAGTATCCGCTATCAGATCCCCGATGACGCGGTGGCCATCGCCGTCTGGTGCGTGGAAGGCGGCGAGATTCGTCATCGAGAATGCTGCAGCGACGGACCGGACACGGTTTGGATTTGACAGGTCAAAGTCAGGATGGGTCGACAGGCGTCGTGCGTCTTCAGCCGTACCCTGACCGGCCTGCACGGCGAACCATTTGTCGATGACCAGTGGATTGTCCTTCCAGCGCTCATAGAATGTCCCGATCGCGGCATCACGTTCACTACCGGCAAGCGGCACGAGTGTGCGCAGGCAGGCGAGGCTCTCCGTCATGTTCGGGGCTGTATCAAACAGGTCTTTGACACGGCGAGCAGCATCTTGCGTATCAAGAGCACCCGTCAGGCCAATCATGGCAGTGCGAAGCGCGCGGATGCCGGCCTGTTCAGCACTTGGCTTGAACGGCGTTGGAGATGGCGACGCCAGTATACGCTGCATATCCGCTCTCAGGACTTCAGCGAGTGCTTTGCGCAGGCGCTTGCGGGCACTGTTCAGGCCAGCCGGGTCTGCCGGTTCGCGATGCTGGAAAAGTTCACTGATGTCGGGAATAGCCGTGAGAAGCGCGGCGAAAGCCGGGTCCGCCTCATTCTGGCGCACCGCATCCGCCAGCGCAGAAACGAACTGTTCGTCCGGCGGAGACTGTGGCTCGTCGAGCAGGCGGAATATCTCTTTGCGGGCGAGCGTCTGGAAACTGTCCCAGGCATTGAACGGGTCTGTCTCGGCGGCTGCCAGAGCCAGCAGATCTGTATTGGTCAACTCGCGATCGAGCCGGACAGGAGCGCTGAACTGGCGATTGATCGACAATAGAGGCCGCGCGCTGCCAGGTGCCAGCTTGATTGTCTCGGTCCTGCTCGCCTCGTCAAGAACGATCACTGACTCTCCGTTTTGCCATCCTGTCGCCTCAACATGACCGCCGGCACCGTCCAGTAAGGCCACTCTCAGTGGAATGGGCACAGGTTTCTTGATCGGCTGTTGTGGTGTTGGTGGTGTCTTCTGGCTCAGCTTCAGCGTCAATGTCGCGCTGGTGGAGTCCCACTTTTCGTCAATCTTGACGACCGGTGTTCCGGCTTGGGCATACCAAATCTGGAAAGCGGACAGATCCCGACCGGAAGCTTTCTCGAAACATGAGTAAAAATCTTCGATAGTCGACGCAGTGCCGTCAAACTCATCGAAGTAGATTTGCATGCCGCGATTGAATGCGTCGTCGCCAATAAGGACGGTGAGCGCACGGATCAGCTCTGCTCCTTTTTCATACACGGTCGCGGTATAGAGATTGTCGATGGAGCCGTAGGAATCCGGCCGCACCGGATGCGCGAGAGGGCCACCGTCCTCGGCGAATTGCCGCGCGCGCAGCCGCATTACATCCTTGATGCGCTGAACCGGACGCGACCGCAGGTCTGACGAGAACTCCTGGTCACGGAAAACGGTGAGGCCTTCCTTCAGGCACAGCTGGAACCAGTCCCGACAGGTGATCCGGTTGCCGGTCCAGTTGTGGAAATACTCGTGGCCGACAATGCTCTCAATCGCCTCGAAGTCAGCGTCTGTCGCGCTGTCGGGATTGGCCAAGACATAAGCCGAATTGAAAATGTTGAGGCCCTTGTTCTCCATCGCGCCGAAATTGAAGTCTCTCACAGCTACGATGTTGAAAACGCCGAGGTCATAAGCTCGCCCAAACCGTTTTTCGTCCCATTTCATCGAAGCCTTCAGGCTCTCCATCGCCCATTCGGCCCGGTCGGCATGGCCCTTGTCGACGTAGACGCCAAGGTCGACATGATCTCCGTTCATTGTGGTGAAGCTGTCAGTCCAGACGTCATAGTCACCAGCGCAAAGGGCAAACAGGTAGGACGGTTTGGGGTGCGGATCGTCCCATTCGGCATAATGGCGGCCATTGTCGAGATCGCCGACTTCGCCTGGTGTACCGTTGGACAGGAGGATCGGGTATTTCGACTTGTCGGCATCCATGCGGACATGGAAGCGGCTCATCACATCAGGGCGGTCTGGCCAATAGGTAATGCGCCGGAAGCCGGTTGCTTCGCATTGCGTGCAGAAGCGCCCACCGGAAATATAGAGACCCGACAGGGCAGTATTTCTGGATGGGTCGATCGTGACTTCAGTTTCGAGCGTAAATTGGTCAGGGACGCTGGAAATGGTCAGCGTTTCGTCTTTGATGGCATAGCTTTGCTCGCTCATCGTCTTCCCATCGAGCCGGATGGCGTTCAGCGTCAGGCCAACACCGTCCAGAACGAAGTCGCCAGACGATATCCGACGAACTTCCATTCTCGTGCGCACGCGTGTCGCCCCGGGCTCCAGAGCGAAGTCCATCGCCACCCGGTCGATTGCGAACGGGTAGGGCGTGTAGTTTTCCAGCTTTACGGCGACGGGCGTGTCTGTGCGCATGGGTCCTGTCCTTCAGTCGTGCTCGACGAAGAGATAGGACGCAGGCCCGCCAGCGACAATCGATTTGCCTTTATTGGCCGCAGTTACTCGGCAGCTGCCCGCGGAGAATCGCCAATCTCGTAGACATGACGGAGCACCTTCTGACATTCTGTTGCCAATGGCTTCAGTCCGTCTGGAAGGTCGGCGGCGTTCTGGGCGGCGTAATCGGCAAACTGGCGACACATGCGAAGCATCATGGGACCGTTCACGATGAGGCGGGCCTGATACTCGATCTTGTGCGGATCGCGATCATATTCCGAGCCCGGCACACGCCAGCCGCCCCAGTCATTGTCATCGGTCATCACCACGGGGAACGTTCCTGGATAGGGGTGGGCCGACGTATCGTCACCCTCCTGCCAACGGTTCTTTGCGCGCTGGATACGCCACTGATCGATCGAGGCGTCCATGTCCGACTGCATTCGGTTGCGGCCATGCATAACGTCTTCTGAAAGCAGTTCACCGGCCGTAAAGTCACGGCCCAGGCCGACATCATAGGTGACGCGCAGCGGCTCTTCGACATCCTTTACCCAATGGGGAATGACTTTTTCGACCAGCGCCCATGTTCCGACAGGTTTGACGAAAACGCGTTGCGCTTTGTGATAAAGTGCTTTTGCCATGCTTAAACTCCAGTGTTTCAGCCTCTTCGCACAATCGTTTTGAAGTCTGGTGAAACCGGTCTTTGAAATTTGATCGATCTGTCGATTTCAGGGCTTACCTTGCGAGACGGCTTTCCGGCGTAGAAAGGCACGCTATTGTCACCCCAAGCACAAAAATAACAGGGAGATGAGGTCGCATGAATTTCGACTTTTCCGAGGATCAGAAATTTCTGGCGAGCGAGGCACGCAAGTTCCTCGACGCGCAATGTTCAACGGCGCATGTCCGCGAAGTCCTGAATGATGACGACAAGAGCCACCATGAAGGCGTCTGGAAAAAAGTCGTCGAGATGGGGTGGATCGGTGCAGCGATACCGGAAGAGTATGACGGGCTCGGTCTCGGTATGCTGGAGCTCTGTGTGATTGCAGAAGAGATGGGCCGTGCGCTCGCTCCGGTGCCATTTGCCTCGACGACCTATTTTTTCGCCGAAGCGCTGAAGCTCGCTGGCTCTGAAGCTCAGAAGAAAGACCTTCTTCCGAAGATCATTACTGGAGAGGCTGTCGGTTGCTACGCTGCCAGTGAAGGTCCCGGCAATGTCGACCCGTCGAAACTGTCAGTCACCTTTGACGGTTCAAAGGTGAGCGGCACGAAGATTCCGGTCACGGATGGTGATATCGCAACGCATGCTGTTGTACTGGCCAAGGAAGGATCCGGCGCAAGCTGGGTGCTTGTCGATCTGACGGCGGCCGGTGTGACCCGCACATCTGTCAGCACGCTGGAGCCGACACGCAGCCACGCAGAAATCAAGTTCGATGGCGCCGCCGGACAGCGCCTTGGCGAGGCTGGGGCAGCCGCATCCCTGCATGATGACCTGCTCAACCGGGTGGCCGTGCTGCTGGCATTTGAACAGCTTGGCGGCGCAGACCGCTGTCTGGAAATGGCCACTGAGTACGCCAAGGAACGCTATGCATTCGGTCGTCCGATTGGCGGCAACCAGGCGATCAAGCACAAGCTGGCTGAAATGTACGTGAAAAACCAGGTCGCGCGGTCCAATTGCTATTATGGTGCCTGGGCCCTTTCAACCGATGCGGCAGAGCTTCCGGAAGCGGCAGCAGCCTCACGCCTTGCAGCGTCCGAGGCCTACTGGTTCGCTTCGAAGGAAAATATCCAGACGCATGGCGGCATGGGCTTCACCTGGGAGGTGGACTGCCATCTCTTCTACCGCCGGGCCAAGCTGCTTGCCGTTCAGGCGGGTGCCCCGAAAGTCTGGAAAGAAAAACTCGTTTCAGCGCTTGAGCGCAAGAACGCGGCATAAGGAGGACACATCATGGACTTCAACGATACCAAGGAAGAAGCAGAATTTCGCGCCGAAGCGCGCAGCTTCCTCGAAAAACACCTGGAGCCAAAGACCGGAGGCGGGCGTCCACGGGCAGGTTCCAACGCTGCGACGCTTGAAAAAGCGAAATCGTGGCAGGCGACAAAGGCCGAAAACAAGTTTGCCCAGATTACATGGCCAAAGGAATGGGGCGGACGCGGCGGTACCACGATGCAGCAGGTCATCTGGAACCAGGAAGAGGGCAAGTTCAATGCGCCTACTGGTCCATTCGCGATCGGTCTCGGCATGTGCATCCCGACCGTCATTGCGTTCGGCTCGGACAAGCACAAGGAGCGCTATGTCCAGAAGGCGCTGCGCGGTGAGGAAATCTGGTGTCAGCTCTTTTCCGAGCCGGCGGCTGGCTCTGATGTTGCCGGCGTCAAGACCAAGGCGGTCAAGGACGGCGATGAGTGGGTGATCAATGGCCAGAAAGTCTGGACATCCGGGGCCCACTATTCCGATTACGGCATCCTGCTCACCCGTACAGACCCGAAGGCGGCCAAGCATAAGGGTCTGACCATGTTCATCGTGGACATGAAGCAGAAGGGCGTCGAAGCGCGGCCAATCCACCAGGCATCTGGCGGGCGTGAATTTAACGAAGTCTATTTCACCGATGTCCGCATCCCTGACTCCGATCGTCTCGGTGAGGTCGGGGCGGGCTGGAAAGTTGCGATCGTCACATTGATGAACGAGCGCCTTGCCGTTGGTGGATCTCCCGGTCCGGACTGGGGGGAGATCATGGATTATGCCCGCAGCGCTGGCACGCTCAGTGATCAGGCCTTCCGCGAGAATCTCGCAGACTGGTATGTTGCGGCACAAGGCTACAGCCTGACCAAGTTCCGAACGCAAACGGCGCTTTCACGCGGTGAAACGCCAGGTCCGGAGAACTCGATTGGCAAGATCATCACAGCGAACCAGCTGCAGGATATCTGTAATGCGGCCATCGAGATGCAGGATCATTACGGCATCATGAATGATACCGACACGATGCCATCAAATGGTCTTTTCCAGCAGAGTTTCATGTGGGCACCTGGCCTGCGGATTGCTGGCGGGACCGATGAAATCCTGAAGAATATTATCGCCGAGCGTGTGCTTGGCCTGCCGCAGGATGTGCGCGTCGACAAGGACGTGCCATTTGAAAGCCTTAAACAGGGTTGATTGGGTTTCCTTGTACTGGCTGGCCGGGGCGCGTAGCTTTGGCTGGCCAGAAAGCCGAAAAGGAATCCTCCCGATGAAACGAGCCCTGACGTCTTTGATAATTGCCGCTGCGGCCAGTACCGCGCCGGCAGTTGCCCAGAACGATACCGCCCCCTCGACATCTGCCCAAGCTGAAGCGCCTGCACCAATCATAGTGGCACTCGGTGGCTTTCACGTCATGGTGCTGAAGGATGATGAGGGCGGTGTAGCTTCGGTCCGTAACGATGCCGGCGATGATGCTGTTCTGGCCTTTCTTGAGCCATCTGCAGCGACAGCGGCCAAGACTGAAGAAACCGGCGACATGGAGATTGAGGCGGCACCGTTGCTTGCCATCATGACAAGCTGGAAGGGGCCAATCCTGTTTGAGGGGGGTGAAGGAGAGATCGCCAGTGCGGGCGAACTCGTGCCCGAATCCGAAGGCTTTCTGGCACCGGTCTTCTTCGTCACGACGGACGGTCAGGAAACGCGGATCAATACGCCTCAAGGGCCGGTGACGCCCATCCTGCCAAGTTATGAAGACGCCGTCGGCATGGCCGGAAAACTTGAGGAAGAGGGCGTCGATGCCAGCAGCATCAAGATTGTCCCGATCGAATTTGCTTCGGTTCTCCAGCAGATAAATTCCCTCGACAATGATCTGGGCTACCGCATTTTTTCCCACCCGGAGACGGTTGCGTTCATCGAGGCCAATGCTCCCGCAAATCAGACGAGTGACTGATGGATCCTGAGTTTCGAAACATTGAAACCAACGGCGTAACGCTTCGTGTCGCCATAAAGGGCGAGGGGCCGCTGGTCCTGTTCGTACATGGTTTTCCGGAGAGCTGGTATTCGTGGCGCCGTCAGCTTGATGCGGTGGCGGCGGCTGGCTTCACGGGCGCGGCCTTGGACGTGCGTGGTTATAGCGGATCTGACAGGCCGCAGGCCGTCGAAGCATACGACATGGAAACGCTGACTGGTGATATTGCCGGTGTGGCTGCAGCGTTACAGCCCGACGCACCCGCTATTGTCGTCGGTCATGACTGGGGCGCGCCACTCGCCTGGAATTCAGCATTGCTCCATCCTGACCGGTTCAAGGCGGTTGCAGGCCTTTCCGTTCCCTATCTCCCCCCCGGCGAGAAACCAGCTATCCAGGTCTTTCGGGAATTCTTCACGGCTCGCGGCCTCTTTTTCTATCAGGTCTACTTTCAGGATATAGGACCAGCTGAAGCCGAGCTCGAGGCCGATCCGGCCGCAACAATCCGCAAGTTTTACTATGCAATTTCCGGCGACGCGCCAGACGGCACCTGGCCAGTCGACAAAAAGCATGGCGATGCACTGCTGCATCGCTTGCCGGAGCCTGACATGCCGCTGCCATGGCTTAGCGAAGATGATGTTGCCTATTACGCTTCACAGTTCGAACAATCGGGCTTTCGCGGCCCGCTGAACCGGTATCGCAACCATGAGCGTGACCACGCCTTCCTGTCGGCACTCCCGGACAAGAAAATCTACCAGCCAAGTCTGTTCATCGGCGGCACGCGGGACCTCGTCTTGAAGATGTTTCCAGGCAATCCTGTCGAGATGATGAAACCGCACCTGCCGGGCCTGCGCGCGGCTCACCTGCTTGAAGGCTGTGGGCACTGGACGCAGCAGGAGCGCGCTGCCGAGGTCAACACGCTCCTGGTCGAGTGGCTGTCGACCCTCTGATCAGCCTTCGTTGAACAGGGACATGGCTGCGGCGGTCATGGCTTTGACGCCGGTCTCGATGGTCGGTTCCGGGTCAGGTGCAAAGAAAGGCGAATGCAGGGAAGGCAGCGGTAGTGGACCGCCCTTGGCCTTCTCGTATTTTTCCGGATTCACAGCGCCGAGCCAGAAGATAAGGCCCGGTACATCCTGCGATGTGCGACCGTACTGGGAGAAATCCTCGCCGCCCATGACAGGCGTGACTGAGGTGACATTCTCTTCGCCCAACACGCCTCGCATGGCCGCGACGGCTTTGTCTGTCAGGTCAGGGTCATTGTAAGTGGACGGCGTATAGTCGGAATCGATGCTGATGTCCGGTTCTGGCGCGCCGAAGGCTTCGGCTTGCGCCTTGGCGATCCGTTCGATTCCGTCAAGCAGGAGCTTCCGCGTCGCGTCATCATAGGAACGGACGGTGAGCAATAGCTCGGCCTCGTCCGAGATAATGTTGTGCTTGGCGCCTGCCTTGAACGAACCAACCGTTACGACGGCGGGCTTTTGAGGATCGACGTTTCGGGAGACGAGCGTCTGCACGGCCATGACGATAGCAGACCCGACGACGATCGGATCTTTTGTGGTGTGAGGGTAGGCACCGTGCCCACCGACGCCCTTCACGTGGATGTCCACACTGTCGACATTGGCGAGGGCAAAGCCGGGTGAGTAGGCGATTGTACCGGCCGGCGCCGAAGCTGAAACGTGAAGCGCGAGATTATAGTCAGGCACTGGAAAGTCTGTGTAGAGGCCGTCCTCGATCATGGCTTTTGCACCGAGCCCGATTTCTTCTGCTGGCTGGGCGATCATGATCAGCGTCCCTGACCAGGCATCCTTGTTGGCGATCAGCTCACGCGCCGCACCCACCCAGCTAGTCATGTGAACATCATGGCCGCAGGCATGCATGACCGGGCTTTCAACGCCGGTCCAGGTCATTGCGGTGACCTTCGACGCATAGTCGAGGCCCGTCTGCTCGGGCACGGGGAGTGCGTCCATATCAGCACGGATCAGCACGGTCGGGCCGTCGCCATTTTCGTAAACGCCAACCACGCCATAACCGCCAACCCCCTCACGGACGGTCCCTTCGTCGCGCTCGGACTTCTGGCGCACCCAGTCATCGCCCACACCTGTCGATACGCTGAAGCCAAGGCTTTCAAGTTCAGCAGCCAGGATGGCGGAAGATTGCTGCTCCTTGAAGGACAGTTCCGGATGCGTGTGGAGGTAGGTGTAAAGATCGAGCAAGCCGGTGCCGGGGGCGGGTACTGACTGCTGCGCCATGGCCGCGGGTGAAGCTGCGAACATGGCAAGGGCGATGGCGGAAGGTGCGAGCCGCTTGAAGAGGGTCATGCGTTTTTCCTTTGGCATTGCGTTTGATCAGGCAGCCTAACAGAACTGTCAGGGACGGCCAGCCTTGGCAGGAAATGCTTTTGCGGACAGGCAGATCAGGAAAGGAAAGATTTGTCAGCGGCCGAGCCTCGGCTACACTAGGCATCCTGAGATATTCGGAGGGGACTGACATGAGCGATACGAGCTTGCCGCCACCAGAAGGCCCGCCACCACCACCGCCGGGCGCAGCGATTAGCCAGTCGCCTGCAAAGTCACCAAAGCCCAAGAAGCGAGACCAGCTGCACCTCGACCAGTTGCAGCCGATGAAAGTCTACACGCATTCGCCAATCATCTACTGGTGGCCGATATGGGCGCTAAGTTTCATTTTCTATTTCGTAAGCGCGACAGGTATCGCTGATTCAGAGACGGCCGCACGTGTGCAAGGTCTGACCTTCGTGTTCACGCTCTTGTTCGTCATCTTTTCAACAACGGTGCGGCTGCGCGGTGCCAACTCTGTCATTTTCGGACTGATCCTCCTGATCGGAGCCATCCTGCTGACATTTGCCAATCTGTCCGGACCAATTGCGCGCTTCCTCGGCCAGCTCGACATCCAGATGAGCAATACCTTCTATCTCACAACAGGCGTCGGCGTGTTCCTGATGTGGGCCCTGATGATTTTCGCATTCGACAAGGTCAGGTATTGGGAAGTTGTGCCCGGGCAACTGCATGAACGCGTGTTCTGGGGCAGCGGCGACCGGGCCGAGAGCGGCGCCAATGCGCGTTGCCGCTACAGGTCAGACGACTTTCTCCGCCACCGTATTCTTGGCTTGGTCGTGACCGGCGATATCGAAGTCACGCTGGGCGATGGCGAAGTCTGGCATATGCACAATGTTCTCTTTGCCAAGAAGCGGACCCGACGTATCAATGAGTTGATCGTGACTCGCCCGGTTGACTGATGGAGGGATGCACATGCGGGCGATACCCGCCGCGCAAGGCCTCCAGCGTCACCTTTGGTGTCAGGCATACGGCCTGCACTGGTAGAGGCATCCCTGCGCCATAGCCTTCAAACGCCCATAGCCGGGCAAGCCCATCCCATTTCAGGTATGGCGCGCCATTCAACGACAGGATGGCCCCGTCGGGCAAGTCGGCGGGCTGGCAGGTGGGCGCTGACGCGTATCCTTTGAAGCGGACCTGGATTTCACCAGCAATTGCATCATCGAGTTCGCCCGCACCTGGATTTTTTGTGTAGACGCCCCGGGCCAGCAGGGCATCTCGAAAGGCAATCGCATCCGAACGCCTGCATTCATAGCAGGGGCGATGTCCGGCGGCGAGCGACGTCACTTCGTCGAGGAAGAAGAGTTCGGTATAGCGTCCCGGTTGCATGAGCGTGCGTTTGCGGCCCTTGAAGTCCAGCAGGCAGGTGATCCATTGCCGGCTGGCCCAGTGGGTTGGCTTCAGGGTCTGGTCATCCCGGTGAAAACATCCCCCGCGATTGCCCATGAACATTCCACGCGCTGTAACAGCGTGGATCTGTCCGAACGGGTCAACGCGGTTCTGTAGCGGCATAGACTGAGTAGCCTCTATTCGTCTCCGCCAAAACGTTCGGTCCATTCGGCGACCTGTTCATCCTCAATCTTGCGGAAGAGGACATCGGGCGCGGAAATCGCCAGGCCGTGGGGCAGGGCATCAAGCAAAGCGGCGTACCCCCCTTTGCTGAAGCTGTCAGTGTCGAGCGACCGATTGCCTTCCGGTATGGAGAGGGCGTCGAGAATCATCTTTGCAGCTTCAGGAATGATGGGCTGCGCGATAATGCCAAAGAGGGCGGCGAGGTTCAGGCCCGTCCGGACACCGACAGCGGCCGCATCGACATCGTTCTTGTACTTCACCCACGGCTCGGCCTTGGTAAGATATTCATTGCCGGCAGCCCATATAGCGCGTGTTTCAGCGGCCGCCTTGCGGAAATCCATGTTCTCATAGTGCTCTGCAAGCTGAGGCAGACGCGTTTCCAGCTCTGACACCATCCAAGCTTCGGCATCTGCGGCGTTACCTG
Source organism: uncultured Hyphomonas sp. (assembly GCA_964556825.1). Taxonomy (GTDB): domain Bacteria; phylum Pseudomonadota; class Alphaproteobacteria; order Caulobacterales; family Hyphomonadaceae; genus Henriciella. Next base: position 39,751 of record CAZKXJ010000003.1, on the reverse strand, counting down.
TAGCAGGCACCTTTCCGTCGAATTTGGACGCGCAATATTTGGTGATCCGGTTGACGAAATTGCCAAGCACATTGGCGAGGTCAGAATTGATGGCCGACTGGAAACCTTCCCAGGTGAACGCGGCATCTGAGCCTTCCGGCGCATTGGCGATGAGATACCAGCGCCAATAGTCAGCGGGCAGCAGGTCCAGTGCCTGGTCCATGAACACGCCGCGCTTGTTCGAGGTTGAGAATTTGCCTCCATACCAGGTCACCCAGTTGAAAGCTTTCAACCGGTCGACAAGCTTCCATGGCTCTTTTGAGCCGAGGATCGTGACAGGGAATGACACCGTGTGGAAGGCCACATTGTCCTTGCCCATGAACTGGACATATTCGACATCGTCCGCGCCTTCATCCCGGCGCCACCAGGAGCGCCACTCATCCGGCTTGCCAATGGATTTTGACCATTCTTCTGTTGCGCCGATATATTCCACCGGCGCGTCGAACCAGACGTAAAAGACCTTGTTTTCAAAGCCTTCCCGTATTGATCCGTCAGGGTTTGTTACGGGCACACCCCATGAAAGGTCACGAGTGATGGCGCGATCGCGCAAACCTTCATCGAGCCATTTAAGGGCAATTGAGCGCGCGAGCTGCGGCCAGTCGGTCGCCTGTTCGACCCATTCGCGGATTGTCTCCTGCATCTTTGACTGACGCAGGAAGAGATGACGTGTTTCGCGGATCTCGACATTCTTCGAGCCAGAGACGGCTGAGTACGGATCGATCAGATCGACCGGGTCGAGCAGTCGCCCGCAATTATCGCACTGATCGCCGCGCGCTTTCTCGAATGCGCAATGCGGGCAAGTCCCCTCAACATAGCGATCTGGCAGGAAGCGGCCATCATCCACCGAATAGACCTGACGCATATTGCGCTCTTCGAGCAGGCCGTTGGCTTCAAGGACATGCGCGAAATGCTGGGTCAGTCGCGCATTCTCATCGCCGGAAGACCGGCCGAAGAAATCATAAGATAGCAGGAAATCATCGCCCGCTTTCTTCTGGATGTCATGCTGCTCGTCGCAATAAGCCCGGACCGACACACCAGCAGCTTGAGCGGCCAGTTCAGCAGGCGTACCATGTTCGTCGGTGGCGCAGATATACAAGACATCGTTTCCGCACAGCCGTTGATAGCGGGCGAATACGTCCGCCGGAAGCATCGAGCCGGCCAGATTGCCGAGATGCTTCACCCCATTGATATAGGGCAGGGCCGACGTGATGAGGATGCGGCGTTTGCCAGTGGCTTGCATAATATCTTCCGTAGTTCAGCGAGGTCTGGTGATGTGCTCTTTGTCCATCGCAATCTGTTGTGTGTGAACGTCTCGTGTTAGGCGCTTTAGTGCTTTGAACCCAATTTGAACAGCGTCCGGGCGTACATCAATCGCGCAGGCCTTGGCGAAGCAGCAAAGCTAAGGGTGGGTTTCCTTGGGTTGCTGTGGAAAGTACAGATGGGAACGGTTTCGCAAGCAGCTCTTTCTGCGGCTAAGTACTTTCCAGTCCTGTGAGACGACTCGCGGTTATCCGTGTAGTGATTGTGGCGGCCAGGTCGAAATGACCGCGTAACACCAGAACCGGCGTCGGCTCAATTTTATTTAGTCCGGTCGACACCCATCCATCCCATGGATCCTTTTCGCCGATTACGACATCCCATTGCTCCCAGGAATGTTGATCAAAATGAATTTCCATCAAAACGCCCTGACGTTTGAGGCAAAATCTTCCCGGTTCTAGATTGAATGCGCCGGGTGCGGCCTGCCACCGCTGCTCGACCAGGTAATGCCCCCCGCCATCCTTGATGAGGTGATCCTTTACGACAAGCGTGCTGAAGTCTGCACGTGTGGTAATGGATCGCTCATGTCGCACAGGCAGATTATCAGGACCATATCCCTGATCGAAAAATCCTTTGAGACGATAAACGCCATTTTCTATATCCAGATAGGGAGGACCGGGTTCCGATCGTTTCCATTCATCCGGGTTCGCACGGGCATTTTGCCCGTGGCCATTAATGCCTATTGTCGAATGAGCTCGGGATGAGCGCAGATAAGCAATCGGCTTGTCTTCACCCTGCTCGTAAAGATATCGCCCCGGATCAATCAGGAGATTAACTCCAAAAGCACAGTACCAGAGGCTCAGGGCATCTTCATGTTGATGCACCATGCCAAATGGTCCTGAATCAAAAACAAGCAACGAATTGCTTTCCCGGTTTCGCAAGATTGCGATACCCGCATATGGGTAAAGGCGACTTTTGGTAGAGTGGTGACCCTTCTGGAATTCACTGTGTCCTGTGGCCGATGTCTGCTGTTGCAGGAATTCACTGATCCTGGGGCCATAATCGGCATCAGCATCACCAAGCGCGACGACAGATCCGTCAGGACAGATCAGGTCTTGCAGGTATGCGGACATTGCTCTGATCTTGTCGAGGAGCAGCGGCGCTACGGGAACTCCGGCTTCGCGTCGCAATGTTGTGATTGATAAAGTGAGTTCCAGAAATGCCCAATGGTAATGTGAGGAGAGTTCATGCTGCACGCCGTCAGGCAGAACCTGGAGTTCAACCGTTCGGATCAGATACGATTCGCATATTGCAAGAAGTCGCCCAGAGTGTGGAAACTCGGGCCAGCTTAGCAACACAACATGTATGGATCGCAAGCTGATCAGCGTCCAATTGTCTGCACGCGATCGCTTTCGAACCCACCGGATTACCATCATGGTCTGACGGAAGATGCTCTCTGCGATGCGCGCTCGACTATCCTCAGGCAGAAGATCTGGATATGTTTTGTCGACGAATTGCAAAAACCGCACCCAGTTCTCAGTTCGGATTGCAATATTTATCATGTTTCGCCAAGCGTAGGGCGAGAATTTGAAGCGCTTACGATTGTGTTTGGATATCCAGTCGAGCATTAGCGCCAGGCCAGCTCTAATCTCCTTTTCAGACGAGAGAACCTCTTCGAAGTTTAAAAAACCGAACCTGTTGAGGTCGTGTCCCCAGTGCGCCGTACCGGGATTATGTTCCCAGTCAATCGGTGCCTCTATCGTCCAGGCTTCACCATAAAAGCTGAATATCAATCTGTTTAATTGAGTCCCCGCAAAATCGGTTGATGGCACAATGGGGCGCGGTATTTTGCAGCCGTCCAGTTCCAGTCTGCGAAGATATGAACTCAAGAGAATGTGCTTCCTGGCAGGTCTTTTCTGCCTTGATGCGGGCAGAATTTGTTGCCTCCTACTGTCAGGTTTTACAGACGATGCAAGGGGCTTCTGACCCGCAAAATAAAAAGCCCGGCATGCAGGCATGCCGGGCTGGTCGTCTAAATTATGTCTTTGCTTATCCGGCCATTGCCGGTTCAGCTTTCAACTGGATGTCGACACGCCGCGCCATGATAGCGTCATCCTCAGATGCCGATACGTCGGTACGAAAATCGGAATTGCGCGATTGTATACCTTGCATGCTAAACTCTTGCAAAACCGAAATCCGGCGAGCCTCTGCCAGGCTCTGCTTGTCTGTCTCAGTGGAAGCATCAGTCGCAATTGCGACAGCATCCAGGTCCGTAACGGCGCAGCCAGCAAGCTGCTCGCGTGTTTCGCGGATGGCATCCCGGGCAAAAGACGTCAATTCAGCTTCGCCTTTCTCAAAATAAACTTTCAAGTCTACGGAATCGCACATTGCAGATTGGGGAGCATAAAATGGCTCGCTGGCAGATGTACGAGCTTCATCGGCAAGCGCCGGCGTAGCGAGGAATGTGATAGCGGCTGTGGCGGCTATAAATGTCTTGTTCATTTCATTGCTCCTTCTTGCAGGACTGATGAAACAACGCAGCTGCGGCGAAAAGGTGCCATGAGGCAGGATAATTGTGGCATGCAGGTGATCTTACAAAGGAATCTTGCCCTTCAGCGAAGAGCATCGTAAAGGGCGGTAACGTGCCGGTATAGCTCAGCTGGTAGAGCACCTGATTTGTAATCAGGGGGTCCCGGGTTCAAGTCCTGGTGCCGGCACCACTCTCCCAGGGGAATACACCCATACGGACTAAACCTGCTCTGATTGAGCGGTTTCTGGCAAGTGAATGTAAATCGGGAGCTGTTTCAGACTGAACCCGTACACTGGATTGCCGCGTACCTGATGGCAGCAGAAAAGATGCGGCAAGGAAGCTGTATCCCATTGGTCGCAGCTTATGTCGCATTTCTGTCGCGTCACCGTGTCATAGCGCGGCGTCTAGCCTGTTTCTTGCGTGATAAGTCGAAAATGATGCCGAGACGAGGTAAGACGGAAGTATAAAGGGATTGGCGGGGGCTGCTTTCCGGGTTTGAAAGATGTGATGGTAACCGAGGGTCGAATTACATTGCCTGACTGGACGCCGCGCCTGATAGAGGCTGCGCGGCTTTCTGGCATGTTCGTCCTGGTCATTTTTGGTGCGTTTCTTGCTGCGAAACTCTGCTGGCTACTGATTTCGCCGGGCCCGGCGGTCTCTACGCTTACGCCGCGGCCTTTGCCCTCTCCGATCCAGGCGGGTGCGCAGTCGAGTATACGGGCTGATCTCAGTCTGCTTGTGACCACCAACCCCTTCCAGGCGAATGAGGCGGCTGAGACTGAAATACCGGACGCGCCGGCGACACAGCTAAACCTGAAACTCGTTGCCCTGTTCATGTCGACCGGCGAAAGCGGTGGATCTGCGACAATCATTACGCCAAACAATGAGACAACGCGTTTTGAGCTCGGCGATGATATTCTTCCCAGCGTTCGACTTGAGCGTATCCTTTCGGATCGCGTCATCATATCGCGGGAAGGCGTTGAAGAGACGCTGATGCGCGGCGGCCGCGAAGCTGGTCTGTCTGTGATCAGCGAGCCGGAAGATGTCCGGACCGAAGCGCGCGCTGTCAGCCGAGAAGACGACAAAACGACAGACGCGCCGCCGGCCCCTGTCACTGCCGCGGCGACGCCGTCAGCTTTCGCGCCAGGTGTCACGGCGCAGACGCTGCTCGCGAGCCTCGATCCAGTGCCGCAACGTGATGGCGATCGTTTGACCGGCTTCCTGCTTAGACCAAGGGGGAATGCGTCACTAATGCAGTCAGCAGGCCTCGAAGCTGGTGACCTGCTGACCGGAATTAATGGCCGGAACGTAAGTGAGATAGACACATCGGCGCTGGCCACCGAATTGGGGGCAACACATGCGGCGCGTGTGACGGTGATGAGAAATGGCGCGTCTCGAACCATAGACATTGATTTTGTAGAGGGGTGAGAGAATGCCCAGACTGCTCCTTATAGGCCTTGCGGTGATCGCACTTGCCACAGGATCCGCTCGCGCCGAGATGAAATCTCCGCAAGCTGAGCGGCATGTGCTCAGCCTTGATGATGTAGAGATTACGGCGCTCATCGACGATGTCTCGATCATCACGGGGTATACGTTTATCCTGCACCCGGATGTCGGGCGCACCCGCGTCACTGTCCTGTCTCAGGCGCCGATGACGACGGATGAAGTTTTCCAGGTCTTCCTGTCGACGCTTCGTGTGCATGGCTTTGCGGCCATCCCTGCCGGCAAGGGGGTTTACCGCGTCGTGCCTGAGCAGCTTGCAGTTGGCGAAGCTTCAGCTGTTGGCGGCGGACCGAACTCCTTCGTCACCCAGATATTCCGGCTCGATTCATTTGGCGCCGTGGAAGCCGCCCAGATGGTCAAGCCACTTGTCGATGCGCAGGGGACGGTTGTCGCAAACACGCGGTCGAATTCCATCGTGGTTGTCGATTATGCATCGAACATGGATCGTATCCGCGATGTCGTGAATACGCTCGACAATGATGACCGGACTGAAGTGCAGACCCTGGCGCTGAAATCCGTTCCGGCCAAGGAGATGGCGGACATCCTGAAAAGCCTTCTCGGGACGCGCGACGGCAATCCCGTGCAGAATTTCGAGGTCTCTTCCTCCACGACGAGCAATTCGGTTGTCATCCGGGGCGATGGCCCGATGGTGACACAGGCACTGGAAGTTGCCAGTGAGCTCGACAAGGCAGAGCCAGCGCGGGACAATCTTCGCGTTATCGAGCTCAACAACTCCAAAGCCGAAGAGATCGTCCCGGTGCTTGAGAAGATCGCCGAAACCATGGCGGACCAGCGCGGCCCGGCTGAAAGTTCTGCGCCGCCGGCCACGATCGCCCACCACCCGGAATCGAACTCTCTCATTATCAGCGCTACACCAGACACACTCCTCGCCATGGAGCGGGTCGTGCAGGCGCTCGACCAGCGCCGGGCGCAGGTTCTGGTCGAAGCGATCATTGTCGAGATGTCCGACGATACGGCCCGCGAACTTGGTGTGCAGTTCCTGCTATCGGGTGTGGGTGATTCCACGACGCCGTTCGCCAGTTCGACATTCTCCCGGTCGGCGCCAAATCTCCTCGCACTGGCAGGCGCTCTTGCCGGTTCGGAAGACGATGATTTCACTGACACCTTCCGCGATGCCGCGATCAGCTCGTTGCTTGGCGTTAATGGCGGGCTGATCGGCATTGGAGGTCGTGACGGTGATACCCTGTTCGGAGCGATCCTCAACGCGGTCGAACAGGATACAAACTCCCGTGTGCTGTCCAAACCGTTCAACATGACGCTCGACAATGGCACTTCGTCACTGGTTGTCGGCCAGGATGTTCCGTTGACCTCCGGCGAGGTCCTCGGAAATGATAATTCCAACCCGTTCCGTACCGTTGAACGCCAGCAGGTTGGCGTGAAACTGGAAGTCACACCGCGTATATCCTCGGACGACACGATCCGCCTCGACATCTATCAGGAAGTATCGAGCGTGTTCGGACAGGTCGGGACCGTGTCGCCAGACCTCATCCTCAATACGCGGAATATAGAAACCAGCGTTCTGGCGGATGATGGCGAGATCATCGTGCTTGGCGGCCTGATCGAGCAGACTGAATCAACATCGAACTCAAAGATCCCGCTACTCGGCGATATTCCGTTTGCAGGACGGTTGTTCAAGTCTGAGGGCACGGGCGGCACACGCACCAATCTTATGGTGTTCATCAAGCCGACAATTATCCGTGACCGCGACAGTGCGGCACGAGTGACAGCCCGTTCGTACAATTATTTGCGAGCACAGGAATATCTTCGCAACGACAAGGTCGATGTGTCGCTCGACCAGTTCCTTGGTGAAGTGCTTGGCGAAGACATGTCACCTGACACGGAGTAATATTGACCGGCCCGAGCGAATACAATCATGACTGAGGCAATGACCCGTCGAACGTTGACCTACGCCTTTGCCAAGGACAAGGGCCTCGTCGTCATGCAGGAAAGCACCGATAGCATGACCCTCGGTGTCCGTGCGGGCGCTGACCCGCGTGCTATCCTGGAGGCCCGCCGGGCCCTCGGACGCCCGCTCCAGTTCGAACATCTCGACGCCTCTCGCTTTGAGCGCGAACTGTCAGAGCAATATGCGCGCAGTGCCATCGAAGGCGGCGAGACCGAAGCGGCGATGGACGGGCAGGGTGACCTCCTGTCGCTGATCGATGACATTCCGCAAACAGCAGACCTGCTCGACGGCGATGATGATGCGCCGGTCGTGCGTCTTATAAACGGGTTGATCTACGAGGCTGTGAAACGCCGTGCCTCTGATATCCACATCGAGCCGCATGAAGATACGCTGGCCGTTCGCTACCGCATCGACGGTGTCTTGCAGGAGGTGCTGACGCCGTCGCGCCGCCTTGCCGCGCCGCTGATCAGCCGCGTCAAGGTCATGGCGCGGCTCGATATCGCTGAAAAGCGCATCCCGCAGGATGGCCGCATTTCGCTGTCGATCGGTGGACGCTCAATCGATGTTCGCGTGTCGACCCTGCCGTCGCGCTATGGCGAACGCATTACCATGCGCCTCCTGGACACACGCAACGCGCTGCTCGGCCTCGAACAGCTTGGCATGGACGCTGATACGCTGAAACGGCTTCAGTCCGTCCTCGCGCAGCCAAACGGGATCACCCTCGTGACCGGCCCAACCGGGTCCGGCAAGACGACGACACTCTATTCATCGCTTTCGGTGCTGAACAATGGCCAGCGCAACGTGATGACTCTTGAAGACCCGATCGAATATGGCCTTGAAGGCATCACGCAGACACAGATGCACCACAAGGTCGGCCTGACATTTGCCGCCACGCTCCGCGCCATTCTCCGGCATGATCCGGACGTCGTCATGGTGGGCGAAATCCGCGACCTTGAAACTGCAAAAGTCGCCTTTGAGTTCTCCTCCACCGGGCGACCCGTACTCTCAACAGTCCATACGAACAGCGCTGCTGGCGCAATCCAGCGGCTGCGGGATATGGGCATCGAGCCTTATGTCATCGCGGCAACCATGCGAGCCGTACTTGCGCAGCGCCTCGTGCGGAAACTCTGCGATCATTGCAAGACGCCGCACGACGCGACGGCCGACGAAAAGGCAATGTTCGGTGTGCCGGTTTCCGAGCAGGTCTCATTCTATCGTCCGACAGGCTGCATGAGCTGCGCCCAGACCGGCTATGAAGGCCGGCTCGGTGTCTATGAGCTGCTTCTGGTCGATCAAGGCCTGCGTCAGCTCATCCGCGAAGATGCATCCGAGGATGCATTGGAGAAACACGCTTTCTCCGGTCACGATACGCTATTCAGGAATGCTGGCCGTTATGTTGTGACTGGGCAGACCAGTGTCGAAGAAGTGCTGCGCGTCTGCCGTAAGGATGAGGACAGCCATGGCGGTCTTTGACTACCAGGCCATTGCTTCGGACGGCAAACGCACGAGCGGTGTGATCACCGCTGATTCTGCGCGCTCGGCCCGCAAGGAATTGCGGCTGCGCCAGCTTTCGCCACTTGATGTCAAGGAAAGCCGCAAGGGCAAGTCTGCCAGCTCTGCGAGTGGACATGACAAGAAACTCAGCGGCGGCGACCTTGTCGTGGCAACACGACAACTGGCGCTTCTCGTGAAAGCCGGTACCCCGGTCGAGGAGGCGATTGGATCGGTCGCCGCCGAGGCCGAAAAGCCGACAACACGCAAAGTCTTCATGGGCGTGCGCTCGGCCATAACGGACGGCTATTCGGTCTCAGAGGGCCTGAATAGCGCGCCGAAAGCCTTCCCGCCTTTTTACCGGGCCGTGGTTTCGTCCGGACAGGCATCCGGTCATCTCGATGACGTGCTTGAGCGTCTTGCGACACATCTCGAGAAGACCCGCAAGATGAAGGGCAAGATCATGTCTGCCCTGATCTATCCACTTGTTCTCAGCGTTATTGCGCTGCTGGTCGTGACACTGCTGATGATTTTCGTCGTTCCGGCCATTGTCGAACAGTTTGATACGCTCGGGCAGGACCTGCCATGGCTGACTGAAGTGGTCATCGGGTTCTCCAGCTTCCTTCGCAATTGGGGCATCGTCGTTGTCATTGTCATGATTGCGGGGATCTGGGGCCTGCGCCGCCTGTTCCAGCAACCGGCCGCGGCTGAAGCGCGTGATCGTTTTATCCTGTCTCTGCCAGTGGTGGGCAAGCTGTCCCGCGGCGTATCGGCAGCAGCTTTTGCACGCACATTCGCAACCTTGTCTGCGAGTGGTGCCCCCGTACCGGATTGTCTCGCGGCTGCGCGCGGCGCGATGTCCAACGCCGTTTTCCGCAAGGCCGTCGCCGGTGTGCGCCGCCGGGTGGAAGAGGGTGCGTCACTGGCCCGTGCGATGCGGGCCGAAGACGTCTTTCCGCCAATGCTCCTGCACATGGTGGCCAGCGGTGAACGCGGCGGCGACCTTGCAGGCATGATGGGCAGGGCGGCGGACTATCTGGAAGAAGAATTCGACACGGCAACGGGTGTCGCCCTGGGCCTGCTGGAGCCACTGCTCATCGTGTTCCTGGCGGGCATTGTGGCGATGATCGTGCTATCTATTATGCTGCCTATCCTGCAGATCAACACGCTGGCCATTGGCTAGAAGAAGGGAGTCTCCGATGAAACGGACACCGAAACGAAAACCATCCAGGGAAGCAGGCTTCACGCTGACCGAGATCATGGTTGTGATCTTCATCATCGGGCTTTTATCGACGGTGGTGCTGATCAACGTTCTGGGCGCGCGGACGGATGCGCAGGTCAAGACGGCCCGAACCAATATTGCCGCCCTTACCAATGCGCTCGAACAGTACAGCCTCGACATGTACGATTATCCAACTGAGCAGCAGGGCCTGGAGGCGCTGGTCAGCCAGCCGGCCGACGCCAATTCGGCGGGCTCCTATCGCAAGGGCGGCTATATCAGCAAACTGCCAGTTGATTCCTGGGGCAGGCCTTTCGTCTACAAGCGGCCAGCTGAAAAATCTGACAGGGCATATGACATCTATTCTCTCGGCGCCGATGGCCAGCCTGGCGGCGAGGAAGAAAACGCAGATATCGGGAACTGGAACTAGGCCTTGAGCGGGACACGATCACTCAACGACAGACAAGCCGGCATGACGCTGGTCGAGGTGTTGATGGTCGTGTTCATAGCCGGGCTCGTGGCTGGCGTTGCGGTTCTGACCCTGCCTGACCGGCAAGGCCCATATGAGAAGGCAATCGGCACAATCCGGACCGCTCTGCAGGATGCGCAGGACCGCTCGGTACTAACCGGGGAAATTATCGGTCTGAAGCCCGCCGAAGGCCGGATCGAGATCCTTGGCTGGACGGGCACCGAATGGCAGCCAGCGTCGGCAGCGTTTGTACGCTTGCCAGAAAATGTCCGCATCGAGATAAACCGTGAGAACGACGACAACCGCGACACTGAGCAGAAAAGCACGCAGCCGGCGCTTGTCTTCAATCCGCTGGGCATGGGCGAACCCGTCAGTGTCGACGTGGTCTTTGGCGCGCTCGTCCATTCACTTGAGATTACGGCAGAGGGGGATGTGATCGATGCGGCGCGCGGATAATATTCCCTCCAGTGCTTCGAGTGGTTTCAGCCTTGTCGAGACAATTGCCGCGCTTGGCATTCTTTCGCTTGCGGCGGTCCCGCTCATGCAGCTTTCGTCGGAAGCCCTCCAGAATACCGGCAGGCTGGAATCCCGGCTGCTTGCCCGAACAACAGCTGAAAACGTCATGGCGCGCGCGATGGCAAGCCCCGAACCAGTCGTAATTGGCCAGACGGCTGGTAGCGAGGAACAGCTGGATCGCGTCTATGACTGGACGCTTACTGTCTTGCCAACCGAGCGCGCGGACCTCATGCGCCTGGAAGTAAGGGTCGTAGAGGGTGGCCGCGAGCAGGAGCTGGCGCGTCTCATCTCGCTGGCTTCGGTGGACAGATGACAGCGCAACGCACCCCTCATGATGCAGGCTTCACGCTCACCGAAATGCTGGTGGCCTTGTTCATCCTCTCCATGCTCGCAGTGGCCGGGGGAAGCCTCCTGTTGCGGGCCACGGAAAGTGGCAAGCAGGTACGGGACCGGGAAGCTGAAATCCGCGTACTGGATATCGCGCAGGCTTTCATCCGCGACGACCTGGAGGCGGCAACATTGCGAGCGACCGAACCTGATGAAGGATATGGCGAGCCTGAAACGTTCGTCGGCGGGCAGACAAACCGGACAGATGCCCTGTTCCGGTTTGTCCGTAATGGCTGGATCAATCCGGGCGGTGCGGCAGATCGCAGTGGCCTTCAGACTGTGCGTTACATCCTGAGTGAAGAGGGCGAGCTCATTCGAGAGGCCACATTGAGGCCAGACAGTACGCGGTCGACACCTGTTGCCCGCCGCGTGCTTCTGGAACACGTCACTGCAGTTGACCTCGGCTTCTGGCGCGGCGGGGAACTGTCGGCCTATTGGGAGGGGACCGCTAAACCCCCGGCCAATGTCCTGCCTGACCTTGTGGAGATGCGGATCAGTTTCGATGATGGCCGGGTGATGACAGTCGCCAGCCTTGTTGGCGGGGTGCCGTCATGACCCCTACAGCCCGCAGCAATGAAGAGGGCGTGGCACTTGTCACTGTCCTGATGATTGTGGCGGCGATGTCGGCAGTTGCGGTCGGCCTGTCGTCCGCCGTCCTCTCAAGCACCAATCGCGCAAAGTCGCTGGACGCGAGCGCGCAGGCCGGGTGGCTGGCGCTCTCTGCTGAGGAATTCGGACGCTCGGCCATTGGGGACTTGATGGCGGCGACTGAAGGCAAACTGTTTGCCAACATGCCGGGTCTCAACTCTCCAATACCCTTTGAGATTGAAGGCGGCCTCATCACCGTCACGGGCCATGATGACAGCAATTGTTTCAATCTCAACAGCTTGCGGAATGCTGCCCAGGCAAGTGGAGACGTTGAAGCGACAACCGCTGTCTCTGCGCGCCAGTCGTTTGAAATGCTGGTAGAGCTGGCCGAGATCGACGGGCCTGACCCGGAAGCGCTCACGGCAGCGCTCGTCGACTGGATGGACGGGGACCAGTCACCGGGGCTCAGCGGCGCTGAAGACAGTTATTATAGCGGCCCCGGCCTCAACTACCGCACATCGGGACAGCCCCTGGCAGACCTGTCCGAGCTTTATGCGATCCGGTATTTCACGCCGAAAACTGTTGAGCAGTTGCGCCCGCTCGTTTGTGCAAGACCGTCCGAACTGTCCCAGAAACTGAACATCAACACGCTGACCGAGCGCGAGGCACCTTTGCTTGCGCTGGCAGTTTCGGGGGCCATTTCGACTGAAGACGCCCGGGACATCATATTCCAGCGTCCGCCGGGGGGATGGCAAAGTGTTGACGACATGTTCAATACGCCGGCCATTGCTGAAATTTCGCCGGAGCTGCGCCGCACAGACAGTCTGGGCACTGAGTCTTCACATGTCGCGCTCGATGCTGCGATCGTGTATCGCGGAACGCGCAGGCTCTTCGCTATCCTGTACGAGCTTGATGGCACCGGGCCTGCAAGGACCGTTTATCGGGAACGCAAAGGATAAGGCTTGGCAGATCTGTATATCCTCCTACCAGCCCAACAGGGTCAGCCGCCGGTATTTGCATGGCGTGCCAGTGGTGACTGGCACGTTGGAGCGGCCCGTCCGGATGGGCGTGGCGGCAGGGGCGAGAACGCTGTTGCGTTCGTTCCGGGGACGGCCGTGACACTCCACAAGGCAGATGTCATCGCCAAGAAGCCTGTAGAGGCGCGCCGGACAGCCCTGTTTGCAATTGAGGATGATGTTGCCGAACCTATAGAGGCCTTGCACGCAGCGCTCGGGCCTGCCGGCGACGGTCTCGCCCGGAGCGTCTACCTCACATCCCTCGCAGATATGACAATTTGGCTGCAGCTGCTCGAAGACCTTGGTCTGCCGGATGCTGCGATCGTCCCGACATATAGTCTGCTACCTGACGAAAGCATGGCGGTTCAGGGGGCGAACGAATACGTTTTTCGGGAAGGTGCGGATGCTTTTTCCATAGATGCGAGTGCACCGGATGATCTGGTGCGGTCTATTGCGCCCGGTGAGACAAAAACCGTATACGGAGCAGCGTTGGCACGTATTCTTGGGCAGCCACCAGCCCATGATGGTTTCGCAGAGGCCGGTGAATGGCTGATGCAGCTCGCGCACTGGCACCAGCAACACCCGGCAGCTGGGCTTGTGTCCCTTCGTCAGGGCGATTTTGCAGTCAGGCACGCGCTCAAATTCGACGGGCTGTCGCGCTGGCGCCCGGTTGCGGCTCTTGCTGCAGCCTGTTTTGCGCTTTGGGTGACCTCCGTCTGGTTTGAAACATCCGCCTTGAGAGAAACCGCAACTGATTTGCGCGCCCGCACCAGCGACATTCTCGCCGCTGCCGTTCCGGAGTCACAGGGCAATGTCAATCAGGGGCTGGCTGTGCTGCGCGAGGACCAGCGCCTCAGCAGCAATTCCCTGCGTCCGACGCTCGCATCAGCTGCGTTGTATGAAGCGCTCGGGCCTACAGGGAATGCAGAGATAAGGTCGCTTCGCTTTGATGCAGGCACAGGGCGTTTGACGGCGGTTGTCGTGTTCGACAATTATTCCGACTCCGATGCCATAGGCGAGCGCCTTGAAGAGGCCGGCCTGTCGGTATCGCTTGGCGAGGCAAGGCAGTCTGGCAATCGTGTGCTCGGCGAGTTTACCATCGAGGCGGCATCATGAGCAGCTGGTGGCACGGACTTTCATTAAGGGAACGTGCGCTTGTCGGATCAGCCGGAGCAATCATCCTTATGCTGATCGTATGGTATGGGCTGGTGATGCCCGGTGTGAATGCACGGTCTTCAGCGAATCTCGCCCGGCAGCAGGCTGCGGATGAGCTGGCGCAGGTTGAGCATCTGGTGGCTGCCCGGCGGGCAAGGTCCTCCCAGGCGAAAGGCGTTGCAGTGTCCACTGGTGCAGCGATGACCCCCGACGCCCTGAAAACCGAAGTTACCCGAGCGGCCCAGCAGGCAGGGCTTTCCATATCCAGGCTGCAAGGTAGCGAGGCGGGGCGTTTTTCGCTTGTGTTTGACCAGGCTGATGCGCGGCAACTGTTCTATTGGATGAATGATGTCGAAACCCGGCTCGGTGGGCGTGTAGAGCGCCTCAGCATGGATCAGGGGCAGAATGGGCGTATCCGCGCCACTGTCGAGCTGGTCAGCGGAGATGGCGCATGATCCGTTTCCTGCTTCTCCTGACAGCAATTGTCGCAATTGGCATCGCCGCGGTCTCGCAAGTGCCGACCGGATTCGTGCTGCGTAAGCTTCCCCTCAATGCCATGGGCGTCCAGTGGACACAGTCTGAGGGCACGATCTGGGATGGGCGCATTATGGGTGTCTATCTGAACGGACAGCCGGTCGGCGATATCGACATCGCCTTGCAGCCGCTATCGCTTGTGTCGATGCGGCCCGTATTGAACGTCCAGTGGGGTGGGGCAGGCGGACGCGGGGCCGGACAGGTCATGCTCGATGGCGACGCAATCTCAGCCACCGATTTGCGCCTGGAGCAGCAAGTCTCGGCGCTGGAAAGCCTTACCAATGAATTGCGCGCGATTGGTGGTGTGTTCAGATTGAACCATGGAGCTGTCAGGATCGAGAATGGCGTCTGCCTGTCAGCTGTCGGCGACGTGCAGACTGATACGCTGGCCCGCGCGGCGCAGCAATTCGGGCGGACGTTCACAGATCTTACCGGCTCTATTAGTTGCACGGACGGCGCCTTCAATATCGTCATGGATGGCAACTCGCCAGATGGCGATACGATTGCGATTGATGCCAATGCGACACTGACGGGGCGCTCCAATATTGACGTTGTCGTCAGCACGGCAGACCGGGACATAGAGACATTGCTGGCGAATGCCGGCTTTTCCCGGAATGACGGGGTCTGGACGTATCAGCGCGTAACCGAAACTGGAGGCAGGCTTCAGCCATGAAATTATTTACGGGTCTGATTCTGTCCTGCTTGCTGGCGACGGCGTGTGCCTCGCGCAAAGAGTCTGAACCGGTGGCGCCCCCGGTGGAGCAAGCTGTGGCCACGTCCTCGGTCGTTCCGGCGGTTAGTGTCGTCCCCGAATCGGCGCTTGGGCCTCAGAGCCTGCTGCGCGGCGAATGTGGCCTCTTCATCTGGAGCCAGACGGACCAGACACAGTTCATTTTCTTTCAGAAAGCCGAGACCGGCGTAGCGACGCTACAGATCGGCTCACAAACCGTCACCGCGACCCAGACCGCCAATCGCGGGTCAATCTTTGGTCAGTTCATGACAGAGCAGGGATACGCAGCGCCTGGCGGCGAGCAGGTCTTGCTGCGCGTTGAGCCTGGAGACGACCTTCAGGGCGGGCAGCGCATTACAGCAGGCCACCTGACCATCACGGCCGCTGGAGGCTGGCGCACCGTCATTCCGGTGCGCGGCGTGCGGGCCTGCCAGCCCTGAGGCTGGTCTTTTGATTCCATTCGGATTTTGGGGAGTTTCGCTGGCTCCGCGAGTAGGAGCCACCCCAGTATTTCATGCCGTTCCATGTTGTTCCAAAAAATGTGAAAAAATTCATTTAATACAACCCATTGGAGAACAGGCTTGTTTTGTGGTGTTCCATTTTATATCACTCTATCGAAATTCTTTTGTGGGGCGGTTTGTGGGGCGAAACAATATGCCAAAGTTACTTACTCCGCTGTCAGCGAAAGCTGTAGCTTCGCTGAAACACACAGGTGCTGGTGAAAAATCAAGGCATTCGGTGGGCGGCGTCCCCGGATTGTTTCTCGTCACTTATGCGAGTGGGGCTCGGTGCTGGTTGCTTCGGGGTACATTGAACAAACGTCGCAAAGAAATCGGTCTGGGCTCGGCATTCGAGTTGTCACTCAGCGAAGCGCGCGAGAAAGCACGTGAGTACCGCAGGCAGTTGGCAGATGGGATAGACCCCACCTTCAAGGAAGAAACAGTTGAGCAAATGCGAATTATCTTTGCCAAGGCTGTCGAACAGTTTTTCGAAACTGAATTGTCCGAGGTAAAGGAGAAAGAACGCAAAGCTTGGATCAATACGCTTCGGACTTATGCTGTCCCGATCATCGGCAAACTAGACGTTGAGAACATTTCCACACTTCACGTCGCTGATGTGCTCAAGCCAATCTGGTCAACGAAACGCGAACTTGCAAAAAAGATTAGGGTACGCCTCGATAAGATATTTGTCTGGTTGAAGGCAACGGGATATCTGGAGCAAGACAGTCCCGCCAAATGGGTGGACCTCAAACCGATTTTGGATCCCCTGGGACGCGATAAGAAAGCCGCGCATCGGCCAGCGGTGGCATTCGTTGACGCGCCGAGGTGGTTCGAATTGATCCGCCAGAAAAAAAGCTTGTCTGCGCGAGCACTCGAGTTTCTGTGCCTTACGGCGGTAAGGTCGGGTGATGTGAGATACATGTCCTGGAGTGAGGTCGATTTCGACACAAGAATCTGGACGATACCGCCGAACAGACAAGGGACAAAACTCAAGACCCGAGACCACAAGGTCCCGCTTACCGAGCCGATGCTGGAGCTATTACGAGCGGTAAAACAAGAACAGAACGGCGAATATGTCTTCGCGGGGCTCAATGGTTGCCCTATGAGCGAAAATACAATTTCCAAACTCATGCGGGAAGTTCATTTGGAGGAGATCGCAGCTGGTCGAAAGGGCTTCCTGGATCAACAGACAGGGAAACGCGCGGTGCCGCACGGGTTGCGGTCAACTTTCAGGGATTGGATCGCTGAGTGTACCAACTACCCGGGCGAACTCGCTGAAATCGCAATTGCTCATAAGCAGGGGTCAGAGACGGAGCTGGCCTATAAGAGGCTTTCCCAAGTAGAAAAACGCCGCCGCATGATGTCTGACTGGAGTAACTATCTGGGCCATCGCCCAGCCAAGGTCTCCACACGCTCGAACGCACCTCGCCAGTCAACTCATAGCCTGCACTATGATCCAGTGTAGGTCTGCCCTGTCGCGCCATTAATCCATTCGACCAAAAGCTAGTTATTCGCTGCAGGCGATAAACCTCTATTATACGCCGTAGCGTATATTGACATTTTATGCGCTGTAGCGTATAGGGGTATAAATAGTCAGGAAGCTCGCAAATGTCAGAACTCGTCAGATCACCTAAGCAGCTTGGCGTCGCCTTGCGGCGCTCTCGTCGCGCGCAGGCGATGACGCAGGCTGACCTGGCCAGCCGAGCCGGCGTGAGACAAGGCACCATATCACATGTGGAGAACGGGCTTGAAACGGTCAAGCTCAACACGGTGATGGACCTGCTGCGGGCACTCGACCTTGAGATTGTTGTCCGCCAGCGGACCAAAGGCTCGCACAGTGACATTGAGGATCTGTTCTGATGTCCCGGCCGCGGCGTAGCGCAGGACTGGTCGTCGCCCTGAATGGCCGCGTCGTCGGGTTGCTTGATCGCGCCTCAAACGGCGCAATCTCATTTGCGTATGACAAGGAATGGCTCGCCGATTTGCGCCGGGCCATTCCTGTCTCGTTGTCGCTCCCATTGCGTGAGGAGCGTTATACCGGGGCCGAAGTGTCCGCCTTCTTCGACAATCTTCTTCCCGACAATGACCAGATCAGGCGCAAGGTGGCCGAAAAGGTGGGGGCGGAGGGCACCGATGCGTTCAGCCTCCTGAACCAGATCGGCCGTGACTGCGTCGGGGCTCTGCAATTCGTACCGGAAGGTGATGAGGTAACACCGCCCACACAGCCTGAGTATCTCCAGCTGAGCGACGCAGACGTCGCTGAGATCATTCGCAATCTGGCCACAGCGCCGCTGGGTGTCAGGCCGAGTGGCGAACGGGAACTGCGTATCTCCATTGCAGGCGCACAGGAAAAAACGGCCTTGCTCTGGAATGATGGCTGGTGTTTGCCAAAGGGCACAACGCCAACCACGCATATTCTGAAGCCCGGACTCGGCAAGCTTCCGAATGGACTCGACATGACCCAGAGTGTCGAGAACGAGCATTTCTGTCTCACGCTTTGCCGGGAACTCGGGCTTGAAGTGGCGCAAAGCCAGATTGTTGATGTCAATGGCATCCGCATTCTCGCTGTGGAGCGCTTTGATCGCCTGAGAGCGAGTGATGGCCGTTTGCTCCGCATTCCCCAGGAAGATTTCTGCCAGGCGCTCTCGGTGCCGCCGACACGCAAGTATAACAATGACGGCGGACCAGGCATCCGCGAATGCCTCGGCCTCCTGGCTGGCAGCGACTATGCTGAAGAGGACAGACTGGCCTTCCTAAAGGCACAGATCGTGTTCTGGCTTATTGGCGCTACCGACGGCCATGCCAAGAATTTCAGCCTCTTTCTGACACCGGGAGGACGCTACCGAATGGCGCCGCTCTACGACATCATGTCCTTGCAGCCAAATTATGCGGCGAAGCAGCTCAGGCGGAAGGAATTTCGTCTCTCCATGGCGGTCGGGGACAATCGATACTATGCGATGGAAAGCATCCTCCCGTACCACTTCCTTGAGGACGCGAAAGCGGCCGGAATGGCGCAAGATCGGGCCAGGAGTCTCTTTGGCAGTCTTGGCGAAACTATTGAGGGTGCCCTCGAGCGAACCGCCGCAATCATGCCAGACGATTTTCCGAAGCTTCTGGTTGAAAGAATTGGCCATGCGATGCGTAAACGCTCGGCCAGGTTGCTGACTTGAGCGGGAGTATTCACGACCTGGTATATGTCTGCCGGGGAGCTTCCTCGATCCAGTCCTGAACTTCCTGTTCGCGCCAACGAACGGCATCGCCTGGAAGCTTCACCGGGGCAGGAAAGACTTTCGCTCTGACCTTTCTCCACAGTGTTGTCCTGCTGCGATACCCGGTCAGTTCGAGAACCTGTTGCGCTGTAATCAACTTAGCCATTGCGTTTACTCCACTATTGATACTGTTTTTGAGCGAAGACGCTCCTTCAAGATTTCTTTGCCTTCCGGAATCCGGTGTCACTGGCCAGAAAGGTTTCCAACATCAGCGGCACTAGTGCTGAGGCCGGAACCTCCACTCCGTGAATCTCCGAATGAATCCGCGCATAATCCTCAAGATCCGCCGCCAGCGGCGGATCGATGAGCGCGGTCAGTTTCTGCGGAGTCCGGTCGGGCAGCGGCCCGATCTTCAAACTGATGTCACTCATGGCTGGTCTCCTCCTTCATAGGGTTTCAGAACAATGTCCTTGTTGACGAGCACGCCGAGCCGCCAGCCGGGCCGGATGGTGATCGAGGGCTGGACGTCGAGATTGCGGCGCACAATTTCCTGGCCGGCTTCATTCGCGCCAGTCTGCGCAGAGCGGCGAAGCGCGCGGGCAATGTCGCCCTCATCATCGCTCGCGAGTTCTGATCCGACGCCGAGCAGGGTGGAGAGCGCGACTCCCTGCAGCAGCCTCCAGGAGTGATAGTCGACCTTGTCTTCGAGGCCCGCATAGCCGCGTGCATCGACGCCAGCGAGATTGTCGATCCGGATCGAGCTTCCGTCCGGCATCACGATCCGGATCCAGACCAGTAGCGCGCGGGACTGGCCGAATGCGATCACGCTGTCATAGCGCCCGATGAGGCGCGCGCCCTGAGGCACCAGCACACTCTCACCGGTAACCGTATCATAGACCGGGCTCGTCACCTGCGCGATGACCTGGCCGGGAAGGTCGGAGTTCACACCCGTCAACAGGGTTGCCGGAATGATCGTGCCGGCCATCAGCTGCCAGGGCGAGACCGGTGTTTCCAGTTGATGCGGATTGTAGATCGACGGATCGGTCTCCGTACCGAGAAAATCCAGCTTTCGAACCTGCCGGTTTGGATCCTCGCTTAGAGATGAGCCAAAAACGCTGCTGTCAGATGGCGCAAATGCCGAGAGGTCCGGAAAGCTGATCGAAGCCGCTGATGGGCTTGCAACGCCTCCTCCGACGCTCTTCGAACCGGAACTCGACCCGACCTGGAAAAACACTCCGCTCCCACGCGCCGCATCAGAGAGGGCTGCTTCACGTGCCCGCAACTCTGCCTCCAGCGCCGCCAATTGCTCACGCATGGCATCAGATTCAGGCGCATCCTGTTCAGGCAGACCCATCCGCCCTTCACGCTGCGCCTTCAGGATCGGTGTCCCAAGGTCGCCCGGCAACGGAGGCCCCAGAACATCCTCTTTCGGCTTGATTTCGCCGTAGGAAGCTGGCAGCGCAGCAAGGCCATCTGCAGGTGGATTATGTCCGGTATTGTACAATTCCCGCGACGCACTGGCTGGACTCTCCTTTGGGCCTTGCAGGGCGAATACCAGCGAGCCAAGCACGATGGCGCTGCCTGTGCCAAGCAGGACCATGAGGGCCCGTTTGGAGAACCGTTTGACAGGCCTCGGTGCGCCGTGGATTTCCAGAGGCGGCTGTGGTGTGGGAGCAGGCGCAGTCACGGCTTGGAATCCCCGAGGTCATTGCGGGCGATCGTCACAACGTCCTGGCGCTTTTCGCCCAGACGCAATTCGGCGCGTGCGAACAGGCGGTCGACGACGTAATAGTCTCCGGACATGCGATAGTTGACGAGCTGGGACTTGCCGTCCCGGCCGATGACGAACAGGGCCGGCGCCTCGCCCTGGTCGAGCCGGGCCGGGAACTGGATATAGACCTTGCGGCCATCGTCGAACACGCGATCCGGTCGCCAGTGCGGAGCGTCACCCTCGAGATCGTACCGGAATTTCAGCCGGTCTAGTTGTAGTCCGGCGGGAGACGCTGAGGCGGATGTCGCGCCTAACCGCGCGACCCGCGTCACCAGCTGCTGGTCAGCATAGCGCCAGGAGACGGCCGCCATATAGGTCTCTTCGAACGCGCGCAGTTCAAGGTGATAGGCGCGAAGACTCGTCGTGATGATGAGGTTGGTCTTGAGATCAGCTTGGGTCGGCTTGATCAGGATATGCGCCTGCGCCTCCGTTCCCGTGCCCGAGACCGTATCGCCGAGCACCCAGCGGACTGTGTCGCCAGCCGAGACTGACACAAGCTGTTCACCTGGCTGGAGGACAATGTCGGTCACCTGTTCCGGTGCACAATAAACCTGGTAGAGCGCGCCTATTGTGTAGGGATAGACCTGGATCGCGTTCATGTAGTTGTCGAGTGAAGGCTCGACCGCAGCCTTGCCATTTGCCGTCTCGATCGCCTGATAGGGTTTCAGCGAGGGAGACTCCGTCTCCGCCGGCATAGGCTTCATCTGACCCGGCATGATTGCCGGCGCATAGGTCTGGTAAGCCAGAGCCACTGGAGCAGGGTCCGCGTCAGCGACATCGCTCCCTTCCTCGTCCGGCGCGAGATAGAGGTCTTCGACATAGGCCGGTTCGTCGAGCGTGATGTCCGGCCCGACGGGCGCAGGCAGGGATTCGCAAGCGGCAAGTGCGGTCGAGGCAAGGAGGATCAGGGCGAGGTGTTTCATGGGGATATAGCTCCTATTGATGGTCTTTCGACCAGTTGAGGCCATGGACGTAGAGTCCGAGGGGATTGGCCCTGAGGGCTTCTTCGGTGCGCGGCGGATCGATGACGATCGAGAACACGCCGGTATGGTTCGTCTGGCCGGTCTCGGTGCCATTCCGGTAGGCGGTCTCGCGCCAGCGCACCGTGAAGCTGTCGTCGGAGGCTCGCACGACGCTCGTCACATCGACCGACACGGACCTCCGCCCGAGATCTGCAAACGGATCATTGTCGCGGGCATAGTCATTGAGGGTGGCGGCCGCCCGGTCGGTTGCGTAGGCGTAGGCTTTCAGCCAGTTCTGGCGGACGACAATCGGATCGATCGAGATCGAACGTGTATTCTTCACGAACTCGGCAAGGTGGAACGCGATCTGCGCATCGGTCGGCTCATAGCGCCCGTCGGCCGGGGCGACGGCGCGCACGGCGCCTTCGCCTGTCAGCTCGACCACGTAAGGCGTGACGAAGGACTGGGTGGAGCGCCAGACGAGACCGCCTGCGAGCACGAAGGACAGGCCAAGGCTGCCGAGCGCCGCGAGTCGCCAGTTTGCGGCCTGCACACGGGCAGACCCGATCCGGTCGTCCCAGGCCTGCGCGGCGCGCTGGTAAGGCGTGACCGGTTCGGGTGTCTCGCCATACCGGGTGGATGTGCGTTTCCAGAGCATGCTTCAGTCCTCGTCATTCCTGAGTTGTATCGATGTGCCGCCGCCGGGCCGGTCGCCGTCGCGCACGGCAGAGGCGGCCATCATGCCGGCATCGCGGGTCGACTGGTCGCGCCGGATACGCCGGGCCCAGTCGGGCGATGGATTATGCCCGCTCGCCGGCGCCGCATTGGGCGCGCCCGTACCGCCTGTTGCCGCAAAGGCGGCGCGGGCCCCGGCCTTGTGACGCTCATGCGGATTGCCAAAAGCGCGCCGGGCAAAGCCTGCGGCGCCGGACGCGGCAGCGCGTACACCCGCGCCGGCGGCACCGCTGACGCCGGCCATGGCCGCGCCCGCGCCAGTCTTGCCGGAAGCGGCAGCATTCATCTGATAGGCCGTGCGCGCGCCACCCGCCATGGAGGCGGCCGCGCCGACGGCGCTGCGCGTCCCGCTGGCTGCCGCCCTGATACCAGCCTTTGCGATGCTGCCGCCTGCGACCGTTCCGGCCGCCACGCCAGCTGCCGTGCCAATGGCGGCCCCGGCGCCGAGCTGGGGTGCCCCGGAGACAAGTCCGGTCGCGATACCGGGCCCGAACAGGCCAAGCGCAAGCAGGGCAAGTGATCCGAGTATGACGGAGGCGGCCTGTTCGAGCGTCACCTCGTCCGGCTGGAAAGCCGATGTGATGGAAGAGAAGATGGTCGAGCCGATGCCGACAATGATGGCGAGCACCATGAGCTTGATGCCCGACGCGATGACATTTCCGAGCACTTTTTCGGCAAGGAACGACGTCTTGTTCCAGAGGGCGAACGGGATCAGCACGAACCCGGCCAGGGTCGTCAGCTTGAACTCGATGATGGTGACGAAAAGCTGGATGGCGAGGAAGAAGAAGGCGAGCAGGGTCACAATCCAGGCGAGGAACAGGACGGCAATGATCACGATGTTCTGAAAGAAGGCGATCGGACCGGTGAGTTTCTCGATCTCGTCGAGCAGGGGCAGGGCCGCATCGAACCCTGTCGCGGCAACAAAGCCGGGTTTCATGATGTCGTCAGCAGTGATCGTGCCGCCTGTGGCGTTCAGGCCCAGCTGCGCGAAACTCGTGAACACAATGTCTGACAGAAGCGGAAAATTGCCGAGGATCAGCGCAAAGGCGCCGACATAGAGGACCTTCTTGAGGAACCGCCCGACAATGTCCGTATTCGGTCCCATAGCCCAGAAGAGGCCGGCGAGCGTAATGTCGATGCCGATCAGTGCACTTGTCAGGAAGGCGACGTCCGCCTGCAGCAGGCCAAACCCGCTATCGATATAGGCCGAGAAGGTTGCGACGAACTGGTCGATGACGCTGAGATCTTCCATTCCCTAGTCCCTCCGATAGGCGACGCCGTCGCCGCGGAAGCGCGCGTGCCGGATACGGGCCTGCGCCTCGATGGCGGCCCGGCGGGATTCTTCGAGCGCGACCATCCGGTACTGCGCCGCCATCAATTGCTGCATCTGCATCTGTTGCTCCACCGAGAGCGCGACCAGCTGGTTGCCAGCCTGGAGGGCGGAGAGATTGCCGCTTGCGGCCTGGCTCTCAGTGACAAGGTCGGTCAGGGTCTCCCGGGATTCCGCAATCGAGGTCACGATCCCCGACTGGACCTGGATCGAGGCGCGGAACGCCTCGCGGCTGATCCGCCACTGGTCTGCGGCTTCAGCCACGATTTCCTCATTGGTGAGGTCTTCGTACGTGTCAGGGAAGGCCTCACGGTACTGGCGCTCGCTTTCTTCGACCTCATAGGTCACCTCGCCCGCTTCGCGCATCAGCGTGTCGATCCGTTCGAGCAGGCGTTTCAGGTGCTCGATGGAGGCGTAGTCGAGGCGCTTCAGATCCTCTGCCTGGTTCACCAGCATCTGCGCCTCGTGCTGGAGCTGCTGGATCTGGTTGTTGATCTGTTCGAGCGTGTGCGTGGCGGTGAGGATGTTCTGCACGAGGTTTGTCGGATCGATTACGACATCGCCGACGCCGAGCAGGGCGTAGGCCGGTCCCGCAGCCAAGCCGAATGCAGAAACGGACCCAAGAAGAACGGCGATCATTCGGCGGCGCAAGGTATCTCTCCTCTTGTTTCGATCAGGTCTGCGGCCCAATGGAGCCCGCGCGCGTCCAGCCAGGCCGGCGCAAAACCCTCCGGGCCCGATGAAGCGTAGATCTCCGAGATCTGTTTCTGATCGGCCTTCGAACCGGCGGCGCAAAAGGCGAGGGCGACCGGTCCGAGATCGAGATCGAACAGGCGATTGCCATCAGGTGACTGAACATAATAATCCCGCTTCGGCGTCGCCCGGGCGATGAGTTCGACCTGGCGTCCATTGAGCCCGAAACTTTCATAGGCTGCATGTTGCGAAGGCTCCTCGGCCCGCGCATTGGCGAGGAAGATACGGGTGGGGGCACTCTCGATCAGGCTGGGCGCAATGCTGCTCGCCGAAATATCCGACAGGCTTTGCGTCGCGAACACGACTGAGACATTCTTCTTGCGCAAGGTCTTCAGCCAGTCGCGCAAACGTCCTGCAAACATGGGATGATCCAGGAAGAGCCACGCCTCATCCAGGATGAGCAGCGTGGGCCTGCCATCGAACCGCGCCTCCAGCCTGGCAAACAGGTGCGCCAGGACGGGCGGTGCGAGACGCTTGTCCTGCATCAGCGCGTCCATTTCGAAACAGAGGCAATCGCCTGAGGCAAGGCTGTCCGCATCGGCATCGAGAAGCGCGCCATAGGGACCGGCCAGCGTATAGGGTTCAAGCGCCTGGCGGAGTTCAGTCGACTGGACCAGAGCAACGAGACCCGTCAGCGTCCGCTGCGTAACCGGCGCCTCCCCAAGACTTTGAAGCGCCGTCCACACGGCTTGCTTCACCTCGGGGGTCACGGCCAGGTTCTCCTGTGCGATCAGGCCGAGCACCCAGGCCTGCGCAGCCGCGATCCCGGCTTCGCAGCCCGCATCCCGCAAGGGCTGGAACGCAAGGCCGCCGTCGAGGCCCAGCTCATACCAGGTCCCGCCAAGTGCCAGTGTGGTGCAGCGCGCCGAGCCACCCTTGTCGAAGAGAATAACCTGTGCGCCCTCATAGCGTCGGAACTGGAGCGCCAGAAGGGAGAGCAGCACCGACTTGCCGGCGCCGGTCGGGCCGACCACCATCATATGGCCGACATCTCCCTGATGCGTGACCAGCCGGAACGGCGTGGAGCTGGCTGAACGCGCCATCAGGAGCGGCGGGCCGTCCAGGTGCTCATTGCGCTCCGGTCCCGCCCAGAGCGCCGACAGAGGTGCCATGTGGGAGAGATTGATCGTATTGAGCAACGGCTGACGGACATTGGCATAGGCCTCACCGGGAAGCGTGCCGAGCCAGGCTTCGACGGCGTTGACGCTTTCTGTGACGCATGTGAACCCGCGTCCCCGGATCACACGCTCGACGGCCCGGATCTGGTCTTCGGCAATGGATGGATCGGCATGCCGGACGACGATCGCTGTCGTGCAATACCCGAATGCGACATGGCCGGCGCCGAGCGCCTGCAGGGCTTCGTCGGCATCGGCCGCCTGGTTGTCGGCGTCCGTATTGAGCAGAGTGGCCGGCTCATTGGTGAGGATTTCGCGCAAATAGGAGGTGAGCGACCGGCGTTTCGCAAACCAGTTGCGCATATAGGCATTGAGCGTCTTTTCGGCCTCAGGCTTGTCGAGGGGCAGGAACCGGGTCACCCAGCGATAGGCAAAGCCGAGCCGGTCGAGGTCTGACAGGATCCCTGGTTCTCCGGTCGCCGGGAACCCGTTGATCGTCAGGATTTTCAGCGTTTCCTCGCCAAGACGTGGGCTGAGCCCGCCTGTGAGCGGCGTATCGACCAGCACGGCATCCAGGCACATCGGAAGCGATGGCGCCCGTACGGTCTGTCGGTTCACCGAGATGCAGGCATGCAGATAGGTGAGGGTCTCGTCATCATCGAGGAAGCGCGCTTCCGGCATCAGGTCAGCCATCATGTCGCGTGCGCGGATTGTTCCCGTCTCAAACGCCGCAAGGTGTTCGGTCCAAAAGGCCGCCGGGGCGTCTGCCGGATCGTCGATGAAGAGCTTCTCGATCCGTGCCGTCCGGTCAGCGGGTGGCATCCAGGACAGGGTCAGATAGCAATCGGTCTCGAAGTGGCGGCCGGCCTCCTCGAAAGCGGCCCGGCGTTCCTCATCCACCAGCCAGGCCGCGGCGTCGCGCCACACGCATTCAGGGTAGGAAACCGACAGCCTGCGATCGGCTTCGATATGCAGGGCCCAGCCCGATCCGAACCGGCGCAGGATATTGTTCATGCGCGCCGTAACCGCGACCCGTTCTTCGTGCGTCGCGCTTTCAAGGTCGGGCCCGCGATAGCGGATCGTGCGCTGCAGGCTGCCATCCTTGTTGAGGACAATCCCCGGCGCAATCAGGCAGGCCCATTTGAGATGATCTGCAAGGCTTGTCGGACGCTGGCGATATTCACGAAGATTCAGCATGCGTAATAGCCCCTGTGCCGGACGTGCCGGATCAGCACATCGGAAAATTGCGAATCGCGCCGGGCGGCAAACACGCAGATCCCCTGCACGACAATCCAGAAGACGAGCCCGACGATCCAGAGCTGGAGGCCCAGCCCAAGCGCCGCCGCCAATGTGCCATTGACGATGGTGGCTAGTCTTGGCGCGCCGGCGAGCAGGATCGGCGCAGTCAGCGAACGGTGCACCGGCACGCTGTAGCCATGGGGCAGGGGGCGCGTATCAGCCATCAGAGCGTCGCCCCGCCGCCGAAGGAGAAGAAGGACAGGAAGAACGAGGTCGCGGCAAAAGCGATCGAGAGACCGAACACGATCTGCAACAGTTTGCGCATCCCGCCGCCGCTCTCGCCGAAGGCAAGCCCGAGACCTGTCAGGATGATGACGATCGTCGCAAGGATCTTGGCGACCGGGCCCTCGATGGAGTCGAGGATCGATTGCAGCGGGACCTCCCAGGGCATGCCAGACCCGGCCGCATGGGCGGGAAAGGCGAGCGCCACGGTGATCGCCGTCAGGCTCAGGGCCTTGATCATGTTGCTGTTCATTTCGGATGTATCCTTTCTGGAGCGGTGGAGAGAAGCGGTTCGGAAAAGGGCAGGCTCGGCAGGACGAGCTGCAGCTCCGGCTGGACGGGGATGAGGTCGTATCCCTCGCGTCCGAGACCGTTCATGCGTGCGACCGTTTCGACACGGTGCAGGCCGGCGCGCCGCGAGATGTAGACCACGCAATCGACCGTCTCCGCGATGAGATCATGCGGCACCTGGGCAGAGGTCTCTCCGATCAGCTGTTCGAGCCGGGAGAGACCGCCGTGGGCGGAATTTGCATGCAGCGTGGCAATGCCGCCTGGGTGGCCAGTATTCCAGGCCTTCAGCATGTCGAGCGCTTCGGCGCCGCGCACTTCACCGATAATGATCCGGTCGGGCCGCAGGCGCAGGGTCGAGCGGACGAGGTCTGCGAGTGTCACCGATCCGGGCTGCGTACGCAGCTGGACGGCATCGCGCGCCGCCGAGACAAGTTCACGCGTATCTTCGAGTATGACGAGCCGGTCACCCGTCCGCGAGATCTCGGCGAGCAGCGCATTGGCGAGCGTCGTCTTGCCCGAGCCGGTACCGCCAACCACGAGGATGTTCTCGCGGTCCAGCACGGCTCGCCGCAATGCTTCGGCATGATGGGGCGCCATCACGCCGGACGACACATACGCATCCAGCGCGATCACCCGGCCAGCTGGTTTGCGGATCGAAAAGCACGGACCGGGGGACACCGGCGGCAACACCCCTTCGAACCGTTCGCCACCCATCGGCAGCTCGGCCGAAACAATCGGCGATCCCACGTCTGCGCGCCGGCCCATATGGCTCGCGACCAGGCGGATAACACGCTCGCTGTCGGCGGAAGACATCGACCCAGACTCGGCCCGCCCGCTCCCATGCCGCTCGACCCAGAGCCTGCCATCCGGATTGACCATGATTTCGACAACGGCGGGATCATCCAGCGCCGCGACGATCTCGCTGCCCAGTGCCGTGACCAGCATGGCGCGTGTCCGTGCCTGGCTTGTCGCGTCACGCATCGGCTCGCACCTCGCCCAGGCGTTCAGAGGCGGACTCGCCATCAAACCCGGAAGCCTCTTCCGTCACGTCTTCGACCGCATTCTGGAGAATACGCTGGCCCGACCGGAGCGCTTCGGCGACCTGCCGCACGAACAAATCGAACCGCATGTCGCCCTTGGCGCGCGCTGCCTCGACCTGGTTTGCAGGGACGGGCGGCGTGACCGTCAGGAAATAGTGCACGAATGTCGCGAGCGTTTCGGCAAGGACGAGATTATCCCGTTCGATCCGCCCGAACTGGCGCGTCAGACGGTCGAGCCGGCGGTTGATCGCGGTTTCACGCTGGTTGCCATCCTCGCCAGAGAACCAGGCCGCAAGCGCCCGGTCGACGATGGCGCTCTCTGACAGGCCCGGGCGTTTCGCCATGGCCTGCAGCCGGTGATGGATCTCGGGCGAGATATAGGGCTGGATACGAGGCTTCATTCGCCATTCCCCGTCAGGTCAATGCCGGTCGCCTGTTCGAGACTGTCGGCCTGTACGAGCGCATCGAAGAGGCTGGCCTGCAGGGGAGCGCGCGTCCTGGCTCGCGAGCCACCGGACTTCACAGGGCCGGCTGACCGGGCCCGGTCTTCAGCCACATTGCGCGCTTGTCGCCAGCTCAGGCCATCGGCGTCCGGCTCCAGATCGTCAGCCTGCATCAGGCCTTCATGGATAGTGCGAACATCGCTGCCCCAATCATTCTCCCGCGCCTCCGGAATACAGACCGCTGCACCCGGTGCTTCTTTAAGGCGTTCGGTAAAGTTCCGGTCTTCATAGTAGCGCAGCTTCAGCGCCCGCACGGGCGGGGAGCCCGCGACAAGGACGAGCTCCTGGTCGGACGGTAGCTGCATCACTTCGCCTGGCGTCAGCAGCTGGCGGGCAGTCTCCTGGCGCGACACCATCTTGTGCGACAGCCAGGGGGCGAGCCGGTGGCCTGCATAATTCTTCATGGCGCGCTGTTCGGTCTTGGTGCCGAGTGCATCGGATATCCGTTTCGCCGTGCGCTCGTCGTTTGACGCGAAGGCGACCCTGACATGGCAATTGTCGAGAATGGCGTTCGAAGGGCCATAGGCCTTCTCGATCTGGTTCAGCGACTGTGCGATCAGGAAGGCCTTGAGGCCATAGCCTGCCATGTAAGCCAGCGCGCTTTCAAAGAAGTCGAGCTTTCCGAGGGCCGGGAACTCATCCAGCATGAACAGGACCCGCCGCCGGGATTTCGGCGCGGCCACCGACACCTGAGGCGCGAGCAGCCCGCAGGCTCTCAGAGTATTCGCCACAAGCGACTTGCCGCGCGAAAGCGCAGACGGACGCACCTCGAGGTGTTCGGTCAGGCGCCGGCCCACCTGGTTCAGGATAAGGCGCATGAGGGGTTTTGTGCGCGAAAGATCCGAGGGCGGCACAACGAGATAGAGCGACAGGGGCCGATCACCCGACACCAGGTCATCAATCCGGAAATCGCTCCGCGACGTTACTTCGGCAATGACCGGATCGGCGTAAAGGGCGAGAAAGCGCAAGGCCGTGGAGAGCACGCCCGAGAGCTCGTTTTCGGTCTGGTTAGACATTTCTCTCGCCTTGGTCGCGACAATCGGGTGAACGCGTGGCGCTTCATTCGTGCCGAGGTGATTGGTCCGCTTCATGATCTCGATTGTCGTCCGGAATGTCCGGTCGGGGTCGGCGAGGAATGTGCCGACCCGAGCGAGCGTCTTCTCAGGCTCGGCGTAAAGGACGTGCAGGATGGCGCCGGTCAGGAGGGACTTTGCCTTGTCCACCCAATGCCCTGGTTCTTCGACGACACCTCGCGGATCGACGAGGATATCGACAATGTTCTGGACATCGCGGGCTTCATTGAGCCCTCGGCGCACTTCCATCAGCGGATTGAAATGAGCCGAGGCAATATCGGTCGGATCGAACCGTACACAGTGCGAGAACTCCGAGCGCCAGCCGGAGGTCAGCTGCCAGTTCTCTCCTTTGATATCGTGCACCAGAACCGAATGCGGCCAGGAGAGCAGGGTAGGGACAACAAGACCCACGCCCTTGCCGGAACGTGTCGGCGCGAAGGCCATGACATGATCTGGCCCGTCATGGCGCAGGTACGCGCCTTCCGCCTGGCCAAGGAATACGCCGGCTGGCTTCAGCAGTCCGGACTTGCGGAGATCCTTGCTCTCAGCCCAGCGCGCTGAGCCGAAAGTCGAAACCCGCTTGTCCCACCGGGCCCGCAGGATCGATCCCGTCACCGCGATCACGATGGCAGCAATCCCGCCAGACCCTGCGATCATCCCGCCCCGTTCAAACACATCCGGCGCATAGGCATCAAAGGAATACCACCAGCCGAAAAAGGCCCAGGGCACATACACTGGTATGTCGAGAATGACGAAGAGCGGCTCACCCAGACGCGGCGACCAGCCAAGCGACCAGGCTGTCCACTCGGTCGCGCCCCAGAGCGCCAGGAGAACGACGAGCAAGACAAGAAGGATCTGCCAGAAGAGGTGCGTGCCATGTTTCATGACACGGAACCTGACCAATCACAGCCTCACGCTCCAGAGAGGGAATTGGGGGGAATAAGGGGGGTATTCTGAAAGTTTGGGAACCGCCGAGCGGTAAGAGTGAAGTTCTGGGAAGAATTTGTAGGGACAAGAAAATTGAATACTTCACCCGATCAAAGCTGCGGAGCGGTAGCCAGACGCTCAACCCGATCATCTCCTCTGATTGATTCTGAGACTGTTCTGCGCTGCTACATGCACGTGATTTCAAGCCGACGCCTGCCAAGCACATCCTGCAGCAAAATGACAATACAAGGGTGGTGGGTGACGTCGCATCTTGTTCGATCTGGTGCAATCTGGTGAATCGTCTAATAGAGGGCTAAAATGAGGGCGCCATGCCGAAACCAATAAAGAAACCGCTTGAACTCAACGAGCCGACAATGATCTCTCCGGATCAATTGCGCCTTGATTCACAAAACCCTCGACTCATACTCTCCTCGCGGAAAGCGCCGAGCGAAGATGCAATTATTCAGCAATTGCACCTAGAGGACGAACTTGATGAGCTTTTGTCGTCTATTGCTGCCAACGGATATCTGGATTTCGAGCCATTGGTCGTTTTAGACGAAGATCCGGAGGCGCCGTACACAGTTCTGGAAGGGAACCGCCGTCTCGCTGCCGTCCGTCTTCTGTTAGATAAAAAACGTGCCGACAAGCTCGAAATTGGCGTGCCTGATTTGGATAAAGATTTGCGCGCAACAATGGATATGGTGCGGGTGATCCGCGTGGAATCACGGGCGGAAGCAAGAACTTTTATTGCATTCAAGCACATCAACGGCCCGCACCGCTGGAACTCTTATGCGAAGGCCCAATACGCAGCGAGTTGGTTCAAAGAAGCCAGAGAAGCAGATTCGACTGCGACACTCGACAAAATTGCGGATCGTATCGGTGACAAGCACGCAACGATCAAACGAATGGTTGCAGCGGTACTGGTTCTCGAGCAAGCTGATCGCAGCGGCATCTTCACCTTGGACGACCGTACAACAAAGCGTTTTCCATTTTCCCACCTCTACACGGCATTGTCCCGAAAAGAGTACATGTCCTATCTTGGCATAGAGGATAGCTGGAGCGCTTGGGTTCCATCCGAGGATCCAATACCAGAGGCCCGTGTGGGTCGCCTCAAAGAAGTTCTGCACTGGATATTTGGTTACAAGCCGGATGGCATTGATAGTATTATCGCATCGCAAAATCCTGATATTAAGCGCCTAGGTGAAGTGCTGACCTCAACCGTCGCGATTGCCACACTCAATGACCGCCGCGATCTAGAATTCGCCTGGGAGCAAACTCGTCCCGCCGATACGAAATTTTCGTCAGCACTTATTTCCGCAAGGCGGGCAATCAGCGATGCAGTGAGCAGCGTGCATGCATTCGATGGTGCGGACAGGGGGCTTCTGGACGTGGCTTCTGAAATCAAGGAGCAGGCCGACCTTCTGCATGACCGTATGCGGAAGAAGTCTGGCTATAAGGATTAGTTCTCTAGTATGCCAGCAGCTGTCTATATACCTCATGACCTACTGGCTGGACCAGAGCCTGATGGTGACCTCGCGGCGGATATTGCTGAACTATCAGCTTTCTTTGCCGACGACACGAAATTTCTGCTCTCCGATTTGCGCAACGATATCGAGATCGGAGAGGACGAATACGACGATATTGACGCACAAAACCGAAGCAGTGATCTGGTCGTAGAAGCGGCCGCTTCGGTTTTGACTCACCGTGAGCGTCTTGGCAAAGATAGTTATCCATTTTCGCTGGATGGAGCTGGCGCCCGCCTGACTTTTACCGGCGTTGTCAATTGGGGGCACAAATCCTATTTAATATCACTTCTGCTATCCCATTTGGCTACAGTGACTGATGTTCTTGGCCAAGCGGAGCTCGCTCCTGATAAGATTTCGGTTCGAAATCTCAGAAATTGGTTTCAGCAGATGGCCGCCGCGATTTTGGCTGCTGAGCTAAGGGGTAGGGCTTGGGCATTTGGATGGCCAAGGCCGGATCACACCAATTTTCATGCGAAAATGAATCAAGTCTGGCGCGCAATTGGCGACGGAAAGCTCCATGACCCGCCTCCCGATGACGCACCTCAGTCTGTTAAGGACTGCGAGATTGATGTTGTTGCGGCTCGTCCCAACGATGATCAGATGCCTGGCTTCCAGTTAGCTATGGCCCAAGTGGCTACTGGGGCGAAATGGAAGGACAAATCCGTCCGGACGATGCTCGAAAACGTCTTCTTCGTCTTTTGGTTTTCTCGCCGGCCTGCATCACAGTGCACTGCGTATCATATAATTCCCTTCGTGCTTTCCAAACGAGATAGCTATATGGCAACGTTGCAGCTTGGACATATCCTCTCACGGCTGCGTTTGTGCCAGCTCGCCCACCTAGCCGAGAGACTTATTGCTGAAAATCAAATCACTTCAGAAGGCACTGAGGCATTTGCGGATTTCAACAGTTGGGCGCTTCAGTATCGTGAAGGACAGCATTTTGGGTAGCGTCGCAAGATCGTACCTAGGCTAATTTTCTCATGTTGAGTTTTTCAGGTAAGGCGTGGATGATGCGGTCATTCGCCGGAATGCCGTCGTCACCTGAATAACCTTCGCCACGATCAAGTTCAATCATAGTCCCTTCAAGCTGAGGCACTTCGAGGCCCTCACTGAAGAACATTGCCTCGCGCCCACGCAATTTATTCCGTGCACTGTAATTGATCGTGTATTGCATCCAGCTGGATGGTTCATATAGATCGTGAATAGGACGAACATCATCATAGGATACGATCCACCGGGTATCAGAAATGGCCTGCACCGCATCGGCAATTTGGGTATGATCGTCTGAGCGATAATAGTCGTAGTAAAGGTGGCGGCCTTTTTCATAGTATGGAGGATCTATATAAATGAGTGTTTTCTTGGAGAAAGAATTTGCTCGTGACGCCAAGAAGTCGACGGCGTCTTCCTGGCATACAGTGATCTTCGATCCGTAAGCTGCAATTTTGGATATCCTTTGCACAAGCTCCTGTTTGTTGTATCGGGCATCGATTTTCCATTTGCCGGTCTGATCGCGGCCGCCAATTACGCCTGCGTTGAGTATGCCAGATCGGTTTGTTCTATTCAGGAAGAAAAAGGCGAACGCAACATCAATGTCATCCTGATTGTCGGCATCATTGAATGTGGCCTTGCATCTATCCCAAGTCGACAGCGAAACCTCCGTTTCCAAGATTCGCTTGTTAAGTTCTTCGGTTTCTTCGACAACGCATCGCCAGAAGGCGTAGACGGGACGATTGATGTCATTGATGGTCACACGTTTGACAATACCTGTGAGAAGAAGTTCCCACGCGATCGCCGCGCCACCCGCAAATGGTTCAACATAGTGGCCGTCGCTGAGTCCATTTAACCGCACAACGTCCCGCATGAACCGTGCGAGCTTTCCCTTGCCGCCTGGATATCGGAGAGGTGAGTACCGCCCTGAGACTGTGCGTCGGTGACTATCTTCGTCGTTCATGTTGCCTCTCCGTAGATCGCCCTGAAGAATGGTTCTGCGTTGTCCCAGGCTGTGCGTAACGTATCAGCCGCCGGCACGCGATATGAACTATGTATGTAGTCGTTCAGGGACTGGATGGATACAGGATCGGATCTTGTAGTTAAAGCAGATGTCACGCCCCGTAAGTCGCTCGCTAGCGCGCGATTGTTCTTGATTAAGTGTTGCCGAACGTCTTCGAAGCGAGTCGATAGATCAAGATCGACGACCCGCGACTTGATTGTACGTTTGAATGGAATCCCGTTCTGCGTCATGTAGTGGTCAATTGAATGCTCCAGCACAGCACGCAGTACGAACGCGGCAGCCATAGGCGTGTCGACCAGATTTACTTTGCCGGCTTCTTTGAAAAGGGCCTGACCTTTTGGCGTGGGTGGTTGAGAGAACGGGTATTTCTTGGGTGCCAAGGATCGCCGTGGGCTACGCGCTCTAGTTGACTTTTGATTGTGTGGCGTTGCCTGGCTTGCTGGCTTTACTTCAGGTTTACGCAGATTGGTATCACTGAAGGACTGGGGCGGTACTTTGTCACTCGATTTTGGCTTTATTGTAGTCGGTAACGCCTCGAAATAGTCCTTGATGTCCGCGGCTTTGTTGTGACTTCGCGAGTTTACCTGCCCATCCGCAATATCGTCGAAGAGCGCCTTCAATACCTTGACAGTCACTTCAGGTTTTCGAGCGAAATATGGACGCTTCTCTCCATCCTTGGTCTTCACACTCAAGCCAAGTATGTCTTTGCCGGCTTTTGCATCGAGAAATCGCTCTAGTGTACTTGAGTTCTTTTCAACGGCAGTCCGCACACTTTCCCATCGAGACGGGTCATAACCTGCGTTGCGACCAACGAAATCTATGATATCCAAAACCGTGCGATCGCCCTCAAAGCGCTGGATTTCCAGTGGCCCCCATTCAATGCGGCCTTCTCCGTCCTTCTGACCTGTGTGTCGCCGTTCAATCCAAATATTAGCGGTTTGGCGGTCGCCGAAGGAAATGCACCTGATCGGTTCAATGCTCGCCCGATCAAAGCCTTTCGCAAGCGCGTGTAGTCGCTTTTTGAGATTATCGTCCAAGTTGGTGCCATCGAGCAGGTCCGGGTTGGCAAGTATGCTTATCGCAGCAAAACGCCGATTCCCATCAAGGACCGTGAACTCGTCATCATCCTCTTCAATGACGTAGAGCGAATCTCCCGGATCCAATCCGTTATCGAAAATGCTTTTCATTATCGTTTGAAAATGGCGCGGATTCAAGCGCACCAATGCCTCCAGTGCTTCCGCCTGACTGGTGGCTTCTACGATCCGGGGATTTTCCAAATCCAGATAGAGGTCATTAATGTATAATTGAATTTGATCCATAGAATATCTTGGCAATTGCTTCATTCAGTCCAATAGCGAACAGCGTGAGGATTGTGAATCGAAATCGTTAAGATTGCGACTCCGTCGACACTGTCTCGATAGACTGATTTGGGATTTTGGGCAGCGATCGGAGATGGTGGAATCGACCGATTGTGGTCGAACACGACGTGCAGCATGAACAAAACTGTCACAAACTCTGGATATCTCGACTGCAATGCCGTTTAGCGAGCCAAGTCCATGATGAACCAGAGCGCGCATGCTTAGTCTCCTATAGGAATCATTTCGCCATCCCAATCCCAAGCCCGAGCGTCCACGAAACCCTGCCCCCGCGGACGACGCCAGACACCACCATGCCGCGCCGCTGCTCCAACACTTGCCGCCAAGGCACAATCGTAAAATCCCGCTGCCGCTCGATGACCGCAAACTTCCCATTCACCCGCGACACCGGCTCGCGGTACTTGCCTACCACATGACCTCGTGCAGGCGCCGGTGAATAGGGTTTCCCAATCTCTTCGCTCAATATCCGTCCGGCCTGCGCAAGATCGCGTTTCAACAACTCCGTTCTTTGCACAGCCGTCAGGCCTGAGCTAGGCTCTACCTTCACCCCAATTCCCGCCAGAAACGCTCGCCGCTTAACCTGTGCCTTAGCCACTTCCTGGCCAAACCCAAGCGGCACACCGGAGGGAAGAGGCGTCTCGTCCAGCCAAGTCACCCCCAGCGCCGTTTCCTGATCCTTCAGCCCAAGTTCAGAGCGTACCAACATCTGTGCGGATCTGAACCGCGCCTGGGTTCGCTCAAATGATCTCGCCCGATCCAGAAAGGCAGGTGGGATCTTCCAGTCCGCATCGGCCGACCGCTCGACATGCCCGGCACGTCGGAGCGCTTCCAATCTACGCACATGAGCCGCGACAAATTCCGGACTGGACCCCGGATCATCAGCCTGGTGCAAGCCGGCTGAATAGATCCCGCCATTCGCCCGCGCGATCCGGTCGATCGTCACGTCCGATGGCTTCGGTTCTAGGTTCGGCGATGACACGGTTACAATTGCCCCGCGCTTCAACTCCTCGACTTCGCCAGCGACACCGAGTTCGACAAACACGGCGCGCCCGTCCAGGCAATCGATGATGGCATAGGCGCGATCATGCGCTTCACCCGTGAGGCCGGTCTGCAGCACTGCGCCCGTCATGCCCCGCCCGTTCGGATCGGACTTATCAAATATCACGTCCGCATCAAGACGCCGATCACCGCGCCCTGCGAGCGCGCGGTTCATCGTCTTGATGATGTCGTGGCGTTCGGACAATCCCCGCAGGACGTCCCGGAAATTCTCCCGCAGCTGCCAGTGACCAGCCCCGAGTTTCTCGGCAAGTCCAAGCCGCTCCAGCGTTCGCAGCCGGGCCGCATGCAGGGTGCGATAGTGTGAGGGACTATCCTTCAAACGGAACTCATGTTCAGGACTTGCCTGACGCGCGATGAAATGATCGATCCGCGTCACACGCTCGGCAGCGATATCCGATTGGAGTTTCCGCTCCTGTTCAAGCCTTGTCTCCGGGCCAAGCTCCAGCCTGACCAGGTCTTCAGCCCGCTCCCGGATCCCATGTGAGATGTACGCCCGCGGTATGACAAGATCAGTGCCATCCTCGCGTCGGCCCCGGATGACCAAGTGCGCATGCGGCCGGCCCGTATCATGGTGCACCGCACCGACCCATTCGAGCCGTGTGCCGAGATCGGTCTCCATCAGCGAAACCAAGTCGCGAACGAACGGCTTTAGGTCAGCCATTTCGGTCCCGTCTTCGGGCGACACGATGAACCGGAAATGATGCCGGTCATCCGTGATGGATTTGACCAGACCTGATGCGTTGGCATCTTCGCTCATGGCGTCAAAGAGTTTCCCGCGATCCTTATCCTCAAGCGCTGCGTCGCGCCGGATATAGCCGATATGCGCGGCGAGAGCTGCTGCGCTGGACGCCGACATCCGCACGATGCGGGCTTTCACTATCACGCGTCTCTGTCCACCGCGTGGGCCAATACGTGGCCGGGAGGGCAAGGCGGTCCGGCGAACACCGCCGGCCGACGACAAGGCTTTCGTCATGCGCGTCAGGTACGTCTTCGTGCGTCCCCCTGAACCGGCTGAACGAATCCTGCCAGGCCGGGGGGTGAAGGGATTGTCCGGCGGAGTGCTCATTCTGGCTGTTCCCGCGGAAAACAGGCCAGATTGCGCGTATGGAACCATGCCAACCTGTTGCCCTCATTGAGGTTTCCATCAGACCACAGAGCTGCGGACCTGCCTGTAGAACCATAAAAATCGATGTGCAGACAAGGCGATAGCCCCTCATTGGCTCCATGAGCTTTTATCTTGCATTCAAAATCGCCTTCAAATTGCTCCCGCTCGCCAATTTCCGCAGCCAAATCAAGGTCCTTCAGGAGGATCGCCCTACCCAGAATATCCGCCTTCAAAACAGTTCCGAAATACCGCCCATCAAATGAGTCCAGTGTGCGATCAGATAGGAGCAGCACCTCGCCGGGCTGAAGCAGCCGACAGGCCTTCCAGGGAGACGGCAGAGCGCGTCCCAGACTATCTGTGGAGAGCAGGCGGACAGCTGGCGTCCCGTTGATGAGTAACTCACCGTCGACCGCACAAACCATATCCCCTTCTAGCGCCCGGACGGTCTTGATGACGGGGACACCAGACGGCAAATAACCTCGTTTCGCAGCGAGTCTCGAAGCCGCTTCCGGAAGGTGCGAAACAACCAGATCACCGCACGAGATCACGCTTAAAGGTTCGACGCGATACCATCCAAGTGGCGCACTTTCGCTCGGATTGTAAAGCAGGAGCGGCGGTAAGACACCTGTCACTGGAAGGCTGATCAATGCCACTCCGATCACAGAAATACCGCTCCAGAATGCTGCGCGAAGTCTCATGAATTGCCCCGCCCATCGCTCGAATAAGATATTCGCTTTTCTTTCGAAAATGCGACTAAATCCGCCTTCAGTGCCCAATATTTACGTGCCATTTCCTGATCCTCGCGCGCGGTTCCACACGGTCGAATAGTCGTTCAGGTCATCGACATGATAGACGACGGTGCCGCCATGCTTCCGGTATTTCGGTCCATTGTTCGACCAGCGCCAGTTCTCCATCGTGCGGACCGTGATGCGCAAATAGGCGGCTGCTTCTTTCGTCGTCAGGAAAGGACTTGGACGTCCTTTTGCCTCGCTCATTCCCCGTACCCCGTCTTGCCGGGCACAGATCAACGTGGCGGCTTCAACACGTCCGAGAAAGCAAAAGAAAATTCTAATTGGGAGTCACGAAGATATACGACTTCGAGGCGATACCCGGTTTAACCATGCGCAGCGCGCATGGCTTCGGGTGGCTATAGATGCCCCTCTATCGAGCAATGTAAACACGCCGGAAGCCGCCCCGGAATGATCTCCGGAGCGGCCAGTTTGGCGATGTGTGTTGGGCCTAGTCCCTGGGGTTCCAGAGGATCACGTGGCGGCCTTTCTTGCCCTTGACCGGTGCAAGGTTCGCGTAGATGCGGCGCGGGCCGATCTGCGGATCTGCGAGGGTCAGCGAGACGTATTCGCGTCCCGATGACTTCGCCTTGCGCATCCAGCCGCCGCCGATTTCAGTCGCGGTTTCGCCGGCGAAGATGCGGTAGTCCGGCTGGGCCTCTTCGGCTTTTTCCGCATTCTTCTCGATGCGAATAGTGGCGTTGAGGTTCATCATTGCGAGGGCGCCTTCGAAGCCGGTCTTGGTTTCGCTGACATATCCGAGTGCGTTTGCCATGGGGGTCTCCTTTTCGTTTC